>NZ_JBFBEM010000013.1:0-293215 GCF_040683675.1 Streptomyces sp. NPDC093252 | reverse complement strand
GTGGGTGCCGGTGGGGGTTTGGGCCCTGGGGTTCGGGGCCCGGGGTTCGGGGCCTGGGGCCCGTTTCCCTGCCGACGGATGTAAGTAGAGCACACAACTTAGTTGCGCACAACCAAATGGCCCGCAACTTGCCCTTGTCCCGCAGCCTGCCCTTCTCCCGCGACCCGCCCTTGACCTCAACCCCGCTTGACGTACGACCCTCGCCCCCATGACCAACACCGAGCACACCCGCACGCCCACCCCGGGCACCGCCCCCACCCCCACCCTGGCCCCCACCCTGGCCCCCGACCTCGTCCCCACCCTCGTCCACCGCCTCTTCCGGGCCCTGGACGCACGGGACTTCGACGCCGGGGGCGCGATGGCGGGGCTCGTCACCCCGGATGTGCGGATGGAGACGCCCGTCGGGGCCGGTGAGGGGGCCGACGAGGCGACGCGCGGGGCCGTGGAGGCGCTCGCGCCCTTCGTCGCCACGCAGCACATCGCGTCCGGGATCCTCGTGGACGGGCACGACCCCGGCGCCGGGTCCGCCCGCGCCTCCTGGAACGCGCTCATGACGCATGTCTACGCGGACGGAACCCTCTTCACGGTCGGCGGTCTCTTCGACGCCGATCTGCGGTGGACACCGGACGACGGCTGGCGCTTCAGCCGGGTCGCCGTCCGGCCCCTGTGGACGCAGGGGACGCCACCGCAGACGAAGGAGACGAAGCAGACGAAGGAGCGGAGCTAGGGCGTGGACCGGCTCAGACGGTCGCCAGGTCGAACTTCTCCCACACCCCCGCCGCCGTCCGGTTCGCGACCAGTGGGGACGCCCCGGCGTCGTCCGCCGTCACATAGCGGCCGTTGACCTCGGCGAGCAGGCTGACCGTGCCGTCGGAGTGGGTGATGAGCCGGAAGGTCTCCCAGGCGCCGACGGCGAGGCGGTTGGGGGCGAGGGCGGCGGTGCCCGCCGAGTCGGCGCAGACGATCCGGCCGTTGACCCGCGCGCGCAGGGCGATCTTCCCGCCGCCGAGGTCGAGCCGGTCGAAGCGCTCCCAGGCGCCGGCCGCGTCGCGGTCGGCGATGAGCGAGGAGGTGCCCGCGTTCTCCGCCGTCACGAACTTGTTGTTGGCGCGGGCCCGCAGGGTGATCGTGGAGACCGCCGGGAGCCCCGCCGACGTACCCGCCACATAGGGCGCCGTCGGGCGGGTCGCCGTGACGGCGAGCTGGCCCTTGAGCATCCGGCCGCCGTCTCCGGTGAGCCGCAGATAGTAGTCCGCGGAGCACGCCGTGCCGTCCTCGTCGAGGCCCAGCAGGCCCGAGTCCTTGGGGATCCAGCTCTGCGACTCCGCGGTCTTGGCGATCTGGTTGCCCTCGTTGTACTCGTCGTACATGGAGATGTAGATGCCCTGGGAACCGGCCCGGACCACGTTGTAGAACTGGCGCCACATGAAGTCGCCGTGCGCGCGCTGGCGTTCGGCCACGTCGCCGGGGAGGACGCAGGGCTGGTAGTCGATGCCGGAGGCGGCGCACTCGGCGAGGTCGGGGACGGTCGCGTTGTCGTGGAACCAGTCCGAGTCGGCGGCCTTGCCGATCCGGCCGACCATCCACGGGGAGATCATGTGGAAGGCGTGGTAGACCTCGCTGAAGCCGGGGCGTGAGTCACTGACACCGGTGCGCCACCAGGTGGGGACGCCGCCGATGACGTAGCAGCCCTGGTCCTTGAACCAGTTGACGACGTCCAGGCAGGCGGCGGGGGTGAAGTCGCGCTTGTCGTCGCTGAAGCCGAAGCCCCAGATACAGACGACCGGCTTGCCGTTCTGCTGGGCGTAGGCGGGGCTCGCGGTCTGGGCCTTCATCCGGTCGGTCCAGTCGGCCTTGATCTCCGACTGGAAGGCCGTCCAGCTCGTCACGTCGTACATGATGTAGTACTTGCGGCCGTACTTCTCCGCCGCGGAGCGGACCTTGTCCGTGATGTCGTTGCGGGTGGGGCCCTCGCCGCCCGTCGGGTTGAAGCGCTGGAGGGCGGCGGTGTCGATGCCGTACTGCTGCATCCACAGGAAGTGGGTGTCGACCGTCTGCTGGTCGTACGAGGAGAAGAGGGTGGGCGCGCCGCCGTTGCCGAGGTTCGCGTAGGCCGTCGTGTACGTCTTGGTGTAGTCGCGCAGATCGGGCCAGGACGTGATCCCGTGGTTGGACGGGGAGGGCGGCTGGGCGCTGTTGGGGCTCCAGTGCCACCACGCGTTGATCGGGGCGCCGTCGCCCTTGCAGGCGAACCAGCCCTGGTAACCGACGGTCACCTTGCCGACGACATCACCGGCCGGGCTCGCGGTGGCGCTCGGGTCCGAGGTGGTGGCCGCGCGGGCGGCGAAGGCGCCGAGGGCGGCTGCCGCGGTGCCGCCCGCGGAGGCGCCGAGCACCTTGCGGCGGGTCCAGAAACGCTTGCGGTGCTGAGAATCCGGCATCTGGGTGCATTCCTGCCTGGAGGGGGGAGTTGAGGGGAGCGATACGCGGTGGGGGAGTCCGCTCGGGAAACACGCGTCAGAAAACTCAGGGTGTGAGTTAAGTGGGATCGGTGACAGCGAGTCAAGCTCAGGGGTGGGGTTACTCGAAGGTATGTGTGGGCTGTGGGACGGGTGTGGACGCGCCGCCGCGCGGGGGATTACGATTTCTCTGACTCAGTCAGAGAAATTCCCGGCCCTGGAGAACCGATGGTCCAGATGGTCCAGATGGTCCAGGCACCGGGAAACCAGGCATTGGGAACCCAGGCGAAGGCCCACCATGACCGTGCAGGACATCCGCTCCTTCAACCGCTTCTACACCCACCTCATCGGCGCCCTCGACTACGGCCGCCACACCTACGCCCCCTACACCCTCACCGAGTCCCGCGTCCTGTACGAACTGGCGCACGCGCCGCAGGTGGACGCCGCCGATCTGCGCGTCCAACTCCATCTGGACGCGGGCTATCTCAGCCGGATCCTCAACAAGTTCGAGGACGACGGGCTGATCGAGCGCGCCCGCTCCGAGCAGGACACCCGGCGCCGCCGGATCGGGCTGACCGAGCGCGGCCGGTCCGCCGCCGAACTGCTGGAGGAGCGGTCCCGGGCGAGCGTGGGCGCCCTGCTGGCGACGGTCCCCCCGGCCGACCGCCCCCGCCTCGCCGACGCCCTGCGCACGGTCCGCACCCTCCTCGGCGACGGCCGCGCCCCCGGCCCCGAGGACGTCCGGTTGCGCCCGCCCGCCCCCGGGGACCTGGGCTGGATGGTGCAGCGCAACGCCGCGCTCTACACCGCCGAGTACGACTGGGACGACAGCTACGAGGCCCTGGTCGCCCGGATCGTCGCCGACTTCGCCGCCGGCCACGACCCGGCGCGGGAGCGGGTGTGGATCGCCGAGCTGGACGGACGCCCGGTGGGGTGCGTGATGTGCGTACGGGACGCGGCGCCCGCGACCGCGCGGCTGCGGCTGCTGCTGGTCGAGCCGGACGCGCGCGGGCTCGGCATCGGGGACACCCTGGTCGGCGCCGTCATCGCCTTCGCCCGCGAGGCCGGGTACGAGAACCTGGTGCTGTGGACCAACGACATCCTCGCGAGCGCCCGCCGGATCTATCAGCGGCACGGGTTCGAGCTGGTCGCCGAGGCGCCCCACCACTCCTTCGGCCACGATCTGACGGGCCAGGACTGGCGGCTCGGCCTCCGGGCGCACACGGGGTGAGGGGCGGGGTCGAGTAGGGTCCGGCGGTATGAAGCTGGCCTTCTCCACGCTGGGAGTCCCCGGCCTCCCCCTCTCCGACGTCCTGACCCTCGCGACCCGGCACGGCTACCACGGCGTCGAACTGCGCGCCCACCCCGAGGAGCCGGTGCACCCCGGCATCGGCCCGGCCGAACGGACGGCGGCCCGCACCGCGTTCGAGGACGCCGGGATCGAACCCCTCGGCCTCGCCGGATACGTCCGCGTCGCCGCGCCCGGCGACGACACCCCCGTCCTCGACGAACTGCGCGCCCTGGTCGACCTCGCCCGCGACCTGGGCGCGCCCCACGTCCGGGTCTTCCCCGGCGGCGACCCCGACGGCGACCCGGACAGGGACCCGGACGGGGACCCGGACAGGGACCCCGCCGAGGCGGACGCGGCAGCGGTCCGGCGGCTGACCGAGGGCGCGGCCCACGCCGCCGACGCCGGGGTCCGCATCCTGCTGGAGACCCATGACTCGCACCGCACGGGCGCGGCGGTGGCCCGGGTGCTCGGCCCGGTCCACCAGCGGAGCGTCGGCGCGCTGTGGGACGTGATGCACACCTGGCTCGGCGGTGAGCAGCCCGCGCAGACCTTCGCCGCGCTCGCCCCGCATCTGGGCTATGTCCAGGTCAAGGACATCGCCTCCGCCGACGACACGACCCCGCTGCCGCTCGGCGCCGGCATCCTGCCGCTCGGCGAGTGCGTCGAGGTGCTCACCCGGGGCGGCTGGGACGGCTGGCTGTGCTGGGAGTACGAGAAGCGCTGGTACGAGGCCGCGGCCCCGCTCCCGGACCTGCTGGCGGCCGGACGCGACCACCTGGGCCGCCTGCTGCACGACGCGGCGTAGCCCTCCGGGCGGGGGCCGGGGCACCCCCGTCACCCCGGCTCCCTGACCCCGACCTCCCCGACCTCCCCGTCCTCCCCGTGCTCACCCCCGCCCCCGCCCCCGCACCTCCACCTCCCCACCCCCCACGCACCACTCCAGCACCCCCGGCCACTCCCCGTACCCCGCCACCAGGTCCAGGTGTCCGGCGCCGGGGAGGACGTCGGCCGGGAGGCCGAGCGGCTCCGCGTAGAGCCGGTCGGCGCCCTCGGGGCAGTACGGATCGCTGTCGGTGGCGACCAGCCGGGTGCGGGCCGCGATGACGCCCGGCGGCGGCGGGCCGAACGCCGCGATCTCCGGCAGCCGGGCGATCACCTCGTACGACGGCGGAGCCACCAGCAGCACCCGGTCCACGTCCCGCGCCCCGGGTACGTCCCGGGCCAGCGCGTGCAGCCAGCCCAGTACGGACAGACTGTGGGCCACGACGACCCGCTCGGGCCCCTCCAGTTCGGCGAGCCGCCGCCCGTACTCCGCCAGCCACGCCTCCAGTTCGGGGGCGTCGGGGTCGGGGAGCTGGGGGTAGACGACCTGGTGGCCGAGGGCACGGAGCCGGTCGGCCAGCCAGTGCTGCCAGTGCCGGGCGGGGCGGCGGTTCTGCCAGCCGTGCAGGATGAGGTACGAGGCCGAGGGCGAGGGGCTGGGCGGGGGCGGGGGTACGGGCGGCGTGGTCATGCGGTGATCGTCGTGGAGGGACGCGCGTCCCGTCCACCTTCGTCCGCACCACCCCCGGCGACCGGCGCCCCCGACTCCCCCGACTCCCCCGACTCCCCCGGCTCTCCCGGCTCCCGCCCCTTCGGGGCCTTGGGGGTCCTCGGGGCCCCCGGCGTCCTCGGCGCCAGGGACGTCAGCCCCACCCCCACCACCAGCAGCACCGCCGCACACCACCGCAGCGGCGTCACCGACTCGCCCAGGAACAGCGCCGCCCCCGACATCCCGAACACCGGGACGAGCAGCGAGAAGGGCGCGACCGTGGACGCCGGGTGGCGGCGCAGCAGCCAGCCCCAGGCACCGAACCCGAACACCGTGCTGACCCAGGCGACGAACAGGACCGTCCCCGCGCCCTGCCAGTCCAGCGCGCGCAGCGCCGCCAGATCCCGGTCCACGCCCTCGGTCAGCAGGGACAGCGCGAGCAGCGGCAGCACCGGCACCGTGCACACCCACACCATGAAGTTGAACGCGTCCGGCGGCGCCGCCTTCCGGGTCACGACGTTGGACACCCCCCACCCCACGGCCGCCAGCACCACCAGCGCGAACCCGGTCAGCGGCCCCGAGGCGCCCTCGTCCACGGCCGCGACCGCGATCCCCGCGAGCGCCACCGCCATGCCGATCACCCCGAACCGGGTCGGGCGCTCGCGCAGCACGGCGAACGCGATCAGCGCGGTGAACACCGCCTGGATCTGGAGGACCAGGGAGGACAGCCCGGCCGGCATCCCGGCGTCCATGCCGATGAACAGCAGCCCGAACTTGACCACCCCGAGCGCCAGCCCGACCCCCACGATCCACTTCCAGGCCACCGTGGGACGGCCGACCAGGAAGACGGCCGGGACCGCCGCGACCAGGAAGCGCAGGGCGGAGAAGAGCAGCGGCGGGAAGTGGTCGAGGCCGATCTCGATGACGGTGAAGTTCACGCCCCAGATGGCGGCGACGAGAACGGCGAGCAGCAGATGGGAGGGGCGCATGGCACCGAGGATGTCCCGGCCGGGGCGTGAAGCACCAGCGATGATTGATGCATGCTTGGATTCAGCAACACTGAATGATCGCGGCCCCACCAAGAAGGCCCACCCCGGCAAAGAAGGCCCCACCCCGAAAGCAGGTCCCCGTGCTCGACCTCCAGCGCCTGCGCGCCCTGCACGCCGTCTCCGTGCACGGCACGGTCGGGGCTGCCGCCGCCGCCCTCGGCTACACCCCCTCGGCCGTCTCCCAGCAGATCACCAAGCTGGAGAAGGAGACCCGTACGGTCCTGCTGGAGCGGGCGGGCCGGGGGGTGCGGCTCACCGACGAGGCGCAGCAACTGTGCTCCGCCGCCCAGGAGTTGCTGGCCATCGTGGAGCGTACGGAGACCGATCTGGAGCGGCGGCGCGGGCAGCCGGCCGGGCGGCTGACCGTGGCGGCGTTCCCGTCGGCGGCGCGCGGGCTGATGCCGTACGTCCTCGCCGATCTCGCCGCCCGGCACCCCGCGCTGGACACCCGGCTCAGTGAGGTCGATCCGCATCTGTCGGTCGGGATGGTCGCCAAGGGCGCGGTCGACATGGCGGTGGCGCACGACTGGGACATCGCCCCGCTGCGGGTCCCGCCGGGGGTGGAGCGGGCGCGGATCGGGGAGGACGTGTGCACGCTGCTGGTCCCGGCGGGCCATCCCTTCGCGGGCCGCGGCGGGGTGCGGCGCGAGGAGCTGGGCGGGCAGCGGTGGGTGTGCCAGCCGCCCGGCCGCATCTGCCACGACTGGCTGCTGCGCACCCTGCGCGGGGCCGGGCACGAGCCGGAGATCGCCCATCAGGCCGACGAGAACCCGACCCTGGTGGCGCTGGTCGCGGCCGGACTCGGCATCGCGCTGATCCCCCGGCTGGGGCGGGGGCCGCTGCCGCCTCAGGTGGTGGAGGTGGCGCTCGATCCGGTGCCGGTACGGCGGCTGTACGCGCTGTGGCGCGAGGGCGCGGCGCGCCGCCCGGCCATCGCCGAGACCGTACGGACCCTGCGCGAGCAGTGGCCCGGAGCGGCGGCCCGCTCGGCACCCGCACCCTGACCACCCCCTTGCCACCCCCCTGCGGCACGCCTCGCCGGGCCCCCGCCCCCGCCTCCCCCTGCCCCACCCCCCTCACCGGTTACCGTGCACGCACTTCCTTCAATGGGCCCTCGACGGATCACTATGGATCACTCCGGAAGGAGCGCACCCATGCCCTCCAGGCGTACCGTTCTCGCCGCCACGGCCGGAGTCACCGCCGGCCTGGCGATCGGCGCGGAGACCCGGGCCATCCCGACCGCCCCCACGTCCCCCAAGCCCCCCACCGCCCCCGCCTCCCCCACAACCCCCACCGACGATCGCCCCGGTGACTCCACTGCCTCCCCTGCTCCCGATCAAGCCCTGCGCGCCCTGATCTCCCGCATGACCCTGGAGGAGAAGGTCGGCCAGCTCTTCGTCTCCCGGGCCTACGGCCACTCCGCGACCGACCCCGACCGGGCGGACATCGACACCAATGTGCGGGAGCTGGGCGTCCGGACGCCCGCCGAGCTGGTCGCCAAGTACCACCTCGGCGGGATCATCTACTTCGGCTGGGCGCACAACACCCGCGACCCCCACCAGATCGCCGCCCTCTCCAACGGCCTCCAGAAAGCCGCCCTGACCCGCCCCCGGGGCCTGCCCCTCCTCATCTCCACCGACCAGGAGCACGGCGCCGTGGCCCGGATCGGGCGGCCCGCGACGCTCCTCCCGGGCGCGATGGCGATCGGCGCGGGCGGCTCGGCCGGCGATGCCCGCCAGGCCGCTCTGATCGCGGGCGCGGAACTGCGCGCGATGGGCATCCGGCAGAACTACTCCCCCGTCGCCGATGTGAATGTGAACCCGGCGAACCCGGTGATCGGCGTCCGCTCCTTCGGCTCGGACCCGGCGTCGGTCGCCGAGCTGGTCGCGGCGGAGACCTCCGGCTACCGGGCCGCCGGTGTGGCGGCGACGGCCAAGCACTTCCCGGGGCACGGCGACACCGCCGTGGACAGCCACTTCGGCTTCCCGGTCATCACCCACACCCGGGAGCGCTGGGACACGCTGGACGCGGTGCCGTTCCGCGCGGCGATCGAGGCCGGGGCGGACTCCGTCATGACCGCTCACCTCCTGGTCCCCGCGCTGGACGGCTCCGGCGACCCTGCCACCCTCTCCCGCCCGATCGTCACCGGGATACTGCGCGAGGAACTGGGCTACGACGGCCTCGTCGTCACCGACGCCCTCGACATGGCCGGGGTGCGGCAGAAGTACGGCGACGACCGGGTGCCGGTGCTGGCGCTGCGGGCCGGGGTGGACGTCCTGCTGAACGCACCGGACCTGGATCTCGCCTGGAACGCGGTGCTGACGGCCGTCCGGGACGGGGAACTCACCGAGGCGCGGCTGGACGAATCGATCCTCCGGATGCTGCGGCTGAAGGCGCGGCTGGATCTGTTCGACGCCCCGTACGTCACCCGGTCCGGGGTGGACCGGGTCGTCGGGACCCCGGCGCACCGCGCGGCGGCCGACCGGATCGCCGAGCGCACCACCACCCTCCTGGTCAACGAGGACCGGCTGCTGCCCCTGGACCGGACGACCCACCCCGCGCTGCTGGTCGTGGGCGCCGACCCCGCCTCCCCCTCCGGCACCACCGGCCCGCCCACCACCGTGCTGGCCGACGCCCTGAGGGCCGAGGGCTTCCGGGCGACCGCCCTGCCCACCGGCCTCGCCCCCACCCCGGCGGCGATCGAGCGGGCGGTCACGGCGGCGGGCGGCGCGGACGCGGTGGTCGTCGGCACCCACAACATCCCGGCGGGCGGCGCGGGCAGCGCCCAGCGGACCCTGGTGGAGCGGCTGATCGCCACCGGGAAGCCCGTGGTGGCCGTCGCGATCCGCAACCCCTACGACGTGGCCCGACTGCCCGGCGTCCGGGCCGCCCTCGCCACCTACTCCTGGACGGACGTCGAACTGCGGGCCGCCGCCCGGGTGATCGCCGGACGGGTCCGCCCCCGGGGCCGCCTGCCGGTCCCGGTCCCCCGGACCGACGCGCCGGGCGGGGTCCTCTATCCACGGGGCCACGGGCTGGCCTACTGAGCCCGGACCGCCCCGCCCGGTGCCCGGTGGGCCGCGCCGGACGGACAGCAGAAGGGACCGGCCCCCGCAACGGAGACCGGCCCCCTGGCATGGGTCACGGGCGGCGTCCCTTGCCCCTGGGTCACGGGCGCGTGCCCTGCCCCTGGGTCACGGGCGCAGCGTCGGCTCCCGCTCCACGTCCCGGACGTCGAGCTTCGCGTCGTAGCGGGCCAGCGGCTTGGCCAGGTCGGCGTCCTGCTGGACGGCGGCCGGGGCGACGTCGGCCCAGTCCAGGATCCGGGCGGTGGCGAGGGCCTTCTCGTCGGCGACCAGACCGGCCACGTTCGCCCCGTGGTTGGCACCGGGCGCGGTGAAGACGTGGGAGTCGCGGGCGCCCTTGCCCAGGCGGAACGGCTCGGCGCCCCAGGGGTCGTTCTCGCCGTAGACGAAGAGCATCTGACGGGCGTTGCCCCGCACCCAGGAGTCGATGTCCCGCATGGCGTTCGGCTGGAACGTCATGGCGATGTCCCGCGGCACGAACTCACGCGGCGGGAGGTAGCCGTAGCGGATGTACTTCTTCTCGATGTGCGGGAAGTGGATGGTGGGGGCGCCGAGTTGGGTGCCCGCCTGGTAGTAGTACGGGGTGTACGGGGACAGGCCCTGGTCGGTGTAGAACGAGAAACCGGCGATGGTGTCGAGGGAGTTCCACAGCTCGTCGTCGGTGGCGTTCGCGGCGTCGGCCGGAATGGTGTCGCAGTCGGCGAGGACGCTGTACTGCCAGAAGCCCCAGACGTAGTCGAGGACGGTGGCCTCGTACGCCTTGTCCAGGCTGCCGACGGTGGTGAAGGTGTACTCGTTCTCGGCGGCGTAGGCCGCGTAGCGCTCCGTCAGGGCCTCGCGGCGCACCAGGGCCTCGCGCTGGACGCCGTTCAGCCGGTCGCGGCACTCCTCGGTGCCGACCTCGGCGAAGAAGCGGTCGTACGCCTTGTCCTGGTTGTTCACCACGTCGTTGGGGGCGACGTAGGCGACGACGCCGTCCATGTCGCGCGGGTAGAAGCGCTCGTAGTAGGTGGCGGTCATGCCCCCCTTGGAGCCGCCGGTGGAGATCCAGTTCTCCTGGTAGATCGGCTTGAGGGCCTCGAAGATGCGGTGCTGGTCGCTGGCGGCCTGCCAGATGTCCAGCTTGGTCCAGTCGGCCGGGCTGGGGCGGGACGGGGTGAAGAAGCGGTACTCCATGGAGACCTGGTTGCCGTCCACGATCTGGGTGGGCTCGCGGCGGCTGGGGTTCACGGAGACGTTGTAGCCGCCGGTGTAGAAGACGGTGGGGCGGGAGACGTCCTTGTGCAGCACGGTGATCCGCTGCTGGAAGGTGCCCTGGGAGGGCTTGCGGTGGTCGACCGGCTGGGTGTAGTTGAGGACGAAGAAGCGGTAGCCGGGGTACGGCTTCTCCTGGACCAGGCTCATTCCGGGTACGGCGAGCAGCCGGTCCTTGATGTCCGTGGCCTGTGGCTGCTGGGCGGCGGTGGCCGCCCCCGCCGTGCTGAGGGTGCCGATGAGCACCGTGAGCGCGAGCAGCCATCTGAGCGCCTTGCGCATGACCCTCCCCTGTGAACGTCACCCTGTGAGCGTGACCATGTGAGCGTGAACCTGTGCGGCAGATGTGCGCGGTAGCGGAAGCTATCGGAGCGATCGGGCTCACACCAGGGGGTACTGACGAACCGTAGGGGATTCCCTAGGCCGGAGGGGGACCGCTCAGCACAGGATCCAGCCGCTGCTCACCGACCCGGAGCCCACCGAGCCCTTGACCCGCACGCACCGCTGGCCCGCGTGCACGGTGACCGGTCCGGCGCGGCGGACATAGCGGCCCTGGTCGACGACCGGCCGGTTGCCGCGTGCCTGGAGGGAGACGGACATCGCCTTGCGTCCCCCGACCGTCTTCGGCAGCGTCACCGCGCAGACATAGCCGCCGCTCTTGAAGACCTGGACGGACCCGGTGGTGAAGGGCAGGGTCCGCATCTTGCGCCCGGCGCACCCCGATCCCCCGGCGACGGCGGCCGAGGCGTCGGCGGGGGCCAGCAGGGCGAGCAGCGCGGCGGCGGTGACCGAGGCCGTACCGAGCACGAACCACCGGTGCACGTCTCCCCAGACCACGACCGCCCCTTCCCGCCCGACGACACCGGCCGTACGGGTGTACGGACGCCGAAGACCCACCGGAAGGTTGCACCGGGGCGCCGGGCGGTCAGCGGGACACGGCCACCGGCTCGCCCTCCTCCGGGGCCTCCGGGGCGCCGGTGAAGGTGCGCCACAGCCGGGCGTACCGGCCGTCCAGGGCGAGGAGTTGGTCATGGGTGCCGTCCTCGGCGACCCGGCCGTGATCCATGACGACCACCCGGTCGGCGCGGGCGGCGGTGGTCAGCCGGTGGGCGACGACCAGGGTGGTACGGCGGCCGGCGAGGCGGTCGGTGGCCTGGTTGACCTGGGCCTCGGTGGCGAGGTCGAGGGCGGCGGTGGCCTCGTCGAGCAACAGCACATCGGGGTCGACGAGTTCGGCGCGGGCCAGCGCGATGAGCTGGCGCTGTCCGGCGGAGAGGTTGCGTCCGCGTTCGGCGACCTCGTGGAGATAGCCGCCGTCGAGGGTGGCGATCATCTCGTGGGCGCCGACCGCGCGGGCCGCGGCCTCCACCTGGGCGTCGGTGGCGTCGGGCCGCCCGTAGGCGATGGCGTCCCGCACGGTCCCCTGGAAGAGGTACGCCTCCTGGGGGACGACCCCGAGCCGGTGCCGGTACGAGGTGAGGTCGAGGTCGCGCAGATCGGCGCCGTCGACGGTGACCCGGCCGCCGGTCGGGTCGTAGAACCGGGCGACCAGCTTGACCAGGGTGGACTTCCCGGCGCCGGTCTCGCCGACGAAGGCGACGGTCTGCCCGGCGGGAATGCGCAGGTCTATGCCGGTGAGGGCCTCCTCCTCCGTGCCGTAGGCGAAGTCGACGTCCTCGAAGGCGATCTCGCCGCGCAGCGAGAGCACCTCGCGGGGCTGGTGCGCGGAGCGGGTGGAGGTGGGCTCGCGCAGCAGTTCCTGGATCCGGCCGAGGGAGACGGACGCCTGCTGGTAGCCGTCGAAGACCTGGGAGAGCTGCTGGACCGGGGCGAAGAACAGATCGATGTAGAGCAGATAGGCGACCAGCGCGCCGGTGGTGAGGGTCGCCGCCTCGATCCGTCCGGCGCCCACGACGAGGACGGCGGCGGCGGCGCCCGAGGACAGGAACTGGACGAAGGGGAAGTAGACGGAGATCAGCCACTGCCCCCGGATCCGGGCCTCCCGGTAACGGGCGCTCCGCTCGGCGAACCGCCGCCCGCCGTCCGCCTCCCGCCCGAATGCCTGGACGATCCGCAGCCCGGACACCGACTCCTGGAGATCGGCGTTGACCGCCGAGACCCGCTCGCGGGCCAGCTCGTACGCCTTGACGCTGGCCCGGCGGAAGAAGAAGGTGGCGACGATCAGCGGCGGCAGGGTGAGGAACACGACCAGGGCGAGCTGGATGTCGATGACGAGGAGCGCGCCCATGATCCCGAAGAAGGTGACCAGCGAGACGAAGGCCGTGACCAGCCCGGTCTGGAGGAACGTCGACAGCGCGTCCACGTCCGTGGTCATCCGGGTCATGATCCGCCCGGTCAGCTCGCGCTCGTAGTAGTCGAGGCCGAGCCGCTGGAGCTGGGCGAAGATCTTCAGCCGCAGCGCGTACAGCACGCGTTCGCCGGTGCGGCCGGTCATCCGGATCTCGCCGGTCTGCGCGGCCCACTGGGCGAGGACGGCGATCACCCCGAGGAGGGCGGCGGCCCAGACCGCGCCGAGGGCGGCCTCGGTGACGCCGCTGTCGATGCCGTGCCGGATCAGCACCGGCAGCAGCAGCGCCATCCCGGCGTCGAGGGCGACCAGGCCGAGGCTGATCAGCAGGGGCCGCCCGAAGCCGTGCAGCAGCCGCCGCAGCCCGTAGTGCGCCTCGGGCCGCACCGCGCGCCCCTCGTCGATGTCGGGGACGTCGGTGGCCGGGGGCAGGGCGTCGACCTGGGCGAGGAGTTCGGGGGTGGCCGGGGTGCCGGCCAGGGCGAGGTCCTTGGGTTCGCGGTCGCCGGTCCACAGGGCGGGGGTGATGCCGCGCTCGGCGTCGAACTCGGCGTCGAGTTCGTCGCGGACGGAGGTGTCCTCGCGGGGTGCGGCGGGCGGGGTGTGCCCGGGGGAGACGCCCCCCAGCTCGTCGGGATCGGTGAGCAGCCGCCGGTAGAGCGCGGACCGCTCCTGCAACTCCTCGTGCGTACCGAGGTCGGCGAGCCGTCCCCCGTCCAGGACGGCGATGCGGTCGGCGAGGTTGAGCGTGGACCGCCGATGGGCGATGAGCAGGGTGGTGCGTCCCCGCATGACCTCCTTCAGCGCCTCGTGGATCTCGTGCTCGACCCGGGCGTCGACGGCGGAGGTGGCGTCGTCCAGGACGAGGAGGCGGGGGTCGGTGAGCAGGGCGCGGGCGAGGGCGACGCGCTGCCGCTGGCCGCCGGAGAGGGTGAGGCCGTGCTCGCCGACCTTGGTGTCGTACCCCTCGGGAAGCTCGCTGATGAACCCGTCGGCCTGCGCGGCCCGAGCCGCCGCCCGCACCTCCTCGTCACTGGCGCCGGGGCGCCCGTAGGCGATGTTGTCGCGCACGCTCTCGGAGAAGAGAAACGAATCCTCGGGGACGAGCCCGATGGCGGAGCGCAGCGAGGACAGGGTCAGCTCGCGCACATCGTGCCCGCCGATGAGCACGGCCCCGCGACTGACGTCGTAGAAGCGCGGCAGGAGCAGCGAGACGGTGGACTTCCCGGACCCGGAGGACCCGACGACGGCGAGGGTCTCCCCCGCCCGGATCTCGAAACTGAGCCCGCGCAGCACGGGCGTCGCCGGGTCGTACGCGAACGACACATCGTCGAACTCGACGGTCGCGGGCGCGTCGGCGGGCAGTTCCTTGCTCCCGTCCGCCATCGACGGCTCGGTGTCGATCAGCTCCAGCACCCGTTCGGTACCGGCGCGGGCCTGCTGCCCGATGGTCAGCACCATGGCGAGCATCCGGACGGGCCCGACGAGCTGGGCGAGATAGGTGGAGAAGGCGACGAACGTACCGAGGGTGATGCTGCCGCGCACCGCGAGCCAGCCGCCCAGCGCCAGCATGGCGACCTGCCCGAGCGCGGGGACGGCCTGGAGCGCCGGGGTGTACCGGGAATTCAGGCGGACGGTCCGCAGCCGCCCGGCGAACAGCCTGCGCCCGATCTCGCGCAGCTTGCCGGTCTCCTGCTCCTCCTGCCCGAACCCCTTGACCACCCGGACCCCGCTGACCGCTCCGTCCACCACCCCGGCGACGGCGGCGGCCTGGGCCTGCGCGTACCAGGTGGCGGGGTGCAGCCGGGCCCTGGACCGCTTGGCGATCCACCAGATGGCGGGGGCGACGGCGAGGGCGACCAGGGTCAGCGGCGGCGACAGCCACGCCATGATCGCCAGCGAGATCACGAACAGCAGGACGTTCCCGATGGTCATCGGGAGCATGAACAGCAGGCCCTGGATCAACTGGAGGTCGCTGGTGGCCCGCCCGACGACCTGCCCGGTGGACAGCTCGTCCTGGCGGCGCCCGTCGAGGCGGGTGAGGGTGTCGTACATCTCGGTCCGCAGATCGTGCTGGACGTCGAGCGCGAGCCGCCCCCCGTAGTACCGCCGGATGTAGGTCAGCACATACACCACGAAGGCCGCGGCGATCAGCAGCCCGGCCCACAGGCCCATCCCCCGGGACTTGTCCCCGATGACGTCATCGATGATCACCTTGGTGATCAGCGGGACGACCGCCATGACGGCCATGCCCGCCAGGGAGGAGCCGAGGGCGAGCACGACGTCCGTCCGGTGCCGCCAGGCGTAGCCGGTCAGCCGCCCGATCCATCCCCGCTGCGCTGCCACTGAGCCGCCTTTCCCTGGTCCCCCGGTACCTGGTGCCCCCGGGTACCTCATGCCTCCGCATGGGACCAACACGGGGCGAAGCGGATTTCATCCCCCCGCAACAATTCGCCGTCCGTCCCCCCCTGGCGATCCCTGGCGATCGTCGGGGCCCGCTCCTGACGGGGGTGGGGTACGGGCCCGGTGATCGACTCCCTAGGCTCCTGCTGTTCCAGGTACGTGCGGGGAAGCAGAAGCAGAGGAATAGAGCTGCGTGAACATACTTGAGGCGGCATTCCTGGGGGCGGTCGAGGGACTCACCGAGTTCCTCCCTGTCTCCAGTACCGGGCATCTGACGATTCTGGAGCGGCTGCTCGGCCACTCCCCGGACGATCCCGACATCACGGCCTTCACGGCGATCATCCAGGTGGGCGCGGTCCTGGCGACCGTCATCTATCTCCGCAAGGACATCGCCCGGCTGATCACGGCGTGGTTCCGGGGCCTCACCCGGCGTGAGGCCCGGCGGGAGGCGGACTACAGGTTCGCCTGGGCCGTCATCATCGGCTCGATCCCCATCGGGATCGTCGGCCTGGTCTTCAAGGACCACATCGAGACGACCCTGCGCAGTCTGTACGTCGTCTCCATCGCGCTGATCCTGTGGAGCGGGGTGATGTGGTTCGCGGACCGCCGGGCCACACAGACGCGCGGCGAGGGGGATGTCACCTGGAAGGACACCCTGATCATCGGCCTGGTGCAGTGCATGGCCCTGATCCCGGGGGTGTCGCGCTCCGGCGCCACGACCTCGACGGGTCTGCTGCGCGGCCTGGACCGGGTGACGGTGACCCGCCTGTCCTTCATGCTGTCGATCCCGGCACTGGCCGGAGCGGCGGTCCTCCAGACGGTGACGGAGTTCGACGCGATCTCCAACGGGGTGGGCTGGCCCGCGACGATCACGGCGACGGTGGTCAGCTTCATCGTGGGGTACGCGGCGGTGGCGTGGCTCCTGCGCTTCATCGCGCACCACAGCTACAGCGTGTTCATCTGGTACCGGGTGGCGGTAGGTGCCGTGACGCTGGTGCTGCTGGGGACGGGGGTCATTCCGGCCACGTGAGGCGGGGCGCGCCGCGCGGGCCGGGCCCCAGCGGTCGGTCCACGGCACCCGGCCCCGGAGCGACCGGATCGGATCCACGGCGCCCGGGTCCGCAGCGACCGGATCGCGCCCACGGCACCCGGGTCCACAGGCACTGAGGGAATCATCGCTTCCGAGGTGCGGCCGGTCCTTCGGCCGCACCCGGGACCGATGAGGAGACCCTCAGGTGACACCACCGGCGACACCAACGGCGACACCAACGGCGAGACTCCCGTGGAGACGAACGGTGGCGGGGGCCGTCGCCGCGGCGTTACTGCTGCTCACCGCCCCCGCGGCACCCGCCGTGGCGGCGGTGCCGGGCGGCGGGACGGGTACCGGTGGGCGGATCGCGTGGGACGACTGCGCCGATCCGGCCCTGACCGCCGCCGGGGCCGAGTGCGGCACCCTGCGCGTGCCGCTGGACCACGCCGACCCCGGCGGCCCGAAGATCACCCTGGCGCTGTCCCGCATCCGGCACACCGCACCCGACAGCGACTACCAGGGCGTGCTGCTGGCCGTGCCCAACCCGCTGGGCGGCTCCGGATACACCGACCCGCTCCAGGGCGCCCTGCTGCCCGACAGGGCGGGCGCGGCCTACGACTGGGTCGGCTTCGCCCGCCGCGGTCTCGCCCCCAGTTCCCCGGCCCTGACCTGCGACCCCGATGTCTTCGCCTACGACCGCCCGCCCTACGCCCCCGCCACCCCCGCCGAGGAGGCGGCCTGGGTGGCACGGACCGAGTCCTACGCGACGGCGTGCGACACCGGCCCCCAGTCGGCCCTGCTCGACCACATGAAGGCCACGGACACCGCGGCCGACATGGAGTACATCCGCGCCGCCCTGGGCGCCGGACGCCTCAACCTCTACGCCCGCTCCTACGGCACGTACACCGCGCAGGTCTACGCCACACTCCACCCCGACCGCGTCCGCCGCGCGGTGCTGGACTCCAACGTCGATCCGCGGCGCGTCTGGTACAACGCGGCCAACTTCGACCAGAACGTGGGGCTGGAGGAGAATCTGCGGCTCTGGTTCGACTGGCTGGCCACGCACAACAGCGTCTACGGCCTCGGCACCACCCGGGCGGAGGTGACCGCCGAGTGGGACCGGCAGATCGCCGCCGTCACCGCCGCACCGGCCGCCGGGGTGATCGGCCCCGACGAATGGGCCGACCTGTTCCTGGTGGCCCCCTACTTCCAGTCCAGTTGGCCGCTGCTCGGCGCCGCGTTCGCGGGCTGGGTGCACGACGGCGACGCCGTGACCCTGAGGGCGCTCTACGACCAGCTCATGCAGCACGGCGACGACAACACGTACGCGGCGATGCTCGCCCAGATCTGCACCGACGCGCCCTGGCCGGCCTCCTGGCGGACATGGCGGGCGGACACCGTGGCCTCCGCGCGCCGGGCGCCGGGCACGACCTGGGGCAACACCTGGTTCAACGCGCCGTGCCGCACCTGGGGCGCCGAGGCGGGGACGCCGGTACGGGTGAACGGCTCCGCCGTCGCGCCGGTTCTGCTGGTCCACGAGACCCTGGACGCGGCGACCCCCTACGCGGGCAGCCTCGAAGTGCGGTCCCGTTTCCCCCGCGCGTCCCTGGTCGCCGTCCCCGGCGGCATCAGCAACGGCCCGACGCCGGGTTCCCACGCCTGCGTGGACGCCCATATCGCCGCGTACCTGACGACGGGGGAGCTGCCCGCGCGGGTGCCGGGGCGGGGGGCGGACGCGGAGTGCGCGGCCGGCCCGGCACCGACGCCGTATCCGACCGGCTGAGGGCGGCTCAGCACTGAGGGGCGGATCCTGCGGGAGGGGGTGCGGCACGACAGGCAGGTCCACGAGGTGCGGGGAGTTGACCCGCACCTCGATGGGCTTGGTGGCGGTGGCGGCCGAACCGAAGTACCGGGATTCGATCAGACAGCGGGCCGGACGCGCGTCACGTGTACGACTCCGCCGCCGTCGCGATCATCGTCAGGGAACCCCCCGGCGACATGGCGGCTGCCCGCAGCAGAGCGAAGGTTTGCTGGTACCGCACCACCAGCACCGGATCATCGAGCAGCCGACCCGAGTGCTGCCCCTCGCTGTAGGCCACGTCAGGGGCGTCCTCGAACGTCATCACCGAGAACATGCCACCGGTGACCGCCACCGCGCCCTCGGAGAAGGGGAGCACCTGAACGCCGATGCGGCCGGACTCCATCAGATCGGCGATGTGCCTCAACTGCCCGGCCATCACCGCGCGACCGCCCACAGCGACGCGCAACACGGTTTCCTGGAGGACGACCCACAACAGCGGCCTTGTTGGACGGGTGAGCAAAGCGGCCCGCTCCTGGCGCCGCCGTACCTCGTCGCCTCCATTCCGCGCGGGTGACAGGGGCAGGAAAGGGGCTCGCAGGGCCCGGTGGTACTGCTCGGTCTGAAGGACGCCGGGAACGATGGACGGAGCGTACTCGGCGATCGAGAGGGCCTCTGACTCAAGTACGGCGACTCCGCTGAAGTAGGAGGGGAGCGGAGACTCGTCCTCGTCGTCGGGAACGGGGACGGCTTCAATGAGGTCCCGGCACATACGGGCGAAGAGGCCCTCGGTCCGCAGCTCGATGTCGATCCGTTCCGCCAGGTCGAGCTGGGGTTTGCGCATCGCGGCCTCGATCTGGCCGATGTAGCTGCCGGACACGAAGACCCTGGACCCGAGTTCGCCTTGCGTCAGCCCCGCAGCCTCCCGCCGCTTCTTCAGCTCATTGCCGAAGAACTCCCATCCGGTCCTTTCCTCGTTGAGCCGCATGCCCCGGGTGCCCTTGCTCAACGAACGCCTCCTTCTTTCAGCGCCTTTGTTGTCCGCTCCCCCCTGGCGAAGCTACTCGCGCTCAGTTCAGAGTGATGCACGCACAGTGACAATTGGCCGAAACGGGAGCCCCCCATGCCCCACCCCCACAACCACGCACAGGACACCTACGAATCCCTCCGCCGACTGCTGGCGCAGATCGACGTGGCGCCGGCCTCCCTGAAGGTCGACTGGTGCACCGAGGACGCCGAACCCACCATCCTCGTCGGCGCGCTCACCATCATGGACACCCTGCGGCTCACCCGCGCGATCCGCGTCGCCGTCGAGCACCGGCAGCGTGGTGCCGACCTGTCGGCCGACCGCCCGCACCGCCCCATGGCCGGGGAGACCGTGCTCGACACCGCCGCCGACGAGATGGGCGAGGTGGTCGGCTACGTACTGCGCCCCCTCGCGCCCGGCGACCCCTGGACCGCCGACCCGGATCACATCCGCCCCCCGGACCGGGACCGGCTGATCCGCGCCCGGCTGGACCGCCTCGACCGGGACCAGCGCTCGAACCCCTCGAACCCCCTGGTCCTCGTACCGTCGCCGCCGGCCGACCGCACGTGACGGAGACCCCTCCCCCGGACCGGAGGGCGCTGCTGATGTTTCTCGTCTGGCTGACCGTGATGGCCTATGTCATGGCGGTCGTGCTGGCCGACGAACGGGTCGCCCGCAACGGATGAGGGGCCGCCCCCCGGCCGGGAGGGACGGCCCCTGGAACCCGCAGCGCGCCCGCTAGCAGGGCTTGAAGGAGCTGATCTTGTCGTTGATCCAGCTCGGGAGGGAGGCCCAGCGCTCCCACGGGCCGATCCTGAATTGCGCGCCCGTCATATAGGGGTGCTCGTAGAAGCAGTAGGCCGAGCCCGTGTTGTTGACGATCGAGGAGGCGAGGTCGTGGCCCCACTCGGGCGTTCCTTGCGGCAGGCCGGGCCCGAAGACGTAGACATCGCCTTCGTAGTTGTTGTGCTGGAAGTAGCACACCGACCAGCCGTTGCAGTCCGATACCGCCGCGGCGGCGGGAGTGGCGTTCACGAGACCGGCCGAGGCGGCGAGGGAGGCGGCGCCGAGGAGGAGCGCCGCACGGCGCTTGACTGTTGCGGTGAGGGCTGTCATGCGCACGAAATTAGCCATTCGCCGGGCCGGACAGGAGGCAGGCGTTCCGGGTCTTTCCCGGTGGCACAGGGAGTTGGCCTGAAGGGGCAGAGTTGAGGGACGGGAGTGGCGGCCTGGCGAGCCAGAAGGCCGCGACGGAGGGCTCGTCGATTCCGGCGGTGGAGCCGTCATGGGGGAGGAACTCGGTCGGCGCGATGTATCCGTCACCTGAGAGTCGAGACGGGCGACGGCTTCGAGGCGGGCGTCCAGGTCGTGCGGGGAGAGGTCCGGCAGGGACCGGTGCACGCGGTGGATCAGGGCACCGGCGAGCGTCACGTCCTCGGCGGTGGGCGGGGCGGCATCCAGCCGCCGTCGGGGACGAGGGCGCCGTCCTCGTGGCCCGGCGCGCCGAGGACCGGTCGGAGGGGAGCGACCGCGCACCGGTCGCGCAGATCGCCGGGCGAGCCGAACTCGGGCCGTGGCCCCATGATTTGCCTTCCGGTGACGGGTGACGAGTGACAAGTGACAAATGACGGGCTGTCTATCCGGCGTCGAGGTCCTCGCCGTAGGTGACCTCCAGTTCCGCGGCCAGGGCCTCGGCGAGCTGAAGGATCTGCGGCCGGTCGATGACCACCCGCTTGAGCGAGGCGACGCCGCGGATCCGGGAGAGATCGTTGCCGCGCAGGTCGAGACCGTTGTACTTGCCTCCGTCGAACGCGGTCAGCCGCAGATCGCAGGCGTCGAGGACCGTGTCGTTCAGGGCACCGGCCTCGAAGGTGGTCTCGCGCAGGGTGCAGCGCGAGAGGATGACGGGCCCGGCGGTCCGGACGCGGGCGAGCGTGCCGTAGTCGAGTCTGCAGTCCTCGAAGACGACGTCGTCGAGGGTGATCTCCTCCAGGACGGCGCCCATCAGCCTGCAGTCCCGGAAGACGGTCCGGGTGATCCTGCTGTCCGACCAGCGCAGGCCGGACAGGTCGCAGTCGGTGAACTCCACCGAGTCGACGCGCAGCCGCTCCAGCCGGGTGCGCCGGGTGCTGAGGCCGGTGACGCGCCCGTCGATCAGATGGGTGTCGGCCAGGTCCAGATCGCGCAGGTCCGTATCGCCGTACTGGAACTCCGCGACCCTGCCGCGTCCGCCTTCGAGCGAGGTCACGCGGGACAGGTACAGGCCGGGCGCGTCGAGCGCCGGCAGCGTGACGGTGGTGCGGCGGATCGTGCGGGTTCCCATCGGGGTTCCTTCCCATCGTGTGGGCCTGTGCGGGCGGGGCGGCCGGCTACTTCTTCTTGTTCCAGTTGTCCCAGGTGGGCCGGTTGTCGAAGGGCGCGGGGCTCTTCTGCCAGTTGTCCCACGTGGGCCGGTTGTCCCACACGGCCCCGGCGGCTGCGATGGTCCCGGTGATCGCGGGGACGTGGGGCGCGTGGGCGGCGATCAAGTCCATCACGACGGGTGCGTCGGACGCGGCCAACCGGTCGAGGAGTGTCATGTCGCGTGCCCTTTCTCCTGGGTGGTGAGGGTGAACAGAGCCGTGACCAGGGCCTGCCGGGAGACCCGGCAGTAGTCGGTCTCGGTGGAGCACAGGGAGCCGTTCTCGAAGTAGCGGTTGGCGGCCTGGGCGCCGCGGCAGAAGTCGAAGAACGCGCACTCCCCGGCGCACCGGTCCAGCCCGGTGAGGAAGTCGCGGACGTAGCGGAGCCCGGCCGCACTGTCCACGATGTCGCTCAGCGACCGGCGCAGAATGTTGCCCGCACGGAAGTCGTCGTGGACGGGGTCGACGGTGTCGGCGAGTTCCGGGGAGAGCAGCACCACGTCACCGGCGACGGACACCGTGGGGATCGGGTCGAGCCGCCGTTCCGCCCAGGCCGCGCGCTGCCCCGTGCGGACGAGGTGCAGATACTCGGCGAGGCGTGCGGCCTCCCGCACCTGGAGACGGCCGCCGTGCGTGCGCGTCCAGACGAGGACGCGGCGCCAGAACTCCTCGGCCTGCGCGGGCGAGGGCGAGCACCGGCCGGTGTTGACGCCCTCGGCCTCCTCGATGTTGAAGCCCGCCGAGTGGCAGCCGAGCCCCGCGAGGAACTCCAGCAGTTCTTCGGGCCGGGTGACGGACCCGGCGGAGACGACCGCGATGGCGGAGAACGGGATGCCGTGCTCGCCCAGTCGCCGGACGCCCCGCAGGATCCGGTCGAACACGGGCCTGCCGCGCAGATCGACCCGGTCGGAGTTCAGCACGGCCGGGCCGTCGATGCTCACGCCCACCCGGATGTCGTGGGCGGTCAGCAGATCGCACCACCCGTCGGTGATCAGCGTGGCGTTGGTCTGCACGTAGTGGTGCACCCGCCCGGCGCGCCGCAGCCCCTCGAAGGGGGCGAGCAGCGTGCCGAACCGTCGCGGGCCGATCGCGAGGGGCTCGCCGCCGTGCCAGACGATCCCGATGGGCGGGCCGCCGCCCGCCGTCAACTCGGCGACGGATGCCGCCAGCGCGACGGCGACTTCCGCGCCCATCTCGCGCCTGACCTTGCGCAGCGGGAGGTAGCAGTAGCGGCAGTCGAGGTTGCACCAGGTCGTGGGCTGCGCCACCACGGTCTGCGGACCCGCGAACCACTTGTGGTAGCGGGCCTGCCAGCCGGGATCGTCGATGCGCATCGCGCGGTCCGTCCTTCCCTCATCGGGCAGCGGCTGCGGCTCCGCCCGCCACCGCCGGTACGGCCCGCGGCGGGTGGGTGCCGTCGTGTGTCCACGGTGCCGTCCCGCCCGGCGCGCACGGGATGACATCGCGATGTCAACGCCGCTGACATGTCATCCGGCGCTCGATGACACTCCGGCCAAGTCCGCTCGCGGGCACAGGAGTTCGATAGGGCAGCAAGGGTCTAGGGTGGCGGGCGTGCCCCGCTCGATTCTGATTCACGACGGCCACACCGCCCGCGACATCGGTCTGGTCTACATCTGCTCGGGCTACCTCGTCGAACGCGGCAAGGTACTGCTCGTCCATCACAACCGCTTCGACAAGTGGGTCCCGCCCGGCGGCCACATCGAACCGGGCGAGTCCTTCGCCGCCACGGCCGTACGGGAGTTCAAGGAGGAGACCGGCCTGCTCGTGGAGGCGATCTCCAGCCAGCCCGCGATCCACCCGGCCGACGACAATGCCACCCCCGAGCCGGTGCCCTTCTACACGGACATCGAGCGCGAGGGGTTCGCCACTCCCGCTCTCGTCCAGTTCTTCTATGTCCGCCGGGAGGCGGGCGCCGGTGAGCGGACCCTTCGGCCGCAGCGGGAGGAGGTGCACGGGGCGGGCTGGTTCGGTCCACAGGACCTGGCGGAGCTGCCGACCTTCGCGCAGGTCCGTTCCCTGGCCCGCTTCGCCCTGCTCAACTACCCGGTCGCCGCCGAGCGGGCCCAGGCGTAACCCCCGGCCCCGTTCACGGCGGCGGTCAGCAGGAGCCGGTGCGGTGCACCGCCGAGAGCGGCGGACACCGCGAGATTGAGGCGCTGGATGTACTTGGGCACCGATGACGGTGCGACGAACAGCGCCTGGGCGATCTGCTCCGTCGACATTCCCTCGCCGGGTCCGTCGTGCACGACCCGCGCCAGATCGAACAGGCGCTGGGACAGTTCGCAGGCGACCGGGTCCGGCCTGCCCGGCACGGTGAGCAGGACCACCCGCCCCCCGGCCAGTTCGGCGCTCCGCAGCAGGGCCTCCGTCGTCCGGGTGGTGCCGCCGTCCGGCTCGGTGTCCTCCCCGAGGCCGATCCGGGCGATGCGGGCGAGGGCCTCCCGGTGGGCCGCGACCGTGTAGTACGCCGCGCGGATGGTGGCCCGTCTGCCGGAGGCCCCGGGTTCGTTCCACATCCCGGTCTCGGGATCCCACAGCTCGTTCATCAGCCGCCACGCCCCGGACAGCCGGGGGTCGCGGGGATCGGCTCCGGCCCTGACGGCGGCCTGGGTGCACAGCGCGTACGCCAGGTGCTCCCAGGCCGTGCCCTGGACGTCCTTGTCGTCCTCGACGAAGGTCTCCCAGCGTCGGTGATTGCGCAGCAGCCACTGCCCGGCCTCGGCGACCACCTCCGAAAGACGCTTCCTTTGCACCTGCCCGTGGACTCCGCCGGTGTCCCGTGGCATGTCCGGGCAGGCCGGTTCGCCCGCCGGGCCGATGCCGGAACCGACCGCGGAGAGCGCCAGCAGACAGAGCGCCGTCTTGCTCGGGCTGGGATCGGTGTCCACATAGGTGCGCCACCCCCAGGAGCCACTGGAGCGGCGATGGTAGAGCAGACCGTGGACACCGTGGTCGAGCAGCGGCTCCACCCGCTCCAGCAGGCCCGTGGTGCTCACGCCACCGCAGATGTCGAGATCCGGCCCGAGCACATGCAGCGTGTCCCTGAGCTGGGCCAGCCCGTGCACGACAAGGGCGGTCTGATGGAGCGAGGTGTCGTCGAGACCGAGCACCTCGGGCCAGCCGTGCTCCACCCGGTGGTCGTCGAACCAGCCGACGCACCAGGTCACCGCCTCCGCGACGCCCTCGTGGTGGAAGAAGCGCGGCTGGGACAGGAGCCCGGCCAGGCCGAAGGCGATGAAACGGGTGTGCTCGCCCCGGCCGCCCTTGTGCCGGGGGCGGCAGTGCGCCGGAATCGCCCCGGTCAGGAATCCGAGCGCCTGACGCACCGGCCGTCCCGCGACACCGGCGGCCCCCAGAACCGGCAGGACCTCGCTGGTGTTCACGATCGACGAAACCGAGGTGAGGGTGAGTCCCCATCCGCCGTCGTAGCCCTGGCTGCGCAGCAGCGTCCGAGCGGCCTGTCCCGCCCGCGACTCGAATGCCGCAAGACCCGTATGAGCCCGTCCCATGGCCCGCCTCCAGCGCCGCGTCCCGATGGCCCCGGCCGGACCGTACCCAACGCGGCTGCCACGGACGCATGTTCAGCGCCGGCTCCCCGGCCCCGGCGAAAACGCCTTGCCCCACCCCCCGCCCCCGCGCCACTGTCCCCCCATGAACGAGACACCCGCGCTACGGGACGTGCAGTCACTGTTCTCCGGCGGTCGCCTGGTCAAGGTGCCGCGCAGGGCCGCCCGGAGGGAGCAGCTCTTCACCCACCTCGCCGAGACCCTCTTCGAGCCCGGTGCCGCGTACCGCGAGGCGGAGGTGAACGCGCGGCTGTCGGGCGTGTTCGACGACTACGCGCTGCTGCGCCGGGACCTGGTGGAGTCGGGGCTGCTGCGGCACGCCAGGGACGTACGGACGTACGGACGTACTGGCGCGCCGCGCGGGGCCCGGAGGATGCCGTCAGCGGCGCACCCGGACCGTCAGCTCGTAGAGCCGTGTGATCTGCGTCGCGCGCTCATTGTCGTCGCTGGCGAGGAGGACCTCCAGGCGGTCCGGGCGGACCCCGGTGACCGTCATCGCCTCGATGTTGTCGAGGAGGGGGTTCACCTGGGGCTGGTGGGCCGGGGCGCCGAGGTCGGGGCAGTCGGCCAGGTCGGCGAGGAGGGTCTTGGTGATCGGGCGGACGCCGGACCCACCCACGATGTGGTCCACCCCGCTGGTGTCCGTCGCCCGGCGCGGGTCGGCGAGGTAGAGGCGGACCGTGTTGCCGGTGCCCGCGGTGAAGCCGCGTTCCAGGACGAGGAGGCGGCCGTCGGGGAGGGCGGTGATCTCGGGGACGCCCAGGCCGGTGTCCGTGCGGTAGGCGTACTGGGGGCCGAGGGCGAAGGCGCCCTTCGGGGCGGTGCGCCGCCAGGTCTGGAGGCGGACGGTGCCGGGGGTGTCGCCGGTCAGCGCGTACTCCATGGCGGCGATCAGGGTGCGGCCGTTCGGCAGCAGGGTCAGGCCCTCGAAGGTGCCGTTGGGGGTGGCCCGCCCGGCGGGGGTGACGCGCAGGGCGTCCGGGACCGGGAGGCGGGCGAGGATCGCGCCGTCGCGGGAGTAGCGGCGCACGGCCGGTTCGCCCTCCGTCGAGATGAGGTACGTACCGTCCCGGTCGACGGCCAGGCCCTCGGAGTCCAGGGCGGCGCCGTTCTCGTCGGCGAGCGGGAGGACGGAGCGGGGGGCCCGTGTGCGGCCGTCCAGGGAGAAGAGGGCCGAGCGGTCGGAGAGGGCGGCGAGGGTGCCGCGCCGGTCGACCGCCAGCGCGGAGATGTTGCCGACGTAGACGCCGTCGTGGGTGGTCTTGTCGAGGGCGTCGGAGTAGCCCTCGATGGTGACGGAGGGGGAGCAGGCGGTGTCGGCGGGGGCGGCGGCCGACGCGGGGGTGGTGGTCAGGCAGGTCGCGGCGGCCACGGTCGCGGTGAGGGTGGCGAGGGCGGAGCGGAGCAGTCTCGGGCGCATGGGGGCACGGTAGGGCGGGTGGGTGTCCGGGGGTGGGACTTCCCGTGAAGGGACGGCCGGGAGGAGCGAGCGGGACGTATCAGCTCGCGGCGAGGTCCTTGTGGACGGCCTTGGCGACGCCCTGGATGGTGGTGATGCCGTAGTTCATGGTGCTGTTGCCGTGGGTCAGCACGGTGATGGAGTAGTCGTGGCCGCCGCCCTTGAAGGTGCCGACGCTGTGCACGCGCCAGCCGTGGGTGGCCCGCTGGAGCCAGCCGTTCTTGACGGCGACGGAGACACCGGAGGGGACGCCGTACGGGGTGCCCCAGCGCTGGGACGACACCACCTTGCTCATCAGTTTGGTGAGGTAGGCGCGCGCGTTGTCGCTGAGGACGGTGTTCTTGGCGGTGATCAGCTTCATCAGCTTCTGCTCGTCGGTGACGGTGATCTGGGTGAGGCCCCAGTAGCCGTTCGCGCCGGGCTTGGTCTGGGTCATCTTGGCGGCGGTGAGGAAGCCCTTGATCTTCGTCATGCCGAGCTGCTTCCACAGGGTGGAGGTCGCCGCGTTGTCCGACTTGGTGATCATGGCGGTGGCGAGCTGGGTCTCACGGGTGGTGAGGAGGCGGTTCGTCTTCTTCGCGTCCCAGAGCAGCGCGGCGAGGACGGTGACCTTGACGACGCTGGCGGAGTCGTAGGCGGTGGACGCGCGGAGCGTGCAGGTGGTGTTGGTGGAGCGGTCGTGGACGCCGACGGCGACCGTCCCCTTGCGGTTGGCGAGGGCGGCGGTGATGTCCTTCTTGAGCTTGGCGGCGAGGCCGGCCTTGGCCGACGTACAGGCGACGGTCGGCGCTGCGGCGGCCGACGCGGGGGTGATGGCGGCCACGCTGGCGACGAGTACGCCGCCGGCGACCCATCGCGCGCTTCTGGATATCCCGAAAGTCATGCCCGCTATGACCGACGGACCCGGGCGAACGGTTGTACGCCCTGGCCAAAGCTGGCCGTTCCGTTACCGGAGGGGACGGTGCCGGGACGTCGGCGTGACACCCGACACACCCGACACACAACGGACACCTGACCGACACCTCTCGGACCTCATGTCCATGTCACTCTCAAGTGCCCGCTTGTCAACCCGCGTAGAACGGACACCCCATGCCCGTGACGCAGCTCCGCGCCGCCCCCCGCCGCCGGGTCGCCCTCGCCGCCTCGGCCGTCCTCCTGGCCGTGACCCTCCCCGCCCTCTCGGCGACCCCGGCCACCGCCACCACCACGGCCTACGACACCACCTACTACGCCACCGCCATCGGCAAGACCGGCCCGGCGCTGAAGACCTCCCTCAGCACGATCATCAGCAAGCAGACCAAGATCTCGTACTCGGCCGTCTGGGAGGCCCTGAAGGTCACCGACCAGGACCCGCGCAACGCCAGTAACGTCGTCCTGCTCTACTCGGGCATCTCCCGCGCCAAGACGGCCAACGGCGGCAGCACCGGCCAGTGGAACCGCGAGCACGTCTGGGCCCAGTCGCACGGCGACTTCGGTACGGCCACCGGACCGGGCACCGACCTCCACCACCTGCGCCCGGAGGACGTCCAGGTCAACTCCACCCGGGGCAACAAGGACTTCGACAACGGCGGCTCCGCCTTCACCAACAGCGGCGGCAGCCTCACCGACTCGAACTCCTTCGAGCCGCGCGACGCCGTCAAGGGCGATGTGGCCCGCATGATCCTCTACATGGCCGTCCGCTACGAGGGCACCGACGGCTGGCCGAACCTGGAGCCCAACGACACGGTCACCAACGGCAGCGTCCCCTACCACGGCCGCCTCTCGGTCCTGAAGCAGTGGAACGACGAGGACCCGCCGGACGCGTTCGAGGAGCGCCGCAACGACCTGATCTACACGAACTACCAGGCCAATCGGAATCCGTTCATCGACCATCCGGAGTGGGTGGAGGCGATCTGGTAGCGGGCGCATGCGGGAGGGCGGAGGTCGGTCACCGGCATCCGCCCTCCTCACGCCTCGAAGCCGTACTCCAGTACATAGGCGGAGGAGTCGAGGACCATGTCGTTGACCTCGACGGCGGCGCCTCCGGCGTCGAAGGCGGTCCGGACGACCAGCATCACCGGAACCCCGGCCGGGAGCGCCAGCGCCTCCGCCTCCTCGGCGCCCGGCATCCGCGACCGCACCTCCTCCCGGAACCGCAGAGGCGCCCGCCCCAGCTCGGCGAGCCGGGCGTAGACCCCGCCGGGGCCGGTGTCCGGCCGCGTGATCGCACTCCCCGCGACCAGGTCGGCGGCGAGATACGACACGGAGAGCAGGACGGGCTTGCCGTCGAGCGTGTACCGGCGGCGCCGGACGCAGACGCGTTCACCGTCCGCGAGCCCGAGCACCCCGGCGACGACCGGCGGGGCGTCCTCGTCGGTCACCTCGACCGAGTCGACCACCAGCTCCCGCCCGGAGGCGTCCGCCTCCCAGACCGAGCGCCCCTCTCCCCACCGCGCATGCGCCAGCCGCTCGACACCGAGACGCCGGATCGGCCTGAAGTGCCGCACGAAGACACCGGCACCCTTGCGCGCCTCCACGAGCCCCTCGGCCTGAAGGACGCCGAGCGCCTGACGGGCCGTCATGCGCGCGACGCCGTACGTCGCCATCAGGTCGTTCTCACCGGGCAGCCGTTCACCCGGACCGTAGGTCCCCGCCTCGACAGCGGCACGCAATTCAGCGGCGATGCGCTGATACTTCGGCTGCCGCCCAGCTCCCCGGCCGCTCATCGACGCCTCCCGAACGATCATCTCTAGACATCCTAGGCGCCGGCCATCACAGCTCACGGGCAGCGAATGACTTCACCCCCGCCGGTCTCACCCCAGATGCGTCGCCGCGAACATCCGCAGTACCGCCGGAAGCACCACCACCGAAGGACCCGGTGTCGCCAGTGCCTCGGCGAGGTCCGTCTCCAGGGTCTCCGGGGTCGTGCGGACGCCCGGGACGCCGAAGGACTCCGCGAGGGCGACATAGTCCGGGCGGGTCAGTTCCGTCGCCGTGGGCTGGCCGAACGCGTCGGTCATGTATTCGCGGAGGATGCCGTAGCCGCCGTCGTCGACGATCAGCCAGGTGACGGGGAGGTCGTACTGGCGGGCGGTGGCGAGTTCGGCGATGGAGTAGAGCGCGCCGCCGTCGCCGGAGACCGCGAGGACCGGGCGGGTCGGGTCGGCCGCCGCCGCGCCCAGCGCCGCCGGGAAGCCGTAGCCGAGGCCGCCCGCGCCCTGGGCGGAGTGCATGGTGTTGGTGCCGCGCGGGTCGAAGGCGGACCAGGCCCAGTAGGCGAGGATCGTCATGTCCCAGAAGGACGGGGACGCGGCGGGGAGGGCGGCGCGGACCGAGGCGAGGACGTTCTGTTCGAGGGTGAGGTCCTGGGCGGCGATGCGGGCGCTGACCCGAGAGAGGACGTCCCGTACTCGATCCCTCGCGGCGTCATCGGGGCGGGGCTCGACCGTCTCCAGGAGAGCCTGGAGGGCGAGGCGGGCGTCCGCGTGGATGCCGAGGGCGGGGTGGTTGGACTCCAGTTTGCCGAGGTCCGCCTCGATCTGGATGACCCGGCCGCGCGGGGCGAAGGTGTGGTAGTTCGAGGAGAGTTCGCCGAGGCCCGAGCCGATGACCAGGAGGACATCCGCGTCCTCCAGGAAGTCCGTGGTGTGGCGGTCCTCCAGCCAGGACTGGAGGGAGAGCGGGTGCGTCCAGGGGAACGCGCCCTTGCCGCCGAAGGTCGTCACCACCGGGGCGTTCAGCTTCTCGGCGAGGGCGAGGAGCTTGCCGGAGGCGTCCGCGCGGACGACCCCGCCGCCCGCGATGATCGCCGGGCGGGCGGCACCGGAGAGCAGGGCAGCCGCCACGGCGGTCAGCTCCACCCGGGGAGGGAGGTCCTCCGGGGTCGCGTCCACCCCGGTCACCACCGGGAGGGAGGTCTGCGCGAGGAGGACGTCCTGCGGTATCTCCACCCACACCGGGCCGTGCGGGGCCGTCAGCGCCGAGCGCCACGCCTCCGCGACCGCCGACGGGATCTGGGACTGCGTCCGGACCGTGTGGACGGACTTGACCACGCCCCGGAAGGACGCCGACTGGTCGGGGAGTTCATGGAGGTAGCCGTGGCGTCCGCCGCCCAGGCCCGCCGTCGGGATCTGGCTGCTGATCGCGACGACCGGGGCGGAGGCGGCGCGGGCCTCCTGGAGGGCGGCGAGGGAGGTGAGGGCGCCGGGGCCGGTGGAGAGGAACAGCGGGGCCGCCTCCCCGGTCGTCCGGCCGTACGCGTCCGCCGCGAAGCCCGCGTTGTTCTCCACCCTGAGGCCGATGTACCGCAGGTCGCTGCGGCGCAGCGCGTCGAACATGCCCAGCGCGTGCTGGCCGGGGAGCCCGAAGACGGTCGTCGCGCCCAGCCCGGCCAGGGTCTCCACGACCAGGTCGCCGCCGTTGCGGCCGGCCGGGGGGTTGAGGGCTGCGGTGATCTGGCCCGGGGTCGGACGGAGTACCAGGTCGTGGTCGTGGGTCACTGTGCTCCGGAGCCCTTCTCCGCCGCCGCCGAACGGTCCGCAGAACGGTCCGCCGGACGGGCCGCCGCACCGGCATCGGTGCCGGCCGCCGCGCGGGCATCGGCGATCTGGCGGGTCATGATCGTGGTGAGTTCGTACGCCGTGTGGGACGCGGCGACCGAGGTGATCTCGGCGTGGTCGTAGGCCGGGGCGACCTCGACGACATCCGCCGACACCAGGTGGCAGGAGGCCAGGCCGCGCAGGATCTCCAGCAGCTCGCGGGAGGTCATGCCGCCCGCCTCGGGGGTGCCGGTGCCGGGGGCGTGGGCCGGGTCGAGGCAGTCGATGTCGATGGAGATGTAGAGGGGGCGGTCGCCGATGCGCTGGCGGAGCTGGTCGGCGATCTCGTCGGCGCCGCGGCGGTAGACGTCCGCGGAGGTGACGATGCCGAAGCCCATCTTCTCGTCGTCGGTCAGGTCCTGCTTGCCGTAGAGCGGGCCGCGGGTGCCGACGTGGGAGAGCGCGGAGGTGTCGAGGATGCCCTCCTCGACCGCGCGGCGGAACGGCGTGCCGTGGGTGTACTCGGCGCCGAAGTAGGTGTCCCAGGTGTCGAGGTGGGCGTCGAAGTGGAGCAGGGCGACCGGGCCGTGCTTCTTCGCGACCGAGCGCAGGAGGGGCAGCGCGATGGTGTGGTCGCCGCCCAGGGTCATCAGACGGGCGCCGGTGCCGAGGAGGTCGTCGGCCGCGGCCTCGATCGTCTCGACGGCCTCGTGGATGTTGAACGGGTTCACCGCGATGTCCCCGCCATCCGCGACCTGCGCCAGGGCGAAGGGGGAGGCGTCCTGGGCGGGGTTGTAGGGGCGCAGCAGCCGGGACGCCTCGCGGATGGCGTTGCCGCCGAAGCGGGCGCCGGGCCGGTAGGACACACCGGAGTCGAAGGGCACGCCCACGACGGTCACGTCGGCGGTGCCGACCTCGTCCAGCCGGGGCAGCCGGGCGAAGGTGGCGGGCCCGGCGTACCGGGGGATCCGGGAGGAGTCGACGGGACCGACGGGACCGCGGGGCGTCTCGGGGCTGCTGCTCATGGTGGCTTGCCTTCTCTCGTGCTTCCTAGCCGTTTTGTCGCACATGGTGGTGTATGAACGACTTGCGGCTGCTCATTCGACTTTACTGGTGGGCCGGGACCGGCTCCGGCTCGGCGTCCGGGTCCGGGGCCCGCCCCGCCAGCCGCTCCCGCCACGCCGCGAGCACGGCCGCGTCGGTCGCCGGGGTGGCCAGCGAGACGACGACGTAGGCGGCGAGGGAGGCCAGCAGGCCGTAGTAGATGGGTTCGTTGGCGAGGATCCCGAAGGCCGCCATCAGCGCGACGACCGAGATCCCGCCGACCGCGACCCCCGCGAGCGCCCCCTGCACGGTGCCGCGCCGCCACAGCAGCCCGCCGAGGATCGGCACCAGCAGACCGCCGACCAGCAGGTTGTACGCCACGGTCAGCGCCTCGACCACATCGTTGAGCGCGATGGCCGCGAGGATCACGGCGACGCCCATGAGAAGGATGAAGGCGCGGTTGCCCTTCACCTCGTCGTGCGGCTCGTCACCGGGCCCGGCCGCCGGTGGCCTCACCAGGCCGCGCAGGCGGGACCAGATGTCGTTGTTGGCGACGGTCGCGCAGGCGATCAGCGCGCCGGAGGAGGTGGACATCACGGCGGCGAGCGCGGCGGCCAGCACCAGGCCCCGCACCCCCATGGGGAGTTCGTCCTTGACGATGGTGGCGAAGGCGTCGTCCGGGGAGGCCAGGTCGGGGTACATCACCTTGGCCGCCGTACCGATCACCGCGCCCGCGACCGCGTACGCCAGGCAGTAGGTACCGGCGATGGTGCCGCCCCACTTGGCCGTGCGGTCGCTGCGCGCGGTGAACACCCGCTGCCAGATGTCCTGGCCGATGAGCATGCCGAAGGTGTAGATCAGGACATAGGTGAAGATGGTCTCGCCGCCGATGCCCAGCGGGTCGAAGTACTCGGTCGGGAGCTGCGCCTTCATCTCGGCGAACCCGCCCGCCTTGACGACGGCGATGGGCAGCAGGAGCAGCAGCACCCCGATGGTCTTCACCACGAACTGCACCATGTCGGTGAGCGTGATCGACCACATCCCCCCGAGGGTGGAGTACGCCACGACGATCGACCCGCCGATGACGATCGCCAGGGTGCGGTTCACATCGAAGAGGACGTTGAAGATGGTCGCGTAGGCGATGGTCGAGGTGACCGCGAGCATCAGGGTGTACGCCCACATCACCACGCCGGAGATCATGCCCGCCCGGCCGCCGTAGCGCAGGTCCAGCATCTCGGAGACGGTGTAGACCTTCAGTCGGGAGATCCGCGCCGAGAAGAAGACCGACAGGGCGAGCAGCCCGAAGCCGATGGTGAGGACCAGCCAGGCACCCGACAGCCCGTACTGGTAGCCGAGACCCACACCGCCGATGGTGGACGCGCCGCCGAGCACGATCGCTGCCATGGTGCCGGAGTACATGGCGGGGCCGAGCCGCCGTCCGGCGACCAGGAAGTCGCTCTTGGACTTGGCGCGGCGCATGCCCCACCAGCCCATGGCGAGCATGCCGGCCAGATAGACGACGATCACGATGTAGTCGACGGCCATAGGGGCCCTCCTTCGCGCACCTCGGTGGCGTGTCGTGCAGATGGGGACGTGTCCCGGCAGCGGTCACGGGGACGGCGACCGGGGTGGCGACCGGGGTGGTCGCCGGGGTGGCAACCGGGGTGGTCGCCGGGGTGGAGACCAGGGCCTTCGCGGGGACATCCGCCCGTACCCGCGGGCCCGGCGCCGCCGGTCTGGACCGACCTTAGGTGGCCGGAAGACGACTGCGAAGTGTACGTTTCATCCACATGGGCGGAACGGGATGGAGTAAACGCACATTATGGATGCACATGCCGTGGATACAGACGCCGTGGATGCAGACGCCGTGGATGCAGACGCCATGGATGCGCAGGCCATAGAGGCGCACACCATGGACGCGCACACCATGACGCCCATCTCGGCGGAAGGCCCCCTGCCACGCGTCCCGCCCACCCCACCCGTCCCCCTCTCCGCCCTGCTCGCCCGGGAGGACCTGGCGCTGCGGCAGATCGCGGGGCCCGACGCCTCCGGCGTGATCATCCACGGCGCGCTCACCACGGAGATGTCCGACCCGTACCCCTATCTCCTGGGCGGTGAGCTGCTGCTGACGGCGGGCGTGCACATCACGGAGGCGGCCGGTTCGGGCACCTACTTCGACGACTACGCGGGCCGGGTCGTCGCGGCGGGCGGGGTGGCCGTCGGCTTCGGGGTGGCGCCGGTCCACGACACCGTGCCCCGGGCGCTGGTCGCGGCCTGCGAGGCGCAGGGGCTGCCCCTGCTCGAAGTGCCCCCGGCGACGACGTTCGCGGCGGTGGCCCGCGCGGTCTGGGAGCTGATGGCCCAGGTACGGCACGCGGAGCTGCGCCGGGTGACCGAGGCCCAGCGGAGCCTGGCCGCCGCCGCGGCCCGCCCCGACCCGGTGCCGTCGGTACTGCGCCAGCTCTCCCAGCGCGTGGGCGGCGGCCGGGCGGTGCTGTACGGGCCGGAGGGCGGCGAGATCGCGGGCGCGGGCCCACGTCCGGACGGGCCGGTGGAGAAGGCCCTGACCCGCCTCGCCCGCCTGGTGACCAGCCGCTCCTCCACCACCGCCACCGACACCCTCCCCGGCGTCCATCTCACCGCCTACGCCCTCGGCGCCGGTCAGGGCTTCGCCCTGGGCCTGGCCGCCCCGCGCCGCGACCCCGCCGACCACACCATCGCCTCCCTGGCCGCCGTCCTGCTCTCCCTCCTCACCGGCGAGCACCAGAGCGGTACGGCGGCCACCCGCTCCTCGGCACTGGTCCGGCTACTGCTGGGCGCCCGCGCCCCCGAGGTGGCCCCCCTCCTCGCGACCGGCACCGGCACCGGCACCCACGCCGATACCGCCACCGCCACCGGCACCCCCCTCTGGCGGGTCGTCCACGCCCGCCCCACCACCCGCCCCGCCGACCCCCTCGCCGCCTCGGGCCTCGGCGCGGCGCTGGGCTCGGCCCTGGTCGACCTGGACGAGGACGAGGGCACCGTCCGCGTCCTGCTGCCCCCCGGCCGGGACGCCCTCCCGCAGCCCGGCTGGACCCTCGGGGTGAGCGCCCCCGCCGCGCCCGCCGACTGGCCGTCCGCCGACACCCGCGCCGCCCGCGCCCTGGCCCGCGCCCGCGCCACCCGCGCCCCGCTGGTGCGCCACGGCGCCCGCTCCGCCCTCGCCGAGCTGATCCCCGGCGACGAGGCCGCCGCCCACGCCCGCGCCCTGCTGGCCCCGCTCGCGGACAGCCCCGCCCTCATCGACACCCTGCGCACCTGGCTCTCCCTGCACGGAAGCTGGGACCGCACCGCCGTCGCCCTCTCCGTGCACCGCAACACGGTCCGCCAGCGCGTCACCCGCTGCGCGGCCCTGCTGGAGACGGACCTCGACGACCCGGACGTCCGGATGGAACTCTGGTTCGCGCTGCGCCGCGCCTGACCGCCGGAGACTGAAGCCGGAAACGAGAGCCCGGCACAAACCCCGTTGCCCGTATCGGCATGATCGCGTGACCCACGTCCCAGCGGGCGGGACATCCGGGACGGACAGGGGGACGTGGCCCACAATGGGAGCCATGCCGATACCCGGGACACCGACACCCACCCGCGCCGAACTCGTCGACCACCTCGTCAAGACCCGTATCGCCGGCGAGGTCGCCACGCCGCGTGAGAACAACCTCTCCCACTACCGTCAGCTCGCCAACGGCGTCCGCAACTTCTGGCTCGGCCTGGAACTGGGCGACCGCTGGGCCGACGAGCAGGACGTGCTCGCGGTGATGGCGGAGCGCGTCGGCGTCAACGACGACCCGGAGTACCGGTACGGACAGGACACCATCGACCCCGAACTGACCGTCGCCGGGCTGGACCGGCTGGCGGCCCGGCTGCGCAAGGCGGCGGCGGGCACCCAGCGCGTGCTGTTCGCGACCGGCCACCCGGGCGGGCTGCTGGACGTGCACCGGGCGACGGCCGCCGCGCTGCGCGCCGTCGGCTGCGACATCGTCGTCATCCCGGACGGCCTCCAGACCGAGGAGGGCTACGTCATGCAGTTCGCGGACGTGGCGATGCTGGAGCACGGGGCGACGCTGTGGCACACCCACTCCGGGGACCCGATGAAGGCGATCCTCACCGCGCTGGAGCGCGACGGCCGCCCGCTGCCGGACCTGGTGGTCGCCGACCACGGCTGGGCGGGCTACGCCGGGCAGCACGGGGTGGAGTCGGTGGGGTACGCCGACTGCAACGACCCGGCGCTGTTCATCGCGGAGGCGGAGGGCACCGTCCAGGTGACGGTCCCGCTGGACGACCATGTGGTCAGCCCCCGCCACTACGACCCCATGACGGCGTATCTCCTCTCGGAGGCGGGCCTGTACCGACCCCTCGAAGCCCCGGTCACGGCCAGGGACTGAGCCCCTCCTCGCGGCGCTGCGCGTACCCCGGCGTCGGGTCGAGATAGACCCGCCCGATCGCCGGGAACGCCTGCCGCAGCCGGGCCTCGGCGGTCTCGCAGGCCCACTCGACCTGCGCGGCCGTGGACACGTCCCGGAAGTCGACCTTGGCGGCGACCAGCGCCTGCCGGGGCCCCTGGACGACGGTGGTCAGCTCCAGGACGGCCTCGATGTGCTCGACGGCGAGGAGTTCGGCGCGGATGCGCTCCCGCATCGGCCGGGGCAGGGCGCGCCCGATGAGCAGCACGGCGTTGGAGCGGCCCAGCACCCAGGCCACGTACAGCAGGAGCAGGCCGATCAGCAGGGAGGCGAGGCCGTCCCAGACGCCGGAGCCGGTGAGCTGGCCGCCGAGCAGCCCGCCCGCCGCCAGCAGCAGCCCGGCGAGGGCGGCGGTGTCCTCCAGGACGACGGCCTTCACGGCGGTGTCGGGGGTGTGCCGCAGATAGAGCCGGAAGGGTGCCTTCAGCCGGGCGGCCTCCCCGCGCGCCTGCCGCACCCCGGTCCGCAGCGAGTAGCCCTCCAGCAGGAAGGCGACCCCGAGGACGATGTACGAGATGAGCGGATCGCCGGGTTCCTCGCCCTCGACGAGGGTGTGGACGCCGTCGTAGAAGGAGAAGACGGCGCCGCCGACGAAGGTGGCGACGGCGGCGAGCAGGGCCCAGATGTACCGCTCGGCGCCGTGCCCAAGGGGGTAGTCCTCGTCGGCCGGCCGGACCCCGCGCTTCAGGGAGACCAGGAGCATCAGCTCGGTGACGGTGTCGGCGACCGAGTGGGCGGCCTCGGAGAGCATCGCGCTGGAGCCGCTGATCACCCCGGCGACGGCCTTGGCGACGGCGATCCCGAGATTGGCGGCGGCGGCGACGAGAACGGTGCCGACGCTCTCACCGCCGCCGTCCCGCGGTGGGTCCGCCTCGGAGGGGGTCATGTCCCCCAGTCTCACCGAGGGACGCGGACCACGCCCTCCTGGACGACGGAGACGGCGAGCCCGCCCGTCCCGGGTGTGGATCCGGGCCTGGCCGAGCCCGCGCCTGCGCCTGTACCTGTGCCTGCGCCTGTACCTGTCATGGGGGGGACGGTCCTAGAGACCCATGTCCTTGGCGATGATCGACTTCATGATCTCGCTGGTGCCGCCGTAGATCCGGTTGACGCGGTTGTCGGCGTAGAGGCGGGCGATCGGGTACTCGTTCATGTATCCGTAGCCGCCGTGGAGCTGGAGGCAGCGGTCGATGACGCGGTGGGCGACCTCGGTGCAGAACAGCTTGGCGCTGGCGGCCTCGGCGGCGGTCAGCTCCCCGGCGTCGAGCGCTTCGAGGGCCCGGTCGGCGACGGCCTCGGCGGCGTCCACCTCGGCCTGGCAGGCGGCCAGCTCGAACTTGGTGTTCTGGAAGTGCGCGACGGGCTGCCCGAACACGGTCCGCTCCTGCACATACCGCTTCGCGAACCGTACGGCGGCCTTGGCCTGGGCGTAGGCGCCGAAGGCGATGCCCCAGCGCTCGGAGGGCAGATTGGCGCCCAGGTACGAGAACCCCTTGTTCTCCTCGCCCAGCAGATCCTCCACCGGCACCTTCACATCGACGAAGGCCAGCTCGGCGGTGTCGGAGGTGCGCAGCCCCAGCTTGTCGAGCTTGCGGCCGATGGAGTAGCCGGGCGACCTGGTGTCGACGGCGAGGAGGGAGATGCCGTGCCGCCGGTCCTCGGGGGTGGCGGGCGCGGTACGGGCGCAGACGATGACCCGGTCGGCGTGGACCCCGCCCGTGATGAAGGTCTTGGAGCCGTTGAGGACGTAGTGGGTGCCGTCCTCGCTGAGCTTGGCGGTGGTCTTCATCCCGGCGAGGTCGGAGCCGGTGCCGGGCTCGGTCATCGCGATGGCCCACATCTCCTCGGCGGAGACGAACTTGGGCAGATACCGCTTCTTCTGCTCCTCGGTGGCGAGCGACTTGATGTACGGCAGGGCGAGCAGCACATGCACCCCGGACCCGCCGAAGGTGACACCGGCGCGGGCGGTCTCCTCGTACTGGACCGCCTCGAACTTATGGCTGTCGAGCCCGGCGCCGCCGTACTCCTCGGGGACGTTGATCCCGAAGAGGCCCAGCTCGGCGAGCTGGTGGTAGAAGGCGCGCGGGGCCTGACCGGCGGCGAACCAGTCGTCGTACACCGGCACGACCTCGGCCTCGATGAAGGCGCGGAGGGTCTCCCGGAACGCCTCGTGATCCTCGTTGAACACCGTACGGCGCACGCCGCCTCCTCCTGCCGGATGGCTACCGGAGCCATGTCTAAGCGCTTGCTCACTCCAACCGTACCGGCGAGTACGATCCCGCGTCCAGACCACCCGATGGGGCGCCCGCCCCACGGGACACGCTCACTGCCCGGTACCGGGGACGCGATGCAGAGGACAGGCACAGGGCGGGAACCGGGTACCGGTCCCGAGGAGGTCGGGAGGGGGGTCCTGGTCGACGGGGACGACGACGGTGGTGCGGGGCGGGGTGACGACGGTGCCGTGGCGGTCGACGGTGTAGACCTCGATGGTCATCTTGGCGCCAGTGGGCAGGCGGCTGGTCATACGGGCCTCCTGGGCAACGGGAAGTCGGTCGCTGAAGACCCTTTCGGTGGACGCCCGTTGCTCCCATCCCGTCGCCCTATGGTCCCGCCCTATATTGGGCCTATGGGGGATTCCCGTACCGATCTCTGGTCCCACCCCGCCCTCGCGGCAGCGGTCACCCGTGCCGACTGGGGCGCCGTCCTCCGGACCTACCGGCGGCTCACCGGCACCAGTCAGACCAGGCTCGGGGAGCGGGTCGGTCTGGTGCAGCCGGACGTGTCCGACATCGAGCGGGGGCGGCGCCGGGTGACCTCGGTCGAGGTACGGCAGCGCATCGTGACGGGGCTCGGCATCCCGGCGCACCTCCTGGAGGCGCCACAGCAGCGCACCTCTCCGGTCCCTGCCCTCACTCCCTCCGGTCTCGACCCCGACGAAGATCTACTGACCCGGATCACGAGTGTGACCAAGGGCGGGCACCGGGCGGACGCCCCCACCCTGGACTGGCTGGACCGGCTGCTCGCCGAGCACCGCCGCGCGGAGGACGAGATCGGCTCCCGCCCGCTGGTCGGTCTGATGCGCCGGCAGTTGCGGGACGTCGTGGATCTCTACTCCGGCGCGCGTGGGCCGCTCGCCGGCCGGGTGGTGCGGCTCGCCGCCGAGCACGCGCAGTTCCTGGCCTGGATGGCCCAGGACCAGGGGGCGGACACCGCGGCGCTGGCCTGGCACGACCGGAGCCATGAGTGGGCCCTTGAGGCCGGGGACGCGAACATGGCCGCCACCACCCTGAGCATGAAGTCCCACCTGGCCTGGGCCACCGGACACGGCACCCGGACCATCCGCCTCGCCGAGGCCGCCCGCTGGTCGACCCCCGGCGCCTCCCTCGGCGTCCAGGGCATGGCCGCCCAGATGGCCGCCCGGGGGCACGCCCTCAACGGGGACGGCGGCGCCGCCGAACGCCTGCTGGACGAGGCGCAGGCCCTCATCGGCCGCGCGGCGGAGCGCCCCGAGGACGAGCCGCCCTGGATGTACTTCTACGGCGAGACCTGGTTCACCCTCCAGCGGGGCATGTCCGCGATGCATCTGCGCGACTGGCCCGGGGCCGTCGACTCCCTCACGACCGGCCTGGACGCCCTGGCACCGGACTTCCGGCGGGACAGAACCTGGTACCGCGCCTGCCTGGCGCACGCCCTCGCGGGCGCGGGTGAGGCCGCGCAGTCGCTGACCGTGGCCCTGGCGAGCGTCCCCGACGCCGCGGCCGTGGGCCGCCCCCACTCCTGGCGGGAACTCCACACCACCGCCGCCCTCCTCCTCCGCCGGGGCGCCCGCGAGGGGCGGCAGCTCATCACCGCCCTCCGCGCGTATGACTGACCCCGCCTCTCACCTTTCACCCCTCACCCGAACGAACCACCCTCATCCCGCCCGACCGAGGCCAGCGCCCCTTTGGCCATCCGGCGCAGCAATTCCCCCGTAGCTGCCCGGCCGGGCAACGCCCCCCGGCGCCCCAGGTGGGGCGTCGAGTTCAGCAGGCCGAAGACCGAGTGCACCGCGGAGCGGGCCGCCGGTTCCGGGAGGGTGGGGTACAGGTCGCGGACGACGCCCACCCACAGCTCGACGTACTGCCGCTGGAGCTGCCGTACCAGCTTGCGGTCGCTGTCGCGGAGGCGGTCCAGCTCGCGGTCGTGCAGGGTGATCAGCGGACGGTCGTCCAGGGCGAAGTCGACATGGCCCTCGATGAGGGCGTCCAGGAGCCCTTCCGGCGGGCAGTCCGGCCCCGCCTCCGCCACGCGGTGCTTCGCGCCGGTCAGGAGCCGCCCGCTGATGCCGACCAGCAGCTCGGCGAGCATCGCGTCCTTGCCGGGGAAGTGCCGGTAGAGGCCGGGGCCGCTGATCCCGACCGCCGCCCCTATCTCGTCCACGCCGACGCCGTGGAAGCCGCGTTCGGCGAAGAGCCGGGCGGCCTCCTTGAGGATCTGCTCGCGACGGGTGGGGGCGTCGGTTCTGGTGGCCATGAAGGCAATTGTAGACAGAGGGGTTAGCGGTCGTTAACCTGAAGGAAATGCGTTAACGCTCATTAACAAAGTGAGGGGGCTCGCGGGATGGACCAGGCACCGGAGCTGTCGAGCGCGGCGGACCCCGCGTCGGCGGCGTTCCGCGCCAACGAGGCGGCCCAGCGCGCGCTGGTGGCGGAGCTGCACGGCAGGCTGGCGGCGGCCCGACTGGGCGGCGGTGAGCGGGCCCGGGAGCGGCACACCGCGCGCGGGAAGCTGCTGCCCCGGGACCGGGTGGACACGCTGCTGGACCCCGGTTCGCCGTTCCTGGAGCTGGCCCCGCTGGCCGCCGACGGGATGTACGAGGGGCAGGCGCCGGCCGCCGGGGTGATCGCCGGGATCGGGCGGGTCAGCGGGCGCGAGTGCGTGATCGTCGCCAATGACGCCACCGTGAAGGGGGGGACGTACTACCCCATGACGGTGAAGAAGCATCTGCGCGCGCAGGAGGTGGCCCTCGACAACCGTCTCCCCTGCGTCTATCTGGTCGATTCGGGCGGGGCGTTCCTGCCGATGCAGGACGAGGTCTTCCCCGACCGGGACCACTTCGGGCGGATCTTCTACCACCAGGCCAGGCTGTCGGCGGCCGGGATCCCGCAGATCGCCGCCGTGCTGGGGTCCTGCACCGCCGGGGGCGCCTATGTGCCCGCCATGAGCGACGAGGCCGTCATCGTGCGCAACCAGGGGACGATCTTCCTGGGCGGGCCGCCCCTGGTGAAGGCCGCCACCGGCGAGGTCGTCACCGCCGAGGAGCTGGGCGGCGGGGAGGTCCACGCGCGCGTGTCCGGCGTCACCGACCATCTCGCGGAGGACGACGCCCACGCGCTGCGGATCGTCCGGAACATCGTCGCGACCGTCCCCGCGCGCGGGCCGCTGCCCTGGGCGGTCGTCCCGGCCACCGAGCCCAAGGTCGACCCGTACGGGCTGTACGGGGCCGTCCCCGCCGATCCGCGCACCCCCTACGACGTGCGGGAGATCATCGCCCGGGTGGTGGACGGCTCGCGGTTCGCCGAGTTCAAGGCCGAGTTCGGGCAGACCCTGGTCACCGGCTTCGCCCGGATCCACGGCCACCCGGTCGGGGTCGTCGCCAACAACGGCATCCTGTTCTCCGAGTCCGCCCAGAAGGGCGCCCACTTCATCGAGCTGTGCGACCAGCGCGGCATCCCCCTGATCTTCCTCCAGAACATCTCCGGGTTCATGGTCGGCAGGACCTACGAGGCAGGCGGCATCGCCAAGCACGGGGCGAAGATGGTCACCGCCGTCGCCACCACCCGCGTCCCCAAGCTGACCGTCGTCGTCGGCGGCTCCTACGGCGCGGGGAACTACTCGATGTGCGGCCGGGCCTACTCCCCCCGCTTCCTGTGGATGTGGCCCGGCGCCAAGATCTCCGTCATGGGCGGCGAGCAGGCCGCCTCCGTCCTCGCCACCGTCAAGCGCGACCAGATCGAGGGCCGCGGCGAGTCCTGGACGGCGGAGGACGAGGACGCCTTCAAGGCCCCGATCCGCGAGCGCTACGAGCGGCAGGGCAGCGCCTACTACGCCACCGCCCGCCTCTGGGACGACGGGGTCATCGACCCCCTGGAGACCCGCCAGGTCCTCGGCCTGGCCCTGACCGCCTGCGCCAACGCACCCCTGGGCGACCCCCAGTTCGGCATCTTCCGGATGTGAGAGGACGCACCCCCATGCCCACGCCCACTCCGATGCCGACGCCGATGCCGATGCCGACGCCCATGTCCGCAGCCCTGTTCGACACCGTCCTCGTCGCCAACCGCGGTGAGATCGCCGTCCGCGTCATCCGCACCCTGCGCGCCCTCGGCATCCGCTCGGTCGCCGTCTTCTCCGACGCCGACACCGACGCCCGGCACGTCCGCGAGGCGGACACCGCGGTACGGATCGGCCCCGCGCCCGCCACCGAGAGCTATCTGTCCGCCGACCGCCTCCTGGAGGCCGCCGCCCGCACCGGCGCCCGGGCCGTCCACCCCGGCTACGGCTTCCTCGCCGAGAACGCCCCCTTCGCGCGCGCCTGCGCCGATGCCGGGCTCGTCTTCATCGGGCCGCCCGCCGACGCCATCGCGCTGATGGGCGACAAGATCCGCGCCAAGGAGACGGTGAGCGCGGCCGGGGTCCCCGTGGTCCCCGGCGGCCGTGACCCGGAGCTGGCGGAGGCCGCCCGCGCGCTGGGCGCGCCCGTGCTGCTCAAGCCCAGCGCGGGCGGCGGCGGCAAGGGCATGCGCCTGGTCCGCGACCTCACCGCGCTGGAGGAGGAGATCTCCGCCGCCCGCCGCGAGGCCGCCGCCTCCTTCGGCGACGACACCCTCCTGGTCGAGCGGTGGATCGACCGCCCCCGGCACATCGAGATCCAGATCCTCGCCGACGCCCACGGCAACGTCGTCCATCTCGGCGAGCGCGAGTGCTCCCTCCAGCGCCGCCACCAGAAGGTCATCGAGGAGGCCCCCAGCGTCCTGCTGGACGCGGCGACGCGCGCGGCGATGGGCGAGGCGGCCGTCCAGGCGGCCCGCTCCTGCGGGTACGTGGGCGCGGGCACGGTCGAGTTCATCGTCCCCGGCGGCGACCCGTCGGCGTACTCCTTCATGGAGATGAACACCCGCCTCCAGGTGGAGCACCCGGTCACCGAGCTGGTCACCGGGCTTGACCTGGTGGAGTGGCAGGTACGGGTGGCCGCCGGGGAGCCGCTGCCCTTCACCCAGGACGCCGTCACCCTCACCGGGCACGCGGTCGAGGCCCGGATCTGCGCCGAGGACCCGGCGCGCGGCTTCCTCCCGACCGGCGGCACGGTCCTGCTGCTGGACGAGCCCGCCGGGGACGGCGTCCGCACCGACTCCGGGCTGAGCGAGGGCGACGCGGTCGGCAGCCGGTACGACCCGATGCTGTCCAAGGTCATCGCGTACGGCCCCGACCGGGCGAGCGCCCTGCGCACTCTCCGGGCCGCCCTCGCCGCCACCGTCACCCTCGGGGTCACCACCAACGCCGGGTTCCTGCGCCGCCTGCTGGCCCACCCGGCGGTCGTCGCGGGCGACCTGGACACCGGCCTGGTCGAGCGCGTCGCCCCCGACCTGGTCCCCGCCCACGTACCCGAGGAGGTGTACGAGGCGGCGGCGGCCGTCCGCCTGGACGCGCTCCGCCCGGCGCCCGGCGGCTGGACCGACCCGTTCTCGGTCCCGAGCGGCTGGCGCCTCGGCGGCACCCCGCACCCGGTCGCCTTCCCCCTGCGGGTGACCGACCCGGTGACCCACACCCCCCGGGGCACCCACACCCTCACCCCCACCCGGGTCTCCGTCACCCTCGACGGCGTCCGCCACACCTTCCACCGCGCCGGTGACTGGCTCGGCCGGGACGGCGACTCCTGGCAGGTCCGTGACCACGACCCGGTCGCCGCCGCCCTCCAGGGCACCACCCGCTCCGGTGCCGACTCCCTCACCGCCCCCATGCCCGGCACGGTCACGGTGGTGAAGGTCGCCGTCGGCGACGAGGTCACCGCCGGTCAGAACCTGCTGGTGGTGGAGGCGATGAAGATGGAGCACGTCATCTCCGCCCCGCACGCGGGCACGGTCACCGCACTCGACGTCACCCCCGGCACGACGGTCGCCATGGACCAGACCCTGGCCGTCATCACCCCGGCCCCGGACGCCTCGCCGGATGCGCCGACCGACTCCCCGCCGGACACCTCGCAGGACGCCCCCGCCAAGGACCCGTCATGACCGCCCTCCCCATGGTCGTCCCGGCCACCGACCTCCCCACCCGGGTCCGGATCCACGAGGTGGGCGCCCGCGACGGCCTCCAGAACGAGAAGACATCCGTCCCCACGGAGATCAAGGCGGAGTTCGTGCACCGCCTCGCCGCCGCCGGGCTCACCACCATCGAGGCGACCAGCTTCGTCCACCCCGCGTGGGTGCCCCAACTCGCCGACGCCGAGGACCTGTTCCCCCTCCTCGGCGACCTGAAGGGCGTGGCCCTGCCCGTCCTGGTCCCCAACCGCCGCGGCCTGGACCGCGCGCTCGCCCTCGGCGCCCGCCGCATCGCGGTGTTCGCCAGCGCCACCGAGTCCTTCGCCCGCGCCAACCTCAACCGCTCCCTGGACGAGTCCCTCGCCGTCTTCGACCCGGTCGTCCGGCAGGCGAAGGACGCGGGCGCGCAGGTCCGCGGCTATGTGTCGATGTGCTTCGGCGACCCCTGGGAGGGAGTCGTCCCCCTCCACCAGGTCGCCAGGGTCTGCACGGCGCTGCGGGACATGGGCTGCGACGAACTGAGCCTCGGCGACACCATCGGCGTGGCCACCCCCGGCCATGTCCTCGAACTGCTCTCCCTGCTCAACGAGGAGGGCGTCCCCACCAATGTCCTCGGGGTGCACTTCCACGACACCTACGGCCAGGCGCTCGCCAACACCTACGCGGCCCTGGAACACGGCGTGACCACCGTCGACGCCTCCGCGGGCGGCCTGGGCGGCTGCCCCTACGCCAAGTCGGCCACCGGCAATCTCGCCACCGAGGACCTGGTCTGGATGCTCCAGGGCCTCGGCATCGAGACCGGTGTCGACCTCGGCCGGCTCACCGCCACCAGCGTGTGGATGGCCGAACGACTGGGCCGCCCCAGCCCGTCCCGCACCGTCCGCGCCCTCTCCCACCAGGAGAACCAGGAGAACCAGGGCGACCAGGAGCAAGAGGAGCCCCAGGAGTGACGACCATGGACCACCGCCACCGCCTCACCCCCGAGCTGGAGGAACTCCGCCGCACGGTCGAGGAGTTCGCCCACGAGGTCGTCGCCCCCAAGATCGGCGACTACTACGAGCGGCACGAGTTCCCCTACGAGATCGTCCGCGAGATGGGCCGCATGGGCCTGTTCGGCCTCCCCTTCCCGGAGGAGTACGGCGGCATGGGCGGCGACTATCTGGCGCTCGGCGTGGCCCTGGAGGAACTGGCCCGGGTCGACTCCTCGGTGGCGATCACCCTGGAGGCCGGGGTGTCGCTGGGCGCGATGCCGGTCCATCTCTTCGGCACCGAGGAGCAGAAGCGGACCTGGCTGCCCAGGCTGTGCGCAGGGGAGATCCTCGGCGCGTTCGGGCTGACCGAGCCCGACGGCGGCTCCGACGCGGGCGCGACCCGGACGACGGCCCGACTGGACGAGGCCACGGACGAGTGGGTGATCAACGGCACCAAGTGCTTCATCACCAACTCCGGCACGGACATCACCGGCCTGGTCACGGTCACCGCCGTCACCGGCCGCACCGCCGAGGGCAAGCCGCTGATCTCGTCCATCATCGTCCCGTCGGGCACCCCCGGCTTCACGGTGGCCGCGCCCTACTCGAAGGTCGGCTGGAACGCGTCGGACACCCGGGAGCTGTCCTTCGCCGACGTACGCGTCCCGAGGGCGAATCTCCTGGGCGCCGAGGGCCGGGGCTATGCCCAGTTCCTGCGCATCCTGGACGAGGGCCGGATCGCCATCGCGGCACTGGCGACGGGGCTGGCCCAGGGCTGTGTGGACGAGTCGGTGGCGTACGCGAAGCAGCGGCACGCCTTCGGGCGGGCGATCGGCGGGTACCAGGCGATCCAGTTCAAGATCGCGGACATGGAGATGCGGGCCCACACGGCCCGGCTGGCCTGGCGCGACGCCGCGTACCGGCTGGTGGCGGGCGACCCGTTCAAGAAGGAGGCGGCGCTCGCCAAGCTGTACTCGTCCACGATCGCCGTGGACAATGCGCGCGACGCCACCCAGATCCACGGCGGCTACGGGTTCATGAACGAGTACCCGGTGGCCCGGATGTGGCGGGACTCCAAGATCCTGGAGATCGGGGAGGGCACGAGCGAGGTGCAGCGGATGCTGATCGCGCGGGAGCTGGGGCTGACGGGCTGACCGGCTGACGCAGGGGGCGGCCCCCGGACCGAGCGGGAAGCAAGGTTAGGCTAACCTTCCTTCCCGCTCGACCCATCCAGCCCGGCCCGTCCGGCCTGGCCCATCCAGCCCGGCCCATCCGGCCAGGTCAACCCAGCCAGGTCCGTCCGGCCGCGCCCTCTCCCCCGAAAGCAGCCCCGCCATGCCCCGCACCACCCCCACCCGCCACCGGCTCCCCTCCCCCACCCGCCGCCAGATCCTCACCGCCGCCGGCGCCCTCGGACTCGGCGCCGCGCTCACCGCCTGCGGAGCCGACGACCCCGCCCCGGCCGGAGGCACCGGCACCGGCACCGGCACCGGCGCCTCCGGCCCCTGGTCGTTCAAGGACGACCGCGGCGAGACCGTCACCGCCGACCGCACCCCGGCCACCCTCGTCGCCTTCACCGGCACCGCCGCCGCCCTCCACGACTACGGCGTCACCGTCCAGGGCGTCTTCGGCCCCACCCGGACCGCCGACGGCACACCCGATGTCCAGGCCGGCGACCTCGACATCGGCGAGGTGACGATCCTCGGCAACGAGTGGGGCCAGTTCAACATCGAGAAGTACGCGGCCCTCGCCCCCGACCTCCTGATCTCCACGATGTACGACGACCGCGGCACGCTCTGGTACGTCCCCGAGGAGTCCAAGGACAAGATCCTCGCCGTGGGCGCCCCCACCGTCGGCATCTCGGTCTACGACCGGTTGCTCACCGGCTCCCTGGAGCGGATGGCCGAACTCGCCGCCTCCCTCGGCGCCGACCTGAGGGCCACCGAGGTGACGGCGGCGAAGAAGCGGTTCGAGGACGCGGCGGCCCGGCTGCGCGCCGCCGCCGCGGCCAAGCCCGGCCTCAAGATCCTGGTCGGCTCCGCCGCCGCGGACATGTTCTACGTCTCCGGCTCCAATCTCTCCGTCGACCTGGAGTACTTCAAGTCCCTCGGGGTGAACTTCGTGGAGCCCCCGGCGTCGGCGCTGGCGGAGACCGGCGGCTGGTTCGAGACGCTGAGCTGGGAGAACGTCAACAAGTACCCGGCGGACCTCATCCTCATGGACAACCGCACCTCGGCGATCCAGCCGGCCGACATCACCAAGGGCACCTGGCGGCAGCTCCCGGCGGTGAAGGCGGGCCAGGTGCTCTCCCGGGAGAACGAGCCGATCCTGTCGTACGCCAAGTGCGAGCCGGTGCTGACGGCGCTGGCCGAGGCGCTGGAGGGGGCCGAGAGGGTCAGCGGGGAGTGAGCGAGTAACTTAGGTTAGGCTTACCTAAGTAAGAGCGACTATCTCGCTCCGCTTCCCCCTGTTCCCCTCCCCCGCCCCGCCGGAGGCTCCCCCACATGCGCTCGCAGCTCCTCAACCACACGACCGCGGAGCGGTACCGCCGTTCCGTGACCGAGGGGGTGGAGCGGGTCGCCGCCCGGCTCGCCACCACCCGACGGCCGTTCACCGGAGTGACCGTCGACGCCCTCGACGCCCTCATCGAGCGGATCGACCTCGACCGGCCGCTGCACGACACCACCGCCGTGCTGGACGAACTGGAGGACGTCTACCTCCGGGACGCCGTCTCCTTCCACCACCCCCGCTATCTCGCCCACCTCAACTGCCCGGTCGTCATACCGGCCGTGCTCGGCGAGGCCGTGCTGTCCGCCCTCAACTCCTCCCTGGACACCTGGGACCAGTCGGCGGGCGGCACCCTCATCGAGCGCCGGCTCGTGGACTGGACCGCCGGGCGCATCGGGTTCGGCCCGGCCGCCGACGGGGTGTTCACCTCCGGCGGCACCCAGTCCAACCTCCAGGCACTGCTGCTGGCCCGCGAGGAGAGCAAGGCCGCCTCCCTGGCCGACCTGCGTATCTTCACCTCCGAGCTGAGCCACTTCAGCGTGCGGAAGGCGGCGAAACTGCTGGGCCTCGGCCCGGACGCGGTGGTCTCCCTGCCCGTCGACCGGCACCGGCGGCTGCGGACCGTCGCCCTCGCCCGCGCACTGGAGCGCTACACCAGCGCCGGACTCACCCCGATGGCGGTCGTCGCCACCGCCGGGACCACCGACTTCGGCTCCATCGACCCCCTGCCCGAGACCGCCGAGCTGTGCGCCCGGTACGGCACCTGGCTGCATGTCGACGCGGCCTACGGCTGCGGCCTGCTGGTCTCCCCCACCCGCCGGTCCCTGCTCACCGGGATCGAGCGCGCCGACTCGGTCACCGTCGACTACCACAAGTCGTTCTTCCAGCCGGTGAGTTCCTCGGCCCTGCTGGTGCGGGACGCGGCGACCCTGCGCCACGCCACCTATCACGCGGAGTACCTCAACCCGCGCCGGGCCGCGGCGGAACGCATCCCCAACCAGGTCGACAAGTCCCTCCAGACCACCCGCCGGTTCGACGCGCTCAAGCTGTGGATGACCCTGCGCACCATGGGCGCCGACGGCGTCGGCGCGCTCTTCGACGAGGTCTGCGACCTGGCCGCCGAGGGCTATCGGCTGCTGACCGCCGACCCGCGCTTCGACGTGGCCGCCGAGCCGGTGCTGTCCACCCTGGTGTTCCGGTACGTCCCGGCCGCGGTGACCGACCCGGCGGCCGTCGACCGCGCCAACCTCTACGCCCGCAAGGCGCTGTTCGCGTCCGGGGAGGCGGTGGTGGCAGGCACCAAGGTGGCCGGGCGCCACTACCTCAAGTTCACCCTGCTCAACCCCGAGACCACCCCGTCCGACCTGACCGCCGTGCTCGATCTGCTCGCCGGGCACGCCGAGCGGTACCTGGGAGGCTCCCTTGACCGCGCCTGCTGACCCCGGGGAGGTCCATGACTTCGTGGGCATCGGCCTCGGCCCGTTCAACCTGGGCCTCGCCTGCCTCACCGAGCCCCTCACCGAGCTGAACGGCGTCTTCCTCGAAGCCAAGCCGGACTTCGAGTGGCACGCGGGCATGTTCCTGGACGGCGCCCACCTCCAGACCCCGTTCCTCTCCGACCTGGTCACCCTCGCCGACCCCACCTCCCCCTACTCCTTCCTCAACTTCCTGAAGGAACAGGGCCGCCTCTACGCGTTCTACATCCGCGAGAACTTCTACCCCCTGCGCGCCGAGTACGACGCCTACTGCCGCTGGGCCGCGAACCGCCTGACCAGCGTCCGCTTCAACTCCACGGTCACCGAGGTCACCCACGACGACCGGGACGGCGTCTACACCGTCCGCACCGCCACCGGCACCGCCCACCGCGCCCGCCGCCTCGTCCTGGGCACCGGCACCCCGCCCCACCTCCCCGAGCCGTGCCGGGACCTGGGCGGCGACCTGCTGCACAACGCCCACTACCTCCCGCACCGGGACGCGCTGCGCCGCAAGAAGTCGATCACCCTGGTCGGCAGCGGCCAGTCCGCCGCCGAGATCTACCACGACCTGCTGAGCGAGATCGACGTCCACGGCTACCAACTGAACTGGGTCACCCGCTCCCCCCGCTTCTTCCCCCTCGAATACACCAAGCTCACCCTGGAGATGACCTCCCCGGACTACATCGACTACTACCACCGGCTCCCCGAGGCCACCCGCTACCGCCTCACCGCCGAACAGAAGGGCCTGTTCAAGGGCATCGACGGCGATCTCATCGACGCCATCTTCGATCTCCTCTACCAGAAGAACCTGAGCGGCCCGGTCCCCACCCGCCTCCTCACCAACTCCGCCCTGACCAGCGCCCGGTACGAGGACGGCACCTACACCCTGGGCTTCCACCAGCAGGAGCAGGACACCCACTTCGAGCTGGCCTCGGAGGGCCTGGTCCTGGCCACCGGCCACCGCTACACCGAGCCGCCCTTCCTGGCCCCGATCGCCGACCGGCTGGTGCGCGACACCCACGGCAACTTCGACGTGGCCCGCAACTACGCCATCGACATCACCGGCCACGGCGTCTTCCTCCAGAACGCCGGTGTCCACACCCATGGCATCACCTCCCCCGACCTCGGGATGGGGGCCTACCGCAACAGTTGCATCATCCGCGAACTGCTCGGCGCCGAGCCCTACCCGATCGAGAAGACCATCGCCTTCCAGGAGTTCGCCGTATGAGCCTCGGCACCCTCTCCCTGCGCCCCCTCGACCCGCTCCGGGACGCCGAACTGCTGCACGGCTGGGTGACCCACCCCAAGGCCGTGTTCTGGCTGATGGGCAACGCCCGCCTCCAGGACGTCGAACGCACCTACATGGGGATCGCCGCCCACGAGCACCACCACGCCCTCCTCGGCCTGCACAACGGCACCCCCGCCTTCCTCATGGAGAAGTACGACCCGCGATACGTCGAACTCACCGGTCTGTACGAGCCCGAGCCCGGCGATGTCGGCATGCACTTCCTGACCGCCCCCACCGACCGCCCCGTGCACGGCTTCACCCGGGCCGTGCTCACCGCCGTCATGGACGAACTCTTCGCCGACCCCCGCACCCGCCGGGTGGTCGTGGAACCGGACGTGGCCAACACCGCCGTCCAGGCCCTCAACGCGGCCGTCGGCTTCGTCCCCGACCGGGAGATCGACAAGCCGGAGAAGCGGGCCCTGCTCTCCTTCTGCACCCGGCAGCAGTACCTGACCGCCCGGGGAGCCACCGCATGACCCTGTCCGACGCCGTGGCACACCTCACCCCCGAACCCGAAGGCGACGACACCTACCTCGTCCCCAGCGACGACGGCCGCACCACCTACCGCTTCACCGCCGTCCGCCACGCCCTGGACCACTGGCAGATCGACCCCGCCTCCCTCACCCGCCACCGCTCCGGCACCCCACTCCCCCTCTGTGCCCTCGACTTCATCCTCGACCTCCGCACCTCCCTCGGCCTGAGCGACGCGATCCTCCCGGTCTACCTCGAAGAGATCTCCTCCACCCTGGCCGGCACCTGCTTCAAACTCGCCAAACCGCGGCTCACCGCCGCCGAGTTGGCGTCCGGCTCCTTCCAGGAGATCGAGACCGGGATGACCGAGGGCCACCCCTGCTTCGTCGCCAACAACGGCCGCCTCGGCTTCGGCGTCCACGACTACCTCTCGTACGCCCCCGAGACCGCGAGCCCGGTCCGTCTCGTCTGGCTCGCCGCCCACCGCTCCCGCGCCGCGTTCACCGCGGGCACGGGCATCGCGTACGAGTCCTTCCTCCACGCCGAACTCGGCGCCCCCACCCTCACCCGCTTCCACACCACCCTCCGCGCCCAGGACCTCGACCCGGCCGACTACCTCCTCATCCCGGTCCACCCCTGGCAGTGGTGGAACAAACTCACCGTCACCTTCGCCGCCGACATCGCCCGCCGCCACCTGGTCTGCCTCGGCGAGGGCGACGACGAGTACCTGGCCCAGCAGTCCATCCGGACCTTCTTCAACACCACCGCCCCGCACAAGCACTACGTCAAGACAGCCCTGTCGGTCCTCAACATGGGTTTCATGCGCGGCCTGTCCGCCGCCTATATGGAGGCCACCCCCGCCATCAACGACTGGCTGTCGCACCTGATCGACAACGACCCCACCCTCACCGCGACCGGCCTGACGATCATCCGCGAACGCGCGGCGGTCGGCTATCGCCATCTGGAGTACGAGCGGGCCACCGACCGCCACTCCCCCTACCGCAAGATGCTGGCCGCGCTCTGGCGCGAGAGCCCGGTCCCGTCCCTCGCCCCGGGCGAGTCACTGGCCACCATGGCCTCCCTCCTCCACACCGACCACGAGAACCGCTCCTTCACCACCGCCCTGATCGAACGCTCCGGCCGGTCCCCCCGGACCTGGCTGCGCCACTACCTCCGCGCCTACCTCACCCCGATCCTGCACTGCTTCTACGCATACGACCTGGTCTTCATGCCCCACGGCGAGAATGTGATCCTGGTCCTGAAGGACGGGCTGGTGCAGCGGGCGATCTTCAAGGACATCGCCGAGGAGATCGCCGTCATGGACCCCCACGCGATCCTGCCCCCGGCAGTGGAACGGCTCCGCGTGGACGTCCCCGACGACCTCAAACTCCTCTCCATCTTCACCGACGTCTTCGACTGCTTCTTCCGCTTCCTCTCCGCCCAACTCACCACCGAGGAAGTCCTGAAAGAACCCGACTTCTGGCACACAGTCGCCGAGGTCACCCGCGAATACCAATCATCCCACCCCCACCTCTCCGAAAAATTCACCCACCACAACCTCTTCGCCCCCCACTTCCCCCTCTCCTGCCTCAACCGCCTACAACTCCAAAACAACCACCACATGCTGGACCTGACCAACCCCACAGCAGCCCTACAACTAACAGGCACCCTAGAAAACCCCCTAGCCAACACGTAGAAAGGGGCGCGGGGAACTGCGCATTCTTTTCAGCGGCGCGGGGAACTGCGCAGTCCTTCCAGGGGCGCGGGGAACTGGGGCAGCCCTTAGGGGCGCGGGGAACTGCGCAATCTTTTCAGGAGTGCAGGGAGCAGCGCATTCCTCTCAGGGGCGCGGGGAACTGCGCAATCTTTCAGGGGCGCGGGGAACTGCGCGACCAGCCACAACCCACCCGCACCCACCCCACACCCGCACCCACCACCCCCTACCCCTCAGCTACCCCACGGCACCCCCTCAGCCCGATAAAACCCAACCCCCATAACCCCCCACCGCTCCCCCTGCTCCCCCAACCGAACCCGATAATCCGCCCACCCCCGCACCCCCACAGAAGACCACCCCAACTCAGCAACCCCCACCACCCGAGGAAACGCCATGAACTCCACCCCCGCAGAATCCACCAACGTCTCCGACCACAACGGCGCCTCAACCCCCCGCACCGCCCCCGCCGGCACCCCCGCCAGATAATCCCCCGGCTCCCACTCATACGACCGCCGCACATCCACATACCCCGCCCAGTCCAGCCCGAGCGGCGTATCGGCGTCGTACTTCATATCCAGGTACACGCGATCGGCCGGCGACAGAATGACCCCCGTACCCGCCCGCGCCGCCGCCGCGACCCGCTCCTTCTCCGCCGCGGGCGTCCCGTCGAGCCCCCAGTACTGCACCAGTGCACCCCGCGCGGGCACCGCGCCGGTGAGCTGGTGCCAGCCGACCACCGTCTTGCCGTACCGGGCCACCACCGGCTGGACCCGCTCCATGAACGCCGCGTAGTCCTCGTCGCTCGTGGAGTGCGCCTCGTCCCCGCCGATGTGCAGATACCGGCCCGGGGTGAGCGCCGCGATCTCCCGGATCACATCCTCGACGAAGTCATAGGTGACCTCCTTGCCCACGCACAGCGAACTGAAGCCGACCTCGGTCCCGGTGTAGAGCGGCGGCGCCACCCCGTCGCAGTTCAGCTCGGCGTAGGAGGCGAGGGCAGCGTTCGTGTGCCCCGGCAGATCGATCTCGGGAACGACCTCCAGATGCCGGGCGGCGCCGTACCGCACGATCTCCCGGTAGTCCGCCTTGGTGTAGTAACCGCCGGGACCGCCCCCGACCTCCGTCGACCCCCCGTACGTGGCGAGCCGCGGCCATGAGTCGATGGCGATGCGCCACCCCTGGTCGTCGCTGAGATGCAGATGCAGCTTGTTGAACTTGTAGAGGGCGAGCTGGTCGACGTACCGCTTCACCTCCTCGACCGAGAAGAAGTGCCGCGACACATCGAGCATGGCGCCGCGCCAGCCGTAGCGCGGGGTGTCCTCGATGGTGCCGCCGGCCACCCGCCAGGGGCCGGGCTGGACGGAGTCGTGCTCGACGGCGGCCGGGAGGAGCTGGCGCAGGGTCTGCACCCCGTGGAAGAGCCCGGCGGCGCGCTGCGCGGTGATGATGACGCCGCCACGCCCGCTGTCCAGGCGGTACCCCTCCTCACCGTAGGGGCCCTTGGCGAGCCGCAGGGTGATGCCCCCGGCGGCCTGGGCGGTGACGGGGAGCCGGTAACCGGTGGCGGGGCGCAGCAGATCGGCGAGGTAGTCGCCGACGCGGCGGGCGTCCCCGGAGTCGCCGACCCCGATCCGGGTCCGCTCGGTGATCCGGTACGGGACGCCGCCCGGTGCGACGGAGGCGGGCGCCGGAATGACCCGGCCGAGCGGGACGACGCCGTCCCCGGCGCCGGAGGCGGGCGCGGCGGCTCCGGTGAGGGAGGTGCCGACGCCGGTGACGAGGAGCAGGGAACCCAGAAGGCGGAACGTTCTGCGGTGCTGTCTCACAAGCCGGTTCCTTCCTTGCCTTGAGCCCGACAGATGCGCACCACTCTCTCGCGGCTGCGGTGGAACAATCCCTGGCATGGCGGAAATCATCCAGAGGGACGGCACCTGGGAGTTCGACGGGGACGCGCTGCGGCTGACGCCCGGCCGGGACAAGTCGGTCGGCCTGCTGCGCAGAACCCTCGGGGAACTCGTCGTCCCGCTGGGCGCGCTGGCCGGCGTCTCCCTCGAACAGGGACGACGGTCCGGGCGCCTGCGGCTCCGGCTGCGGGACGGCGCCGACCCGCTGCAACTGGCGACCGGAGGACGCCTGGCCGAGCCGCACGACCCCTACCAACTGGTCGTGGAGCCGGACCGGTACGGAGTCGCCGAGTACTTCGTGGACGAGGTGCGCAACGCGCTGCTGCTGGACCAGGTGCCGGGCGACCCGGTGGACGCCTATCTGCTCCCCGGCCCCGGGGTGCCGCTGTCGTTCTCGGCGGGGGACGCCACGGCGAGCTTCGACGGGGAGCGGGTGCGGCTGGAGTGGAACTGGAAGACGGAGGAGGCGAAGTCGGCGTCCGGCACCCGGGTCATCGCGATCGGCGAGATCTCGGCGGTGGAGTGGCATCCGGCGGCGGGCCTGGACAACGGTTTCCTCCGCTTCACCGTCCGCCACGCGCCGACCAAGGCCCCGCCGAAGTACGACCCCCACTCGGTGGATCTGTGGGGGTTCAAGAAGGACCCGCTGATGGCCCTGATCGCGGCGGCCGTGCAGGCCCGCCTGCCCCACCCGTCGGCCTCCGCCACCCCCGCCCCGGCGCCCACCGCCCCCGACACCCGCCCGCGCCTCACCAAGACCCCGGCGCGGCCCGCCCCCTCCGACGACCATGACGCGCTGCTGCGGCGCCTGCGGGAGCTGGGCGAACTGCACCGCGCGGGGGTACTGACCGACGAGGAGTTCACCCTGGCCAAACAGGCGGTCCTCCGCCGCATGTGACCCGATGAGCGGCCTCCCGGAGGGACTCCCTGCCCGAAACCGGGCAGAATTCTTGCGAAACCCTCCCCCATACCCCAGGATCAAGCGGGTGCACGACGACCTCGTAGATCACCTGACCCGCTCCACCCCCCTGAGCAGGGGCGAGGCACTCCGGGTGATCCAGGACGTACTCGCCTACTTCGACGAGACGACCGTCGACTACGTCCGCCGCCGCCACCGCGAGCTACAGGCCCAGGGCCTGGTGAACGCGACGATCTTCGAGCGGATCGAGACGGACCTCAAGTACCGGGCGGTGGCCCCCCCGGACCTGTCACAGCGCCAACTCCGCCGCATCGTCTACGGCTGACCCTCAAACCAGCCCCTCCCTCCCCCTCCTCCCCTCCCCCTCCCTCTACGACTAGGAACACCCCATATGTGCGGAATCGTCGGATACATCGGGAAGCGTGATGTGGCCCCGCTGCTCCTGGAGGGCCTCCAGCGCCTGGAGTACCGGGGCTACGACTCGGCCGGCCTCGTCGTCACCTCCCCCAAGGCCGCCGGGCTGCGGATGGTCAAGGCCAAGGGCCGGGTACGCGACCTGGAGGCGAAGGTCCCGGCCCGCTTCAAGGGCACCACCGGCATCGCCCACACCCGCTGGGCCACCCACGGCGCCCCCTCCGACCTCAACGCCCACCCGCACCTGGACGCCGAGGGCAAGGTCGCCGTCGTCCACAACGGCATCATCGACAACGCCGCCGACCTGCGCCGCAAGCTGGAGGCGGACGGGGTCGTCTTCCTCTCCGAGACCGACACCGAGGTCCTGACCCACCTCATCGCCCGCTCCCCGGCCGACAAGCTGGAGGACAAGGTCCGTGACACCCTCCGCCTGATCGAGGGCACCTACGGCATCGCCGTCCTGCACGCCGACTTCCCCGACCGGATCGTGGTGGCCCGCAACGGCTCCCCGGTCGTCCTCGGCATCGGCGAGCGGGAGATGTTCGTCGCCTCGGACATCGCCGCCCTGGTCACCCACACCCGGCAGATAGTGACCCTGGACGACGGCGAGATGGCCACCCTCAAGGCCGACGACTTCCGCACCTACACCACCGAGGGCACCCGCACCACCGCCGAGCCCACCACTGTCGAGTGGGAGGCCGCCTCCTACGACATGGGCGGCCACGACACCTACATGCACAAGGAGATCCACGAGCAGTCCGAGGCGGTGGACCGGGTGCTGCGCGGCCGGATCGACGACCGCTTCTCCACCGTCCACCTCGGCGGCCTCAACCTGGACGCCCGCGAGGCGCGCGCGGTCCGCCGGGTCAAGATCCTCGGCTGCGGCACCTCGTACCACGCGGGCATGATCGGCGCCCAGCTCATCGAGGAACTGGCCCGGATCCCCGCCGACGCCGAGCCCGCCTCCGAGTTCCGCTACCGCAACGCGGTCGTGGACCCCGACACCCTCTACATCGCCGTCTCCCAGTCCGGCGAGACCTACGACGTGCTGGCCGCCGTGCAGGAGCTGAAGCGCAAGGGCGGCAAGGTCCTCGGCGTGGTGAACGTGGTCGGCTCGGCCATCGCCCGCGAGGCGGACGGCGGGATGTACGTCCACGCGGGCCCGGAGGTCTGCGTCGTCTCCACGAAGTGCTTCACCAACACCACCGTCGCCTTCGCCCTGCTCGCCCTGCACCTGGGCCGGGTCCGGGACCTCTCGGTCCGCGACGGCAAGCGGATCATCGCGGGCCTGCGCCGGCTGCCCGCCCAGATCGCCGAGATCATGACGCAGGAACCCGAGATCGAGAAGCTCGCCCGCACCTACGCCGACGCCCGCTCGATGCTCTTCATCGGCCGGGTACGGGGCTACCCGGTCGCCCGCGAGGCATCCCTCAAGCTCAAGGAGGTCTCCTACATCCACGCCGAGGCATACCCGGCGTCCGAGCTGAAGCACGGCCCCCTGGCCCTGATCGAACCGGCCCTGCCCACGGTGGCGATCGTCCCCGACGACGACCTGCTGGAGAAGAACCGCGCCGCGATGGAGGAGATCAAGGCCCGCGAGGGCAAGATCCTCGCGGTCGCCCACCAGCCCCAGGAGAAGGCCGACCAGACGATCCTGGTCCCCAAGAACGAGGACGAACTCGACCCCATCCTCCTCGGCATCCCCCTCCAACTCCTCGCCTACCACACGGCCCTGACCCTGGGCCGAGACATCGACAAGCCCCGAAACCTGGCCAAGTCGGTAACAGTCGAGTAGCCCTCCGCCCCCAGCCGAACCCCGCAGCCCCTTCGTGGGGCGCGGGGAACTGCGCATTCTTTTCAGGGGCGCGGGAAACTGCGCGAACAGCAGCAGAAACGGCCCGGCCGCGTTCGCGGAGACCGGACCCTCGCAGGAGCCCTCGGGGAGCAACCCTCAGGGAATAACGATGACCGGCCGCTTGGCGCGCTTGGCGAGCCGCCCGGCGACCGAGCCGAACATCCGGCCCACCAGCCCGTGCGTGGAGCCCACGACGATCGCGTCCGCCTCGTACTCCCGCCCGACCTCTTCGAGTTCATGGCAGATGTCCCCGCCGCGCTCGACCAGGATCCAGGGCACCTCGGCGAGATAGTCCGCGCAGGCGAGTTCCAGTCCGAGCACCTCGGTGCGGTGGTCGGGGACATCGACGAAGACGGGGGGTTCGCAGCCCGCCCAGACGGTGGTGGGCAGCCGGTTGGCGACATGCACGATGATCAGACCCGCGTGGGAGCGGCGGGCCATGCCGATGGCGTACGCGAGGGCGCGCTCGCTGGAGGTGGAGCCGTCGAAACCGACGACGACGCCGTGCTTGAAGGCGGGGTCGCACGCGTGGCGTGGCTCTTCCGCCGCCAGGGGATCGGCCGCCGTGGGGTCGGCGACGGGCCGCTTGCGGTCCGCGGGTTCAAAGAATTCGTGACCGGCCATGGCTGTCTCGGCGTTGTGATCCTTTGTCGGGGAGGGACGACCGGGTGGACCGGATCGTCCGCGCTGTGTCCGGGAATCATCTTCCCAACCCCATACCCCCAAGGGTACGGCGGCACGCCTCCTTCGCCCAGATCCCGCACGGCCGCCCGGCGGGTTTCGTGGAGCATGCACGAGGGGGCGCCCGTCACGCAATGGTTGCTGCCCCGTACAGGCGGTTTGCACAGGATTCACCGCGCGGGAGGGTGATCGCCCGGCCGCTCGCTGACAGTGACCGTCCCGGGACGCGGGCGTTGAAGTGCGTGAACCACGCCACAGGGAGCATGCCATGTCCGCACCCCGTACCGTCCCCGCCGCGCCCCGCGCCACCGGCGGGGAGCCGCACCGGACCCCGGCCCCGCAGCACTCCCCGCCCGCGCCCCGGACATCCTTCGCCGCTCCCGACCCGGCCGGGGACGTGGTGCGCTGGGCGGTCTTCAGTTGCGTCCTCGTCCCGCTGGTCCTCCTCTGGTACGGCACCTCCCTGGCCGGAGCGGCCGGTACGGCGCTGGGACTCGCGGCGGTCACCGGGGTGTGCCGACTGCTGCTGCGGCGCGCGGAACGCCGGGCCGCCGAGGGGGAACTCCCGCCGCAGCACCCGGAGACGAACGTGGCGGCGCACCCGGAGACATACTCGGCGACGTACTCGGCGACAGACCCGACAGCCGGCCCGGTAGCGAACCCGGCACCGACCCCGGCCCACGGCACCAGCACCAGCACCAGCACCAGCACCAGCACCAGCCAGAAACGGCCCCCCTTCCCCCCGCACTTCCCCTCCCACCGGACCCCGTCCGCAGAGCCCCCCGCGACTGACCGGTTTCCGCACCCCGGCCCATAACTTTTCAGCCAACTTCTGCATACTGCGCATCCACTGGTCTGACGACCCCTCACGCACCGTTCGACCTGCACGGAAAGGGTCTCAGCCCGGCTCCGCACCCTACGCGGATTGGCCACCGCGACAAGGCGCACTTCCCTCTGCGCCGCGGGAGTGCAACGCTTCGTGATCGAATGCTTTACGCCAAGTTGCCAACTCGACCCTCCGCAGGGGTGCCAATCCGGTCACCTCCGTGGTGCGGGACGCAGTAGATTCGATCTTGACTGTCGTATGGCGGGGGACTCGTGCAGGACCGAGGGGAAACGTGCAGGAGCGACACAACCGAGGAGCCGCGACCACCGAGGGGGGCTTAGCAGGATGAGCCACGACTCCACTGCCGCGCCGGAAGCCGCGGCCCGGAAGCTGTCCGGGCGACGGCGCAAGGAGATCGTCGCGGTGCTGCTGTTCAGCGGCGGCCCCATCTTCGAGAGTTCCATACCGCTGTCGGTGTTCGGGATCGACCGCCAGGACGCCGGCGTTCCGCGCTACCGACTGCTGGTGTGCGGTGGCGAGGACGGTCCGCTGCGGACCACGGGGGGCCTGGAACTCAGTACACCGCATGGCCTGGAAGCCATCGCGCGGGCGGGCACGGTCGTCGTGCCGGCCTGGCGCTCGATCACTTCCCCGCCCCCGGAGGACGCGCTCGACGCGCTGCGCCGGGCGCACGAGGAAGGCGCGAGGATCGTCGGGCTGTGCACCGGCGCCTTCGTCCTCGCGGCGGCGGGCCTGCTGGACGGCCGCCCGGCGACCACGCACTGGATGTACGCGCCGACGCTGGCCAAGCGCTATCCGTCCGTCCATGTCGATCCCAGAGAACTCTTCGTGGACGACGGCGACGTACTGACATCGGCGGGGACCGCCGCCGGAATCGATCTGTGTCTGCACATCGTGCGCACGGACCACGGCAACGAGGCCGCCGGGGCACTGGCCCGCCGGCTGGTCGTCCCACCGCGCCGGAGCGGAGGCCAGGAACGCTACCTGGACCGCTCTTTACCAGAGGAGATCGGCGCCGACCCGCTCGCCGAGGTCGTCGCCTGGGCGCTGGAGCACCTCCACGAGCAGTTCGACGTGGAGACCCTGGCGGCCCGCGCCTACATGAGCCGCCGCACCTTCGACCGCCGCTTCCGCTCGCTGACCGGCAGCGCGCCGCTCCAGTGGCTGATCACCCAGCGGGTGCTCCAGGCGCAGCGGCTGCTGGAGACGTCGGACTACTCGGTGGACGAGGTGGCGGGCCGCTGCGGCTTCCGCTCGCCGGTCGCCCTGCGCGGCCACTTCCGCCGCCAGCTCGGCTCCTCACCGGCCGCGTACCGGGCCGCGTACCGGGCCCGGCGTCCGCAGGTGGACAAGTCGTCCGACCAGGATCACCACGGCTCGGCACCGCCGGGTCCGCCCCCGTCCCCCCACCTCCCCCCGCCGCACTCCCTGCACCCGGATCCGCCGGTGCCGCTCCAGGCCCGCCGCACCCCGGCGACGGCGAGCGCGCTCGGCGCGGGAGCACCCCTGGCGAGCCTGCCGGGCCAGCGGAGCGGGGCATGAGCGCGGGCCGGTAGGCACGGGTTCGTCCGACAGAGTCGGCACAGAGTCGGCAGAGTCGGCACAGAGTCGGCAGAGTCGGCAGCGGGGGGTGGGGGCGCACCCCACCCCCCGCTGCCGATCGCGCTCCGCGCTCCGGGGCGACGCGGGGCACCGCACAGGCGGACCTCGGCCGTAGGGTGGTCGCATGAACGATCGCATGGTGTGGATCGACTGCGAGATGACCGGCCTCTCGCTGTCGGACGACGCGCTCATCGAGGTGGCCGCCCTCGTCACGGACTCCGAGCTGAATGTGCTCGGCGACGGCGTGGACATCGTCGTCCGTCCGCCGGACGCCGCGCTGGAGACGATGCCGGAGGTGGTCCGGGAGATGCACACCGCGTCCGGACTGCTCACCGAGCTGGCCGGCGGCACCACGCTCGCCGACGCCGAGGAGCAGGTCCTGGCGTATGTGCGCGAGCACGTCAAGGAACCCGGCAAGGCCCCGCTGTGCGGCAACTCCGTCGGCACCGACCGCGGCTTCCTGCTGCGGGACATGCCGACGCTGGAGGGCTACCTCCACTACCGGATCGTCGATGTCTCCAGCGTCAAGGAGCTGGCCCGCCGCTGGTACCCGAGGGCGTACTTCAACAGCCCCGAGAAGAACGGCAACCACCGCGCCCTGGCCGACATCCGCGAGTCCATCGCCGAGCTGCGCTACTACCGCGAGGCGATCTTCGTCCCGCAGCCGGGACCGGACTCCGACACCGCCAGAGCCATCGCCGCACAGCACGTCCTGCCTGCGCAGTAACCGTGTTCCGGGGCCCCGCGCGAGCCCCGGAAAAGCCGGGCGCGAGCACCCCTTCGGACCCTGTACACTTTTTCTCGGCCGGTCGGAGAGACGCCAGTTTCCACCGCCGGTCATGGTGGGTGTAGCTCAGTTGGTAGAGCACCTGGTTGTGGTCCAGGTGGCCGCGGGTTCGAGTCCCGTCACTCACCCTCAATCGATCAAGGGCCCGACCTGATGAATCAGGTCGGGCCCTTGGTGTTTCCCCGGACGCCACACCGGACACCGTCCGAGAGCGGCGGCGCCCCAAGGGGGGTCAGGAGAAGTAGGGGCTCCAGCGGCCGAGGCGGGCCAGTAGTTTTCGGGCGGCGTCCTCGTCGAGGCCGAGTGCGGTGGCCGCCTCTGCGCGGGAGGCATCCCCCCGGGCGCCCCGGGCCGCCCAGTATCCGGCGTCCTCGGCGGTCACCTCCATACGGCGGACCGCCCGCACCGCGGCCAGGGGCGAGGTCTTCCCCAGCTTCTCGATCGACTCCCGCACCTGCTCCAGCAGCCGGGTGATGTCCTCCGGCACGGGGACGGCGGACGCCGCCACCTCGGTGGTGTGGGCGTCCCAGTCGCTCTCGCCCCGGTACGCCGTGCCCGCGCCGGCCTCGTCCAGTCGCCGGTCGCCGATCGCGTCCCAGTCGAGCGGATGTGCCGGGCCGGACCAGCCGCAGGAGCACACACCCTGTAAGGCGGCGGCCCTGGGGACGTGGGAGAACCTGCCGTCGTAGACGCTCCAGTGGGAGATCGGCTCCCCGGCGCTGCCGGAGCCGATGTCGAAGTAGGCGGGGCCCGGGACCGTGCCGTCATCGAGAAGGACCCCGACGGCACCGGTGTGCGAGGCGCCGAACTCGTCTGTCGTCCATGTCTCACGTCTGCCTGTCATGGCACCTCTTCCTCCACGCTGTCCACCGCCGCCCGGGGGTGTGGGCGGCGCTGGGCACGACGATGCCGGACGGGGGGTGGTGGGGGTGGTGGATTTCCCGGAAGAGTCATCGTTCGGGGTCTCGCTCCACGGGCGGATCCGCCGGTTCGAGGAGGAGGCGCGCTGAGGGGCGTCGGCCGGCCGTCCGTCCCTCGCCTGCGGCCCCTCCGGTGGGGGTGCGGCACACCGGTCGACGCGGACGCGATGCCCGGAGCTTAGGGTGGACCCATGACCTGCACTCCGCTCCTGGAGACCTCGTGATCATCCCCTTGCTGGTCGGGGCGGCCGTCGTGCTGGCCGTCGCCGCCGCCTGGATCGGCGCCGTCTTCTGCCGGGAGGTCCGCGCCCGGCGTCTTCAGGGCCGCCACTGCGCCCGGTAGCCGGGCTGGTCCGCGTACGGCAGGGCCAGCAGACGCAGCACATGGTCCGTGGACGGGGACGGCGGCGCGGTCAGGGCCCAGGCCAGGACGCGGCGCTTGGCGTCGGTCTCGGCCAGGACCCGCGCCGGGTCGTGGCGGACGATGTGCGCGCCCACGGCCGCGTCCACCTCCCGGGCGAGATCGATGCCGAACTGCGGGAGTTCGCCGGAGCGCCGGGTCGGCCAGGTCTCCTCGCTGCGCAGGGCCACCACGGCGCCCTCGCCATCCGGGGCCTCGCAGGTGACGAACTCCGCGCGGTCCGGGTCGGGGAGTACGGGCTCGTCGGTCTCCGGGTCCTCCCAGCGCCAGCGCACCCCGGCCCCGGGGCCCGGCTCACCGTGGCGGCGGCTCGCCGCCCGTGCCGAGCGCTCGTCCTCGTCGAGCCGGGCGGACAGCCAGTGGGCCAGGGCGGGAATCCGCGCGTCGGGGGTGTTCACGCGGAGGTGCGGACGACGAGTTCCGTCGCCAGGACCACCTGGTGCCCGGTGCGCGGGGGCGGCGGCGGGGCCGGGCGGCGGGCGGCTATCTCGGTGAGCAGCAGGTCGATCATGCTGCGGCCCATCTCCTCGATGGGCTGGCGGACGCTGGTCAGGGGCGGGTCCATGTGCCGGGCGATGGCGGAGTCGTCGTAGCCGACGAGGGCCACGTCGTCCGGGATGCGGCGGCCGGCCTCGCGGAGGATGTGGCGGGCGCCGGCCGCGGTGACGTCGGAGGCGGCGAAGACCGCGTCCAGGTCGGGGCGGCGGGCCAGCAGCGCGGTCATCGCGCGGGCGCCCCCGTCCTCGGTGAAGTCGCCGCGCTCGACGAGGAGTTCGTCCAGCGGGCGGCCGGAGTCGCGCAGGGCGTCGCGGTAGCCGTCCAGGCGGCGCTGGGCACCGTAGACATCGAGGCGGCCGGTGATGTGGGCGATGCGGGTGCGGCCCCGCGCGAGCAGGTGCTCGACCGCGGAGCGGGCGCCGCCGTAGTTGTCGGAGTCGACGGAGGGGAGGGCCTCGGCCGCCGAGCGGGGGCCGCTGATGACCGCGGGGATCTCCAGCTCCGCCAGCAGATCCGGGAGCGGGTCGTCGGCGTGCACCGAGACCAGCAGGACGCCGTCGACCCGGTGGGCGGCGAGGTACTGGGCGAGGCGGGCCCGCTCCCGGTCGCTGCCCGCGAAGATCAGCAGCAACTGCATCTCGGTGTCGGCCAGTTCGGCGCCCACCCCGCGCAGCATGTCGGAGAAGTAGGGCTCGGCGAAGAAGCGGGTCTCCGGCTCGGGGACGACCAGGGCGATGGCGTCGGTGCGGTTGGCGGCCAGGGCGCGGGCGGCGGTGTTGGGGACGTAGCCGAGTTCGGCGACGGCGGCCTCGACGGCGGCGCGGGTGGTGGCGCTGACCCGGGGCGAGCCGTTGATCACGCGCGAGACCGTGCCGCGGCCCACGCCCGCGCGTGCGGCGACCTCTTCGAGGGTCGGCCGCCCGGCCCCTCGGCCGCGCGTTCCCTGGACTGCCATCGGCTCGCCCTTCCGTCGTCACCCTGGCCTGGAATGTAACAGTGGCGCCCGTCACGTGAGCGGCACGGGCCCCGACCCGCGTCAACCGGGGGCGCCCCGGTCCCCGGTTAACGGGCCGATAACTGAACGCGGCCCGTCGCGTCCGGTCCCTTGACACCCCCGCCGGGAGCCACGACCCTTCAACACATCATCGATGGGAGCGCTCCCACAGCCCTCACGATACCCGTGGCCTCCACATCCCGCACGCATTCCCGCAGTCGTTCCCGCACGCATGCCACCCGTCGTTCCGGCATGCATTCCACCCGTCGTCCCGGCACGCACCACCGCAGTCGTTCTTTTGGTTGATCCCTGAGTCATTCCCGTACCTGATCCGGGACTTGTTCCCCGGATGGACCCCCGCACCCCGCACTCCCGCCCGCGCACACTCCCCACCCCATCCCGCACGTTCCCCGCCCGTCGGGGCGACAGGAGGACGCACATGCGAGCACCCGCACCTTCCCGGATCATCCGCCGTCAGGCGCTCGTCCTCGCGGCCGTCGTGTCGCTGGGCGCCGGTCTGCTGGCCGGCTGTGCCGACGACGGCGACAACGAGTCGGACACCTCGGACGGCGGTGGCGGCGGCACGACCACCCTCACGCTGGGGCTGTTCGGCGCGATGGGCTTCAAGGAGGCCGGTCTCTACGACGAGTACATGAAGCTCCACCCCGACATCACCATCAAGGAGAACGTCACCGAGCGCAACGAGAACTACTACCCGGCCCTGGTGAACCATCTGACCACCGGCAGCGGGCTGATGGACATCCAGGCCGTCGAGGTCGGCAACATCGCCGAGGTGGTGAACACCCAGTCGGAGAAGCTGCTCGACCTGTCGGAGTACGGGAAGGAGAGCGACTTCCTGGAGTGGAAGTGGCAGCAGGCCACCACCATGGATGGCGCGACCATAGGACTCGGCACCGATGTGGGGCCGATGGCCATCTGCTACCGCAAGGACCTCTTCGAGGCCGCCGGACTGCCCTCCGAGCGGGAGGAGGTCGGGAAGCTGTGGGCGGGCTCCTGGGACAGGTTCGTCGAGGTCGGACGGCAGTACCAGGACCGGGCCCCGGACGAGACCACCTTCCTGGACTCCCCCGGCGGCCTCATCCAGGCCATCCTGGGCAGCGAGACCGAGCGGTTCTACGACTCCTCCGGCGAGGTCGTCTACAAGACCAACCCGGCGGTGAAGGACGCGTTCGACCTGACCGCGCGGGCCGCCGAGGAGGGACTCGTCGGCAATCAGACGCAGTTCCAGCCCGCCTGGGACACCACCATCGCCAACAGCCGGTTCGCGGCGATGTCCTGCCCGCCGTGGATGCTCGGGTACATCAAGGGCAAGTCGCAGCCGGAGGCGGCCGGGAAGTGGGACGTGGCCGCCGCCCCGAGGGCCGGCAACTGGGGCGGGTCGTTCCTCGCCGTGCCGAAGTCCGGCAAGAACGCCGAGGCCGCCGCCGAACTGGCCGCCTGGCTGACCGCGCCCGAGCAGCAGGCCAAGCTGTTCGACGTGCAGGGCAGCTTCCCCAGCGCCCCGGCCGCCTACGAGATGCCCGAGGTCAGGGACGCCACCAACGAGATGACCGGTGACGCCCCCATCGGCACCCTCTTCGCCGAGGCCGCCAAGAGCAGTCCCGTGCAGGTGATCGGCCCGAAGGACCAGATCATCCAGCAGGGCCTGACCGACAACGGGGTCATCCTGGTCGCCCAGGGCAAGTCGGCCCAGGAAGCCTGGGAGACGGCCGTGAAGACCATCGACAACAACCTGGACAAGTGACCGGTATGGCCGCCCGGCACGACACCGCCGCCGTGCCCCTCTCCCCGGAGGGGGGCACGGCCCCGGCCGGCGCGGGCGCCCCCACCGGGCCCGGGGCGCGCCGCCGCGCCCGGCTGTCCCGCCGCCGGCAGCGGGACATGAGGTGGAGCCCGTACGCGTTCGTCTCGCCGTTCTTCGTGCTGTTCCTGGCGTTCGGGCTGTTTCCGCTGCTGTACACCGGCTGGGCCTCGCTGCACCAGGTGGAGCTGACCGCACCGACCAACATGGACTGGGTAGGACTGCGCAACTACACCCGGATCCTCGACGACGACTTCTTCTGGAACGCCGCCCGCAACACCATCACGATCGGGATCATCTCGACCGTTCCGCAGTTGCTGATCGCGCTCGGGATCGCGCACCTCCTCAACTACCGGCTGCGTGCCTCGACCTTCTACCGGGTCGTCATGCTCGCCCCCTACGCCACCTCGATCGCCGCCGCGTCGCTGGTGTTCGTGCTGCTCTTCGGCCGGGACTACGGCATGATCAACTGGGCGATCGGGGCGATCGGGATCGATCACATCGACTGGCAGAACGACACCTGGGCGTCCCAGATCGCCGTTTCGACCATCGTCATCTGGCGCTGGACCGGCTACAACGCGCTGATCTATCTCGCCGCGATGCAGGCGATCCCGCATGATCTGTACGAGTCGGCGGCCCTGGACGGGGCGAGCCGGTGGCGGCAGTTCCTGCATGTGACCCTGCCGTCGCTGCGGCCGACCATCCTGTTCACCTGTGTCGTTTCGACCATCGGTGCGTCTCAGTTGTTCGGTGAACCACTGTTGTTCGATGCGAACAAGGGTGCCTCGGGCGGCTCCCAGCACCAGTTCCAGACGCTCGGGCTGTATCTGTACGAGCAGGGCTGGATCAATCAGCATCTGGGCCGTGCCTCGGCCATCGCCTGGACGATGTTCCTGATCCTGATCGTGATCGGACTCGTCAACTACGTGATCTCGCGCCGACTGCGCGCCGGCGGTGGCGGTAGCGATAGCAGTGGCGGTGGCGCCAGCGGTAGCGGTAGCGGTAGCGCCGGTCGGGCCAGTGGTTAGGAGAACGGGCGTGACGACGACATTGACTCCCCCCGAGCAGCCGGCCGCCGAGGCCGGACGCCCGTCGCGGCGGGGCCCGGGGCGCCGAGGCCCGAAGCGCCGGGTCCCGAAGGCGGCCCGCGCGGGCGGCCAGCGCCACGCCGGGCCGATCGCCTACGCGATCCTCGCGCTGTTCACCCTGGGCTCGCTGTTCCCGCTGGTGTGGACGGCCATCGCCGCCTCCCGCGACAACCAGCGGCTCGCCGAGACCCCGCCGCCGTTCTGGTTCGGCGCCAATCTGCTGGACAACCTGGAGACGGCCTGGACGGACGCCAACCTCGGCGAGGCGTTCCTCAACACCACGATCGTGGCCGGGATCGCGTCCGGGACGGTCGTGTTCCTCTCGACCATCGCCGGGTTCGCCTTCGCCAAACTGCGGTTCCGGGGCCGGGGCGCGCTGATGCTGCTCGTGATCGGGACGATGATGGTGCCGCCGCAGCTCAGTGTGATCCCGCTCTACATGATGGTCGCCGAGCTGGACTGGACCGATCAGCTCCAGGCGGTGATCCTGCCATCGCTCGTGAGCGCGTTCGGAGTGTTCTTCATGCGGCAGTATCTGATCTCCGCGCTGCCGGACGAGCTGATCGAGGCCGCCCGGGTGGACGGCGCGAGCAGTTGGCGCGTGGTGTGGCACATCGTGTTCCCGGCGGCCCGCCCGGCGATGGCGGTGCTGGGCATGCTGATGTTCGTCCAGACCTGGAACGACTTCCTGTGGCCGTTCCTGGTGCTCACCCAGACCGGCAACCCGACCGTGCAGGTGGCGGTCGCCGGACTGGGCCGGGGATACACGCCCGACCAGTCACTGATCATGGCGGGCGCCCTGCTGGGCACGCTGCCGCTGCTGCTGGTGTTCACGATCTTCGGCAAGCAGATCGTGGGCGGGATCATGCAGGGGGCGGTCAAGGGGTGAGGCCGTCACCGCCCCCTGCCCGTCCCCGCCTGCCTGCCTGCCCCGGCCCCATCCCCTACCTCTGGGAGCGCTTCCATGGCATCCGCTTCATCCGCGTCGTCCACGTCATCCACGGCGTCTGCTTCATCCCCGTCACCCGCGTCGTCCACGGCATCCGCTTCCTCCACGTCATCCCGGTCCGAGTCCGTGCTGTCGCCGAGCCCGGCCGCCTTCCCGGCGGGGTTTCTCTGGGGTGCCGCCACCTCCGCCTATCAGATCGAGGGCGCGGCGCGGGAGGGCGGTCGTACTGCGTCGATCTGGGACACCTTCAGTCATACGCCGGGCCGTACGGCCGGGGGTGAGCACGGGGACATCGCCGTCGACCACTACCACCGCTACCGCGAGGACGTGGCGCTGATGGCGGAGCTGGGGCTGAACGCCTACCGGTTCTCGGTGTCCTGGCCCCGGGTGCAGCCCACCGGACGGGGTCCTGCCGTGCAGGTGGGGCTGGACTTCTACCGGCGGCTGGTGGACGTGCTGCTCGCCCGGGGCATCAAACCGGCGGTCACCCTCTACCACTGGGACCTGCCGCAGGAACTGGAGGACGCGGGCGGCTGGCCGGAGCGGGAGACGGCGTACCGGTTCGCCGAGTACGCGCAGTTGGTCGGGGAGGCGCTCGGTGACCGGGTGGAGCAGTGGATCACCTTGAACGAGCCCTGGTGCAGCGCGTTCCTCGGCTATGGCTCGGGGGTGCACGCGCCGGGCCGGACCGATCCGGTGGCCGCGCTGCGGGCCGCGCACCATCTCAATCTGGCGCACGGGCTGGCCGCCTCGGCGTTGCGGTCGGTGATGCCGGAGCGCAACGCGGTCGCCGTCAGCCTCAACTCCTCGGTGGTGCGGCCCGTGTCGGGGGACGCCGCCGATCTGGCCGCCGTCCGGCGCATCGACGATCTCGCCAACGGGGTGTTCCACGGCCCGATGCTGCACGGCGCCTACCCCGGAACGCTGCTGGCGGACACCGCGCCGCTCACCGACTGGTCGTTCGTCCGGGACGGGGACCTCGCCGCGATCCGGCAGCCGCTGGACGCGCTGGGGCTGAACTACTACACGCCCGCGCTGGTCTCCGGCCCGGTCGCCGGTGGCCCGGCGGGTCCCGGCGCGCGGGCCGACGGTCACGGTGCCAGCGCGCACTCGCCCTGGCCGGGCGCGGACGACGTGGTGTTCCATCAGACGCCGGGCGAGCGGACCGGGATGGGCTGGACCGTCGACCCGAGCGGGCTGCACGAGCTGATCACGCGCTACGCGCGGGAGGCACCCGGACTGCCGCTCTACATCACGGAGAACGGGGCCGCCTACGAGGACGCGCCGGGCCCGGACGGGCGGGTGCACGACCCCGAGCGGATCGCCTATCTGCACAGCCATCTGTCGGCCGTGCGCCACGCCCTCGCGGACGGCGCCGATGTGCGCGGCTACTACCTGTGGTCGCTGATGGACAACTTCGAGTGGGCGTACGGGTACGGGAAGCGGTTCGGGGCGGTGTACGTGGACTACGCGACGCTGGAGCGGACGCCGAAGTCCAGCGCGCACTGGTACGGACAGGCGGCGCGGACGGGTGTGCTGCCGGGGATCGGGGCGGTGTAGCGGGGGGGTGGGGTGGTTGGGGGGGCTTGGCGGTTCTTTTCTTGGGGGGGGGGGAAGCGGGGCGCGACACCATATGGGGGGGGAGGTGTCGCGCCCCGTCGACTCCCCTCGGGGTCCGGGCGTGTCAGGGCGCCTTAGCCAGGGGAGGTCGGGGCGCCGAGGCGATGCCCTCTTGGGGGAACACCTCACACGCTACCGAAGCGGAACCGGGCACATCACCTGTAACGGGCGCCGATCGGGATCCTTAGGGTGGGCTTAAGGAAGGGATCGGGGCCGGTTAAGCGAGGGGACCAGCCGGCGGGGCCGGCGTCTCCGCATCCCCCCGCGATGCCCCCGCCGCTCCGGCCTGCGCCCGTCGAGCTGGATCCAGATCCGCACCTCGGTGCCGCCCAGCACCGACGACCCGATCCGTACGTCCCCGCCGGTGGACTCGGCGAGGCGGCGCACGATGTCCAGGCCGAGCCCGGTCGAGCCGTCGCTGCCGGAGCCGCTGCCCCGGGCCATGGCCTCCTCGGGGTCGGCGATGCCCTCCCCGGCGTCCGAGACCAGCACGATCACCGCGTCCTCCCCGTTGTGCAGGTCGACCGCGAAGGCGGTGCCCTCCCGGGTGTGCCGGAAGACATTGCCGAGCAGCGCGTCGAGCGCGGCGGCCAGATCGGCGCGGGCCACCGGTATCCGGACCGGGGTCTCCGCCCCCGCCACCCGCCACTTGCGGCCCTCGTCCTCGGCGAGCGCGGACCAGAAGCCCATCCGCTCACGCACCACCTCGGCCGCGTCGCACCCGGCGCCCGGCCCGGCGGCGACGGTCTGCGGCTTGGCCTCCCGGGCGGTCCGGATGATGGTGTCGACCTCGCGCTCCAGTTGGGCGACGGCCGCGCGGGTCTGGTCGGCGGCCGGGCCCTCGCCCAGGGAGGCCGCGTTCAGCCGGAGCACGGTCAGCGGGGTGCGCAGCCGGTGGGAGAGGTCGGCGGCCAGCTCCCGCTCGTTGTGCAGGAGCTGGACGACCTGGTCGGCCATCGAGTTGAACGCGACCGCCGCGAGCCGCAGTTCGGTCGGGCCCTCCTCGGGGACCCGGGCGCCGAGCCGGCCGTCGCCGAGTTCGCGCGCGCCCTCGACCAGCCGCTGGGCGGGGCGGACCATCCGGGCGCCGAGCCGGTCGGCGACCGCGACCGAGCCGACGATCAGGGCGAGGCCGACCCCGGCGAGCACCGCCCACGCCGTGCTCACCCCCCGGCTTACGGCGGCGTCGGCGACGTACACCTCGACCACGGCGATCTGGCCGGAGCTGAGCGCCACCGGCTGGAGCAGCGCGGAGCCCTCGGGGACCTCGGCGGTGGAGGCGCGGCCCAGGCTGCGGGTGGCCTCGATGTCCTCGGGCAGGGCGCGGGGCACGCCGATCCCGGCCGTCGACGTACCGCTGGCCGTCGGCAGATGGACCGCCATCCGGTCGTCGGAGCCGGCCGCGGCCATCGCCCGCCGGAGCTGCTCGCGGTCGGTGGTGATGGACAGCGCGGGGGCGATCTCCGCCGCGTCCCGTTCGGCGTTGGAGAACGCGCGGTCGCGGGCCATCTCCTGGATGACCAGGCCGAGCGGTACCGCGAAGGCGACGACGACCATGGCGGTGACCGCTAGCGAGACCTTGACCAGTGCCCATCTCATCGCGGCGGCTCCACTCCCGGTGGCTCCAGCTTCACTCCGACGCCGCGCAAGGTGTGCAGATAGCGCGGACGGGCCGCGGTCTCGCCCAGTTTCCGGCGCAGCCAGGACAGATGGACGTCGATGGTCTGGTCGTCGCCGTAGGACTGCTGCCAGACCTCGGCCAGCAGTTCACGCCGGGGCACCACCACGCCGGGGCGGCCGGCCAGGAACGCCAGCAGGTCGAACTCCCTCCGGGTCAGGTCCAGTCGCTCACCGTCCAGCTCGGCCTGGCGGCGCAGCGGGTCGACGGTCAGACCGCCCACCCGCAGCACCGGCGAGGGCGGGGCCTCCCCGGCGGTGGACCGGGAGCGGCGCAGTACGGCGGCGATCCGCGCGGAGAGGTGCTCCACGGAGAACGGCTTGGTCAGATAGTCGTCCGCCCCGTCGTTGAGCAGCCGCACGATCTCCGTCTCGTCGTCCCGCGCGGTGGCGATGATCACGGGGACGTCGGTGATGCCGCGCAGCATCTTGAGCGCCTCGGCGCCGTCCAGGTCGGGCAGTCCGAGGTCGAGGATGACCACGTCGAAACGGAAATGGGCGACCTCGCGCAGCGCCTCCAGCGCCGTACCGACACTGCGCACGGTGTGCGCGGCCTCCGTCAGATGCCGGATGAGCGCCGAGCGTACGAACTGGTCGTCCTCGACCACGAGCACACTTGCCATGCGCGGCACCGTACGCCATACGGGCGACACCCATCGGCCGCCTGTGGACAACTCCCGGGTTGTGGAAAAGAGTCACGGCGGTGGGACACCAGCGGGGCGGGTGGGGCAGGATGGCCCCCGATGCTCCGAGGACTCATACACGTACTGGCTTGGTCGCTCGCCACGGGCGCGGCGGTCACGCTGTCCTGGTGGGGTGTCCACACGGTGATGGTGGCGACGGCCTACGAGGCGCCGCGCGCGCTGCCGGTGACCGCGGCGGACGAGGCGGACGAACGGCCGGAACCGCAGGTCACGCCCACCGTGCCGGAGTCGTCGGAGCCGCCGCGGAGCAGTGCGCCGGCGCCGCCGAGCGAGCCCCCGGCCGCCTCGGGCAGCACCCCGCCCGCCACCGGCCCCGCCACCTCCCCCGCCGCCCCGAGCACCCCGGCCACGACCCCGCCCCCCGCCTCCGGCACGGTCCGGAGCTATGACACCGAGGCCGGTCGGGCGGTGTTCGACATCGGCGCCGCCTCCGCGACGCTGGTGACGGCCAAGCCCAACGCGGGCTGGTCGATGCAGGTCTGGACGCTGGACACCTGGATCCGGGTGGAGTTCTCCTCCGGCGCCGAGCGGGTATCGGTGTTCTGCACCTGGCACGACGGGCCGCCCCGGGTGGAGGTGGGGACGTACTAGCCCTGTTCCGGGCGCTGTTGGGTGGTCGGGCGCGGTCTGGAAATACGCTAAGCTGATCACAGAGCAGCCCACCGGGGAGACCCGGGAGAGACTGCCTCTGCGTTGGTGGTCCAAGTCAAGACGCCCCGCTTCCTGCGGGGAAATGCAGGTGCAAGACCTGCCCAGCGCTCCAGACGACGAACCCCGTCCCCAGGTTGAGTGGGACGGGGTTCGTCGCGTTTGCCCGCCAATCCCCATCACCTCGGGCCCTCCCGGGGACGCCCCTCCCTGGTGCCCGTTTCAGCGGAACACCGACGGTGGTGGTGCCGGGGACGCCACCGCCGTCGTGTCCGTGACCGGGAGGGCTCCGCCGGTGAAGTCGGTCAGGGAACGGCCGTGTTCGACGCGGGCGGGGTGGGGGTCGGAGGCGGCCCTGCGGGTGAGGTCGGCGAGCGGGAGCGGGCGGTCGGAGGCGACCAGTACGGTGTTGCCGAAGCGTTTGCCGCGCAGGACCGCGGGGTCGGCGATCAGGGCGAGTTCGCCGAACCGGGCGGCGGCGGTGGCGATCTGGCCGCGCAGATGGGCCAGCGGTGGCCCGTCGGCGAGATTAGCGGCGTACACGCCCCCCGGGCGCAGGGCGCGGCGTACCTCGTCCAGGTACTCGGTGGAGGTGAGGTGGGCGGGGGTGCGGGCCCCGCTGAAGACATCGGCGAGGATCAGATCGGCCCAGCCGTCGGCGACCTTGGCGAGTCCCTCGCGGGCGTCGGCCGACCGGACCCGGATGCGGGCGCCGCCGGGCAGGGGGAGGGCGCGCCGGACCAGTTGGACGAGAGGGGCGTCCCGTTCGACGACCTGCTGGGTGGAGCGGGGGCGGGTGGCGGCGAGGTAGCGGGCGAGGGTGAGGGCGCCGCCGCCGAGGTGCACGGCCTTGAGGGGGGCGCCGGGCGGGGCGGCGAGGTCGATGACATGGCCCAGGCGGCGCTGGTACTCGAAGGAGAGGAACGCGGGGTCGTCGAGGTCGACGTGGGACTGCGGTGCCCCGTCGATCAGCAGCGTCCAGGCGTGCGGGCGGTCCCGGTCCGGGATCAGTTCGGCGAGTCCGCCGTCGACGGGTTCCACGAGCGCCCCGGCGGGTCGGCGCCGGGTCCCACTCCTGGACTGTCCCTGTCCCTGTCCTTGTCGCTGCCCTTGTCCCTGTCCCGACTTCCCCATGGGGACATTGTCACAGGGGGTCGCGGGCGGCGCCCGTGCTGGGCGCCCGGTCACGGTGCCGGGACGATCCCGGTCAGCCGTCACCCAGGGGCCGTCATCGGCAGTTGTCGGCCGCCTCGATCAGCCGGGCCGCCTCGCCGAGCGCGGCGCGCAGAACGGCGGGGTCGGTGGCGAGGTCGGTGCCGGGGCCGGTGTCGGCGGGGGGCAGCAGCCAGTCGGAGCCCTCGACGGGGGGTTCGGGGGCGACGCGGGGGCCGCCGCCCCGGGTCTCGGTACAGGTGCTTCCGGGGACGTCCCAGGCGGCGGCGGTGCCGGGCGGGACGAGGAAGCCGAGGGTGTCGCAGCCGTTGTCGTGCAGGACCGGCCCGACGGCGTCGCCCGCGCCGCGGCGCAGGATGTCGACGGCCTCAAGTCCCTGCCGCGCGGGGACGGTCACCAGGTCCCAGGCGGTGGGCCACGCGGTCGGCGGCCCGCCCCGCGCGCCGCACATCCCGCGCGCACCGCGGAAATCGATACTCTGTCTGGTCTCCATCCCGGCCTCCACCACGAACCTCCTTGGGCATGGGCTCGGGAGTCGGGGGCTCCCGGTCCGCAGGTTCAACGCCGCACGGCCGTCAACGGCTACGCCGGAAGTGCGCCGCAAAGGATGGCAGTTCATGGCAGATCACGGATGAGATATCCGGTTTGTAGCCAAACGCAGCATGCCGGACCGGCCACAGCGGGTACCTTCATGCCGCCGGACCACAAGGGAACCAACCCGACATCCAGGGTCAACTCCTCTCGGATCCGGCAGGGTTCGACGCTTCGTATGAGAGGACCCGGCCATGACGTCGTCAAAGGTGACCTCGTCCCAGCCCTGTCGGCCGCCCCGGCCGAACCTCGCCTTCCGCCGGCTGCGGGGACCGCGCTCACCGGCCGAGTTCGCGGCGGAGGTGCGGCGCGCCGCGCGGGAGATCGGCGAGCAGGTCAGTTGTGACGCGCGGTACGTCGGCCGGGTCGAGGCCGGCGAGATCCGCTGTCCCAACTACGCGTACGAGCGGGTGTTCCTGCACATGTTCCCCGGCCGCACGCTGGCCGACCTGGGCTTCGCGCCCCGCTCCTCGGTCCGCGGCCGGGGCGCGCGGACCACGACATCGGCACCGGCCCCCGCACCCACCGGGGACCCGGACGGCCGGCACCACGACCACGAGGAGAGCGACGTGCTGCGTCGCGCATTCATGACCGGCGGGAGCGCCACCGTGGCCACCGCCTCGCTGGGCCCGCTGGCCCTGGCACCGGACGCGTCCGCCGCCCGGCGCCCGGCGCGGCGGGCCGGGTCGAGCGAGGCGGGCGCCCTGGAGGAGGCGGTCCGCCGGATCCGGCTGCTGGACGACCGGCACGGCGCCGACGGACTGTACCGGCGTGCCGCGGCCCCCCTGCGGGCCGCCTACGCGCTGCTGGACGCCGGGGCGACCCGGCAGACCACCGCCGACCGGCTGCACGCGGGCGCCGGGGAACTGGCGATCTCGGTGGGGTGGCTGGCGCACGACTCGGGGCGGTTCGACGACGCCCGGTCCCACTACGCGGAGGCGCTGGCCACCGCGCGGGTGTCCGACGACGCCGGGCTGGAGGCGCACGCCTTCTGCAACACGGCGTTCCTCGCGCGCGACACCGGGCGCCCGCGGGAGGCGGTCCGGGCGGCGCAGGCGGCGCAGCGGATCGCCCGGCCGCTGGGGTCGGCGCGGCTGATGTCGCTGCTGGCGCTGCGCGAGGCGGGCGGCTGGGCGGGACTCGCCGACCGCACCGGCTGCGTACAGGCCCTGGCCCGCGCGCAGGCCCTCTTCGAACGGGGCCCTTCCCCGGCCGACCCGGAGTGGATGACCTTCTACGGCGAGGCCGAGCTGGAGGGCCTGGAGGCGCAGTGCTGGTCGGCGCTCGGGGACTGGCCCCGCGCGGCCCGGCACGCCCGCCGCGCGGCCCACCTCCAGGATCCGCACTTCACCCGCAACATCGCCCTCTACACCGCGGAACTGGCCGACGACCTCGCCCGCGGCGGCCACCCCGACGAGGCCGCCCAGGCGGGCCTGCGGGTGCTGGAGCTGCTGGGCCAGGTCCAGTCGTCCCGCATCCAGACCATGCTGGCGGGCACGGCCCGCGTGCTCCTGCCGCACAGGCACGCTTCGGGGGTGTCGGATTTCCTGGGTCGGTGTGGGGGGTTGTTGCGGGCGGGGTAGGGGGCTGGCTGCCGGGCGGGGGGTGGGCCCCCCGGGGGGGGGCGGCCCGCAGGGTCGCAGGCCGGGCCGGAAGGCAGCCGACAGGGCCTGTGCTGCCGGGCCGGAAGGTAGCCCGCAGGGCCTGCCGCCGGGCCGGATGGCAGTCCAGGCAGCCGCCGACGGAAGAGGTGGGGGCGGGACCCGGAGGAGGCAGCTCGCATGGCCGCAGGCCGGGCGGGAGAGCGGGACCGGCGGCCGGGCCCGGGAGTCACGGGCGGTGCCGTGAGGGTGGGACTCCGGGAGGCGGCCCAGGTAGCCGCGCGTGCCTGAGTGTGGGACCTCGGGCGACGGCCCAGGTAGCCGCCAATGGCGCCTGAGTGCGAGTCCCTGGAGGCGGACCCAGGCAGCCGCCAACGGCGCGGGAGGGCGGGGGCCCCGGGGGGGCGGCCCAGGCACCCGTAGGCCGTGTGAGGGAGCGGGCCCCGCGCTCGGGCCGGGAGCCGCGAGGGAGCAGCATGGGGCGGTCGCTAACCCATGTGGCCTCGGTCGTTCCAGCTATCGATCGCGGGGGCGCCGTACGCCCAGCTCAGGATGGACAGGGAGGTGGGGGCCAGGCGGATGCGGGCGGCGAAGTCGAGGGGGAGGCCGAGCCAGCGGGCGCCCAGGGCGCGCAGGATGTGGCCGTGGGCGAAGACCAGGACATCGCGGTCGGCGGAGCGGGCCCAGGCGACGATCTCGTCCGCGCGGGCGGTCACCTCGGCGACGCTCTCGCCGTCCGGGACCCCGTCGCGCCAGATCAGCCAGCCCGGACGGACCGCCTGGATCTCGTCCGGGGTCAGGCCCTCGTAGGCCCCGTAGTCCCACTCCTGGAGGGTGTCCCAGGGGGTGGCGCGGTCGGCGAAGCCGGCGAGTTCGCAGGTCTCGCTGGCCCGGACCAGGGGGCTGGTGCGGACCTCGGTGCCGGGCAGGCCCGCGAACGGCGGCCGGTGCAGCCGCTCCCCCAGCAGCTTCGCGCCGCGCCGTCCCTCGTCGAGCAGCGGGACGTCGGTCCTGCCGGTGTGCTTGCCAGCCAGTGACCACCGGGTCTGCCCGTGCCGGGCCAGCAGGATGCGCGGTGCCATGGAGACCTAGGGGACCTTTCGGGAAATGCCGGGCGTCGGGCGGGTGTCCCCCGTCTTACGGGAGGCCGAAGACCGGGCGGCGTCCTTCCATCATCGCCGACGCGCATATGGGGCAACCCGGCGGGCGATCCCTGCGTCTATCGGGGCTGGAGTGCCCCATCGCTGCCACGGGAGTACGCCGTAGAGTGACACGACCGGTACGCCGGCGCCGCTGACAGGACGAGGGGGAGGGCGATCGGATGCCGCATTCCGACATAGCGGGCGCCGGGGCGTCCCCGCCACCCCGGGCGCGCTGGTGGACGGAGCTGCTGCTGATCCTGCTGGTGTACGGCTGTTACTCGGCGGGGCGGCTGCTGGCCCGGGGCGACGAGACCACCGCCGTCGAGCACGGTCTGGCGATCCTGCGCCTGGAGAAGGCCCTGCGGCTCAACGCCGAGCACCCGCTCAACCGGCTCTTCACGCGCGAGGCGTGGATCGGGATACCGGCGGACTTCTGGTACGCCTCGCTGCACTACCTGGTCACCCCCGCCGTGCTGATCTGGCTGTTCCGCTCCCGGGCCGTGCGCTACCGCGCCGCCCGCGCCTGGCTGATGACCTCGACCTTCATCGGCCTGATCGGCTTCACCCTGGTCCCCACCTGCCCGCCCCGGCTCCTCGACCCGGCCTACGGCTTCGTCGACACGATGGCCCAGTACAGCGCGTACGGCTGGTGGGCGGGCGAGGCGAGCGCGCCGCGCGGGCTGGGCGGGATGACGAACCAGTACGCGGCGATGCCCAGTCTGCATGTCGGCTGGGCGCTGTGGTGCGGGGTGATCCTGTGGCGGTACGGGGGGAACCGGTGGACGAAGGTCGCCGCGGTGGTCTACCCGCTGGTGACCACGGTCGTGGTGATGGGCACCGCCAACCACTACTTCCTCGACGCGGTCGCGGGAGCGGCCGTGATGGGCGCCGGGCTGCTGCTGACGCCGTATGTGCTGCGGGGCGCGGACCGGGTGCGGGCGCTGGTCATCCGCCGGATACCGGCGCTCACTTCGGGCGCTCGGGGCGCTTCGGCCCCGGTTGTCAGTGGTGGATGCCAGACTTCCCAGGGTGAACGAATTCCACGGCAGCGAGAGTCACGTACCGGACCGGGTGCCGCCCCCGCGGACCCGGGCGACGACGATGTCGCCGGATGGGGACTCTCCCGCAGCGGCGGCGCCGAGAGCGTGGGCAAGGCTCGCTGAGCTGCGCGGCGCCGGCGTCCCCGCCAAGGCGCTGGACGCGCGCGCCCTGGCCGCCCTGGCCGCCAACCCCGGCTGCGACCGCCGCGCGATCCTGGACGGCGCGGGGGTGAACAAGGCCGAGCTGGCGAGCGCGCTGGGCTCCCCGTCGGCGTTCGGCCAGTCGCAGTTCGCCTTCGCGCGCGGCAACGCCTTCGAGGCGCGGGTCAAGGCGGACGGCGGCGCGGAGCTGCTGGCCCTGGTGCACCGCACCCTCGACCCCGGCGCCGAGCCGCCGACCGGCGCGGAGGTCCCCGACCTCACGGCCGCCGGCCCCGAGGGCCGCGCCGCGCGGACGGCCCTGGCCCTGCGCGAGGCGACCGGTTCCGGGGAGTCCGAGGGGTCGGGAGATGCCGGGGAGCCCCGGGATTCCGGGGATTCCCAGGCTCCTGGGGGTGCGAGCGGCTCAGGGAAGTGGACGCTGCTGGACCATCCGATGCTGGCGCTGGAGGTCGCGGGCGCGCCCGCCTTCCTGGAACCGGACGCGGTGGTGGTGCATCCGGACGGGCGGTGGACGGTCGTGGAGATCAAGTCGTTCCCGCTGCTGGACGGTTCGGCCGATCCCGCGAAGGTCGGCGCCGCGGCCCGGCAGGCGGCGGTGTACGTGCTGGCGCTGGAGCAGGTCGCCGCCCGGCTGGAGCCCGCCCCGCGGGTCGGCCACCGGGTGCTGCTGGTGTGCCCCAAGGACTTCTCCAACCTGCCCACCGCCTCCGCGGTCGACATCCGCAAGCAGCGGGCGGTCACCGCGCGGCAGCTCCGCCGGCTGACCCGGCTGGACGAGATCGCCGCGAGGCTGCCCGCGGGCGCCTGCTTCGCCCCCGACCTGCCGGCCGAGCAGCTCACCACGGCCGTCGAGGCGGTTCCGGCGGCCTACGCCCCCGAGTGCCTGTCGGCCTGCGAACTGGCCTACCACTGCCGGGCACGGGCCCGCGCGTCCGGCGCGGTGACCGCCCTCGGCCGCCCGCTGCGCGCCGAACTGGGCGCCCTGACCGACATCGACACCGTCCTCGCCACCTCCCGGGGCACCCACGGCGACCCCACGGACCCCACGGTCACCGCACTGCGCCGAGCGGCCCTGCTGCGGGCGGAGGCGCTGGGGGTCGACGGGGCGGCGCATCCTCTCGGGGACCCGGGAAGCGCCCCGGGGCCCTTCGCGCCGGGTACCGGCCCGGGGAGCGGGCAGCGTCCGCCGCTCACGGACGCCGAGAGCAGTACCGGACGGATCTCGCCGGGCGCGGTGCCGGGGACCGGTGCCTCCGGGCAGGGCCTGGGCGCGGGTGTGGTCACCGGCGCCTCGGGACAAGGCACGGGCACGGCACCCGAGCGGAACGGGCCGCTCCAGAGCGGCGGGGGCCGTACACCGGGCGTCGACGCGAACCGGCCCTTGGACGCCGGGAGCAACCCGGGGCACCCCGCGCTGGGCACGGCGGCAGGTACCGGCCCGGCCAGCGGACAGCATCCCCCGCTCACGGGCCGCGACAGCAATACCGGACAGACCTCGCCGGGCGCGGTGTCGGGGACGGGCGGCTCCGGGCAGCGCATCGGCGCGGTACGCGAGCGGGGCGGGCCGCTCCAGCACGGCGGGGGCCGTGCAGCGGGCGTCGACGCGAACCGGCCCTGGGGCGCCGGGAGCAACCCGGGGCATCCCGCGCCGGGCACGGCTGCGGGTACCGGCCCTGTCAGCGGGCAGCGTCCGCCGCTCACGGGCGCTGAGAGCAGTACCGGACTAACCCTGCCGGGCACGGCTGTGGGTACCGGCCCGGTCGGCGGGCAGCGTCCGCCGCTCATGGAGGCCGAGAGCGGTGCCGGACGGACCCCGCCGGGGATGGCTGCGCACCCCGGTCACATGGGTGGGCCGCGTCCGGGGGGTGGGGGCGTTCGGGGGGATGTCGGTGGGGCGGTCCCGCGCGGTGTGGGGCCGGGGGGCGGCGGGGAGGCTTCGGGATGTCGTTGATCTCCGCGTTGGGGCGGCTGGAGGCCGTGCGCAGTGGGCGGGCCCAGCCCGCCGCGACCGTGCGGCACCGGCAGGTGTCCCCGCACCCCCTGGTGTTCGTGCCGCTCACCACCGCCGGTGAGGCCGGTGCACCGCTCGGCGCGCTGGTCGGCACCGACCGGGACGCGCCCCGGCTGCTGACCGTGGCCCAGCCGCGCGACCGCGAGCTGCGGTTCGCGTTCCTCGCCGAGCTGGCCGACATCGTGCTGCCCTACATCGACGCCTACGCCGAGTCCGTGGAGGCCGCCGAGCGGACCGAGACCGACCCGGAGACCGGCAAGCGGGTGAAGGTCCAGGTCGATCTGTGCGCGGACGCCCCGCAGCTCGTGGTGCCGAACCGGGCGGGGATCGCGTACGTGCGGCTGCTGGGCCGTTCGACGCGGTTCCGGCGCACCGCCGAGCAGGATCCCGAGGCGCCCTATCCGGCCCCCCCGCGCGTGCCGCTGCTCGGGCGCTGGCTGACCCACTACGGGGAGCGGGCCCGGGTGCCGGGCTCCTCGCTGCTGCTCGGCATGACCGATCTGCTGGCCCGGCACTGGGCCACCGGCCAGTCGAGCATGGAGGACCAGCACCTGGGCGCACTGCTGGCCTGGCTCGACCCGCCCGGCGCCGCGTCCGGTGCCGAGGCGGCGCTCCGCGCGGAGCTGGACCGGGACCCGGAGGGACAGTTGCGCTGTCCGCCCGCCGGACCGGCCACCGACCCGGCGTTCGACAACAAGCTGCTCGCCCCCGCCATCGAGCGCTACGACCGCGCCCGTACCGCCTTCGCCGCCGCCGAGGACGGGCTGGAGGCCGACGACCGGCTCGGGGAGGTGACGGCCGCCGAGCGGGGGATCCGGGCGCTGGTCGAGTCCCGGACCCGGCCCACCTGGGACGCGGTGTGGCGGGGTCTGGACCTGCTGCGGGAGCTGCCGGAGGGGGCGCGGGTCGCGGAGCGGTGGACGCGGGACCGCTGGTCGTTCACCGGCCACCGCGACCGGGTGATCGCGGGCGAGCCGCCCCAGCCGCGCCACGACGACGCCGTGACCGCCGCGAACAAACTCGCCACCCGCGAGCGCGAACAGGCCCGCCTGGAGGCCCAGGAGGCGCTGGACGATCCGCTGGTGATGGCCGGGCGGCGGCTGGCCGGGGAGGCGTTCGCGGGCGAGGTCGTGGACGTGGTCATGGCGTACAGCGAGGGCAAGCGCCCCAGCCCGCGCCCGCTGGTCACGGTCCGTACGGACGACCGGCCGTATCTGGGCGAGCGGACGAAGACCTTCCGCTCCCTGGGCGGCAAACCGCAGGCGGCGGAGTTCGTCGGCTATGAGGAGGAGGGTGCGGAAGAGGAGAGCGGGGCGGGGGGCGGGGCGCCCTTGCTGGTCGTGCTGCGGATCGTCGACAAGATGGGGCGGGGGAAGGAACCCGAGGTGGGGTCGGTGCCGGAGAAGGGCGACCGGGTGTGCTTCACCCTGTTCGAGCACGAGCAGCGCGGGGGTGCCCGGCTGCCCGAGCCGGAGGACACCCCCTGGACCCATGGCGGACCACCGGACGAGACGGCCGTCCCGGCGGCCGACCCGGTCACCGAGGAGGACGTCCTGTGACCACCGCAGCCCCGGCCCCGGTGCCGCTCGACCCCGGCGCGGCGGCCTCCCGCGCGACGGAGGCGATCCTCGCCGACACCCTGCGCGGCACCGAGCGCGGTGTCGTCGTGGACTCCCCGCCCGGCGCCGGGAAGTCCACCCTGGTGGTCCGCGCCGCCCTGGAACTCGCCGACGCCGGACGCCCCCTGATGGTGGTCGCCCAGACCAACGCCCAGGTCGACGACCTGGTGCTGCGCCTCGCCGAGAAGCGTCCCGACCTCCCGGTGGGCCGCCTCCACAGCAGCGACGCCGACCCCTACGACAAGGCCCTCGACCCGCTCGACCAGGTCCGTACATCGGCGAAGGCGGCCGACCTGGCGGGGCTGCCGGTGGTGATCTCCACGGCGGCGAAGTGGGCGCATGTCACGGTGGACGAGCCCTGGCGGCACGCGATCGTGGACGAGGCGTACCAGATGCGCTCGGACTCGCTGCTGGCGGTGGCGGGGCTGTTCGAGCGGGCGCTGTTCGTCGGCGACCCGGGGCAGCTCGACCCGTTCTCGATCGTGGGCGGCGAGCAGTGGGCGGGGCTGTCGTACGACCCGTCGGCCTCGGCGGTGACGACGCTGCTCGCGCACAATCCGCAGTTGCCGCAGCACCGGCTGCCGGTGTCCTGGCGCCTCCCGGCGTCGGCGGCGCCGCTGGTCTCCGACGCGTTCTACCCGTACACCCCGTTCCGCAGCGGCACCGGTCACGACGACCGGCGGCTGGCCTTCGCGGTCCCGGCCGACGGTTCCGGCCCCGACCGGGTGATCGACGCGGCGGCCGAGTCCGGCTGGGGCCTGCTGGAGCTGCCCGCCCGGCACACCCCGCGCACCGACCCGGAGGCGGTGCGGGCGGTGGCCATGGTGGTGCGGCGGCTGCTGGACCGGGGCGGGGCGGCGGTGTCGGAGCGGGCCGCCGAGCCCGTACCGCTGACCGCGTCGCGGATCGCCGTCGGCACCGCCCATCGCGACCAGGCGGCGGCCGTCCGCGCGGCCCTCGCCGAGCTGGGCGTCACCGGGGTCGCGGTGGACACGGCCAACCGGCTCCAGGGCATGGAGTTCGATGTGACGGTGGTGCTGCATCCGCTGTCGGGGCGCCCGGACGCCACCGCGTTCCATCTGGAGACGGGCCGGCTGTGCGTCCTGGCCTCGCGCCACCGGCACGCCTGTGTGGTGGTGTGCCGGGCGGGCGTGGCCGACCTCCTCGACGCCTATCCGTCGACGGAGCCGGTGCAACTGGGCACGCTGGTGAAGTTCCCGGACGGCTGGGAGGCGAATCACGCGGTGCTGTCCCATCTGGGGGAACACCGGGTGACCTGGAGACCGTGAGCCGGGGGGTGCGGGCTGCGGGCTGCGGGCTGCGGCTGGCGCCGGGGCGATATCACGGGGCCGATGTCACGGGGGCGATGTCACGGGGGCGATGTCACGGGGCGTGCCCAGGGGGCAGCGCCGTCCGTCTCCGGCGGTGGTCCGGTGCGGGTGTGCCGGGGGATCCGCCTCCGGTTGGGATCCGGGTCCACGCTGCCCCCGGGCAGCACCGTCCGCCGCCCCCGGACAGCAGTGGCCGCCACCCGGAAGCCCCCGCCCCACCGTCGTGTTGTGGCAGGGGTGAAGGGTGGGACGGTGGGCCCTCTTGCGCCCACGCGGGACAATGGTGGGTGGCCCGTGGCGTTCGTGTGCGGGTGCGCCCCTCACACAGCACGCACAACGGTCCGGAAACCCGGGACGGAAACCGGACCGAAGACCCTGCCCGAAGACCCTGACCGGAGACCCGCCCCGGAATCCCGGGACGGACACCCCGGGACGGAAGACCCGGACCGAAAGCACGAGCCAGCAACCCGAGACCCGGGTGGCCGGGCCCGCGCCCCCGGCCGGGCAGCCACCCCGGAGCCACCCACGCGAGCCCCCGCGAGCCCCAGCCAGGACACACAGACCCACCCCACCGACCCGAGCGGAAACGCGAGACCAGGAGGAACGACATGGCGGAGCCCACGCCGCGCAGCAAGGAACCGCGGCTACGCCCCGCGCCCCTGCTCTTCGAGCCGATGCAGGCGGCGGCCGATCCGGAGCACTTCTTCGACCTGGAGTCGATCGACGACCCGCGGGCCCTGCTGGCGCGGGCGACGGAGCTGACCCAGGCGTTCCGGGCGGCGGCCGACCGGGCGGTGGAGTTCCAGGCGATGGCGGCGGCCCAGCTCGCCGATCCGCGCCGGTTCGACCGGCTGACCCCGGCGGACATCGCCGCGCGGGCCGAGTGGACCGAGGACTACGCGAAGAAGATGGTCGAGTTCGGCCGGGACCTGATGAGCGGCGCGGAGGGCGGGCGGGAGCACGTGGACCCCGTGTGAGGGAAGGGCCCACCGCGGGGGCCCGCAGCCCACCGCAGCAACCCACCTCCGGGGCCCACCTCCGGGGGCCCACCGCCCTCGGCAACGCGCACCCCGCATATGCCAGCCGGGCAAGATACCTCCCCGGGCCACCCCCTGTCCCGATTTCCGGCAACTGATGGCGACCAGGCACTCACAGCCGGTACATCTGGGTGTCATGAGCAGCGCCGGGAATGAACCTTTCTGCACACCCCCCACCAGCACCACGTCCAGTGCCAGCGCTGCCAGCGCCAGTGCCAGTGCCAGTGCCATCTTCGCCGCCTTCCCCTCCCCCCTCGGCCCCCTCGGCCCCCCGGGCCCCCTCGGCAGCGAGGACGCCGGCAGCGGGCACGGTGCCGACATCGCCGGGGTCACCCCGGACGGCGCCTCCTGGCTCGCCTCGGCCGCGCTCTATCCGCGCAGCACGCTCGCGGTGTGGCGGGAGCAGCCGGACGCCCCGGTCGTGCTGCCCTGCGGGGCGGTCTTCGACGTGGTGAGCGCGCCCGTGGTGTTCGGGCGCCGGATGCTGGACCGGCTGTGGGAGGACGGGCCCGGCTCCGGCCCGGTCGCCGTCTACCGGGGGCGGGTGCTGCTGTTCGCCGCGTCCGGCACGGCCCAGCGGCTGCCGTCGCTGCTGCACTGGGAGGAGTGGGGCGCCCGCGACGACGGCGATCCGGACGGCGGCGGCCGTACCGGCGGGATCCCGCCGCTGCTGTGTCACGGCACCGGCGACGCCGTGACCGTCCCGGCACCCCTCGGCGGCGACGGCGGCGACGGGCCGTTCGACAACCGCTGGCTCGTCGCCCCGGACACCCGCCACCCCTGGCTCCCCGGCCCCGAGGTGCTGCTCTGGGCCGCCGTACGGGCCGCCCGCGCCACCGTGCGGATATCGATTTCTCCTCCTCAGGAGCAGGGTGCTAAGGTCTACGACGTCAGCAGGCGCCGCTAGCTCAGTTGGTTAGAGCAGCTGACTCTTAATCAGCGGGTCCGGGGTTCGAGTCCCTGGCGGCGCACGACATCGGTGACGGCCGGTTCGCGGAAACGCGGACCGGCCGTCATTTTGCTGTCCCCACTCCGCCTCACACCTCTGGCTGGTCGGCCGGGGTGATTCTGACCGTCCACGCCCCCGTCGGGGTGCGGTCCTCCACCTTCACCGTGACCCGCTCCCCGGGGACCGTGAAGCTCTCGCCCGGTTCGACGGGCGCGTCCGCCAGGGGCGGGTAGACCGAGCCGCGCCAGCAGGATTCGGAGCCGGGGTGGGCGTCGACGACCCGGACCGGGCCGGTGCCGGAGGGGGCGTCGGACCGGACGCGGTAGACCAGGACGCCCTGGCGGCAGGTGGAGGTGTCGTTGCCGACCGCGCCGCGCGCCTCGAAGGCGAGGGCGCTGTCCGGGCCGGTGCGGACCACCGCCAGCTTGGTGCCGCGGCCGGTGCCGAAGGCCGGGGAGCCGGCGGTGGCCGTCGCCGGGGTGCCGGGGGCGGCGCCGAGGGACTCCAGGGTGAGCCGGGCCGGACCGGTGCCGGGGACACAGACCACCTGGCGGTCGTCCAGCCAGCCCAGCTTCCACTTGTGCCAGGCGAAGAGATCCGGGGCCAGTCCGAACTGGCTGCCCATCAGATCCCAGTCGCCGACATGGGTGTCCCAGTCGCCCCGGCCGTCGACCGGGCGGTGGTAGAGGTCGGGCAGATCGAAGACATGACCGGTCTCATGGGCGAGTACCAGCCGGTCCGGCGGATGCCGCTCGAAGACGGTCACCACCCGGCGGATGTCGGTGCCGTCGGCGCGCAGCGGGGTGTCGAGGTTCACCACCTTGGTCGCGTCGGAGTCCACCCCGGGGGCGTCGGGATCCGCGACGAAGTAGACGACGTCGTAGCGGGAGAAGTCGACCCGGCCGTCGGACACGGACAGGGCGTCGCGCAGATAGGCGGCCCGGTGGGCGGGGTTCCAGTCACGCTGCATGGCGTACGCGGTGGAGGGGCGCGGCATGCGGATCCACCGGCGCTGCGGGTGGGCGCGCAGGGTGAAGCGGCCGTAGGAGGCGCGGGCGAAGAAGTCGGAGGTGGCGGGGAAGTGATCGGCGGTCAGTTCGGCGGGGGTGGTGCGGGGGGCCGCGTCCGGGAAGGACAGGAAGACCATGACGGCGTCCAGGGCCCGGGTCGGTTTCGGGTAGGCCGCGTTCCAGGTGTCCAGGCCCTCGGAGTGATGGGCGTCGGTGCGGTTCAGGGCGCACGGGGAGGCGGCGAACGGCTCGGCGATGGAGGGAGCGGTGATGAAGGAGGTGGCGGCGACGGCCGACAAGACGGTGAACACGGCCGCGGTGCTGCGCAGTCGGGGGCGCGGAAGCGGACGCGGCACAGGTACCTCCGGGAGCGGTTCAGGGGACACCGCACCCAGCCTGTGGGAATTTCTGGTTGTATGCCCTGTTTGTCTACCCCGCCCGGGTGAGGGGCCGGTCACACTCGCCGGGTCGACACCCCGGGAATGTTCACGGTCCGTCACAATCGGTCGGTGGTTGTGGAAACCGGTCCCCGCACGGGCAGAAACGATCTGTCAGGACAGTGGGGCAATCCGCGACACTGGACAGTGGCTGGAAGGGCCGGGGACCAACCTCTATGATCGGCACACTTTCCTGACACTTTCCTGCCCGGACAGAGATCGAGCGGATCGAGTGCACTGCGGGAGCGAGCGGTGAGCGGAACGTCCGAAGGGCCGACGCCCGCGGCAGACCTCATCCGGCCGGCCGTCACAGAGAGTGAGCACAAAGAGGCTCGACGTACGGGGGGTGCCGGATTGAGCGGTGATACGCCCGCCGAAGGCCCGCGCGGGCCCGGCGACCCCTATCGTTCGGCGTTCGTCTCGGCGCCCTTCGCCATGGCGGTGGTGGACGGCGAGGGGCTGGTGGTCAGCGCCAATGACGCGCTGGGCGAACTGCTGGGCGTCGTACCGGAGCGGCTGACCGGGAAGACCGCCGCCGAGCTGATGGACCTGACCTCCGACGCCCGCACCTGGCACGCCTACCGCGAGGTGCTGCGCGGGCGGCAGGCGCGGCTGCGCTGCACCCGGCGGCTCAAGCACCCCGACGACGGACACGCGGTGTGGGTGCAGATCACCGTCTCCCCGCTGCCCGGCGAGCCGCACCGCGTCCTGCTGTCGGCGGGTGACATCAGCGCCCGCCGGGAACTCCAGGGCCGGCTGCGGCACTTGCAGATGCACGACCCGGTGACCCGGCTGCCCAACCGCACCCTGTTCTTCGAGCGGCTGACCGCCGCGCTGGAGGCCGAGCCGGAGGTCACCGGCGGCACCGGGCGGATCGGGCTGTGCTATCTCGACCTCGACGGCTTCAAGGCCATCAACGACACCCTCGGCCACCGGATCGGCGACCGGCTGCTGACCGCCGTCGCCCAGCGCCTCACCCGCTGCGCCAACGCGGCCGGTCATACGCGGGCCAGCGCGCCCCTGGTGGCCCGGCTCGGCGGCGACGAGTTCGCGCTGCTGGTGGAGGACTCCACCGGCACCGAGCAGCTCGCCGATCTCGCCGAGTCCGTGCTCACCGCGCTCCAGGCGCCGTTCGACCTGTCCGGGCGGCGGCTGTCGGTGTCGGCGTCGATCGGGGTGGTGGAGCGGCTCGCGGCCGGGACCAGCGCGACCGGGCTGATGCAGGCCGCCGACACCACGCTGTACTGGGCCAAGGCCGACGGCAAGGACCGCTGGACCCTCTTCGACCCCGAGCGCAACGCCCACCGGATGACCCGTCAGGCGCTCGCCTCCACCCTGCGGCCCGCGATCGAGCGCGGGGAGTTCGTCCTGGAGTACCAGCCGCTGGTGGGGATGGCGGACGGGAAGCTGAGCGGGGTGGAGGCGCTGGTGCGCTGGAACCATCCGCAGTTCGGGATGCTGACGCCGAATCGCTTCATCACCCTGGCCGAGGAGGACGGCGCGATCGTGCCGCTGGGCCGCTGGGTGCTGGCCACCGCGTGCCGCCAGGCCCGCCGCTGGCAGCTCGACCATCCCGACGAGGAACCCATCTTCGTCAGTGTCAATGTCGCCGTGCGGCAGGTGTGGGACTCGGATCTGGTCGCCGATGTGGCCCGGATCCTCGCCGAGACCGGGCTCGCCCCGCATCTGCTCCAGCTCGAACTGACCGAGTCCGCGGTGATGGGTTCCTCCGGGCGCCCGCTCCAGGCCCTCCAGTCGCTCAGTGACATGGGCGTGCGGATCGCCATCGACGACTTCGGCACCGGCTACTCCAACCTCGCCTATCTGAGCCGGCTGCCGGTGTCGGTGCTGAAGCTGGACGGCTCCTTCGTCCGGGGCTTCCAGTACGAGGAGCGGGAGGCGGACGCGGCCGGGACCAACCCCGCCGACGAGGTGGTCGTCGAGGCCATGATCCAGCTCGCCCACCGGCTGGGGCTGACCGTGACGGCGGAGTGCGTGGAGACCTCCGCGCAGGCCGGACGGCTGCGGCGGATCGGCTGCGACACCGGTCAGGGGTGGCTGTACTCCCGGCCGGTGCCGCCGGACCGGATCGCCGAGCTGCTGACCTGTCCCGGCCCGAGCCCGAGCCCCGCCGGATCGGGGCAGGCGGTCGGGAACGGGTAGGCGGTCGGGAAGGGTAGGCGGATCTCACTTCCGCAACCTGGTTGCGGAACTGGGATTCACCTGTCCCCGCCGGGGAGGCCGTAGGCGTCGGCGATCAGCTCGTAGGAGCGCAGCCGCAGTGCGCTGCCGGGGGTGTTGCCGGTGATCATCAGCTCGTCGGCGCCGGTGCGCTTCTGGAGGTCGTTCAGCCCGGCCGCCACCTCGTCCGGGGTGCCGTGGACGATGTCGGCGTTCCAGGAGTCGATGAAGTCCTGCTCCATCGGGCTGAACGTGTACGCCGCCGCCTCCTCGGCCGTCGGGATCAGCCCCGGGCGGCCGGTGCGCAGCCGGACCATGCCGAGCGCGGACGCCTTGATCTGGCGGCGGGCCTCCGCCGGGTCCTCGGTGGCGAGGGCGTTGACGCCGATCAGTGCGTAGGGCTCCGCCAGGAGCGGGGACGGCTGGAAGGACTCGCGGTACAGATCGAGCGCGGGGACGGTGTTGCGGGCGGAGAAGTGGTGGGCGAAGGCGAACGGCAGGCCCAGCAGGCCGGCCAGCCGGGCACTGAAACCGGAGGAGCCGAGCAGCCAGACCGGCGGGCGGTGCGGGGACTGGACCCCGCCGGGGGCGGTGCCCTGGACCGGGCCGGGGACCGCGTGGATCCGGCGGTAGGGGTGACCGTCGGGGAAGTCGTCGTCCAGGAAGCGGATCAGTTCCGCGAGCTGCTGGGGGAAGTCGTCGGCGCCCTCGTGGAGGGTGTCGGTGCGGCGCAGGGCGGCGGCGGTGGGGCCGTCGGTGCCGGGGGCGCGGCCGAGGCCGAGGTCGATCCGGCCGGGGGCGAGGGCCTCCAGGGTGCCGAACTGCTCCGCGATGACCAGGGGGGCGTGGTTGGGGAGCATGACACCGCCGGAGCCGAGGCGGATGCGGGTGGTGTGGGCGGCGAGATGGGCAAGGATCACGGCCGGTGAGGTGCTGGCCACGCCGGGCATGGAGTGGTGTTCGGCGACCCAGTAGCGGTGGTATCCGCGGGATTCGGCGAGGCGGGAGAGGGCGACGCTGGTGCGCAGGGCGTCGGTGGCGGTGCTGCCGCTGGAGACGGTGGCGAGGTCCAGGACGGAGAGGGGGACGGGGGCGGTGCCGTGGGGTGTGCCGGGGATGTCTTGTGCTGCTGCCGCCACGGGGGTCCTCCGGGGTGGGGTCGGATTTCGGTTCCCCGCGCTAACAGGGGACTGTCTCCGGTTATTCCCCGGGCCTGAAGAGTGCCGGTGGGCGGAGGGCCGGTCGCACCGCTAGACCTGCACGATCGGTTCGCGGGTGAAGAGGTGGCCCAGGCCCGGGGAGTTGACCCTGCGGTCGGTCAGGCGCAGGGCCTCCCAGACCGTGGTCTGGCTGGTGGTGAGGACCGGGCGGGCGAGACGGGCCTCCAGGGCGTCGATATGGGCGGCCGTCTGGAGGGCGGGGTCGGGCAGGAGCAGGGCCTGCGCGTCGGGGGTGAGGGCCTCGGCGGCCAGGGCACGGAGGTCGGCGTCCGGGGTGCCGGTGGCGACCCGGGTGATGCGGAGGCCCGCGGCGGTCAGGAAGTCCGTGAAGCGGGCGGTGTCCGGGTCGGGGCCGGTCGCAACCACCGCCACCCGGGTCGCGCCCAGCTCCTTCGCCGCGTTGACGAAGGCCAGCGGGGTGGCGGAGGCGGGCATCCCGGCGGCCAGGGCCAGGGTGCGGACCTGTGCGCGGGCGGCCCCCGGGTCGGCGGGCGCGGGGCCGGTCCAGACGACGGCCTCGGCACCGGTCAGCCGCAGCCGCTCCGCGGTGGCCGCCAGCCGGTCACCGGGCTCCAGCTCGGTGAGATCGGTGAGATCGGTCGGGACGACATCCAGCCGGATATCACTGCCGAGCAGTTGTTCGATACGCGGGTAGTCGTCCGCGGGGGCGTCGCCCGGGTGGAGGAATCCGAGTGCGGTCATGTCCCATGCCTTCCTGCTGCGCGTCAGCGTCTCCCGCCCCACTGTCCGGGTACCCGTCCGGCACGCCGTCGCGGGCATGGGTCACCTGGGTGGCGGAGATCCGCGTTCCGGCGCGCGGGAAAACGTCAAGGTCTCATTTCGGTGACTGTTCCATCACATCGGGCCGGGTCCGGGCATAGCTCGCCGCTGCCGGGCAGGCGGAGGGACTGGTCGCGACCGGTTCACAGGCACCCGATCTGGAGGCACGTCCATGTCCGTCATCCCCCATCCGACCCGCAGGGGTTTCCTCACCAGAACGGCCGCGGTCGGTGGTGCGCTCGCGGTGCCGGGGCTGCTGGCCGGGTGCACCAGGACCGACGCGGGCGGTGCGGCGGCCGGGCTGGACAGGCTGCGGGAGCAGGGCCACATCCGGGTCGCCTACGCCAATGAGGCGCCGTACGGCTATGAGGAGGACGGGCAGCTCAAGGGGGAGGCGCCGACCCTGCACCGGGAGATCTTCCGGGCGCTGGGCGTGGCCGAGCTGCGGCCGACGTTCTCCGAGTGGGACGGGCTGATCCCGGGGCTCCAGGCCGGCAAGTACGACGTCATCAGCGCCGGGATGGCGATCACCCCGGAGCGCTGCGCGAAGGCGCTCTTCTCCGATCCGGAGTTCATCTCGCCGACCGCGCTGCTGGTCCAGCGGGGCAATCCGAAGCAGCTCACCGATCTGGCGTCGGCGAAGGAGTCCGGTGCGGCCATCGGGGTGATGTCGGGGGCGGTGGAGAAGACCTACGCCACCGGCGCCGGGATCCCCGACGGTTCGCTGAAGACGCTCCAGAAGCCGCAGGACGGGGCCGACGCGGTCAAGGCCGGGCGGATCGACGCGTTTCTGCTGACCGGCATCTCGCTCAACTGGCTCGCCCGCAACAACAGCGGCCTGGAGGTGACCGAGTCGTTCGTGCCGGAGGTCGACGGGGTCAAGCAGTACAGCCCCGGCGGCGCGGTGTTCCGGCAGGGCGCCGAGGAGGTCCGGGACGCCTTCAACCGGGAGCTGAGGAAGATCGTCTCGGACCGGGGCCGGTATGTGGAGCTGCTCGGCGCGTACGGCTTCGGCGAGGACACCATCCCGCCGGCCGATCTGAAGACCGCCGATCTGTGCAGGGCGTGACGGGGACCCGCGCGCATGGCTGACTTCTACGCCTACTTCTTCGGCCATCTGCCCGAGGTGTGGTCGGGCCTCGGGGTGACCGTCGCCGCCACCGTCCTGGGCTCGGCGCTGGCGCTCGCGCTGGCCTTCGCCCTCGGGTTCATGGCACGCGCCCGCCCGGTGGTGGTGCGGGGCACCTCCCGGGTGGCGGTGGAGTTCTTCCGCGGCACCTCGCTCTATGTCCAACTCTTCTGGCTGTACTACGCGTTCCCGCTGCTCGTCGGGTACGAGCTGTCGCCGCTGCTGTGCGGGGTGGTGGCGTTCGGCCTCAACTACGGGGCGTACGGCTCCGAGGTGGTGCGGGGCGCGCTGAACGCCGTACCGAAGGCGCAGTGGGAGGCGGCGGTGGCGCTGAACATGTCTCCGGGGCAGCGGATGCGGCGGGTGGTCCTGCCGCAGGCGTGGCCGCAGATGATTCCGCCGTTCACCAATCTGCTGATCCAACTGCTGAAGTGCACGCCGCTGCTGTGGCTGATCTCGGCGGCCGATCTGACGACGGTGGTGCAGCGGATGCGGGACCGCACGGGTGAGTCGGCCGCCGCCTATCTGACCCTGCTGGTCCTGTACTTCGTGCTGGCGTACGCGCTGACGCTGCTGATGAACGCCCTGGAGCGGCGGGCCAAGGCCCGGCTGACCGGGGGCGGCGACCGGCGTGCGCGGCCCGCGGTGGCGAAGGCGGGCGCGACGGCGGGAGGCGCCCGGTGACCTACGACTGGGACTGGAACGCCGTACGCGATTCGCTGCCGCTGCTCTGGCAGGGGTTCCGGACGACGCTGCTGGCGACGGTGCTGGGCACACTGGTGGCGGCGGTGCTGGGGCTGGTGGCGGCCCTCGCCGCACGGGCGCCGGCCCGGCTGGTGTCGCTGCCGGTCAGGGCGGTGATGGAGTTCGTGCGGTCGACCCCGCTGCTGGTGCAGTTGGTGGGTGCCTACGCGGTGTTCAGCAGCGTCGATCCGCTGACCATCGGGGTGGTGGTGCTGGGCATCCACTACGCGTCCTATCTGGCCGAGGTCTACCGGGCCGGGATCGACGCCGTGCCCGCGGGGCAGTGGGAGGCGTCCCGGGCACTGTCGCTGTCGCCGCGGCGGACCTGGCAGTCGGTGATCCTGCCGCAGGCCGTGCGCAAGGTGCTGCCCGCGCTCGGCAACTACGCGATCTCCATGTTCAAGGAGACACCCTTCCTGGCCGTGATCACGGTCACCGAGATGGTCGCCGAGGCCCGGGAGTACGGGGCGTACCACTTCGCCTACGTCGAGACCTTCACCCTGGCGGGCCTGATCTTCCTGCTGGCGAGCTACCCGACCTCGCTGCTGATGAGACGACTGGAGAAGCGCCTTGGCCACTGACGCCACCGATGCGACCGATGCCGCCGACGCCACCCGTGCCCCCGACCCGCTGCGGAAGACCGCCGCGCCGGGCGGCCCGCTGATCGAGTTCGACCGGGTCGTCAAGCGGTACGGCGACCATGTGGTGCTCGATCACCTCGACTTCGCCGTCGAGCGCGGCCGGCATGTGACCCTGATCGGGCCGAGCGGCTCCGGCAAGACCACCATCCTGCGGCTGCTGATGACGCTGGAGCAGGTCAGCTCCGGGACCATCACGGTGGACGGCACCCCGCTGTCCCACATGCCGGGCGGCCCGGACGGGCGGCTGCGGCCGGCGAGCGAGAAGTACCAGCGGGAGATCCGCCGGAAGATCGGGATGGTCTTCCAGCAGTTCAATCTCTTCCCGAACATGAACGTCCTGCGGAACATCACCGAGGCCCCGGTCACCGTGCTGGGCATCGAGCGCGACCGGGCCGAGGAGCGGGCCCGTGAGCTGCTGGAACTGGTCGGGCTGAGCGACAAGGTGGACGCCCGTCCGACCCAGCTCTCCGGCGGTCAGCAGCAGCGGGTGGCCATCGCCCGCGCGCTGGCCATGAGCCCGGAGATCCTGCTCCTGGACGAGGTCACCTCGGCACTGGACCCGGAACTGGTGGCGGGGGTGCTGGACGTCCTGCGGGACATCGCCCGCAGTACGGACATCACGCTGCTGTGCGTGACCCATGAGATGAATTTCGCCAGGGACATCTCGGACACCGTACTGATGTTCGACGCGGGCCGGGTGATCGAGGCGGGACCCCCGGAGCGGATCTTCGGCGACCCGGAGCAGGCGCGGACCCGGGAGTTCCTGGGCGCGGTGCTGTGACATCGGCGGGGGTGGGCGAGGGGAGCCGGGGAGGCGGAGGGGCCAGCCGGGGAGGGCGAGGGGGCCGAGGGGGCGCGCTCGCCGGTGGCGGCGCCTTCGGCGGCCGGAGCGGACGCGTTCTCGCCAAGACCCTCTCCCCCGCGGGCACCCGCCGGTTATCGTGGAAAGGATCCGCCGACCCGGATCACGGCCCGAGCGACCGGGGGGACACCGTGGCGCTGACGCACGAGCCGACGGCCCCGTACCACTCGGCGCAGGACGCCCTCAGGGTCCTGGAGACGGTGGCACGGCACTCCACCGGGGTCACCGACACCGAACTGGCCCGCGCCACCCGCCTCACCCCACCCCGGCTGACCGCCCTGCTGCGGATGCTGCGCCGCGAGGGCTATGTCGAGCAGACCGCCGACGGCACCCATGTCACCGGCGAGGCGCTCACCCGGCTCGGCGGCTCGCACCGGCCCGAGCAGGCGCTGCGGGCCCAGCTCCAGCGCACCCTGGACCGGCTGCGCGACTCGGTCGGCGCCGCCGTCTACCTCAGCCGGTACATCGACGGCGAGGTCAGGATCACCCAGTACGCGGCGGGACCGGGCACCCCGGTCGTCCATGAGTGGGTGGACTTCCGCCGCTCCGCGCACGCCACCGCGCTCGGCAAGAGCCTGCTCGGCCAGCTCGACCACAACGGGCGGCGCGACCATCTCTCCCGGCACCGCGCGGTCCGGCTCACCTCGCGCACCATCACCAGTGACGCGCTGCTGCTGTCCCGGCTCGCCGCCCAGCCCCCGACCGTGCCGGTGCTGGACCTCCAGGAGTACGCGATCGGCACGGTCTGCGCGGCCGTCCCGCTCACCGCGGGCTCCTCGGCCGGCTGTCTGGCCCTGTCGCTGCCGGTCGAGCACGCCCACCGGCTGCGCCAGGCGGCGGACACCCTGAACCGCAACGCGGCGCCGGTCCTGCTGTCCCTGGCGATCTGAGCCGCTCAGGCCCGCTCAGGCCCGCGCGGGCGGGGGCGGAAGCACCCCCGGGGAGCGGGTACTATTTTCTCTGTCGCCGGGCGCGGAAGCGTTTCGGCGGGAGTCATGCGCCGCTAGCTCAGTTGGTTAGAGCAGCTGACTCTTAATCAGCGGGTCCGGGGTTCGAGTCCCTGGCGGCGCACCGACGAAGGGCCTCTCGTGGGAGTGAGAGGCCCTTCGACGTATGTCCGGGGACATCGGCTTGCGGAGTCAGTGGACGTCGTCCGGGCCGCGCCCCTCCGCCGAAGCGGAGCGGGTCGCACACCGGCACCGGGGAGCGGTGCCGGTGTGCGCGGGGGTCGGCCCGGTCTGCGGCGGAGCGATCAGAAGGTGACGTCCGAGCAGGCGTAGAAGGCGTTCGTCGTGTCGGCGACGCTCCAGACCGCCACGATGACGTGCCGTCCGCTCAGGCCCGAGGGGATGGTGCCCGAGTGGGACAGGGTGGACGGCGGGCGCTGCCCGTTGTAGGGGACGGTGAGGAACGGGGTCAGGTTGAGGTCGGCCCGGGTGAGGTTGCGGTTCTGGTTCCAGCCCGGCTTGGTGATGTAGTACTTGAAGTCGCTCGTGGCGTGCATGGCGGTGAACTGCCAGCGGAAGTTGTAGCTCTGACCGCCGGTCACCCTGGTGGCGGGCCAGGCCGCACCGGACGGCGTCTTCGGCGCGCTGAGCTGGGCGAACTGCCCCAGACCCGCGTTGCATATCGAGCCGTCGGCGGGACCGCTGGACGGGAAGCCCTTCGGCCCCTCGACACTCTGCGGTTCCCACTGGATGTTGCCGCAGTTGGTGACGGTGCCGTTCTGGCACGCCTTCTGCCGGCTGAGGGGGAGATCGGTGTAGCCGTGGCTGGAGGCACCACCGGATGAGAGCACGAGGGCTCCGGTGGTCGCCATTCCCACCGCGGCGGCGTACAGCTTGGTCCTAGTGCGCATGTCTGCCGCTCCTGGAGAGAACGTGGGGGTGAAACGTGGGGGTGTTCCGTGAGCCGTGCAGGTCTAGACCAAGCATCAATGTATTGCTGAGCGTTGAACATGTCCATACCAATCTCGGAACCCGGGCCCAGGCAGGGCACGTGTCAGCGCCGTCCGTGCGGGGGGCGTGACGGTGGCGGGGGGATGGTGTGGACGGTCAGTGCGCGGGGTCGCCGCCCCCCGTCCGGCCCGAGCAGAAGGCGACCGTCAAGTCCCGGACCAGGACTTTGCGTTCGTAGTCGTCCAGCTCCACCAGACCGCGCATGGTCAGCCGGGTGACCGTGTCCTCGACCGAGTCGACGACCGAGGTGAGCAGGGTCGCCCGCTGCTGGGCGTCCAGGGCGGCGATCCGGCGGCGGTGCATCGCCGCCGCCATCTCCGGCGCGTACTCCACCCGTACCGGCTGGACCGAGAAGACCTCCAGGCCCACCGCCGCCGCGTCCGCCGCGACCAGCCGGGTCAGGGCCTCCCCCGCCACCGAGGCCCGCGTGGTGCCCGGCATCTCCACCGGGACCCGGGCCAGCGCCGCCTCCACGCACTCGCGCAGATAGCCCTCGTGGTCCTCGACGCCCAGGACGGCCCGCGCGGTGTCCCGCACCCGCCACACCACCAGCACCACCACCCGCAGCGCGACCCCGCCGGGCTCGGCCGCGTGCAGCGGATCGCTGCGCCAGTGCCGCAGCCGGACATCCACCCGGCGGCGGAGCAGCAGCGGGTTCACCCACATCAGGCCGGTGCGGCGGACCGTCCCCCGGTAGCGGCCGAACAGGCCCAGCACCCAGGCCCGTCCGGTCCCGCCCCGGGCCAGCCCGCCGAAGCCGAACAGCCCCAGCGCCCCGGCGCCCGCGTACGCCGCCCACTGCGCCGGACCCAGCCCGGCCCCCGCCCCGGCGGCGGGGAGACCGAGCGCCGCCCCGGTCAGCGGGGGCAGCACCCCGGCCCACCACGAGGTGGCCACACAGCCGGCCGCGCCGCACAGCCCGGCCAGCACCCCGGCCGTCGCGGGCAGCACCCGGGCCGGGCGCTCGGCCAGGTCCGGGTCGACCTGCGCGACCGGGCGGGCCTTCGCCGGTACCGGGCGGCGCACGCGCGGCTGCTCTCCGGTGCCCTGGCGCCGGTTCACCACCGCCGGGCGCAGCGGCACCGGCTGGGGGTCGGGGTCGTCGCGGAAGAGGAGGTGGACCGGGATCTCGGTGGTCACCTCGTTCTGGATCAGCCGGGGCGACGGACGGCACGGCCACGGCGGCTCGGGGACCTCCGCGTGGTCCGGGGCGGGCTGCTCGTCCAGGGGAACGTCAGGCGAGGGGTTCGGGTTCATGGGTGGGTCCAGCCTCCGCGACGGATGCCTGATGTGTGGTGTGTGATGTGTGATGTGTGGTGCGTGGTACGGGGTAGGTGGTGCGTGACGTGTGATGCCTGATGCCTGATGACGGTGGGGAACGGGGGAGGGGTAGGGGCAGGGGTGGTCGGGGGCTCGCCCGGCGGGTTCAGCGGAACAGGCGGCGCCAGGTCTCCGGGCCCGGGTAGCCATCCGCCGCCGCGCCGCGCCATCCCTGCGCCCGCTGGAACGCCTCCACCGCGCGGCGGTCCGCCTCGCCCCAGAGGGGACCGGGGCCGGTCGCGTAGAAACGGCCGTATCCCTTCTCGACGAGCCGCTCCCCGAGCCGGGTGACGGACGGGCTGTCCGCGCCGGGGCGGAAGACCGCGCCGCCGGGGTAGGCGGGCACCGTCCCCTGCGGCTTGGCGGACGCGGGGGTGGGCCTCGCCGGAGAAGGGGGCTTGGGCTTGGGTTTCGTAGGGGCCTGGGGGCCCGCCGCCGCTGCCGCCGGGATGCTCCTGCCCTTGCCCGTCACCAGCAGGTCCCAGGTCTTCGGGCCGGGGATGCCGTCCGCCGCCGTGCCCGTCCAGCCCTGGGCCTGCTGGAACGCCTGGGTGGCCCGGAGGTCGGCGTTCGTCCAGACCGGGCCGGGGCCAGAGGTGTAGAACCGGCCGCCGCCCCGCTTGACCAGCATCTGGCCGAGCTGGGTGACGTACTTGTTGTTGGCGCCCGGCCCGAAGGACGCGGCCCCCGGGAACGGGGTGGCCGCCGGGGCCGGGGTCACCGGGGTCGCCGGGGTCGGGGGCTGCGGCTTGGCGGCCACCGGCTCCTTCTCTCCGGTGCCGGTGTCCGTGCCCTCCGTCACCGCCACGCCCTTGTAGCGGTACGGGACGTAGCGGTCCGAGTTCGACCAGTAGGCGTAGGGCGTCGACTGCTTGCGGGCGTGGGGAGGCGTGGATTCGTAGGCGGTGTAGTAGGTGTGGGTGTAGTCCGTCCAGCCGCCGAAAATAACGACGTGCGAGCCCTTCTCGGGGTTCGCGGGATTGTGGAAGAGCAGCATGTCGCCGGGCTGGAGTTCCTCCTTGGAAATCTTCACCCCGTACTTGTCCAGGGACCCGGTCCATTCGTTCCCGGCGAGTTTCCAGGCCATCGAGACAAAGCCGGAGCAGTCCTGCCGATATCCGTCGGTCCAGTACTTCGACATGCTGTACGGCACCTTCGCCGCGACCCAGGTCTTGGCCCGGTTGATGATCTCGGCCCGGGTGATCGACCCCGGCGTGGGCTCCACCTGGGGCGCCGGACGGCCGCCGGGACCGTGCAGCGGGGCCTTGCCGCCCTGGGGGGTGTCCGGCCCGTCGGCTGCGGGAACCGCAGGTCGGCCGGGGGTCTGGGGGGCCGCGACGGCCGGCAGGGCCTGCCCGGCACCGAGGGCGGCGCTCGCCGCGACGGCCACCACCACGGCCCGCTGGGCGCCACGCAGCGCGCCCGGGGACACATACGCCGACTGCGGGGAGAATCCCGCGAGGGGCCGCCGGTGGCGGCAGCCGGGGCAATCGCAGTCGCCCGCCGGTTCGATTTCCTCGAATACCGGAGGCTTCATGCGATTCCCCTCACACTTCTGCTCGACATCTCCGCACCTGTGCACGTGATCAGCCTTTCCCAACTGTCACCGGGGCGCGCATTCTGACGGTCCGAATGATGTACTCCGGCGGTCCGGGAGGGGCCGGGGGCCGGTTCCGGCGCCGCCGTCCGGGGTTCCGTGGTCACGAGCACCCCCGGCGGTCCGGTAAAGTTTCCGGGGTCAGCAGGCGCCGCTAGCTCAGTTGGTTAGAGCAGCTGACTCTTAATCAGCGGGTCCGGGGTTCGAGTCCCTGGCGGCGCACGACACGGCAGGCCCCCTCCATCCGGAGGGGGCCTGTTCGCTTTCCCCCGCCGCTCCCGCCCCTTCCTCCGACCGCTCCTCCCGGCCGCCCCCGACCGCCCCCGGACACTCCGGCACACGCTCCCGCACACACTCCCGCCCGACTCCGCACCCACGCATTACTTTCGTCACATATGACAGACAAATGACCGTTAAATACGGTGTAGAGCGTCTTGCGATCATGCCGAACGCCGTAGAACCCTGGCAGGGAAGAGGCGGCGGAGGCGCGCCTGTTGGGGGGGCGGGGCATCCGGTCGCTGTTCGGCGCGGGGCGGAGCGCGGGAGAAGGGGGCCCGTATCTGAACCGATGCCGAGGGGGGGCATCATGCAACCGACAGGGCGCTGTGCCATGTCTATAAAGTGTGGACGACGTGGTGACGGTGGCCCACCACACACACGTCCGTGAAGGTCGAGGGGGACCGAGCGGACGGCAGACGAACCGACAGACACGCGGGTGACCCGCGTGTGGGGGGATGACTCATGACGTCGAGGCCGACGGGCGCCCGGGACGACTCGGACCCGTCCCGGACCACCCAGCTCCGGGTGGACTCGCTGCGCACGGGCAACACAGGCGCCTTCCGCCGCATCAAGAAGACCCTGCCCCGGTACGACTACGAGCACTACAGCCGGCTCGCGGGCCCCCTCACCCAGCCCGATCCCGGCAAGCCCTACAAGGTCCAGTACCGGTCCCTGATCTCCCAGGAGCCGCACCGGATACGCGTGGCCCTGATGCTGGCGGCGGCCCCCCTGCTGTCGCTGGTCCTGCTGGCCTGGCTGCTCCAGCCCGCGCACTGGACCGAACGCGACTACCCGGCCTACGACTTCCTGCCGGCCCTCGATGTCGTGATGCTGGTCTCGATCGGTCTGATCGAGTTCTTCCGCTGTATGAACGTGCTGTCCAACGCGCACGCCACCCTCGTCGCCCGGGACCCGGTCCCGGTGGTGCCGGAGACCGGCACCCGGGTCGCCTTCCTGACCTCCTTCGTGCCCGGCAAGGAGCCGCTGGAGATGGTGACCAAGACCCTGGAGGCGGCCGTCAAGCTGCGCCACCGGGGTCTGATGCACGTCTGGCTGCTGGACGAGGGCGACGACCCGGATGTGAAGGAGGTGTGCGCCCGGCTCGGCGTCCACCACTTCTCCCGCAAGGGCGTCGCCAAGTGGAACCAGGCCAAGGGCCCGCACCGCGCCAAGACCAAGCACGGCAACTACAACGCCTGGCTGGAGGCGCACGGCGACGACTACGACTTCTTCGCCTCCGTCGACACCGACCACGTCCCCCTGCCGAACTACCTGGAGCGGATGCTCGGCTTCTTCCGCGACCCGGACGTCGGCTTCGTCATCGGCCCGCAGGTCTACGGCAACTACGACTCCTTCGTCACCAAGGCCGCCGAGTCCCAGCAGTTCCTGTTCCACGCCCTGATCCAGCGGGCCGGGAACAAGTACGGCGCCCCGATGTTCGTCGGCACCTCCAACGCGGTCAGGATCAGGGCCCTCAAGCAGATCGGCGGGCTCTACGACTCGATCACCGAGGACATGGCGACCGGGTTCGAGATCCACCGCGCGAAGAACCCGGCCACCGGCCGCAAGTGGCGCTCGGTCTACACCCCGGACGTCCTCGCGGTCGGCGAGGGCCCGAGCGCCTGGACGGACTTCTTCACCCAGCAGATGCGCTGGTCACGGGGTACGTACGAGACGATCCTCAAGCAGTACTGGAAGGGCTGGTACTCGCTGCCGCCGAGCAAGCTCTTCAACTACACCATGATGATCATCTTCTATCCGATGTCCGCCCTGAACTGGATCCTGGCCGCGCTGAGCTGCGCCCTGTTCCTGGGCCTCGGCGCCTCGGGTGTGAACATCGACCCGGTGGTGTGGCTGATGCTCTACGGCAACGCCTCCGCGCTCCAGATCGGCCTGTACGTCTGGAACCGCCGCCACAATGTCTCCCCGCACGAGCCGGAGGGCTCCGGCGGGGTGGCCGGCATGGTGATGTCGGCGCTGTCCGCGCCGCTGTACGCGAAGGCGCTGATCGACTCGGCGCTGCGGCGCAAGAGCAAGTTCGTGGTGACGCCCAAGGGCGACTCGGCCAGCCCCGACCGCTGGTTCGGGACCTTCCGCTACCACTGGTACTTCATCCTGATCTTCGGTGCCTCGATCGGCGCCGGTTTCGCCTTCGGCCACGCCCATCCGGCGATGATCATCTGGGCGATCTTCGCCATGCTGATCACCGCGACCCCGATCTTCGCGTGGCGCTGGTCGCTGCGCGAGGCGAAGAAGCGGCCCGCGGCGACGGCTCCCGCCGATCCGCAGCAGGCTGCAATGGGAACAGGAGCGGGAGTGGGGTCAGGTGCCGGGGTGGGGGCGGGCGCGGGCGGGCCCGTTGCGGGGCCGCACCAGCAGTACCAGCCGCAGCCGCTGCCCACGGGTGGCCAGGGGACCCCCCGCCATGGCGCGCACGCCGCACCGCACGGATCGCCCGGACCGTTCGCACCGCACGGAGCGTTCGGATCGCACGCGCCGCAGCAGCGGCCCCAGTGGGCCGCCGCCTCCGGTCAGCAGGCGGGCGGAGGCCAGGGCACGCCGGGTGCACCGGGTGCATCGGGTACACCGGCTGCATCGGGTCCGCAGGACGCGGCGGGTGCGACCGGCACGGCCGCCGCGGGCAATAACCAGACCATGCAAATCGCCCTGGGTGGACTTGGGGGACGTAAGGAATGAACGACCGTGGAGGCCGCCGTCGCGCCCGTCGACTCGCGATAGGCACGGTGGTGGTACTCGCGCTGGCCGGGATGAACGGGCCGTGGCTCTACCGCTTCGGCTCGGAGAAATACCACCAGTACCAGATCAACCGACCCGAGTACAAAGCCGAGAACGGCAAGTGGGAGGTCGTCGAGTTTCCCGACGAGTACAAGCAGAACACCATTCACGCGGCCCTGCTGCGGACCGGAAAGGTGCTGCTGGTCGCCGGGTCGGGCAACGACCAGGACAACTTCGACGCGAAGAAGTTCGACACCCGGATCTGGGATCCGGTGAAGGACACCATCAAGAAGGTGCCCACCCCCACGGATCTCTTCTGCACCGGGCACACCCAGCTCGCCAACGGCAATCTCCTGATCGCCGGCGGCACCAAGCGGTACGAGAAACTCAAGGGCGATGTCACCAAGGCCGGTGGCCTGATGGTCGTCCACAACGAGAACCCGGACAAGCCGATCACCCTGCCCGCGGGCACCAAGTTCACCGGCAAGGAGAACGGCAAGACCTTCGTCTCCAAGGACCCGGTGCTGGTGCCGCGCGCGGAGAAGGTCTTCGACCCGGAGACCGGCGCGTTCCTGCGCAACGACCCCGGGCTGGGCCGTATCTATGTCGAGGCGCAGAAGTCCGGCAGCGAGTACGAGACCGGTACCCAGGACAACTACCGGGTGCAGGGCCTCAATGGTGCCGACTCGCGGAACACCTATGGCATCGCGGAGAAACTCGCGCTGGACAAGAAGGATTTCCAGGGCATCCGGGACGCCTATGAGTTCGATCCGATCGCCGAGAAGTACATCAAGGTCGATCCGATGAACGAGGCCCGCTGGTATCCGACGCTCACCACACTCAGCGACGGAAAGGTGCTGAGCGTCTCCGGGCTCGACGACATCGGGCAGCTCGTCCCGGGCAAGAACGAGGTCTACGACCCCGAGACGAAGACCTGGACGTACACCGAGGAGGTCCGGCAGTTCCCGACCTATCCCGCGCTGTTCCTGATGCAGGACGGGAAGATCTTCTACTCGGGCGCGAACGCCGGATACGGACCGGACGACGTGGGGCGCGACCCCGGTATCTGGGACGTGGACACCAATGAGTTCACCAAGGTCCCCGGTATGAGCGACGCGAACATGCTGGAGACCGCGAACAGTGTGCTGCTGCCTCCGGCCCAGGACGAGAAGTACATGGTCATCGGGGGTGGCGGGGTCGGTGAGTCGCAGTTGTCCAGCGAGAAGACCCGGATCGCCGATCTGAAGGCCGACGAACCGGAGTTCGTGGACGGGCCCTCGCTGGAGAAGGGGACGCGCTATCCGATGGCGTCCGTCCTGCCGGACGATTCCGTGCTGATCTCGGGCGGGTCCGAGGACTACCGGGGGCGCGGGGACTCCAATATCCTCCAGGCCCATCTGTACGACACCGAGTCGAACTCGATGGAGCGGGTCGCCGATCCGCTGGTCGGCCGGAACTACCACTCCGGGTCGATCCTGCTGCCGGACGGGCGGGTGATGTTCTTCGGGTCCGACTCGCTCTACGCGGACAAGGCGAACACCAAGCCCGGGGAGTTCGAGCAGCGGATCGAGATCTATACGCCGCCGTATCTGTACCAGGGGGCGCAGCCGACGCTGTCCGGCGGGCCGGACAGTATCGAGCGGGGGGAGTCGGCGACGTTCACCTCCCAGCATGCTTCGTCGCTGAAGAACGCACGGCTGATCCGGCCCAGCGCTTCCACGCATGTCACGGATGTGGATCAGCGGTCCATCGCGCTGGACATGGAGGTGTCCGGGGACGAGGTGACGGTCACTGTGCCGGAGAGTCGGAATCTGGTGCAGGCGGGGTGGTACATGTTGTTTGTTACGGATGATCAGGGGACGCCGAGTCAGGCTCAGTGGGTTCGGATTCCGTAACCGGGACAGAGACGCTCCCGCAGGTTGTTTTCAACCTGCGGGAGCGGTGTGGTTTCTCGCGCCCCTTCAGGGCGTTGTGGCTTGCGCCAGTTTCATGGCGTAGTCCGGCCACCATTCGCCTGCCTTGGGGCCGCCCTTGCATTCGCCGTCTGATTCTCCGGGGCGTTTGACCCAGACGTAGGCGTCCACCAAGGGGTCGGCTGTTTTGGTGGTCGGGGTTTCGCCGAGGGCACGGCCCGGGGGGTTGCACCAGCGTTCGTTGGGGTCGCCCTCGGTGTAGGGGCCCTTGCCGTTGCGGCTGGTGTCTATGACGAAGGGCTTGTTGCCTATCTTGGCGGAGAGCTGCTTGCCGTAGGCGATGGAATCGTCGGTGGTGTAGAAGTTCGAGACATTCACCGAGAAACCGTCGGCCTGCGCGATCCCGGCCCGGTTCAGGGGGTCGAAGATCTGGTCGGGGTGGCCCCAGCCCGCGTTGCCCGCGTCGAGATAGACCTGGGTGGCGGAGAGGCCGCCGAGCTTCTCTATGGCGTACTTGAGGAGGTCGTAGCGCTCCTCGTGGAACTCGCCCGGGGTGCAGCCGTCGACCAGGTGCAGGACCGCGTCCGGCTCCAATATCACCGTCGCCGCGCGGGACTCTATGCCCGCCGCCACCCCGTCGATCCAGGCGCGGTAGGCGTTGCCGTCGGCCGCGCCGCCGCCCGAGTACTGGCCGCAGTCGCGGTGCGGGATGTTGTAGAGGACCAGCAGGGCCGTGCGGTCGGCCTCCGCCGCCGCCTCGGTGAAGCCGCGGGCCTGGTCCTCGGGGCTCTCCGGGCTGATCCACTCGCCCGTCGGGTACTGCGCGATCTTACGGATCTCGTCCGCCTCGCTCTGCTTGCCGTCCTCCTCGTAGGAGGCGACCTGCTGCGCCGCGTTGCTGTCCGGGTTGACCCAGAACGGGTCGGCGCCCTTGGGCTGCTGGGTGATCCCGCCGCCCGGTTCGTCGCCGTCGCTCCCGGACGAACAGCCCGCGATCAGCAGCGCCGCGCCCAGTGCCGCGGCGGGCGCGCGCAACCGGCCTGCCCCCCTGCTGCCGTACATCCAACTCCCCCTTGGGTGCACTCGTCCAAGAGGCTCAATCCTGACATACGTCCCGGTCCGCCCACGAGGGCGGTCGTCGGGCTTGTCCCGGAGCTGTTACAGCCCCCGCCGGGTTTGGTTCAGCGGCGGGTGCCGGTGAGGTAGGCGGAGACGACGACGTTCGCGGTGTAGCTGCGGGTGGTGCGGTCGTAGGTGCCGCCGCAGGTGATGAGGCGGAGTTCGGCGCGGCCGGACTCGCGTGGGCCGTACGCCTGGCGGGCGTCGAAGCGGTCGCGGGTGAGGACCTGGACGTCGTCGACGGTGAACTCGGCGACGGTGCCGTCGGCGCGGGCCACGCGCAGGGGTTCGCCGGGGCGGAGGGTGCTGACCTTGTAGAAGACGGCGGGGCGGGTGTCGGTGTCGACATGGCCGACCAGCAGCGCGGTGCCCGCCGCGCCGGGTTCGACGCCGGCCGCGTACCAGCCGACGGTGCCGGGGCGGTCGTAAGGCGGGGGGTCGATGGCGCCCTCGCGGTCGAGGCCACGGGCGACGACCGGGGCCCGGACGGCTATGCCGGGGATGTCGAGGCGGGTCGGGGCGGCGCCGGTGAGGGGGTCGGCGGGGGGTGGGAGTCCGGCACCGGCGGGGCGGCCGACGGCGGCTATGTCGCCGGTGGTGGGGGCGGATATGCCCTGGCGCAGATCGGTGACCTCGCGGCCCCAGAGCCACAGGCCGAGCAGGAGGAGTGCCCAGGCGACGCCGGTGAGGAGTCGGGCGGGGCCGGTGGGACGTTCGGGGTCCTGGTCGGGGTGGTGGTCGGGGTGGTGGTCGGCATCGTGGTGTTCGTTGCGGTGTGTGGCGTCCGGCATGGTTCGGCCGCCTCAGGGGGTGCGGCGGCTTTTGCGGGCGCCGCGCAGGATGACGGCGACCGCGGCGGCTCCGGCCAGCAGCAGTCCGGTGATGGCGTGGGCGGCGCCGGGGCCGCCGTCCCGGCCGGACTCCGCCTCGGAGGCGAGGTGGGTCGCGGTGCCGCCGCCGCCCGCGTGGACGGGGGCGGTGGGTGAGGGCGCGTCCTGCGCGGGGGGATCCTGCGCGGGGGAATCCTGGGCGAGGCGATCCTGGGCGGGGGTGTCCGTGACGCGGACGCGGCCGTCGGCGGTGTGCTCGCCGCAGGTGATCCGGACGGCGTAGGCGCCGGCCTTGAGCGCGGTGCGGATCCGGGTGTCGCCGGTGAGGGTGCCGTCCGAGCCGCTGAGGCGGGCCTCGGAGACGAAGGCCGCCGAGACGGCCGTCGCGGAGGTGACCTCGCAGCCGGTGACGCGCAGGGCGATGTCCCCGCCGGGCACCGGGGCGGCGGGGCTGACGGTGACGGTGCCGCCGGAGCCGTCCGCCGCGTGGGCGGGCGGGGCGGGGGTGAGGAGCGGGAGCGCGGTCAGGAGTGCGGCGGCGAGGCCGACAAGGGGGGCGCGGAGAGTGATGTAGGGAGAACCCATCGTGAACCTCCAGATGTCTGGAGACTCCCCCGCGCGGCCGGACCACGCATCCTGACGCGGGGTCCGGCTGCTCCGTACGGGTTGCATCCGGGGGGCCGGAGGTTTCGGCGGCCGTCCCGGGGTGGTGGTCAGACCAGGTCGACCAGGTCCGCGATGGAGTCGACGACCTCGGAGGGGCGGTAGGGGAAGTCCTCGATCTGGGCCGGGGTGGTCAGCCCGGTCAGCACCAGGAAGGTGCGCATCCCGGCCTCGATGCCCGCGAGGACGTCGGTGTCCATGCGGTCGCCGATCATCGCGCTGGTCTCGGAGTGGGCGCCGATGGCGTTCAGCCCGGTGCGCATCATCAGGGGGTTGGGCTTGCCCGCGAAGTACGGCTGCTTGCCGGTGGCCTTGGTGATCAGCGCGGCCACCGCGCCGGTCGCCGGTAGCGGGCCCTCGGCGGACGGGCCGGTCTCGTCGGGGTTGGTGCAGATGAAGCGGGCGCCGTTGTTGATCAGGCGGACGGCCTTGGTCATCGCCTCGAAAGAGTAGGTACGGGTCTCGCCGAGTACGACGTAGTCGGGGTCGTGGTCGGTGAGGATGTAGCCGATGTCGTGCAGGGCGGTGGTGAGGCCGGCCTCACCGATGACGTACGCGGAACCGCCCGGCCGCTGGTCGTCCAGGAACTCGGCGGTGGCGAGCGCCGAGGTCCAGATGTTCTCCACCGGCACGTCCAGGCCCATGCGGTTGAGGCGGGCGTGCAGGTCACGGGCCGTGTAGATGGAGTTGTTGGTCAGCACCAGGAAGGGCTTGCCGGACTCGCGGAGCTTCTTGACGAACGCGTCGGCGCCGGGGATCGGCACACCCTCGTGGATGAGGACGCCGTCCATGTCGGTCAGCCATGAGTCGATGGGCTTGCGGTCTGCCATGTGGGTGGATCACTCCTGGTGCCTGTCACGTCGTGCGGGACGTGGGTGAACGGGGGCGCCGGAACCACGGCGTACCGACGCCCCCAGGGTAATCAGGAAGTGCCGGGCTTCACCCCGCCGGTCACCCGGTATCCCAGGCACGGGCGGGGCGTGTCCTGCGGGTATCCGTCGGACACGCCTCAGCGGCGCCTCCGGGACAGGAGGAGGGCGGTGCCGGTCACCACCAGGGCCACGGCCAGCGCGAGGGCCTCGCCCGGGGAGCCGAGGCCGGTGCGGGCGAGTTCGTCGGCGAGGGTGGTGGGGGTTCGGGGGGTGGGGGTGGGGCTTGGGGTGGGGGTGGTTTCCGGTGCGGGCGCGGAGGCGGACTCCGGGTTGCGGGTGGGGCGTTCGGGGGTCTCGCCCCGGCTGCTCGTCGTCGCCCGTACCACCCGGAACCGGTAGGCGTTCGACTCCCCCACCCAGTCCCCGTCGTCGCCCTGCCGCTGGACGACGGCGGCGGTGGCCGTGATGTCGTTGGGCACGGTGTCGGAGGTGACCGACAGCCGGACCTCGACCCGGATCGTGCGGCCCGCCCCGATGGTGAGCCCCGGGAAACCGGCGGCCTCGAAGGGGGCGACGATCTCGTCCTCGTCGGTCGCCTCGAACCGCACCGGATGCGGGTGCCGCCCCACGGTGAACTCCAGTCGGGGCTGGGCGGCGGTCAGTCTGCGGTCCTGGTCGACGAGGACGACGACCGGGTGGATCCCGGAGCAGGCGCGGCCGGTGGTGTTGGTGACGTCGAGGTACCAGGTGCCGGGGTCGCCGCCGGCGGCGTAGGTGTCCGGGCCGCCGTGGATGTGGGTGGTGAGGGGGAAGCCGCGCGCGTCGGCGCCGCCGCAGGCGGGGGCGGGGGCGGGCCTGGGGGACGGGGCGAGGGACGGGGCGGGGGCGGGGGCCGCCTGGGCGGCGGGCAGCGGGGACAGCAGGGCGGTGGTGAGGAGGCAGAGGGCGGCAGGGGTGACCGGTCGCATGAGCACATGACATGACGGACGGGGGAGCGGGGCGGCGGCTGCCACGCCGCCGGGGTCGCCCACACCGCCCGATCAGCCCACCCCCGCCGTCCGCCCGAGGATCCGACCCGCCATCCGTCCCGCCATCCGTCCCGGCGCTCCCGTCATCCGACCCACGATCCGACCCGCCATCCGACCCACGATCCGACCCCCCATCCGACCGACGATCCGACCCCCCATCCGACCGACGATCCGACCCAGCGCCCGCCCCGGCGCGCCCGCCGTCCGCCGTCCGCCGTCCGCCAAGGAGTGCCGGGCCCCGTCGCCTATACGTCCCGGCCGAACAGTGGGCCCAGGAGGAGTTCGGCGGCGCCCTCCGCGACGCCCCGCTCCCCGCCGGAGGCGATCCGTACCGGCACACCCGTGTCGCCCCGGCTCTCGCGGCGGGCGCGGGCGTCCAGGACGGCCGCGACGCCCCGGACGAAGAGGTCGTCGGCGGCCATGACCGTCCGGCCGCCGAGCAGGACCAGGTCGATGTCCAGCAGGGCGACGAGGTTGGCCGCGCCGGCGCCGAGCACCCGGGCCGCCTCCGGCAGATCGCCGCGGGCCACCGCCGCCAGGCAGAGCGCCTCGACGCAGCCGCGGTCGCCGCAGGTGCAGGGTGGTCCGTCGAGCTGGAGGACCTGGTGGCCGAACTCCCCGGCGCCGGTGCGCGCCCCCCGGTGCACGGTTCCGTCGATGACCAGCCCGGCCCCCAGGCCCGTACCGAGGTGGAGGTAGGCGAAGGAGCGGGCGGTGGAGCGGGCGGCGAGGCGCAGGGCCGCCGCGTTGGTGTCCTTGTCGACCACGACCGGGACGCCGAGGCGGTCGGTGAGGGCGGCGCGCAGCGGATAGCGGTCCCACTCGGGGAAGCCGGTGACCCGGTGCAGTACGCCCCGGGTGTGGTCGAGCGGTCCGGGCAGCGCGACCCCGGCGCCGACCAGCCCCGGACCCGGGCCCGCGCCCGCCGGGGTCACCTCGCCCACGGCCTCGCCGACCGCCGCGACCACCGCCTCCGCGCCCGCGCCCAGATCGACCGGGCGGGAGGTCTCCTGGACCACGGCTCCGGTGAGGTCGACGAGGACGGCCCGCAGCGCGTCGCGGTCGACATGGACACCGACCGCGTGTCCGGCGTCGGGGACCAGCCGCAGGACCGTACGGGGTTTGCCGCCGGTGGAGCGGCGGTGCCCGGCCTCGGCGGCGAGGCCGTCGGCGCGCAGCCGGGCGGTGATCTTGCTGACGGCCTGGGGGGTGAGGCCGGTGCGCTCGGCGAGCTTGATCCGGGTCATCCCGTCGAGACCGGCCTCGCGGAGCAGATCGAGGACGAGGGCGGTGTTGTGGCTGCGCAGGGCGAGGAGGTTGACGCCCCCGCCGGGGGCCCGTCCGCCGCCCGTCCCGCCCGCACCGCCCGCACCGGCCGTGCCGCCCGCGGTCACGCCCATGCTCATCCCGGTCATCCCGGTCACCGATCCGCCGTCGTTCACGGCCCCTATTCTCCCCCCTGCTTGCACTTTGGCAACAGCGTTGCCAAAGTGGGCGCCATGACTGGCATGACTGGCATGAGCGGCATGAGCGGTACGCCGGGAACCCCCGGGACCGGTCCCGGAGCCACCCCCGGGACCGATCCCGGGACCACCCCCGGGACCCCCCTCGGAGCCGACCCCGGGACCACTCCCGGAACCGACCCCGGCTCCCCCGGCATTGCCCCCGGCACCCCCCTGCGCGTCGGCCTCGTCGGCTACGGGCTCGCGGGGTCCGTCTTCCACGCCCCGCTGATCGCGGTGACCGGCGGTCTGGCCCTGGACACGGTGGTCACCTCCAGCCCGGAGCGGCAGGAGCAGGCCCGCGGCGCGTTCCCGGGCGTCCGGGTGCTGGGGACCGTCGATGAGCTGTTCGGCCGCGCGGACGAACTGGATCTGCTCGTGCTGGCCTCCCCGAACCGCACTCATGTGCCGCTGGCCACCGCCGCCCTCAAGGCCGGCCTCCCGGTGGTCGTGGACAAGCCGATCGCCGGGACGGCGGCCGAGGCGCGCGCACTGGCCGCCCTCGCCGACGACCGCGGGCTCCTGCTCTCCGTCTTCCAGAACCGGCGCTGGGACAACGACTTCCTCACCCTGCGCAGACTCCTCGCGGACGGCGAGCTGGGCGAGATCCAGCGCTTCGAGTCCCGTTTCGAGCGCTGGCGGCCCCAGTTGAAGGGCGGCTGGCGGGAGTCCGGCGACCCGGCGGAGATCGGAGGTCTGCTCTACGACCTCGGCAGCCATGTCGTCGACCAGGCCCTCGTCCTCTTCGGCCCGGTCGCACAGGTGTACGCCGAGTCGGACATCCGGCGGCCCGGCGCCCGTACCGACGACGACACCTTCCTCGCCCTCACCCACACCAGCGGCGTCCGCTCCCACCTCTATGTCTCGGCCACGACCGCCCAGCTCGGCCCGCGCTTCCGGGTGCTGGGCTCGAAGGCGGGCTATGTGAAGTACGGCCTCGATCCGCAGGAGGCGGAGCTGCGGGAGGGCCGCCGCCCCGGCGCCGACGGGGCCTGGGGGACGGAGCCGGAGGAGCTGTGGGGCCGGGTCGGCTCCGGCGAGTCCCCGCTGACCGGCGGTGGCCGTCCCGAGCCCACCGTCCCGGGCGACTACCCCGCGTACTACGCCGCCGTGGCCGCCGCCCTGCGCGACGGGGGGCCGCCCCCGGTGACCGCGCTGGAGGCCGCCGCCGCCCTCGACGTCCTGGAGGCGGCCCGCCGTTCGGCGCGCGACGGATCGGCGGTGACCCTGTGACCCCCACCCCGCGCATCACGCCCGAGCTGACCCCCGGCCTGCCCGAACTGGAGGCGCAGGAACGGCGCCTGGTGTTCCGTACGTTCACCCATGACGACGCCTGGGCGCTGGGCTCGCTGCTGGTGGAGATGGCCCGGGAGCGGCAGGCGCCGGTCGCCGTCGACATCCACCGGGCCGGTCAGCAGCTCTTCCACGCCGCGCTGCCGGGCTCGGCCCCGGACAACGACGCCTGGATCGCCCGCAAGCGGCGGGTGGTGGAGCGGTACGGGTCGGCGTCGTACCTGGTCGGGGCGCGGTGCCGGGCCAGGGGCACGACGTTCGAGGAGTCGTCCCGCCTGGACCCGGACCGGTACGCGGCCCATGGCGGCTCCTTCCCGATCACGGTGGCGGATGTCGGGGTGATCGGCGCGGTGACGGTGTCGGGGCTGCCGCAGTTGGAGGACCACCGTTTCGTGGTGGAGGCGCTGGAGCGCTATTTGGGCGACACCCTCTGACCGCCACCCCCCTCTTCTCCCTTCCGTCCTCAGTCACCTCCGGCTCGCGGAATGATCCGGACCACCCCTCCGGTTGACCCCCACAGCACCGAAGAAACGATCAACCGGAGGGATCGGAACAGATGAGCACCAACGCAGCGGACGGCTCGGCGCACGACCTCAAGCAGCGGCTCGGCCGGTACGGCATCTGGAGCCGCGACTTCCGCCCGGAGGAACCCGCCCGGCAGACCGAGCTGAACGAATCGGCCGCCGAACTGGAGGAACTGGGCTTCGGCGCCCTCTGGCTGGGCGGCAACAGCTCCCTCGCCCTCGCGGCCCCGCTGATCGGCGCGACCCGCACCCTCACCGTCGGCACCAGCGTCCAGAACATATGGCTGGAGGGCCCCGCCGAGACCGCCGCCGCCTTCGCCGATCTGGAGGCCACCCACCCCGGCCGCTTCCTGCTGGGCCTCGGCGTCGGCCACGCCAAGCTGGTGGAGCAGTACCGGCGCCCCTACTCGGCCCTGGTCGGCTACCTCGACGGCCTGGACGCGGGCGGCTTCCCCGCCGGACACCGGCTCCTCGCCGCCCTGGGCCCGAGGAACCTCCGGCTGGCCGGGGAGCGGGCGGCGGGCGCGATCCCGTATCTGGTCACCCCGGACCACACGGCGTACGCCCGGGACATCCTGGGCCCGGGGCCCCTGCTGGCCCCCGAGGTGAGTGTCATCCTCAGCGCGGACCCGACCGAGGCGCGAGCCCTGGCCAGGGCCCAACTGGGCCGCTATCTGACCCTCCCGAACTACACCGACAACTTCCTCCGCCACGGTTTCACGGAGGACGACCTGACGGACGGCGGCAGCGACCGCCTCGTCGATGCGCTGTTCGTCTGGGGCGACGAGACCCGCATCCACACCCACCTGGAAACCTTCCACAAGGCGGGCGCGGACCATGTCGCCCTCCAGGTCTTCAGCCCCGACACCAACACGGGGCTCCCCCGGCAGGCATGGCGAGAGCTGGCGACGCTGGTGGGGTAGGGAGGGCCTTTGGGGGCGAGCCTTTGGAGGCGGGCCTTTGGAGGCGAGCCTTTGGGGGGCACGCTGGGGGTACCCCCTCGGGGGGCGGGGAGGTACTGCGCGACCAGCCACAACGCACCCGCCCTCGGACCCCGCCACCCCGCCACCCCTCCCCCCTCAGGCCCCCTACGCGTCAGCGAAAACCTGCCGCTGCTTCCCCAACCCCCCGATCTCCAGCTCCACCACATCCCCACCCCGCAGATACGGTTTGGGCTCGGCCCGCCCCAGCGCCACCCCGGCGGGCGTCCCCGTATTGATCACATCCCCGGGATACAGCGTCATGAAGTGACTCAGATACCGCACGACCTCCCCGACCGGAAAGATCTGCTCCGCCGTCGTCCCGTCCTGCTGCAACTCCCCGTTGACCCAGAGCCGCAGATCGAGCCGCTGCGGATCCGGCACCTCGTCCGCGGTCACCAGCCAGGGCCCGAGGGGGTTGAAGGTCTCGCAGTTCTTCCCCTTGTCCCAGGTGCCGCCGCGCTCGATCTGGAACTCCCGCTCGGACACATCGTGCGCCACCGCGTACCCGGCGACATGCGCGAGCGCCTCCTCCGTCGACTCCAGATAGCGGGCCGTACGTCCGATGACCACGGCCAGTTCGACCTCCCAGTCGGTCTTCACCGACCGGCGCGGCACCAGAACGGTGTCATAGGGCCCGACCACCGTGTCCGGCGCCTTGAGGAACAGCACCGGCTCGGTCGGCGGCTCCGCGCCGGTCTCGCGGGCATGGTCGTGGTAGTTCAGCCCGATGCAGACGACCTTGCCGATCCGGCCCAGCGGCGGCCCGATCCGCAGCCCCTCCGGGTCCAGAACGGGCAGGTCACCGGCGTCTGCGGCGCTCCGGACCCGGTCGAGCGCGGCCTCGTCCGCAAGCAGCGTCCCGTCGATGTCCGGCACCAGCGCGGACAGGTCCCGCAGCACTCCCCCGGCGTCGAGCAGCGCGGGCCGCTCCGCCCCGGCCGTACCGACTCGCAGCAGCTTCATGGTTCCGTCTCCCTCGCTCGCGGCATCCGCCGATGTGTGCGGTCATCGGAGGACTGGTCGATCCTCCAAGCTCAAGGTCCCCTCCCGCAATACCCGGTTCACCCCCTGGACCCCGGCCGCCGTCCACGCGCTCAGCGATACAGCACGGCCCGCTCGACCGCGGTCCAGGTCGTACTGGTGACGACGTACAGCGCGGCGGCGAGCGGCACCACGGCGACGGTGACCAGGGTGAAGAAGGACAGGAACGGCATCACCTTCATCATGGTGGCCAGCCCCGGCATCGGCTGGTCCCCCGCGCCGAGGGCGACGGCGCCGCCCTGCTGCTGGGCGGCCGTCATCCGCTTGGTCAGGGTGTAGCTGAAGGTGGCGACCCCGGCGACGAGGACGAACAGCCCGGCGTACACCAGCCCGGCCGCGCCGAACGGGCCGCCCGCGGAGAGCGCGTCCGCCCAGCGGTCGCCGAGCGGGGCGGCGCCGAGTCGGTGGCCGAGGAGTTCGTTGGTCCGGCCGCCGACGGTGGGGCTGGAGAAGAGGTAGTAGAGGAGGAAGAAGGCGGGCAGTTGGAAGAGTCCCGGCAGAATGCCGGCCAGCGGCGAGACCTTCTCCTTGGCGTGCAGTTCCAGGAGGGCCCGCTTGAACCGCTCGGGGTTGCGGCGGTGCCTTCTGCGCAGTTCGGCGATCTTCGGCTGGAGCCGCTGGCGTGCCTTCTGGCCGCGCGCGGAGGCCCGGGACAGCGGCAGCACCAGCAGCCGTACGGCCATGGTGAACAGCACGATGGCCGCTGCCGCGGCGGAGGCGGCGAAGAGGGGGTGCAGAAGGTCGGTGAGGTTTTCGACCAGGGTGGCGAAGACGGACATGGGTGAGCCCTCCGGGGGTCTCGTCGTGCCGGAAGTGCCGCTGCCTCGTGGGCGGGGCGGATGGACGGCATGACGACCTGCGCGGGGGGGTGCCCTGAGAGGGGGGTTCCCTGCGGGGGCCTACGGGGCGGCCCTGCGGCGGGCGACGGCGCCCTGCCGGGGCCCTGACGAGCCCTAAGAGGGGGATGCCGATCCGAGCGGGGTGGCCCTACGCGGGCGAGGTGCCCTACGGGTGCGGTGCCCTACAGGTGAGCTGCCCCTGCGGGTGCGGTGCCCTGCGCGACAGTCGTCGGGAGGGCGTGCCCGGGTGCTCTGGGGCGCGTTCTGCCGCGGGCGTCGGGATCGCGCTGGGGCAGAAAGGCGGTGCGGCGTCTGCGGTCCCGGATCGCCGTACGCACCCGGGTCGGCGGTACGGCGGGGGCGGAGCGGGAGCCGAGGAGGGCGCACAGGGTGAGCGCGGACCCGGCGGCGGCGGTCGCGGCGAGCGCGACGGTGGCGTAGAGCCCACCGGCGTCGAGCAGGGCGAACTGGAGGAGGGGCAGGAGGAGGGCGAGCACCAGGAGGGCGGCGGAGCCGTACCGCGTCCGCGGACCAGCGGAGCCGTACCGCGTCCGCGGACGGGAGCCGGCCCGGAAGCCGCCGACACCCGCCGCCGCACCGATCATCATCACCGCCCCACCCTCCCTCGTCACTGACAACTGACTAATCGCTCGCCCTGCTCGCGTTACTGGCCTTGCTCGTCCTGCTCGTCAATCGGTCTCGATCGGCTCCAGGAGCCGCTTGGGCTTGAGGAGAGCGCGACCCACCGGGTCGGCCGGATCCGGATCGAGACCCGGGCCGGGCACCATCTCAACGTCCGGCACCGGCACGATGGTTCCGCAGGTGGCGCACTCGCCGTAGGAACCGATCTCGGTGCCGCAGACGGCGTGCCGGAAGTGGCGCAGGGTCTGCTGGTCGTAGTGGCGGGTGGACCAGCGGCCGAGTGAGCGGACGACGGGCCACAGGGCGATTCCGCGCTCGGTGAGGACGTACTCGTCGCGCGGCGGGGACTGCTGGTACCGGCGCTTCTCCAGGATGCCCTCGGTGGTGAGGGTCTGGAGCCGGGCGGCGAGCACGGCGCGCGGGATGCCGAGGTGGACGAGGAAGTCGTTGTAGCGCCGGACGCCGTAGAGGGCGTCGCGGATCACCAGGAGGGTCCAGCGCTCGCCGACCACCTCCAGGGCGCGGGCGATCGAGCACTGCTGGGTGGCGTAGTCCTTGCCGAGAGCCATGACGTCCACTGTAATCACTTTCCCCACTGTTGGTTCAATGAACGAACCTAGCGATGCTACGGTGCGGGCATGCATAGGTTCAGTGAACGAACCCTAGGGGTCGACCCCGATGCCGACGACGCGGGATCCCCGACACCCCCGACGCCCCCGACGCCCCCGATACCCCCGGTACCCCCGGTACCCCCGGCGTCCAGGACCCCCACCCTCAGCCACCCCCTCACCCTCTCCCCCACCCCCCGAGCCACCCTCGCCGTCACCAGTGCCGCCACCGCCCTCGCGCTGATGGCCTACGTCGCGCCGATGGTGACCCTCGCCGACACCGCCGCCGCGCTGCACACCGCGCCCACCGCGCAGGCATGGCTCCTGAACGGCACCCCGCTCGGGCTCGCAGCGCTGCTCCTGGTCTCCGGCACCCTCGCCGACGACTACGGCCGCCGCCGGGTCTTCCTGCTCGGCACCCTCGCCCTCGGGCTGACCACGGCGCTCGGTGCGATCACCACCACGACCTGGCAGTTCACCCTGGCGCGGGTGGCGCAGGGGGCGGCGAGCGCGGCACTGCTGGCCAGTGCGCTGGGCCTGATCGTGCACGCGTTCCCGGACCCGCGGGGCCGGGTGCGGGCGACCGGCGTGTGGGGCGCGTTCGTGAGCGGCGGTATCGCGGTGGGTCCACTGCTGAGCGGGGCGCTGCCCGGCTGGCGGTGGGTGTACGTCCTGCTGGGCGCGGCGGCGCTGGCGGTGGCGGCACTGGGGGTCCGTACGCTCACGGAGTCCCGTTCGCCGCGGGGGGCGCGGCCGGATCTGCCGGGGGCGGTGACCTTCGGGCTGGCGCTGGTGGCGCTGGTCGCGGCGCTGACCCTGGGCCGGGACGGCTGGCTGCGGGCGCCGGTGGGGTGGCTCCTGCTGGCGGCGGTGACACTCGTCGCGGTCTTCGGCTGGGTGGAGCGCCGGGTGAGGGCGCCGATGATCGACCTCTCGCTCCTCCGCAGGCCGCGCTTCCTGGCGTCGTCGGCGGGCGGGCTGTTCATGGGGCTGGCGGTGATCGGCCTGTTCAGCTTTCTGCCGACGGTGCTGCAACGCTCCCTCGGCCTGGCCCCGTTGTCCACGGCGTGGCTGTTCCTGCTCTGGTCCGGTCTGTCGTTCGCGGTCGCCCTCCAAGCCCGGCGGCTGAACGGCCGGGTCTCTCCCCGCCGCCAACTGATCATCGGCTTCGCCCTGCACCTGGCCGGCGTCCTGGCCATGCTGGGCGCGATCGACGCGGGTTCGTGGCCCCGGCTGCTGCCCGGTCTGGTCATCGCCGGCATCGGCAGCGGGCTGCTCAACGCGGCGCTCCCGCTGCTGGCGGTGGAGTCGGTGCCGGCGACCCGCGCGGCGATGGGGTCGGGGGCGCAGCAGACGTTCCGCTATGTCGGTTCCTGCGCGGGCGTGGCGCTGACGATCGCGATAGCGACGACGCCGGGCGGCGGCACGGATCTCGCCCTGCTGGTCTCGGCGGGGCTGGCGGGGTTGGGAGCGGTGGGGGTGGCGTTGGCAAGGTGAGGTGAACTGAGGTGAGGTGAAGTGATGCGTGAGTGGCCGGTGGGGGGAGGGTGGGCTGACCGGAATGCCCAATGGGTCGGATCCCGGGCTTGGCCACCCCGGTGTCACCCCTCGGCAGTACGGTGTCCCCCATGCGCCCCGACACGCCTGCCGAGATCGTCGACCACCCCGCCGAGGCGGCCCGCCTGGAGCGAACCGCCGGCCTGTACCCGGAGGACGCGGAAGCCCTGCTGCTGCGGGCAGCCGCCCACCGCGAACTGTCCGGCGACCGCCCGGCCGCGACCGCGCTCTACGACCGCCTCCTCACCTCCGACCTCCCGCTCGACCACCCGCACCTGATCCGCGCGCTGAAGGCGTCGAACCTGTGGGAGTACGGGCACGAGGCGGAGGCCAGGGCGATCATCGAGGGCCTGCGGGCGGCGGCGCCTCGGGACCCGGCGGCCTGGGTGATCGTGGCCGAGTCCCTGGAGTCGCACGACGAGTTGCAGGCGGCGCAGGACACCTTCACGCAGGGCGCGGGCCTGCTGATCGGTGACCCCGAGAACCCCCCGGCGGCGGCCCACCCCCTCCTCTTCGGCCGGCACCGGGTGCGCCGCATGCTGGGTCTGCCGCACGACGACTGGGACGCCCTGGCGGACACCCTGCACTCGATGCCGATCTCCCTGGACGAACTGCACGACCCGAAGCGGGTGTGGTCCCTGGGTTCGGACAACCCGGCGGAGCTGGCGGCCGAGATCACCCGCCTCCGCGCCGAACTGGGCGCCTACCGCGCGGCCCTGTCCCGCCCGTACCCGGTGGCGGTCCTGCACTGGCCGGCCCCCGAACTGACGGAACTCCTGACCGCGTACCCGACGCTGGCCGCGGAGTACCCGTCCCACGAGGAGCACCTCACGACCATAGAGTCCTCGCTCCGCGAACTGGCCGCCTCCGGCACGGCGAACCTGGGCATCGTCACGGGCACGGTCCCCTCCTACGAGGCCTTCGCCGCCTCCGAGTCCACGTCCCCGTCCGACCCGTCCCTCCTCCCCCAGTACGCGACGACCCTGGCGGCCCGGGGGCGTGCGGTGGGGTGGCCGCCGGAGGCGGGGGTGGGGTGTTGGTGTGGGGTGGGGAGGGGTTATGGGGAGTGTCATGGGGTGGACGGTTGAGGCCCACCCGCTCCCGACTCCGGCTCGGTGATCCTTTTCGTCCCGAAGCCGCCGTTCTTCGTTCCTTCACAACTCGTGCACGCTAACGTCGTCCACGAACAGCCGAACCGGCATGCCCCGCGGTCCGCGTCGCGGCGTGTCCTGGCCCGCGAGGAATTCTCATGCCCCCCTATCAGCCGTCTTCGGAGTGGCAGTTCGACGTACCCACCGACGGCACCAAGCGGCTCCCTCCGGCGGGCAGGTCGTTCGAGGCGCTGTCGCACCAGGGCTACGGGTTCGAGGCGGCCATCGCCGATCTCATCGACAACTCGATCGACGCGGGCGCGCACAACGTGGTCGTGAGTTTCGTCCGGGACACCGGTGATCGCGGAGGGCGTGACCGGCTGGTCGCCCTGCTCGTCGTCGACGACGGCCAGGGCATGGACGAGACGGGCCTGGACACCGCCATGACCGTCGGCGGGCGCGAGAAGTACGCCGTCGGTGCCCTCGGACACTTCGGTGCCGGGCTCAAGGCCGCGTCGCTGTCGCACGCCGACGCCCTCACCGTGATCAGCCGGACCAGACGCAGCCCGTCCGCGGGGCGCCGCTGGCTCACCGCCCGCGCCCAGGCCGACTTCACCTGCGACATCGTCGAGGCGAGGTACTGCCAGAACCTGGTCGACCGCTACGACGGCGTCATCGGCTGGCACGGCACGATCGTGCGGTGGGACCGGGTGCGCGCCTTCGAGACCATCACGGAGGGTCAGACCGACCGCTATCTCAACGACGCGATCGAACGGCTGGAGACCCACCTGGGTCTGTATCTCCACCGCTTCCTCGCACGCGACGACTTCCATGTCGACATCGTGGTCGAGGACGCCCACACGCGGGAGGAACTCGACCACCGGGGCGTGGAGCCCATCGACCCGTTCGGCTACCGGGTGCCGGGCAGAGCCGGCTACCCGCGCACCTACGCGGCCCCGGTGGAGGGAGTGGGCGAGGTCCTGCTCCACGCGCACATCTGGCCGCCCAAGTCACCGCTCGTCGCGTACCGCGGCATCGGACCGCTCGCCGAGCGCCAGGGCTTCTACCTGTACCGCAACGACCGTCTGGTGCAGGCCGGCGGGTGGAACGACACCCGCAGCCCCGAGGGTCACCTGGCGCTCGCCCGAATAGCGGTGGACCTGCCGTCCGAACCCAACGACGTGTTCGCCCTGACCGTGAAGAAGGACGGCGTCCAGGTCACCCCCGCCTTCGGTCGCGGCCTGGAGAAAGCCCTCTCCCCCGGGACCGACCACTCCTTCGCCGCCTACGTCCAAGAGGCGGAGGCCACCTATCGAGAGGCGTCCCGGCGCCGGACCGAGGTCAAGCGCGACGCCGTCATCCCACCCGGCAAGGGCATCGACCCCAAGCTGAAGCGGACGCTCCGGGACGAGCTGCCGCAGTTGGACGGCGAGGAGCCGATCACCTTCGGTTGGGCCCGGCTCGACGCACGGAACGGGACGGACCCCGCCGATCTGCTCTTCACGATCGACCACAAGGAGCGGCGGGTCACTCTCAACAAGGACTACCGGCACGCCTTCAACGGCACCCGGCGAGGCGGCTCGAACGACGCGCCCGTCCTCAAGAGCCTGCTCTACCTGATGCTGAACGAGATCTTCCGCAAGGAACGCGTCTGGGCCAACCAGACGGACCGGATCGCCCTGTGGAACAGCGTGCTCATCGCTGCGGTACGGGCCGAACTGTCCCGGGCCGAAGGCTAGTCCGTCCCCCGATCCGCAGCGCACCGGAAAGAGTCCCGTCGCCGTGACAGCCGACACCCCGTCCCCGCACGATCCGCTCACCGACCTCCACGGGACGGTGCTCGACGCGATGAGCCGCCGCGGCCCACGGCACTTCGCCAAGCTGGCCTTCGCCCTCTCCGAGGACGATGACCCGGACGATCTGGATCTGACGCGGTTCCGCAACCGCGTCCTGGCCCCGGCGCCCGGCGACGAACTGATCGCCCTGTGGCGGCGCCGGCTCACCGCCTGGGACTTCGAGCAGTCCCCCGGCTGGTCCGGCACGTCGCCCCGCACATCCGAGCGCCGCGCGGAGATCCACGACCGGCTCGCGTTCGACCCCGACCTGCGCCGAGCCCTGGACGAGGCCGTTCCGGTCCACCGGGAGCCGGTCGCGGTCACCATCAGCCGCGAGTTCCAGCCCTGGTACACCCGGGAGACCGCCGCGAACAGGTCGTTCTACTGGACCTCGTACGAACGGCTGCTGCGGCGCAAGGGGTGGAACGACGTGGCGGTCTCCGGTCTCGACGAAGCCGCACACGCCGTCGTCGAGCGGCTCGCGGACCCGACCCGAGTGGAGCCGTACGGCGCGCGCGGGCTCGTCGTCGGCTATGTGCAGTCCGGCAAGACCGCCAACTTCACCGGCGTCGTCGCCAAGGCCATCGACGCCGGCTACCGTCTGGTCATCGTCCTGGGCGGCACGTTGAACCTGCTGCGCGGGCAGACGCAGCGCCGCCTCGACATGGAGCTGATCGGCCGGGAGAACATCCTGGGCGCCGCGGACCCGAACGACCCCGACGCCGTGGTGGACATCGACTACCAGGACGACGAGGACTGGCCGGAGAGGTTCGTCTCGTTCGGCGCCCGTCCCTCCACGCTCGGTGCCTTCGACATCGAGCGTCTGACCTCCCGCGACCGTGACTACATGTCGCTGGAACGCGGTATCAGCGCCCTGGAGTTCGAGAAGCCCGACCGTGCCCGTCCCCTCTACGACCCGGCGAACCTGCATGCCGCCCGCGCCCGCGTCATGGTCGTGAAGAAGAACGCGTCGGTGCTGGAGAGTCTCGTCAAGGACCTCAGGAAGATCGGCCCCATCCTCCGCGAGATCCCGGCGCTGATCATCGACGACGAGTCCGACCAGGCGTCGGTGAACACGACGGACCCGAAGAAGTGGGAGGCCGACACGGTCGACCGCAGCGCGATCAACGGCAGGATCAGCAAGCTCCTCGGCCTGCTGCCCCGCGCGCAGTACGTCGGCTACACCGCGACGCCCTTCGCCAATGTCTTCGTCGACCCCGGCGACGAGGCGGACATCTTCCCGCGCGACTTCCTGATCTCCCTCGCCCGCCCCACCGGCTACATGGGGGTGCAGGACTTCCACGACCTGGACACGAGCGGCGCCGGTGAGGCGGAGAGGAAGCATGTCCGGGGCATTCACGACTCGACGGGCGACAGACTCGGGGAGGCGCTCGACGCCTTCGTCCTCAGCGGTGCCCTGAAGCTCTACCGCGCCGACCACGGTGTCCCCTCCGGGCCCTTCCGTCACCACACGATGCTGGTGCACGAATCGGTCCTGATGCGTGAGCACGCCGAACTGGCCGCACGCATCAAGGACCTGTGGGACCACGCCGCATACACGGGTCCCGCAGGCCACGCCCGCCTGGCGTCCCTGTTCGAGCAGGATTTCCGCGACCACACGGACACCGACCTGGCCACGCCGACGACGTACGCGGATCTGAAGCCGTACGTCGCCCGGGCCCGCCGTCTCATCCATCGGGGCGGGAGCCCGGTGATGGTGGTCAACGGGGACCGCGAGCTCGACTACACCCAGCCCGAGCTGGATTTCGACCGCACTCCGAACGTCTGGAAGATCCTGGTCGGCGGCACCAAGCTGTCCCGGGGCTTCACCGTCGAGGGGCTGACGATCACCTACTACCGCCGGACGACCCAGCAGGCGGACACCTTGATGCAGATGGGCCGCTGGTTCGGCTTCCGCCCCGGCTACCGCGACCTCGTGCGCCTCTACATCGGCCGCGAGGAGACCCACGGTCGTGGTCGCAACGCCAGGAGGGTCGACCTCTACGAGGCGTTCGAGGCGATCTGCCGGGACGAGGAGCTCTTCCGCGAGGAGTTGGCCAGGTACGCGCCGATGGTCGACGGCCGCCCCCAGGTCACCCCCGCGCAGATCCCCCCGCTGGTGGCCCAGCACCTGCCGTGGGTGAAGCCGTCGGCGCGGAACAAGATGTTCAACGCGGAGCTGGTGGAGGTGCGGTCGCCGGGGACCTGGGTGGAGCCGACGGCCCACCCGGACACCCCGGCGGCATTGACCCACAACGTCGGGTGCTGGGAGCCCGTGCTCGCCGCGTTGGGCACGGAGCCGGTGCGGCTGGCGGTCGGCGGCGGAGCCGGGTACGGGGCACGGGTCGGGATCGTCTCGCACGACACCCTGCTCAAGGTGCTGTGCGACCTGCGTTGGTCCGTGCCGAGCCAGTTCTCGCCCCATCTGGAGTTCCTGCTCCGGGCGGGCCGGGACCCGCACACGATCGACGACTGGTTCGTGATCGCGCCGACGCAGACCGCCGCCCGCCGGCGCGAGGCGCGCATCCTCGGACACGGCCCGTTCGCCCTGGCCCGCCGGACCCGACGGCGGGGTCCCCTGTTCGGTGCGATCAGCGAGCCCAAGCACCGCGGGGCCGCCCTCCGGATCGCGGGCGCGGTCCCGACGGAGGGGAACCCGACCGTGGAGGAGAGCGTCCGCCCCCGCCGCGGCGCGCTGCTGATCTACCCGGTGATCGAGACGGACCCCCGACTCTCCCCCGACGGATCCGTGGACCCCGGCGACCTCGTCATGGCCTTCTCCTTCGTCGCCCCGGCGTCGTCGGTACCGTCCGGCCGCCCCCTGGTGCGCTTCCGCGCGATCGACTCGGGCCGGCAGGATGCGATCACCATCGACCGCGACGACACCCGTTCCTGAGGCGCGAGCACCTTGACCCACGCGAGACCCAAAGCTTCCTCCGCCGCCGTCTCCACCCGCATGTCCAAGCAGGCCAGCAAGGACACCGGCGCCGAGCTGGCGGTGCGACGACTGCTCCACGCGGCCGGCCTGCGCTACCGCTTGGAGTACCCGGTACCGGGAATACCCCGACGACGGATCGACGTGGCCTTCACGGGGGTCAGGGTCGCCGTCCTCATCGACGGCTGCTTCTGGCACGGCTGCCCCGAGCACGCGACGCAGCCGAAGTCCAACGCGCAGTGGTGGCGCGACAAACTGGATCGGAACATGGCCCGTGACCGGGAGACGACGGAGCATCTGATCGCCGAGGGATGGGTGGTGCTGCGCTTCTGGGAACACGAGGACCCCGAGCGGGTGGCCCTACGGGTGGCCGCCGCCGTGGAGCGCCGTCGGACGGACCGGAGCAAGGGGAGATCGGCATGAGAACACGGACCTTCGTAGATGTGTGCTCCGGGGTGGGTGGTCTCGCCCTCGGGCTGGAGCAGGCCGGGTTCGAGCCGCGTCTGCTGCTGGACGACGACGAGACCGCCGTCACGACGCTGCGGACCAATCGACCCGGGTGGGACGTGCTGCACACCGATCTGTTGCAGTTCGACCCGGCCGAACACCCCGAGACCTACGACGTGGATCTGCTCGCCGCGGGCCTGCCCCGTGTGAAGTCGAGTGCGACCGTCGGACGACCTGACTCGCGCGCGGAGGAGCGGCTGCTGAAGGCCACCGTCTATCTGGTGCACGCGATCAGACCTCGGGCGGTGCTCATCGAGAACGTTCCCGGACTCGCCCACGCGGACGCCTACCAGCCGTTCCGTGACTTCGCGCGGGCAGAGCTGGCCCATCTGGGGTACGAGTTCAGTTGGTTCGTCATGAACGCCGTCGACTTCGGCGTGCCGCAGAACCGCAGGCAGGGCGTACTGGTGGCCGTCGAGAAGCGGTGGGCCGACGGATTCGAACCGCCGGCGCCCACCGTGCAGGAGCCGACGACGGTGGGGGCATCCCTGGGACCGTCCATGGCCGCGCGCGGTTGGCGGGACGCCTCCCGCTGGGCCGCCCAGGCCGATCAACCGGCTCCGACCCTGGTCGGTGGCTCGAAGAACCGGGGTGGTGCCGATCTCGGCCCGACCGGAGCCAAGCGCAAGTGGGCGACCATGGGCGTCGACGGGCACACGGTGGGGGACGAGGTGCCCGGCCCTGACTTCGCGTGGGACCCCGCGCTCGGCAGGAGCGGCATGGTGAAGATCACAACCGAGCAGGCGGCGGCGCTCCAGGGCTTTCCCGATTCATGGGTGGTCTCCGGGCGCAAGACGGCTCGGTACCGGCAGATCGGGCACGCGACACCGCCGCCGGTCGGCAGGGCCCTGGGGCTGGCCATCGCCGAAGCCCTCGACAGGGGTCCGGCGGTCTCCGCCGATAGCTAGACTTCCGCCACATGACCAGCACGGCGTCTCACCAGTCCGTCCTCGACGAGCCCTTCGTCCTGGATCTCTTCGCGGGGCCCGGAGGACTGGATGTCGCGGGGCACGCGCTCCACATCCCGAGTCTGGGCATCGAGTGGGACAGGAGTGCGTGTCTGACGCGGTACGCGGCCGGGCTGGACACCCTCCACGCCGATGTCAGCGCGGTGCGCAGGGATTCCTTCGAGTCGCTGCCGCCGGAGATCAACGTGCTCGCCGGTGGCCCACCGTGCCAGACGTACTCGGTGGCCGGGAAGGGCGCCGGCCGCAAGGCTCTGGACGAGGTCAAGAAGTACATCGAACGTCTGATGGCGGGCGACCCCGACGAGGCGATCGACAAGGACCTGGAGTCGCTCAGCGATCCACGCACCGCGCTGGTCCTCGAACCGCTCCGATACGCGATCCAGGCGACCAGGAGTCACAACCGCGGACGTCGACCGTACGACGTCATCGTCCTGGAACAGGTCCCCGCCGTCGTCGGACTGTGGGATCACTACGAGAAGGTGCTGGAGGAGATCGGTCTCCCCGACGGCACCCGGTACGAGGTCGTCGTCGACGTGCTCGACACCGAGACCTACGGGGTGCCGCAGACGCGAAGCCGCGCGGTGCTGATCGCCCGGCGGGTGGGACTCGGGGTGCCCGAACTTCCCCCGCCGAGCCACCACGCCTACGACGCGAAGGAATGGAATCGCAGGAGCGACGACGCGGCACTCCGGGGCTCTCGCCCGCCCGAGGCCCATCAGCCGACCCTCGACGAGGGTGACACGACCGAGGGCGACGCACCGGAGATCGCGGAGCGCCGGACGACCGGCTCGGACGAGAAGTGGCCCTGGGTGTCGATGGGCGATGTCCTCGGCGCCCGGACGGGATCGCGTCCGGGTCGTGCCATTCCTTTCCTGGTCCGCTCGAACTACGGCAGCTCCGGCGTTCCCGGGCGGCGCGGCGTACGGACCGACCGCCAGCCCGCCGCCACCGTCACCGGCCGCATCTCCCGATTCGTGGTCTTCGAGCACCTGGACGAGCACGTCGTCCGCGAGGGCGCGCGGTTCAGCATGAACGAGGCGGGCATGTTGCAGAGTTTCCCGCCGGACTATCCATGGTCCGGCACCGCGCAGGCCCAGCAGGTGGGCAACGCCGTTCCGCCTCTGTTCGGCGCGCATCTGCTGAGTGCCGCGCTCGGTCTTCCCGCACCGGCCCCGGACATCATGCGGACGCCCTGGGAGCCGGCCACGGAGGAGCAGCGGGCCAAGCTGCGCAGCCATGGTTGCGGAGCGGCGGACGACTGCACGGCGAGGTGCCCGCGCCTCGAGGACCAGAAGTCGGTCCCCTCCTCCGATTGACCGTGCCCGGTCAGTCCGGGTTCTTCCTGCCCCTGATCGGCGCGGTGTCGAACAGTTCCGCGAAGTAGTCGGTGAGCGCGGCCACGGACTCCTCCGGAACGGGGTCCTCGTCGGGCCCCGTCGGGAGTGTGTGCCGCCCGACGGGTGGTGCCGATCCCGCTTCCGCGATCCAGTCCCTCAGGGGGGCGGGGTCCCGGGGCTCGTCGGGTGCCAGGATGTCGTAGATCAGTGTCGCGCCGGCCGCGTTGATCGCAGTGCTGAGGCCGTTGACCTCCCGCCCCTTGCCGGCCTTCCCGCTCGTCATGAGGCGGACCAGTGCCTGGGCGGTCGGACGGTGGTCGATCAGCTCCATACGGAGAATCGTGTGGATGAGGTCCTGGTTGCCGCAGGCGGCCTCGGCCGGCCCGTAGTCGGGGCCGTTCCGGTAGAGCTCGGCCGCCCACCACAGTCGGGAGAAGCACTGCCGGTCCGCAGGGCCCCGGAAGCGTTCCGCGGGGATACGCCGCTCGGGTTTCTTCGCCGTCGGCTCCGACAGATGACGCCAGGCCACGTAATCGGGGGCCACCGCCAGGGCGAGATGGTTCCACAGGCTCTTGTTCGCGGCCTCCCGCCGTGTCAGGCGGAGGGTGGCGTGGAGTCGTGGCGCGAGCCAGGCGTCGGCACCGGTCCGATTGTCCCGGAACGCGAACATGGCGTCGTCCACCAGGTTCCGGACGGGCTCCACCGACCATCTGGCGTCGTCCTCGGAGAGCGGTTCGACGACCTTGGCCAGGTCGATGCCGCCGTGCACCCGTTCCCCCCTGAGCAGTTCCTCGGTGAGGAACGGGTCGACGGCCGAGTTGTCGAGCAGCGCCAGGCGCTCCGGTACATGGTCCGGAGAGGTGATCACTTCACACCTCCTTGTTCAGTTGTTCGAGGCTGCGGATGGCGTAGGCGAGTGCCTTCATGGTGTCCGCCCGGTGGACGGCCGCGTAGTGGACACGGGTCTGGAGCTCCACCCACCCCGATTCCCCGGTGCGCCGGCGATGCACCTGTCGCAGGGCCTCCTCGACGTGGACGCCGGGCATCACGTCGGGGAGCATCTCCCGCAGCACCTCGCCCCGCCAGTCGGTCGGGAAGACCGGCGTGCCTCCCGGTTCCACCTCCAGGTCGCCGATCGCCCCGTGGAAGACCGCCGTCCAGACGTCGGTGGCCATCTGGGCCACGAGGAGGTCGCGCACCTTGCTGTCCACACCGGATCCTCGGCTGCCCAACAGTCCGTCGATCCCCTCGACGTCCGTGTTCACGAACACGGTCGGAACGCGGGCGGAGACGTCCACGAGCCAGGGCGCGTCGGGACAGGCGCGCAGCAGTGTCCGGGCGCTCTTGGTGAACGATGCCTTCTGGACATCCAGGGGGAGACCGTGAACCGGCTCCACGGAGACGGTGTCGACGATCCAGTTCCGGTCGGTCTCCGCGATCGACCGGCCGCGGATCCCGTCCACGGTGCCGACGGCGTGCACGGCGAGGGAGGCCCGCCCGAGGTGATCGTCACGGAGCACGTCCAGGACGCCCGACCAGTCGCGGCCGTCATCCGTGTCCCGAGTGAGCCTCGCCGACGTCCGGACATTGGTCTCGCCGTCCGTCAGGACAGCGAGGACCTCCAGATCGGACCAGGCCGCCTCCAGGGCGTTCGCCCCGGGCGGCAGCGTCGCCGAGAGGCCGATCGTGGCGCTCAGCCAGTCGGTGTCGCCCGCGACACCGAGCGCGACGGTCTGTTGAGGGATCGAGTACGCGGTGGTCTCCAGGCGGTCGCGGGTGCCGTCGGCGAGTCCGAGGGTGACCGAGGTCACCCGGAGCGTGACGGGTCGGTTGAGCCGCTTGTACGGGTAGATCTTCACGCGTCACTCCCCCTTGCCGGCACGGAGTTCGACGACAAGGCGGGTGAGGGTGGTCCTGACGGGATGGCTCGTGACGTCGGTGATCCCCCGGAACCTCGCCCGCCGGGCGCCGGGCGTGAAGCGCAGGATGCCGTCCACCACCTCACAGCCCTCGACGGCCACGAGTTCCGCCCAGTCCAGTCTGGGGCGGCCTCCGGAGCGCACGTCCAGTTGGGCGACCGGCATCATCGGTGTGATCTCGTCGCCTCGCGGGATGGCGGCCTCCGCGGTGATCCGCCATTCCCCGTCGTCGCCGACCGTCGCTTCCAGGCGGTCCAGCACCGGGACCACCGGCCCGGTAGGCGCCTTGGCCTTGGGTCTCTTCCGTACCGTCAGCGCCTTGCGCAGTGCCTCCCCGCCCTCGGGGCCGGCCCGTCTGGGCCGCGCGACGAGTTCTCTGACCGCGCTGTTGACCTCTTTCGTCAGTCCGTTGATCCGCCGGTAGGCGGTGGGTGACCAGCGCACGGTCAGCTCCTCCGTCTGCCCCCAGCGGTCGTGCTCGGGTGGTTCCGCCGCGCGCAGGAACTCCTCGGCGTCCGCCGCGAAGGGAACCGATTCACCGGCCGCCTCGCCCACCAGGAGCACGGCGTGGAACGGATTGGTGCCGAGCGGCAGATTCGGGACCCCGGCCCGTTTGACGGTCATACGGTTGCCGCGCAGCGAGTGCACCTGGTTCTTCGACCTGTCGCGGTCCTCGGCATCGGTGACGAGATGGGTGACGAGCAGAAGCGCCCGGTGCGTGCCGAGGGTCCCTCGGGTGCCTCCGGTGAGCGGCAGCTCCAGAGGTACGCCGCACGCCGCCACCTGCCCGGCCTCGGTGAGCCGGTCCACGGTGGTGCCCTCGTAGTGTGCCCGCAGGGCACGGGTCCGTGACGGCTGTTCGAGGGACGGGTCCACCTGCTTCTCCGGTACGACCACCGCCCCGTTGCGCAGGGCGCGGACGGAGACCTCCAGCAGGGGCAGTCTGCCGCCCCCACCGACCATCGCGGCCCAGAAGTCGCGCCCCAACGCTTCGACCAGTCGGCCGTGCATCCTGCTGATGTCGCGCGGGTCCTCGGCGTCCTCCTTGTCGGAGGTTTCTCCATCGCCGTCCGATTGATCGGATGGCTTCCCCTCCAGGCTGGCGACGTCATGCGCCCCGACGATGAGGAAGGACGTCCCGGGCTCGTCGTGCTCCCGGGTCAGGTGCAGACGCTCCACGGTCGCCTCGTCCGCCCACCAGGAGCGGGTGACCAGGGCACCGGGCGATTCGGGGTCCGGCCGGCCGAGCCAGGCGGGACCGGCGTAGGACCGGCCGTCGACCTTCCGCCAAGGCAGTTCGAGACGTCCGATGACTCGACGCTCGGTGCGCCCTTCGTGCGCCTCGGACAGAGTGGAGTTGATGAGCACGAGACCGAGCGCGCTGGTCGCCCACAGCGTTGCCTTGCCCAGTCCGTACGAACCGCCCGCGCCATGACCGGATTTAAGGCTCTCCAGTTGCCGTCTGACCACGGCGGCGAACTTGCCGTCCGCGTAGTCGTCACCGTTGAGCCCGGAAGCGTTGTAGTCGTCCACGCGCAGCAGGACCAGGCGGCCCTTCTCGTACATATCGCGCACCCCGGCGTCCACGACCCGGCCGACCTTCTGGTGACCGGCGGTCTCCGAGACGGCGGAGTAGTGCGGGAAGAGGTCGTTCCAGAGGATCGCCTCACGAAAAGCGTCCAGGTGCTCCCCCGTCAACTCGTGCAGGGTATAGCGGACACGCACCGGACGGCCCTCGCCGGTCAGTCGCTCGTCGAGGCTGTTCTGGCAGGTCTCACGGGCGAGCACCTGGACATCGGCGTCGAAGGCGAAGGCTGCGGCGTTGCCTAGGTCGCGCCCCCCGTCGGGGTAGCCGGGACGGTGGTACCAGGTCACCGGGAGGCTCGACCCGGTGTCGGTGGTACGGGTGTGCACCGTGCCGACGTCCGTGCCCAACGCCCTGGCGATATCCGTCATGACGGTCGGGCGGGGAGTGGACCTCCCGGTGATCCACGCGGAGACGGCGGCCCGGGTCAGCCCGAGCTCCTCGGCCAGTTCGGCCTGCGTCTTCCCCGCGATCTTGAGTTGACGGGACAGCCACGGCCCGAACTCCTCGCCTGTCTCCACAGGTCCACCTGCACTTCCCTCGGGTCACATGCGGATCGCACGTCACGACCCAGAGGTTAATTTGACAGTTGAGGTGATGTCAATTGACAGTTGATTCCACCGGTGCCACCATGGCCACTCGGAGCAGGCTGTCCAAGTTGCACCCATATGACCGTTCAGGGCTTTCTGTGGGGATCAACTCCCTTGCAGCGAACGGCAGTTCGGGTTGCGGGTGCGGGCGGCGGTCGGTACCGTGATTTCTGACTCGGAATTCCTCAGAACTGGAATTCGAGTGAAGGGGATAGGTGCGTCCAAAACACATTTCGAACGCCGCTCGACCCTCTTCGCGGAACGTCCCCAAAGGACTGGCGACACGAGACTCCGACCCGCTAGCGTTGATCCGGGGCAAGAATCTCACCCAGAATCAACTATCCAAGCAACGGGGGACATGTGTCCGCACACCCCTGCGCGCCAGAAAACTTAACAAATCAGGGGTGAAAAAGAACGTGGACCAGCAAGAACAGGAATGGGCCGACGCTTTATTCCCTGGCCGGGAGTACGTCATGCTTGACCTGGGTGTCAGGGCAGCGCAGAGCAAGCCGGAAGCGCGTGAGGTCCACACGCGCTTGGGGCTGAGCAAGGAGGAATTCGCCGAAAGATTTCCCAGTTTGGAAAAGGTGATTCAGAACCTGCCCGACGAGCCTCCTTCGGCCTGACGAGCACGACGACTGCCACGCTACGGGAACATTGATGGCGGGCAAGCACCACTCCCCCCTCCCTCCTCCAGGTCATCCACTCGTCCTGAGCCCGCTTCAGCTATGTGTGAACGAGCTGCACGGGCCCCTCTCCGTCCCGCGACGCCACGTGGGCCGGCCGTACGCAAGCCGTCGGCCGGCCCGCCCCCTACCTCTTCCTTTCGGACCTTGACATCCCAAGGGGTGCAGAATTCAGTGCCGTCTCCTTCCGCTGCGGTGATCCAGACCGTTCACGACCAGTCCTCCCGTGTCCTCCAGACCTACGCCGTGGACCCCGGTCTCGTGGCCGAGCACGCCAATGGCGAACGCCGTATCACCCAGGGCGGATACGGCGATCGTCAACTTTTCGAACTCGTCCAGAACGCGGCCGACGAAATCGCGGATCACCCGGGCGGAAAGATCCATGTAGTTCTCACGGAGCGTTTCCTGTACTGCGCCAATGAAGGAGACCCGGTAACCGCTGAGGGTGCCGAGACAATTCTCCGGATGAGTCTTTCCAGGAAACGAGGAGGGCAGATCGGGCGATTCGGGGTCGGGGTGAAATCGGTTCTCGTGGTGACCGACGCACCCCAGTTCTTCAGCCGCTCCGGGAGCTTCGGATTCGACCGTTCCTGGTCGTACGAGCAGATCAAGGCCGTGCCCGGCGTGTCGGAGCGCTACGGGCAGGAGTTCGACGCCCCCGTCCTGCGCATGGCCCGCCCGCTCGACGTGAGGGCCGAGGGCGATGCGGACCCCGTGCTGAAGGAGCTGCTGACCTGGGCGACCACCGTCGTCCGACTGCCCCTCCTCCCGAAAGCCGACGACAGGCTGGGACGGGACATGCACGGAGGCCGCGCCAAGGACCACGACGAGCCGCGCGAGGAGTTCCCGGCCGGGTTCCCTCTGTTCTCCCCCCATGTCGGGAAGGTCGTGCTGGAGGACCGCCGGCCCCGACCGGTGGCCCGTCGGACGCTGACCGCCCGGCACACCGGCGACCTCCACACCCTCATCGAGGAGCGGACCGGAAAGGCCCTGACCAGCGACCGCTGGCGCGTATTCACCCTCACCCACGAGCCCGGTCCGGCGGCACGCGCGGACGCCGGGGAGCTGCACGACCGCCTCACGCTCGACCTCGCCTGGGCCGTCCCCGCCCAGGAGAAGGACCCGGAGAGCGGCCTCTACGTCAGCCCCCGCTCGCGCGGTCGTGGCAAGTTCTGGTCCTTCTTCCCGACCAAGTACGAGATGTCGTTGAGCGGCATCCTCAACGGCGCCTGGAAGACCAACGAGGACCGTCAGAATCTCCTCGACTCGTCCCCCTTCAACCAGGAGATGATCAGGGTGGCGGCGGGGCTGGTCGTCGACTCCCTGCCCTCCCTGGCGCCCGCCGAGGACCCGGCCGCCTACCTCCCGCTGCTCCCCGGGCGTCTCAAGGAGTCGATCAGTTGGGCCGACGAGTTCCTGACCCGGGCGATCTGGGCCCGTACGACGGAACGTCCGTCGCTGCCGGACCAGGACGGCGTCCTGCGGCTCCCGACCGAACTGCACGCCCATCCCCGGCTCGACAAGGACCCGAAGAAGGTCACCGGCTGGCTCCGGATGTGGCACGAGTGTCCCGGACGCCCCTCGAACTGGCTGCACCCGAGTGCCGAGGCGGACGTCCTACGCTCCGGGAAAGTCGAACACATCCTCGGCGCCGCCGGACGGGAGCGGACCGATGTCCGTGCGTGGCTGGAGGCGCTCGTCGAGTGCGGTACGGCCGAGTCGTCGGCCACTGCCGTCCGCATTCTCGCGAGCATGATCGAGGCCAGTTCGCCCCTGGCCGAGGAAGCCCTCAAGGCCCGTGTCGTGCTGACCGAGGAACACGGCCACGTCGCCCCCGTGCGCGGCAAGGTGTTCCGTCGCACCGACCGCGACGGGCTGCGCGAATCCCTGGTGTACGTGGTCGACTCACTCGCCCAGGACCCGGAGCTGGCGCACGCGCTCAATGTGCTCGGCATTCGTGAGGCCGATGCCGACGGGCGGTTCGTCTCCGTCCTCGACCAAGGCTTCAAGCACTACGGCCCGTCCGACTGGGAACGCTTCTGGGAGCTGTTCCGGCAGGCCGGGGTCGGTCGCCTGGCCCACAAGGTCCTGGAGCGAGTGCCCGCGCCGCGCTCGACGCTCCGGGTGCGGACCGCCGACGGGAAGTTCCGACCGATCGAGGACTGCATGGTGCCCGGCGTCGTGGTCGACGCGACGCGTGACCCGAGCGTCGCGGTCGACATGGGGTTCCACTCCGACGACACGCCCTTCTTCGCCCAGGTCGGTCTGCGGCAGCGGCCGACGGGCGGAGTGCGGCCCCAGGCGGGCGAAGCCTGGTTCGAGGAGTACCGGGAGGCCCTCCACGCCTCCCATCTGAGGGGACTGCCCAGCGATGCCCGACGCACCGGGCTGGGCCAGATCAAGGTCGAGGGTGCCCCGATCGGCGGCCCGCTCCATCTGTTCCGTACGCTCTCCGAGGAGTCCCGAGCCGCCTTCCTCGCGGCGCTTCCGGACGACGCCGTGGTGGCACGCTGGACGCGCCAGATCGGGGCGCAGAGCAGCACGCGGCAGCCCGTGGTCTCGCCGATCCGGTGGATGCTCACGAAGCACGGGTACGTCACCACCTCCCAAGGGGTCAAGCGCCTCAAGGACGCCGTTGGTCCGCAGCTCGCCGGCTATCGCGACGTACTGCCGGTCGCGGACATCTCGCCCGACAAGGCCCGGCGGCTCGGGCTGCCGAGCACCGTCGACGAGGTCCCCGCCGACCGCTGGACCGCCCTCCTCGACGAGGTGTCCCGGAGCGAGGACGACACCTTCGTCGGCGCCACCTACGTGATGCTCACCCGCTTCGGCGCGGAGTTTCCCGAGGACGCGTTGACCCGTTGCCGGATCGGCGACGCCTGGGGCACCCGCCCGGACGCGGAGATCGCCCTCGCCGTCGGTGCCGCCGAGTACCGGGCGCTGCGTGCCGAACAGCTCCCCGCGCTGCTCGTGCCGACCGCCGCGGACGCCGAGCTGATGGTCGAGCGGTGGGGCATGCTCCGGTACTCCGACGTGATCAGTCGGGAGACCCGTGAGGTGCCGGAGGGCGACCCCGTACCGCTGGTCGAGCTGTTCCCCGGACTGCGGCAGCGGCTGAACAGCGGGAACCGGAACAGCCTGGTGCAACGGTGCACCGAGCTGGAGGCGGTCACCCGCACCCCGAACGGCACCCACGCGACCCCGCTGGACGCGGTGCGCCGGGACGGGACCGTGAAGGTGCGGGTGCCGCTGGAGCCCGAGCCGATGCTGCGGTTGATCGACCGCGAGCTGGGACTGGGGTTGGGCGCGGCCGGTTGCCGGGCCGTGCTGGAGCACCAGGAGCGCATGGCCCGGGACGGGGCGCTGAAGGCGGCGCAGCGGGCGGTGCGCGAGGCCGAGGACGTGGTGGCCAAGATCGAGCTGTTGGTCGGTGCCGCCGCGCTGCGCGCCGGGCTCCCCGAGGGGCTGATGGAGGCCGAGCTGCAAGCGACCGGCGGAGTGGAGCCGTCGGGGCGTCGGATCGCCCAGATGGCGTTCAACGCGCACGGCGACGGGGTGCTCCATCAGCACGCCCGGGACATCCAGGGACGCTTCCCCAACGCGCCCGTGGGGTACGGGGGTTCGTCCGCCGCCATCGCGTTCGTCTCGGATCTCAGGTTGCCCGGCGCCTTCGCCGGTTCCAGGGCTCCCTCCCTGCCGTCGTCCGAGACGGTCGACGGCCCCCGGGACTTCCCGAGCCTCCACGACTACCAGGAGGACCTGGTCAGGAACATCTCCACCATGCTGGACCGGCTGGCGCCCCAGCGGGGCATGCTGTCCCTGCCCACCGGCGCCGGCAAGACCCGGATCACCGCCGAGGCCGTGATCCGCTGGGTGAAGCGGGTCGGGGACCTGGACGGTCCGCTGCTGTGGATCGCGCAGACCGAGGAACTGTGCGAACAGGCCGTCCAGAGCTGGAAGTTCGTCTGGAGCAAGGTCGGCGCGGAGCGTCCGCTCACCATCAGCCGGCTCTGGGGCGGCAACGAGGTCGGGGACGTCGTCGACCACCCCCATCTGGTGATCTCCATCGACGCCACGCTGGAGCGGTGCCTGGGCACCGACCCGTACGCCTGGCTGCGGCGGGCCTCGCTGGTGATCGTGGACGAGGCGCACACCGCCATCTCCAAGCGGTACACGGAGATCCTCACCCGGCTGGGCCTCACCCAGTACGAGACCGGTCGGCATCTGCTCGGTCTGACCGCCACCCCGTTCCGCAACACCAATGAGGAGGAGACCCGGCGCCTGATCGGCCGGTTCGGCAACACGCGTCTCGACCAGGGGGTCTTCCCGTCCGGTGATCCCTACCGCGACCTCCAGGACTGGGGCATGCTCGCCCAGGTCGAGCACCGCACCCTCGAAGGCGGTCGGATCGAGCTGACCCGGGACGAGAAGGCGCACGCCGATCGCATGGCGACGCTCTCCCGTGCCGCCGAGCAGCGCCTCGCCGACGACCACGCGCGCAGCCGCCGCATCGTCGACTCGGTGGCCGAACTGCCGGACGACTGGCCGACATTGCTCTTCGCCACCTCCGTCGACCACGCCAAGTACCTGGCGGCGATGCTCAACGACCGGGGCGTGCCGTCCGCCGCCGTCGACGCGACGACCAGCACGCAGGACCGGCGCAGGCGCATCGAGAACTTCCGGGACGGACGCATCCGGGTGCTCACCAACTACGGTGTCCTCAGCCAGGGTTTCGACGCACCCGCCACCCGGGTCGTGGTGGTGGCCCGCCCGGTCTACAGCACCAACGTCTACCAGCAGATGATCGGACGCGGTCTGCGCGGTCCCAGGAACGGCGGCAAGGACACCTGCCTGATCCTCAACGTCAGTGACAACATCGCGAACTTCGACACCCGGCTGGCGTTCACCCAGTTCGAGCATCTGTGGAGCCGCACATGACCGACGCCTACCTCGACAGCCCGCCGCTCACCGAGGAACAGCGGACCGTGGTCGAGCAGCCCTGGGACGCCCGGGTCCTGGTCACCGCCGGAGCCGGGGCCGGCAAGACCCACACCCTGGTGCGCCGCCTGGACGCGCTGTGCGGACACGAGGACCCCGAGCAGGCGCTGGAGGCGGCCGAGATCCTCGTCCTCACCTTCTCCCGGGCCGCCGCCAGGGAGTTGCGGGAGCGGATCGCCCGGCACGGCGAGCGGGCCCGCAGGGTGCGGGCGCAGACCTTCGACGCCTGGGCGTACGGGGTGCTCGTCGCGGCGCATCCGGACGGCGGGTGGGACGCGGTCGGCTTCGACGAGCGGATCACGGCGGCGACCCGGGCGATCGAGAAGGGGGCCCTGGAGACCGGTGACGCCGTTCCGCCCGCCCATGTGGTGATCGACGAGGTGCAGGATCTGCTGGGCGGGCGCCGGGAACTGGTGGAGGCGCTGCTCGACCGCTACCAGGACAGCAGCGGCTTCACGGTCGTCGGCGACGCCGCCCAGTCCGTCTACGGATTCCAGATCGAGGACGCGGCCGAGCGGACCGACGAGACCGGACGGTTCTTCGACTGGCTTCGGCTGTCGTACCTCGACGACCTGGTGGAACTCCGCCTCACCGGGAACTTCCGGGCCGTCACCCCCGAGGCCCGGATCGCCCTCGCGCACGGGCCCCGGCTCCAGCACGTCACCGACGCGGACGAGGCGGCGACGCGCTACGAGGAACTGCGCGACCTCCTCCTGGACCCGCTGAACGGGATGGGCGAACTCACCGACCCGCTCGCCCTGGACGGCCTGCGGACCCTCTCCGAGACCTGTGCGATCCTCACCCGCGACAACGGCCAAGCCCTGGTGGTCTCCGCGCTGCTCCACGAGCACGGGGTCGCCCACCGGCTGCGCCGCCCCCTGGAGGAGCGGCCGGTGCCGTACTGGGTGGCCGAGTTGCTGCGCCGGACCGGGGCGAGCGCCCTCACCGAGGACCGCTTCCGCTCGCTCCTCGCGGAGATCCCCCTGCCGTACGAGCCGAACGTGCCCGCGCTGTGGACGGTGCTGCGGCGCGCCGCCCGAGGCCCCGGCCGTGACACGCTCGCCCCGGACCGGCTGCGGCGCGCGGTCGCCGAGGGCACGTTCCCCGACGAGGCGGCCGACCCGGAGACCGGGCCGATCGTGGTCTCGACCGTGCACCGGGCCAAGGGGCTGGAGTTCGACCGGGTGATCGTCCTCACCCCGCCGACGTCCACCGAACTGCGCAGGCGGTACAAGGACGGGACGGACCTCCCCGCCGAGGCCCGCGCCCTCTACGTGGCGATGACGCGGGCCCGCCAGGACCTCTACCACGCGGTCCCGCCCGAGTCGCCGATGCTCAGGAGGGCGGGCGACAGGAGGAACGGTCGCCGGTACCTGGGGGGATGGCGGTCGTACGACCGGTTCGGGATCGTCGCCGAGGCCGGGGACGTCCACCGCGACGACCCGCCCGGTCCCGGGACCGACGCCGTGGCGACACAGGGGTACCTCCTGGAACGGGTCGCCCCGGGGGCGGCCGTGGTGTGGCGCAGGCGCCATGACCTGCCGATGGGTGAGGGGCAGAGCCCGCCCTACGCCCTGCTCCACGAGGGGCGGGAGATCGGGGAGGCGTCGGAGCGGTTCCGCGAGGATCTGTTCCGGGTGCAGCGGGTGAACCGGACGTGGGACCCCTGGTGGCCCGACGAGATCCACGGCCTGCGCATCGACACCCTGGAGACCGTGACCGGCAGCACCGCCGCGGGTGCCAACGCGGGCCTCGGTGACCGGGGCGTGTGGATCGCCCCCCGGATCACCGGGATCGGACGGTACCGACGAGCGCACGAGGACGAGGAGCAGCGCGCATGACGCACGGGGCGGGACGACACACCGAGCACTACCGGGTGCGCGACGAGGAACTCCTGGTGGGGCTCGGCCGGGAGCTGCTGGGCCCCGCGCCGGACGCCGGGGCGGCCGACCGGGACGAGGTGCTCACCCAGGACGCGCCGATCGACCGCTACATCACCGGCGTCCTGTACCCGCGGGCGGCGGACCCGGCCGCGCAGCGGCGGAAGGACGAGGAGCACGCCGCGGTGGACGGCCTGGACGCCGCCCCGCTGCTCTCCCGCGACGACGTCGACGATGCCGGCGCCGAGCAGGACACCGGCGCCTCGGCGGACCGCCGCCCGTCCACGATGGGTCTCACCTTCGCGGTCGACCCGGCCGTCTGCGACACGATCGTGGTCTCGGCGCGGGCCGCCGTCTACGAGCCCACCGACGCCGACGGGGCGCCGACGCCGGCCCGACGCGCCGAGGCCCGCACCACCGCCGACCAGCGGGAGCGATGGCGGCGCCGGGAACTCGACCTCCCGGACGTGTCGGTCGACGTGACGGCATCCACCGCCGGACCGATCCCGCTCACACCGGAGGCCGCGTTGCACGTGACCGTGCGGCGTCCCGATCCGGGGACGGGCACGGTCACGGTGACGGTCACGCTGATCAACCCCCAGCGGGTCGGCACATGGGATCTCCAGGACGCGTTCTCCCTCTTCCAGTGCGGTCTGACGGTGCGCGCCGCCGACGGCTCCACCGCGTTCGTGGAACGGCCCGCGCCCGCCGTGGCCCACGACCCCGAGATCGCCACGAGTCGGCTGTTGCACCGCCACGCCCCTACCTTCGCCGTCGGTCACAACTGCGCCGCCGCCTGGGACTGGAGCCCTCCGCCGATCGGCGTGACCGACACCGTCCGGGCCGCCGTCCCCGAGGTGCGGACCACCTTCGTGCCCACCGTGGAGGTGCTCCTCACCGACTCCAACCCGGACATCGACAGCTCGGCGCTGTCCATGCTGGGGCTGGCGGAGGGGTCCGACGTCGAGGTCCTGGCCGCCCTGGACGCGCTCGCCGCGGGCTACGAGCAGTGGATCGCCCGCAAGGCCGCCGAGGCCGATGCCCTGGCGGGCGACACCCATGAGCGGCCCGCGCGGGAGCAGGTGGCGGCCTGCCGCGAGGCCCTCGACAGGATTCGGGAGGGGATCGGGCTGCTGGGGACCCGGCCCGATCTGATGAGGGCGTTCCGGCTGGCCAATCGTGCGATGGCCGACCAGCGGGCCCGCAGCGCCTGGGTGAAGGACGGACGCGTCGGCTCCCCCGATCCGGCCGCCGGCCGCTGGCGACCCTTCCAGATCGCGTTCGTGCTGCTCTGCCTGGCCGGCGTCGAAGACCCGGACCACCCGGACCGGCGGATCTCCGATCTGCTGTGGTTCCCCACCGGTGGTGGCAAGACGGAGGCGTATCTCGGGCTGATCGCCCTCACGTCGTTCCTGCGCCGCATCCGCAGGGGGGCCGAGGGCGGCGGGGTCACCGTCCTCATGCGCTACACGCTGCGGCTGCTCACCCTTCAGCAGTTCCAGCGCGCCGCGATCCTGCTCTGCGCCATGGAGAACCTGCGACGCGGCACGCCCGAGCTGGGCCGGGAGGAGTTCTCCGTCGGCATGTGGGTGGGGCGCTCGGCCACGCCGAACAAGCTCGACGAGGCCGGCCGGAAGCTGGACGAGCTGCGCCGGAGCCCGAACAGGCGCCTCGCCACGGAGAACCCCGTCCAACTGCACGCCTGCCCCTGGTGCGGGACCCATCTCGACGCCCGCGACTACGACGTCGACGTGAACGCCCGGCGGATGCGCATCCGATGCCCCGGGGACGACTGCGCCTTCACCGGCGGCCTGCCCGTCCATCTGATCGACGAGGCGGTCTACGCCGCCCGACCGACGCTGGTGATCGCCACCGTCGACAAGTTCGCCTCGATGCCGTGGCGCCCGGCGACGGCCGCGCTCTTCAACCGCGACGACCCGGCCGACGGCACCCCTCCCCCGGAACTGATCGTCCAGGACGAGCTGCATCTGATCTCCGGCCCGCTCGGGACGCTCACCGGCCTCTACGAGACGGCGGTGGACGCCCTCGCCGGCCGCCCCAAGGTGATCGCCTCCACGGCGACCATCCGCCGCGCCGCCGACCAGGGCCGCCATCTCTTCGCCCGTGGGGTCCGGCAGTTCCCGCCCGCCGGTCTCGACGCCCGTGACTCGTGGTTCGCCGTGGAGACCCCGCGCGAGGAGAAGGCGAGCCGCCGCTACGTCGGCCTCCTCGCCCCCGGCACCAGCCAGTCCACCCTGCTGATCCGGACGTACGCCACCCTGCTGCACCGGGCGCGGCAGGCGGACACCAAGGACGATGTGCGCGACGCGTACTGGAGCCTCGTCGGCTACTTCAACAGCCTCCGACTGCTCTCGGCGGCGGAACTCCAGGTGCACGACGACGTGGTGGCGTATCTGGAACTGCTCGCCGAGCGTGAAGGAGCACTGCCGGCACGCCCCGTCACCCACTACTCCGAGCTGACGAGCCGGATCGACGCCAGTGAGATCCCCGCCCGGCTCAAGGGCATCGAGAAACGGCTCCCCGACGAGGACACCGTGGACGTCCTGCTCGCCACCAACATGATCGCCGTCGGGGTGGACGTCGATCGTCTCGGTCTCATGGCCGTGATGGGACAACCGCAGACGACCGCCGAGTACATCCAGGCCACCAGCCGGGTGGGCCGCGCCCACCCCGGACTGGTCGTGACCATGCTCAACTCCTCCCGCGCCAGGGACCGTTCCCACTACGAGGGCTTCCAGCACTTCCACTCGGCCCTCTATCGCGAGGTCGAGTCCACGTCCGTCACCCCGTTCTCCGCCCGCGCCCGGGAACGGGGCCTGCACGCGGTGATCGTCGCCCTCGCCCGCATCCTGATCCGGGAGGCCGTCCCCAATCCGGGCGCCGGCGCGGTCGAGTCCTACGTGGACCGCCTCCGGGACACCGTCAAGCCCGTGCTCCTGGACCGGGTCCGCGAGGTCACCCCGGAGGAGACCGAGGCCGTCTCCCTCGCCTTCGACGAGTTCGTGGACTGGTGGCTGGATGCGGCCGACAGAGACAGCCGTCTGGTCTTCGAACCCCCCAGGGGCAGCCGTGGCGCCCCTTCGCTGCTGAGGGCGTACGACGACGAGTCGGAGCACGCCCCGGCATGGTCCACGCTCTGGAGTCTGCGCGACGTCGACGCGGAGTCCGCCCTGTTCATGGAGGGAACCCGATGACCCCGCCCCCCGCCCCCCGCCGGAGAACCGGCGCGCGAAGCGCCGCACCTGCCCAGAACCTCCCGCGTCGCGGCACCGTCCGCCGGGCCCAGGCGATCACCACATACGGCATGGGATCGCTCATCGCCGTCGACCACGAGTCCTTCGTCGTCTCGGGGCTGGACCGGGCCGAGGAGAGCTGGCGCGACGACGAGTCGCCACGCGTCCACGAACGCCGGCTGGCCCGGGTGCTCGGCGTCGACCACTTCCGGCTGCCCCCCGCGTCCGACGACAGGAGCCGGGACGGGCTGCGCGTCCGGCGCTTCCCCCTCATGCACTCCTGCCCCGAGTGCACCGAGCTGCGGCGCCACCGCGAGTTCAACCCGCCCACCGGCAAGAGCGTCTGCGGTACGTGCGAGGTCGAACTCGTCCCCTCGCGTTTCGTCGTCGCCTGCGCGGCCGGACATCTCGACGAGTTCCCTTACTGGCAGTGGGTGCACCGATCCACTGAGCGCGATGCCGGCACGGTGGGCGGATGCGGCGGCATCCTCCGGCTGCGCGCGTCCGGACGCACGTCCTCGCTCCGCTCCATCCTCGTCTCCTGCACCTGCGGTCGGGCCTCGGAGGTCTCGATGGAGGGCTCGTTCCGCAGGAACGCGCTCAAGGATCTGGGGCTCACCTGCCGAGGTACCCGCCCGTGGCTGGGCACGTCCGCCGACAAAGTGAACTGCGGATCGAATCTGCGTACACTCCAGCGCGGTTCGTCGGCGGTGTGGCAGCCGGTGCTGAAGTCGGCGCTCTCGATCCCCCCGTGGAGCGACGGCCGCGCGGACCCGTTGGCCGAGCACTGGGACGAGCTTCGCGAGTGCGACAGCCGCGCAGAGGTCAAGGGCTATCTCAAGGCCATCTTCAAAGGTCCGTCACCCATGTCGCTCGACGAGGTGATGGCCCTGCTCGACGCGGAGCGCGAGGAGGACCCGGCCGACGGGGCCGCCGCGACCTTCGACCACCGCTACCGCGCCCTGCGGGAGAAGGAGTACGAGCGTCTCCGCGCGGGCAATGACGAGCGCGAGCACTCCCACGAAGAGCAGTTCGTCTGCGAGACCCCGCTGGGCGACCCGAGCGTGCTCGGTCCGCTCGGGATCACCGGCCCGATGCTGGTCAAGAAGCTCCGTGAGGTCCGCGCCCTGAAGGCGTTCACACGCCTCGCCGATCCCGACTCGACCACCGGATCGAAGGAGATGCCCCTCTCCGACACTCCCTTGCGATGGCTTCCGGCCATGGAGGTACGCGGCGAGGGGGTCTTCCTCCGCCTGGACGAGGACCGGCTCGACGCCTGGGAGAGGGCGCCGGCCGTGGCCGCCCGCGTCGAGCGGATGCGCACCGCCCACCAGCGGGTACTGGAGCAGCGGGCCGACGACCCGAGCCTGGTCGTCCCCTCCCCGGCCACCCCCCGCATGGTGCTGCTGCACACGCTGGCCCACGTCCTGATCAACGAGTGGAGTCTGGAGGCCGGCTACCCGTCGGCGGCCCTGCGGGAGCGGCTGTACGCGGCGGACGACATGGCCGGGGTGCTCGTCTACACGGCGACGAGCGACTCCGCGGGCAGTCTCGGCGGGCTGGTCGCCCAGGGCGAACCGGAGCGCCTCGACCCGACGATCCGCTCCGCCCTGAATCGCGCCGAGTGGTGCTCCTCCGACCCGCTCTGCGTCGAGTCCGATGTGTTCAGAACCACCATCAACCTCGCCGCCTGCCATGCCTGCGTGATGCTCCCCGAGACGAGTTGCGAGCACAACAACGTCCTTCTCGACCGCGCCCTCCTCGTCGGCACCCCGGAGGACCCGGAGCTGGGCTACTTCGCCGCGCGATCACGGCCGTGAGGCGGACAGCCCCTCCCCACCCCCGCACCGCACACACCGACAAGGCGGCCACCGATGCGCGTCCAGCAGGGTGAGCGGGCCGGGGCCGGCGCGGAAGGTGCGGCGCCGGGTGCGGCCCACGCGTTCGCCGTTCGGGCGGACGCGGTACGTCTCGATCGTCATCCGGGAGGTGCCCGGGGCGGGCGGGGTACCGGCGTTCACCGGGCCACCTCCGCGGTCACGTCGTCGTGAGGCACGTACACGTACACCACTCCTCTCCGTAGCAGTTCCACTACCCGGTGGAGTCAGCGTGGTCTAGAGTCGGCACTCGATCAACGTGGCAAAGCAGCAAGAAAAGTAGGGGGTCCCGGGTGAACCGCAAGGAGTTGAACCCCGACGCTTCTCCGCAGGCGGCGTTCGGCGCGCGATTACGCAGCGCACGTGAGGCGCACGGCTGGAAGCAAGAAGATCTTTCCGCCATGATGAAGTACTCCAGCGGGCACATCTCAGCCGTGGAAACCGGCCGCAAGATTCCTAGTTGGCGTTTCTCGCGCAGTGCGGACGCCGCGTTCGGACTCCAAGGCGCGGCGGACACCTTCGAACGGGCCTGGCGCGAGATCCAGCACGGCAGTCTGCTGGAGGGGTTCCCCGAGTACGTGGGCCACGAGGGCCGGGCGGCGGAGATCAGGGCGTACGAAGTCGGCGTCATCCCCGGACTTCTGCAAACCCCGGACTACGCCGCGGCGATCGAGGCAGGACATGTCGAGCGGGGAGCCATCACCCCGGAGCAGGCCCAGGAGCGGGTGTCGTTTCTGGGTGAGCGGCAGGCGATGGTCGCCCGCAAGCCGCCGCCGCTGGTCCATGTGGTGCTGGACGAGAGCTGCATCCGGCGACCGGTCGGCAGCCCTTCCGTGATGCAGGCCCAGATGGCGCGGTTGATCGCCTTCGCCGAGCAGCCGAACGCCGTCCTTCAAGTCGCGGACTTCTCCATAGGGGCTCGTCGCCCCTTCAGTCTGCCGATAACCGTGCTGACCCTGCCCGACCGGTCTCTCCTGGCCTACGCGGAGTCCGCCACCCGGGGACACCTGGACCGGGAAACCAACTCCGTGCTGCCCCTCTTGACGGCCTACCATCACCTGCAGAAACACGCGCTCCCGCAGGCGGGTTCCGTAGCCATGATTGACCAGGTACGAAAGGGCACCTTGTGATGAGCGAGCCTCTCAACTGGATCAAGTCTTCCTACAGCGGTGGCGGCGGTCAGTGCGTCGAATGGGCCCCCGACCACATCACGACGACCGGTCTCATCCCCCTCCGGGACAGCAAGCGCACCGACGGCCCGGTCCTCATACTCTCCCTCGCGGCCTTCACCGATCTCCTGACACTCGCACGCAACGCCGACATCGGCTGAGCACCCCCGATCCCCCCAACCTCCCCGAACCCCGTCCGGTCGCCTCACCCCGGGCGGGGTTCCCGCGTCGCGCCGTGCCGCTCGCCGGGGGGCATCGTCCGTCGCCAACTCGCTAGCACAGGAGGGCAGTAGGCGATGACCACCCCCGTCCCCACCCCCGCTCCCACCACCCCCTTCGCGCCCACCCGCGAGGCCGGACGGCCCGTCAAGGTCGTCCTCACCCGGCGCCAGTGCTGCTACGGCACCGGCTACCGGCCCGCCGGCCGCCAGCGCCTCGCCCTCGGCAGCAGCACCGTCGGCCGGATCAGCAGGCCGATCCGGCCGACGGCCCCGCTCTGATGGGTTGCCATTGTTGTTCTGACGCGTCGTCATTCATGCTGCGCTGGGCCGTCATTCATGCTCCGACGGGCTGCCATTCGTGCTCCGTCGGACCTTCGTCGCCGCGTCGGCCGGGTGGTTCCGGTGTGCTGGCCGATTCCGGCGTCCGAACGGCCGTTCCCTGTGTACCTTGCCCGAATGGCTGACACGGACGGCACGGCTGACAGGGACGGTGCGGGCGGTACGGACGGTGTCCGGCTGGGGAAGGAAGCGGCCCGGCGGCTCGCGGCGCTTCCCGGGTGCGATGTCGCGGCCGGGCTGAGCGAGGCCGAACTCGCCCGGATCGAGCGCACCTACGGGTTTGTGTTCGCCGCCGATCACCGCGCCTTTCTGGCCGAAGGGCTGCCCGTCGCCTCGCCGCCCAAACGCGGCGCCGCCTGGGAGCAGCCCTGGCCGGACTGGCGCCACGGCGACCCGGAGGATCTGCGGTACCGGCTGGAGTGGCCGGTACGGGAGGTCCTGCGGGAAGTGGAGCTGGGCGGCTGGCACCAACGGGCCTTCGGCGCCCGGCCCCGCGGGGCACGAGCCGCCGTCGACATGGCCCGGCGCAAACTGGCCGAGGCCCCGGCGATGGTCCCGGTGTACGGCCACCGGTTTCTGCCGGCCGGGGGCGGGTCGTACGGGCATCCGGTGCTGTCCATGTGGGGCACGGCCATCCGGTGCCACAGCGATCACCTCGTGGACTACATCGAACGGGAGTTCGCCGGGCTGGACGACGGCGGTCCCTGGGACCAGGAGACGACGGTGGAGGTCTGGTCGGACTTCGTGATCTGGCGGCCGTAGCCGGGCCGGACCGTGACCTGGCGGCCGTAGCCGGACCGGGCCGGGCCGTGGCCAGGCGGTCGTCAGCCACCTCCGGTGATCGCGTCGAGCGCGCCGGTGAGGGTGGCCGGGGTCGGCGGGGCGTCGGGGAAGCGGGCGGCGATGTGACCGTCGGGGCGGACGAGGAGGGCGCCGCCGGGGGCGAGGCCGTAGGCGTCGGCGTGGCGCGGGGCGAGGGACTGGACGCTCAGGGGCCAGGGGGTGGCGGGGAGGTGCGGGGGCGGGCTCGCGGTGAGCAGGGTGAAGTGCTCGCCGAGGGTGTCCAGGGTGGAGCGGGTGGGGGTGAGCCAGAGGTGGGGGAGGCGGTGGCCGGGGTGGGGGGTGGGGACGTAGTCGGTGCCCCCGGCAGGAGCGGGGCCCGTGCCGGACGGCTCCCGCAGTACCGCCGTCGACTCGTACGCCACCCCCAGCACCAGGCCCATCTGGGCGAAGTACTGGTCGGTCCAGGGGAGTTCGACCCGGCCGGGGTCCGCCTCGGCGGGGCCCGCGGCGAGCCGGGCGCGGCGGTGGGCCTGGACCTCGGCCATCAGGCGGGTGTTGGCGACCGACTGCTCCAGCACCCGTTCGGCCACCGGGTGGCGTTCGGGCGCGTAGGTGTCGAGGAGAGCGGGGCGGGCCCAGCCCTTCAGGACCCCGGCCAGCTTCCAGCACAGGTTGTGGACATCGCCGATCCCGGTGTTCATGCCGAGTCCGCCGACGATCGGGACGGCGTGGGCGGCGTCCCCCGCCAGCAGGATCCGGCCGTGGCGGAGGCGGTCGGCGACGAAGGCGTTCATGGTCCAGTGCTGGACGCGCAGGACATCGACGTCCGTCGCGGGACCGGGCACTCCGCCGTCCCCGTCGCGTGCCGCTCCCAGCGCCCGCCGGACCAGCGCGCCCCAGTCGGTGTGCGCCGCGCCCTCGGGGGTGGGCCCGAACCAGGCCCAGCCGCCCTCGGGGTACAGCGGCAGGAACGAGCCGTGCGCGGTGACGTACATCCCGGCCGGTTCCCGGTCGCTCCACTCGGCGAGGTCGGCGTCGAAGACGACGGTGGTGGTCCGGCCCAGCTCACCGGGCCCGTGGACGCCGATGCCGAGCAGCCGCCGGACGGCGGAGCCCGCCCCGTCGGCGGCCAGCAGAAAGCGGGCGCCGATCCGGGCCGACGTACCGCGTTCCCGGTCGGCCAGGTCGGCGATCACCCCGGTGCCGGTGTCCCGCAGCGCCGTCAGTTCGGTGCCGAAGCGGATCTCCCCGGCCGCCGCGCCCAGCAGCAGCGGCTCCAGCCGGTCCTGGGAGCTGACCACCCCGCGCACGGGACTCTCCGGGACGGCCTCCCGTACGCCGACCATCGCCGCGGTCGCGAAGTCCGGGCCGCGCAGGGTGTCCCGGAACCGGATGCGCCCGTACTTCGCCGGGAACGCCACCGCCGTGAGCCGCTCGGCCAGCCCGAGCTGCCGCAGGATCTCCATCGACCGCACATTGACCAGCCGAGAGCGCGGGAACGGCGACAGCTCCCGGTGCCGCTCGACCAGCAGGGTCCGCACCCCCCACCGCTCCAGCAGCACCCGCGCGGCCAGCCCGACGGGCCCGCCCCCGACGATCAGCACGTCCACGTCCACGTCCACGCCCACGCCCGGGTCCGGGTCCGGTTCCGGGTCCGGGTTCGCGTCCACCACGTCCATGTCCCTGATATACCGCCGGAGCGGGGACGGGGGCGCGCGACGGTCCGGGCGGGGCCGGGGTTAGCCTCGAAGCGACGATGGATCCGATGGATCCGATGGATCGATCAGTAGGTCGGTGGGTCGGTGGGTCGGTCCCGGTACTGAGGAGGCAACGATGGCCAAGGTCCCCAGCGCGCTGGTCGCGGCGGGCGGACTCGTCGGCGGGTACGGCGTCGCCCGCTGGACCAAGCGGCGGGAACTGGGCGGGGCCGTGCTGGCCGTCGCCGGAGCCGCCGCCGCCACGCAGTGGCGGGCCCGCGCCGGGGGGCCTGCGGCGGGTGCGCTGACCGCCGGGTACGTGGCCGCGTTCGGGGCGTCGCATCCGCTGGCCAAGAAGGTCGGCGCCTGGCCGGCGGTGTTCGGGGTCGCCGGGGCCGTCGCCCTCGCCTCCTGGGCGGTCGCCGACCGCAAGGCGTGAGCCCCCTCACCCCCTGAACGCCCTCCGATACCCCTGCGGGCTCGTCCCCACCACCTTCCGGAACCGCTCCCGGAACGCCGTCGGCGAGCCGAACCCGGTCTGCGCGGCGATCCGTTCCACCGGGTACGAGGTCGTCTCCAGCAGATGCTGGGCCCGCCGCACCCGTGCCCGGTGCAGCCACCGCAGCGGCGTCGTACCGGTCTGCTCGCGGAAGCGGCGGTTCAGGGTGCGGGTGCTCATCCCGGCGTGGGCGGCGATCTCCTCCAGGGTGAGATCCCGGTCCAACCGGTCCTCCAGCCAGCCGAGCAGCGGCTCCATGGCCGCCCCGGCCGGTGCCGGGGGCGGATCGGTGACGATGAACTGGGCCTGGCCGCCCTCCCGTTCCAGCGGCATCACCGACATCCGGGCGGTGTGCGCGGCCACCGCCGAGCCGTAGTCGCCGCGGATCATGTGCAGACAGAGATCGAGCGCCGCCGCCGCGCCCGCCGACGTCAGGAACTGGCCGTTGTCGACGTACAGCACCCGGGCGTCGACGGTCACCTTCGGATAGCGGGCGGCCAGGTCCGGCGCGGCGAGCCAGTGGGTGGTGGCGCGCAGTCCGTCCAGCAGTCCGGTCGCGGCGAAGAGGAACGCCCCGACGCACACCGAGGCCATCCGGGTGCCGTTCGCCGCCGCCGCGCGCAGGGCCTCGGCGACCCCGGGCGGCAGCACCTCGGGCGGGTTCTCGACGCCGGGCAGCACGATCGTGTCGGCCTCCGCGAGCAGTTCGAGCCCGTACGGGGTGCGCAGGGTGAAGGGGCCCGCGTTCACCTCCCCGCCCACCGAGCAGACCCGCACCCGGTACGCCTCCCGCCCGTCCGGCAGCCGCGCCCAGCCGAACGCGTCGACAGGCGCCGAGAGATCGAACGGAATGACCCCGTCCAGGGCGAGAACGGCCACGGTGTGCATGGCCAGAGGGTAGGCGGCCGACGGATTTCCGCCAAGCGGTACATCGGCACTCCGGGCCACTGGAACCCCGCGCTCCGCCCCGCCGAAGCCCCTCCGGCCCCCAGGAACCCTCTCCCGGCCCCCTCCCACCCTCCTGGCGAGAATCCGTCGGCACCTGGCATTTCCGCCACTTCTCCGCCGCTCCGCAGGTCCCTACTCTCGACGCCCGTGACCAAGTTCCTGCTCTCCGTCCATGTCATCGCCGCCATCGTCGCCATCGGTCCCGTCACGGTCGCGGCCAGCATGTTCCCGCCCGCCGCCCGCAAGGCCCTGGAGACGCCGGACGACCCCGGCGCCACCGGCACCGTGGCGCTGCTGCACCGGATCTGCCAGGTGTACGCGGCCGTCGGGGTGGCCGTACCGGTCTTCGGGCTGGCCACCGGCAGCGCCATGGGGGTGCTCGGGGACGCCTGGCTGATCACCTCGATCGTGCTGACGGTGCTCGCGGCGGCCGTGCTGGTGCTGCTGGTGCTGCCCCGGCAGGGCGCGCTGGCCGAGGGGCGCGGGACCCGGGAGACGACCGTACGGCTGGCCATGTTCACCGGGATCTTCAATCTGCTGTGGGCGACCGTGACGGTGCTGATGATCGTGCGGCCGGGGTCCACTACCGGGGCGTAGGGGGGCGCGAGGGGCCGGAGTGGTGGTTCGGTTTCTGCCAGGCCGCCGGGAAAGCAGCGTCGCACCCCTTGTGGAGAAGTAATCTCCATTTTACTTTCGACTCCGCGCACTGCCGCTCCCCCGCACTGCCGCTCCCCGCACCGCCGATGCCCGAGGAGTCACCCATGCCGCTCGCCGCCCTGCTGTCCCGCCCGGGACACCGCGCCAGACGTCTGACCGCCGCGGTGGCCGCAGCCGCCGCCTGCTTCGGCCTCCTCGCCGGCACGGCGGAGGCGAGCGGCACCGCCGAACGCCCCACCGCGCCCACCCCGTCCACCCCGACCACCACAACCCCGGCCACCACCCCCGCCTACACCAGCCGCCTCGACGTCCCCTACGCCTCCGCCCCCGGCCAGGTCCTCGATCTGTACGTGCCCGAAGGCGCCCGCAAGAAGCTGCCGCTGGTGATCTATGTGCACGGCGGCGGCTGGTTCGCCGGTGACAAGACCGAACTCCAGCGCATCCCCGCCTGGGAGTCCCTGCTCGGCGAGGGCGTCGCCGTCGCCTCCGTCAACTACACCCTGGCGCCCGGCGCCCTCTTCCCCCAGCAGATCCACGAGGTGAAGGCCGCCATCCGGTATCTGCGCGCCAACGCCGCCGCCTACGGGCTCAACGGGAAGGTCGGACTGTGGGGCGGATCGGCCGGCGGGCAGATCGCCGCGCTCGTCGGCACGAGTTGCCGGGTCCCGGCGCTCGAAGGGTCCATCGGGACGACCGGGCCGTCGAGCTGCGTCGATGCCGTGGTCGATCTCTCCGGGCCGAACGACCTCGCCTCCCTGACCGGCCACCCAGGGCTGGACCCGGCCGCCTCGACCTACCTCGGCTGCCCGGCCGGGCTGGCCTCCTGCTCGCCCGAGGTGCTGGCGCAGGCCAACCCGATCACCCATCTCCAGGCATCCACCCGGCGCCCCCCGGCGTTCCTCCTCGGGCACGGTGACGCCGACCCGCTCGTCCCCCTCGGGCAGAGCCGGCTGCTCTACTCCGCCCTGAAGGCGTCCTGCGGCACCGCCGCCCTGTACACCCTCAAGGGCGCCGACCACTTCTTCCCGTTCTCCGGCGCGCTCTCCGCCCCGCACCCCGAGCAGACCGTGGAGACCACCCGCGGCTGCCGCCCGACCCGGACCGCCACCTCACCGGCGCTGAGCTTCCCGACCGTGGGCGCCTTCTTCCGGGCCCATCTGCGCTGACCCGGATCCAGGTCCCCACCGGTCCCACCGGTCCCACCGGTACCCCCGACGCCCCCGACGCCCCCGACGATGCTCGGGGCGCCGGGGGCACCCGGCTTCGCAGCCCCGGCCGCCGCGCCCGTCCCGGTCACCTGACCGTCACTTCACCGTGCCCGGCACCACCGACAGCGGCGTCGCGATGTCCTCCAGCGACCGGCGTTCCGCCTTCACCGCCAGGAAGGCCGCCACCAGGCCCGCCGCGCACATCAGCGCGGCGCCGATCCGGAAGGCGAGCGCGGTGTCGCCGACCACGCCCGACGCGGTGAGGTCGGCGAAGAGCAGCGGCCCGCTGATCCCGCCGGCGGCGGTGCCGAGGGCGTAGAAGAAGGCGATGGCCATGGCCCGGGTCTCCATCGGGAAGATCTCGGAGACGGTCAGATAGGCGCTGGAGGCGCCCGCCGAGGCGAAGAACAGCACCACGCACCAGCAGGCGGTCATGGTGCTCGCCGTGAGCGAGCCCCGGTCGAACAGCCAGGCCGTGCCGAACAGCAGCACCCCGGAGATCAGATACGTCGAGGAGATCATGATCCGGCGGCCGACGGTGTCGAAGAGCTTGCCGAGCAGCAGCGGGCCGAGGAAGTTGCCCGCGGCGATGACGGCGAAGTAGTAGCCGGTGTGGCCGGTCGGCACATCGAAGAAGGTGATCAGGATGGTGCCGAAGCCGAAGGTGATGGCGTTGTACAGGAACGCCTGGCCGATGAAGAGGGAGAGGCCGAGGACCGCGCGGCGCGGATAGCGGCGGAAGACGGTCCGGGCGACCAGCCCGAAGCCGATGCTCTTGCGCTGGTGGATGGTGATCTCACCGGCGGGCGGCGGCAGCGGCTTCCCCTGCTCCAGCTCGATCTCGTGTTCGACGGAGGAGACGAGTTCCTCCGCCCGGTCGCCCTGGCCGTGGATGAACTGCCAGCGCGGACTCTCCGGGACGTGCCGCCGCACCAGCAGGATCACCAGGCCGAGGACGACCCCGAGGGCGAAGCTGAGCCGCCAGCCCAGGTCCTTCGGGAAGATGGCGGTGTCCAGCATCACGATCGACAGCAGGGCCCCGCCGATCGCGCCGAGCCAGTAACTGCCGTTGATGATCAGATCGACCCGGCCCCGGTACAGGGAGGGGATCAGTTCGTCGATGGCGGAGTTGATGGCCGCGTACTCGCCGCCGATGCCGAAGCCGGTCAGAAAGCGGAAGAGGAAGAACCACCAGGACTCGAAGGACAGCGCGGTCATCGCGGTGGCGCTCAGATAGACCACCAGGGTGATCATGAACAGTTTCTTGCGGCCGTGGCGGTCGGTGAGCCAGCCGAAGAACAGCGCCCCCGTACAGGCCCCCGCCACATAGAGCGCGGCGGCGACCCCGGTGACCTGGGCGGACGAGATGGCCAGCCCGCTGCCGTCCTCGGCGAGCCGTCCGGCCACATTGCCGACGATCGTCACCTCCAGACCGTCCAGGATCCAGACGGTCCCCAGACCGATGACGATCATCCAGTGCCAGCGCGACCAGGGCAGCCGGTCGAGCCGGGCCGGGACGGCGGTGGTGACGGTGCCGGTCTCCCCGGGGATGGGGCCGGGGTCTTTGGAGGCGGGGTCTTTGGGGGCGGGGCCGAGGCGCTTGGGCGCGGGGCCGGTGTCCCCGGGGATGGGGCCAGGGTCTCCGGGAGCGGGGCCGAGGCGCTTGGGCGCGGGGCCGGTGTCCCCGGGGCGGGTGCCGGTGTCCCCGGAAACGGGGCGCCGCTTGCCGCCGTTGCCGGGCACGGCGGCCCCCTTGCCGCCGGTTCCGGTCCCCCTCGCCGTCGGGCCGGAAGATCCCGGCGACCCCGGCGACCCCAGCGACCCGGGAGACCCCGGAGGCCCCAAAGCCCCCGCCGTCCCCGCCGCCCCCGGAGGGCCCTGCACCTGCCCCGGGGGCCGCACGGACCGCCAGGACGGCTTCGAAGACGGCCCCGGCGACGGCCTCGACGACGGCTCCGGCGGCGACGGCTCCAACGGCGACCCCGGTGACCCCGACGCCCCGGGTGCCCCCGACGCCCCCGACGCTCCCGGAACCCCCGGTGCCCCCGAGGACGCCTTCGGTGACGACTCCGGCGACGATTCCGACTCCGCTGCTGTCATGGCCCGCTCCCTCTGCGTCGAGGCGACCCTTGCCGGGTGCCCGGAGCCGGAGCGGGGAAGCCCGCGGCCCGGGGGTCATGCCCCCAGCATGCGCGAGACCGTGTAGATCAGCAGCCCGGCGAGCGAGCCCACGACCGTGCCGTTGATCCGGATGAACTGGAGGTCACGGCCGATGTGCGCCTCGATCTTGCGGGTGGTGTGCTCGGCGTCCCAGCTCGCCACGGTGTCGCTGATCAGCGAGGTGATCTCGTCCCGGTACGTGGTCACCACATGCACCGCCGCGTCCTCCACCCAGGCGTCCACCTTCCGCTGGAGACCGGGCTCGGTGGCCATCCGGGCACCCAGCGACAGCAGCGAGGACCGCACCCGCAGCCGCAGCTCACTGCGCTCGTCGTCGGCCGCCGAGACGATCATGGTGCGTACGGCCGTCCAGGCGGACGCGATCAGATCCTGGACCTCGCCGCGGCCCAGTACCTCGCCCTTGAGCCGCTCCACCTTGGTCCGGGTCTCGGTGTCGGACTGGAGGTCGGAGGCGAAGTCGGTGAGGAAGCGGTCCAGGGCGCCGCGGGCCGGGTGCGTGGGCATGTCCCGCATCTCGGCGCAGAACCGCAGCAGCTCTTTGTAGACCCGGTCGCCGATCCGGCGGTCCACGAACCGGGGGGTCCAGCCGGGCGCCCCGCCCTGCACCGCGTCCATCACGGAGTCGCCGTGCAGCACCAGCCAGTCGTGCGCCCGGGTGACCACCAGGTCCACGATCCGGTTGTGCCCGCCGTCGGCGACGACCTTCTCCAGCAGCTTGCCGATCCCGGGGGCGATCTCCTGGGCGTTCGCCCGCCGGGTGATCGCCTCCCCCACCACCGCCTGGACATCGGAGTCCCGCAGCACGGTCAGCGCACCGCGCAGCGCGGTCGCCAGCTCCGCCGTGACCCGGTCGGCGTTGGCCGGTTCGGCGAGCCAGGCGCCGAGCCTGCTGCCGATGCCGACGGACCGCAGCCGCTGCCGTACGACGGTCTCGGAGAGGAAGTTCTCACCGACGAAGCCGCCGAGCGCCTCGCCGAGCTGGTCCTTCTTGCGGGGGATGATCGCGGTGTGCGGGATCGGGATGCCGAGGGGATGCCGGAAAAGGGCGGTGACCGCGAACCAGTCGGCCAGCGCGCCGACCATCCCGGCCTCGGCGGCGGCGGCCACATAGCCCGCCCAGGGGCCCGCGCCCGCGTTCGACGCCCATTTCGCCAGGACGTAGATCACGGCCACCAGGAGCAGCAGCCCGGTCGCGGTGAGTTTCATCTGCCGGACCCCGCGCTGCTTCTCCAGGTCGGCGGCGGAGAAGGTGGTCATCGCGCGCGCCCCGGGACGGTTGCCGGGGGTACCGGGGTTGCCGGGGGTACCGGGCCGGGCATTCTCCCCGTGCGCGCCATTTACCCCAGTCACCGGCGCTATGTCCGACCTGACCGACTTCTCATCGACTTCCGTACGATCCATCCGCTCCACCCGTTCGCGATCCCCCACAACGCCATTGTCCCTTCCTGTGTCCCTTCCTGACCGACTCCCGGAACGGAGTGAGAGTTCCCGGCGTCTGTCGGGGCGGGAGGGACGGGGGCCGGGGCCGGGTGACCGGGGAGGCCGGGTGACCGAGGGACTGCGGGACTGCGGGACCGTCCTCCGGTCCCTCGGTCCGGGGGACCGTCCTCCGGACGACGACAGGAGATCCAGCACCGCCATGACCAGGCGCCACGACCACCTTCTCCTGGCCGCGCTGCTCGCGCTGGTCGTCGCCGTGTCGGCCGGGATATACCTCGGGGTCCCGACCGGTCCGGCGCGTACGGCCGGACCGGTGACCGAGCGGGCGACCGGGCCGTCGGCGGCGCCCGCCTCCACGGGCGTCTGGGTGGGCTCCTGGTCCGCGTCCCCGGCGGGCGCCGAGCCCGGCACCGGGACGGACGGTCTCGCGGGCCGGTCGCTGCGCAATGTGGTGCACACCGGCGTGGGCGGCACCCACGCGCGGATCACCCTCTCCAACCTCTACGGCCGGCAGCCGCTGATCATCACCCGTGCCACGATCGCCCTGTCGGCCGGGGAGGATACGGCGGCGGCGGTGCCCGGCAGCATGCGGCGGCTGACGTCCGCCGGGAGCCCCCGGATCGTCGTCCCGGCCGGGGAGCAGCTCGTCAGCGACCCGGTGGAGCTGCGGATCCCGTACGACAGCGATGTGCTGGTCACGACGTACTCCCCCACCGGCGCCGGGCCGGTCACCCACCATCCGCGGGCCCGCCAGCTCTCCTACGCAGCCCGGGGCGACCTGGCCGCCGAGGCGAGCGGCGCCGGGTACACCGCGCGGGTGGAGTCCTGGCGGTATCTGACCGCGCTGGACGTCCTCAGCCATGAGTCCGAGGGGACGGTGGTGGTGCTCGGGGACTCGCTGACGGACGGGGTGACCTCGTCCGTGGGACGGAACCGGCGCTGGACCGATGTCCTGTCCGACCGGCTCCGCGAGGCGGTGGCCTCCGGCGCGGACGGCGTCCCGCGCTACAGCGTGGTCAACCAGGGCATCAGCGGGAACCAGGTCCTCACGGACGGGCTCGGGCGCCCCGCGGACAACCCCAGCGGGCTGGAGCGCTTCGACCGGGACGTGCTGGAGCGGACCGGGGTCCGGGTGGTGGTGATCGCCCTCGGCGTCAACGACATCCTGCGGCACCCCGGGACCGCCGATCCCGACCGGATCCTCGACGGTCTGCGCACGCTGACCGACCGGGCGCACGCGCGGGGCGTGAAGGTGGTGGGGGCGACGCTGATGCCGTTCTTCGGCCACCGGGGGTACACGGACGCCCGGGAGGGGGTGCGGCAGCGGATCAACGCGGAGATCCGGGCGGGGGGTGTGTTCGACGCGGTCGCCGATTTCGACGGGGCGGTGCGCGACGGGTATGACCCGCGGCGCCTGGCCGGGGAGTACGACTCGGGGGACCATCTGCATCCGAGTGACCGGGGGTATGCGCGGATGGGGGCGGTGTTTCCGCTGCCCGCGCTGAGGGGGTCGGCGCCGGTACGGCTCTGAGACTCGCCGGGGGGGGATCCCGGCCCCCGAAAGCCCTCATGCCCGCCCCGGCGTCACTCCCCCCGCCGGCGATCCCTGTGGTCGTCCAGCATGCGGCGGTGGGCGTCGTACATGTCGTCGCGGTACTGCTGGTGGCGTTCCCGCAGTTCCTGTCGCCGCTCCTGTCGCCGCTCCTGGCGGGCCTGGCGGCGTTCCTCCTTCAGGCGCTGGCGTTCCGCGCGGGTCGCCTTGCGTTCGATCTGGACGCCGCCCCAGAAGGCGAAGCCGGTGACCACGACCCGCGGGGCGCCGGGTTCGCCCGGCACTCCGTCCTCGCGGTGGTCGAAACCGCCCATGACCCCGATCCCCCGCACCACCACCTCCACCCCCGGCGGCACGATCACCGTCACCCCGCCCATGACGGCCACGCAGTTGATGACGACCTCGCGCTCCGCGAAGTCCGCCTCGCGCAGATCGATCTCCCCGCCGCCCCAGAACGCCACGCTGTTGAACCGCTCCGGCACCGTCCAGCGCCCCTTGCGCTGGAACGCCGACAGCACCGCCACACCCCAGGTCGACGAACCGGCCCCCCTGGTGACCCGGCCCGCCCAACCCCGCCCCTCCTCCGGCCCCTTGACCAGGGACACGCCGGGCAGATCGCGGGTGATCGGCGCGAGTTCGCCGTACGTCCGGGCCTGGTACGTCCGGTCGAGCCGCTCCTCGAACTCCGTCATGTCCAGCCGCCCTTCCGCCAGGGCGTCCCGCAGGATCTCGGCGACCCGCTCGCGATCGGCGTCGGAGGCACGCAGTTCCGGGGCATCGTCGGTCATACCGGCAGCCTACGAGTTTCGGGCGCCCGGCACTACGCGGCTTCCGCGCGGCCCGCGTACATCCGCGCGATGACGGCCTCGATGTCGGGCTCCCGCACCGACAGGTCCACCAGCGGGTACTCCGCCGCCACCCGCGCCACCAGCGGCGCCGCCGACTCCCCGGCCGGGAAGGCCAGCCACTGGCGGGGGCCCTCGACCCGGACGACCCGGGCGGGCGGGACGTCGATCGGCGGCAGTTCGCGCTCCAGGTCGACCACCAGGGTCCGTTCGCTCTCGCCCGCCTCGTGCAGCCCGGCGAGCGGGCCGTCGTACATGAGGCGGCCGTGGTCGATGACCATCACGCGGGAGCAGAGCTGTTCGATGTCCTGGAGGTCGTGGGTGGTGAGCAGGACGGTGGTGCCGCGCTCGGCGTTGAGGTCGCGCAGGAACTCCCGGACCCTGGCCTTGGAGATGACGTCCAGACCGATGGTCGGCTCGTCGAGGTAGAGGACCTCGGGGTCGTGGAGGAGGGCGGCGGCGATGTCGCCGCGCATCCGCTGGCCGAGGGAGAGCTGACGGACCGGGACGTCCAGCAGCTCGCCCAGTTCGAGGAGTTCGACGCAGCGGTCGAGGTTGGCGCGGTAACGGGCGTCCGGGATGCGGTACATGCGGTGCATCAGCCGGTAGGAGTCGATCAGCGGGAGGTCCCACCACAGGGTGGTGCGCTGCCCGAAGACGACGCCGATCCGCCGGGCGAGGCGCCCGCGCTCGCGGGACGGGTCGATCCCGGCCACCCGCAGGCGGCCCGCGCTCGGGGTGAGGATGCCGGTCAGCATCTTGATCGTGGTGGACTTCCCGGCGCCGTTCGGCCCGATGTAGCCGACCATCTCGCCGCGCGCCACGGTGAAGGAGAGCGCGTCGACCGCCCGCACCTCCCGGCGCTCCCGCTTGAGGAAGCCGGTCTTCTTGCGGACGTCGAAGACCTTCTCGACGCGGTCGAGTTCGATGAACCCGGGCGGCTCCCGCCGCTCCCGGTCCCGCTCCAGCTCCAGCTCCGTCATCTTCTCCGGCGATCCTCTCTAGCTTCCCGTGCTCCGGTAGGTCCGCAGGCCCGCCCGCCAGGCCAGTCCCGCCAGCGCGCAGCACCCGGCGGCGACCAGCGGCGTGGCGAACGCCGTCCACGCGGGCAGGTCCAGCGGGTAGGGGCGGCCCAGGACATAGCTGGCGGGCACCCAGTTGACGAAGGCCAGCGGCAGGACGAAGGTCACGCCGCGCACCAGGTCCGTGCCGAAGACGGTCGGGGGGTACTGGAGCAGCGTCGTCCCGCCGTAGGTGAACGCGTTCTGCACCTCGGAGGCGTCCTGCGCGACGAACTGGAAGGCCGCCCCGGCGACGAACACCGCGCAGAAGATCAGCCCGCCGCTGAGGATCATCACCGGCATCAGCAGCAGCCGCCCCGCCGTCCAGTCGAGGTCGAGGTGGGCGAGCCCGTAGCCGAGGACCAGCGAGCCCTGGAGGACCCGGCCGAGGCGGCGCAGGGCGAAGCGGTCGGCGGCGACCTGCGCGAGCACCGGCGCGGGGCGCACCAGCAGGGAGTCCAGGGTGCCGTCCCGGACCCGGCGGCCGAGCCGGTCCATGGAGCCGATGGCCAGGTCGGCGAGGCCGAAGGAGAGGCTGGACAGGCCGTAGAGCAGGGCGATCTCGGGCAGCGCGTAGCCGCCGAGGGCGTCGACGCGGGAGAACATCAGCAGGATCGCGATGAAGTCCAGACCGGTGGCGAGGAAGCTGCCGAGGGTCGTCATCACGAAGGAGACCCGGTAGGCCATGGTGGAGCGGATCCACATGGCGACGATGAGCCGATAGGCCCGCACCCCGTCCCCCAACCGCCCACCCCGAACACCCCCCTCACCCCAGCCCCCTTCCTCCCCACCCACCACACCCCCACCGCCCCCGGCACCCCCAGCACCCCCACCTCCCCCAACGCCCGCGCCTCCCCTGCCTTCCCCAGCACCCCCAGCACCCCCAGCACCCCCAGCACCCCCAGCACCCCCAGCACCCAGCGAGCCACGACCCGGCCCACCCCCGTCCACCGCAGCACCCCGCGCCCCACCCATAGCCCCACCCACAGCCCCACCTTCCGCCCGCCCCGACGCCACCCCACCACCCGAAGCCCCACCCCCAGCCGAGGCCCCCGGCAGCCCTCCAGGGGCGCGGGGAACTGCGCAATCTTTCAGGGGCGCGGGGAACTGCGCGACCAGCCCCCACCCACCCGCACCCGACGAGCCCCCCGAACCACCACCCAACGACCCACCGGAGGTGTCACCCACCTTGGACCACCACCCGCCGAGCAGCCGCCGACTGAAGCATCCGGCCCGCCGCGAACAGGACCACCGCCCAGCCCGCCTGGAAGGCAAACGTGGTGACGAGGCCGGCGCGGCCGAGGAGGACGTCGGCCGGGGCCTGGAGCAGGGCCGACCAGGGCAGGGCGCGGACGGTCTCGCCGAGCGCGCCGGGGAAGACGTTCAGCGGCAGCAGCATCCCGGAGCAGAAGAAGCCGAGCAGCCAGGCGAGCTGGCTCATCCCCACCCCGTCCAGCAGCCAGAACGTGCTGAGCGCCACCAGATAGCGGATACCGAAGCTGACCAGCATGCCGAGGCTCACGGCGACCAGGAAGGCGGCCCAGGTCCCGGTGTCCGAGGGCAGCGCGGCGTCGAAGGCGAGGGCGCCGAAGACGAAGGGCAGCACCCCGCGCGCGAGGAGCTGGAAGAGGGCCCGGCCCAGGTCGGTGGCGAGCCACCAGAGCTGGAGGTCGGCGGGCCGGTAGAGATCGATGGCGATGTCGCCGGTGCGGATGCGGTCCATCAGCTCGTCCTCGAAGCCGCCGCCCCCGATGGCCATGGTCGACAGCAGGGCCTGGCCCAGCCACACATAGGTGACGGCCTGGGCCTGGTCGTAGCCGCCGAGGTGGGGGCGCTGGTCCCACAGGGCGAGATAGGTGTAGACGAGGATGATCCCGAAGACGGTGTTGGTGAAGACGCCGGCGGCGGTGGCCACCCGGTAGGTCGCGTACCGTCGTACTCCACTCGCGGCGACGGCGAGGTACAACCGTCCCGAGCCCACTCCCACCAGCCTCCCCCTCGTCAACGAACCGTCGCCGAACCGCCGGGACGGCCGAGCGCAGGAGCCTAGCGAGCGGGCCGTGACGCACGCCACCGCATTTCCGGGCCGGTCGCGTGCCGGTGACCGGGAACGGTTCGGGCGGTGCGAGAGTCTTCACAGGGGGGCGTGAAGCGTTACCGAGGGCGTACGGAGTTCCCGTACGACGCGAAACAGGAGTCCGTGCACGAGATGAGCGACCAGCCGCAGCCGCAGCAGCCGACCGAGGGCTCGGCACCGCAGCCACCGCCGGAGGGGGCACCGCCGGAGGGCGGGAAGAAGAACCGGCCGAAACGGACCGGGTGGCGGCGGCTGATCCCGACCTGGCGGATCACGCTGGCCACCTGTGTGACCGGCCTGCTGCTGCTCGGCGGGCTGTTCTTCCTGGGCTACTCCCTGGTGAAGATCCCGCCGGCGAACGCGCTGGCGACCAAGCAGAGCAATGTGTATCTCTATGCGGACGGCTCGCAGCTCGCCCGCGACGGCGAGGTGAACCGGGAGAACGTCCCGCTGTCGGCGATCTCCAAGGACGCCCGCAACGCGGTACTGGCGGCGGAGGACCGCGAGTTCTACAACCAGTCGGCGATCGACCCGAAGGCGATGGTCCGGGCGGCCTGGAAGACCGCGACGGGCGAGGGCAAGCAGTCCGGGTCCACGATCACCCAGCAGTATGTGAAGAACTACTACCTGGCGCAGGAGCAGACCGTCACCCGCAAGGTGAAGGAGTTCTTCATCTCGATCAAGCTGGACCAGGAGAAGAGCAAGGACCAGATCCTGGAGGGCTACCTCAACACCAGTTTCTTCGGCCGCAACGCCTACGGAATGCAGGCCGCGGCCCAGGCGTACTACGGCATCGACGCCAAGGACCTGGACGCGGCGCAGGGCGCCTACCTCGCCTCGCTGCTGAACGCGCCCAGCGAGTACGACGTGATCGCCAACCCGCAGAACCGCGGCGCGGCCGAGGCCCGCTGGAACTATGTGCTGGACGGCATGGTCAAGAAGGGCTGGCTGGCGGAGCCGGAGCGGGCGGGGCTGAAGTTCCCGGTGCCCAGGGAGGCGACGCTGTCGACCGGGATGTCCGGGCAGCGCGGCTATCTGGTGGAGGCGGTCAAGCAGTATCTGACCGAGCGGGAGATCCTCACCCCGGAGCAGTTGGAGACCGGCGGCTACCGGATCACCACCACCCTCCAGAAGCCGAAGCAGGACGCCTTTGTGAAGGCGGTCGACGACCAGCTCATGTCCGAGCTGGACAAGAAGGACCGCAAGGTGGACAACTACGTCCGCGCGGGCGGCGCCTCCATCGACCCGAAGACCGGCGAGGTCGTCGCGATGTACGGCGGCATCGACTACGTCCAGCAGTACACCAACGGCGCCACCCGCCGGGACTACCAGGTGGGCTCCACCTTCAAGCCGTTCGTGTTCACCTCGGCGGTCGACCACAAGGCCAGCACCCAGGGCGGCCGGACGATCACCCCCAACACCGTCTACGACGGCAGCAGCGAGCGCCCGGTGGAGGGCTGGAGCGGCGGCTCCTACGCCCCGGAGAACCAGGACGAGGTCGACTACGGCGATCTCTCGGTGCGCGAGGCCACCGACAAGTCGGTGAACTCGGTCTACGCCCAGATGGCGGTGGACGTGGGCCCGGACAAGGTGGTGGGGACGGCGGAGAGCATCGGGCTGCCGAAGGACACCCCGTCGCTGGACGCGGTCCCCGCGGTCGCGCTCGGCGTGGCCACCGCGAGCCCCCTGGACATGGCGCAGGCGTACACCACCCTCGCCGACCACGGCCGGTACGGGGCGTACACCCTGGTGAAGAAGATCACCAAGGAGGGCGCGGAGGAGATCCCGGTGCCCGAGCGCAAGACCAGCCGGGTGATCAGCCGCGAGGCCGCCGACACCACCACCTCGGTGCTCCAGAGCGTGGTCGACAACGGCAGCGGGGTCGCGGCGCAGGCGGCGGGCCGTCCGGCGGCGGGCAAGACGGGCACCGCCGAGCAGGACAAGGCGGCCTGGTTCGCCGGGTTCACCCCGGAGCTGGTGACGGTGGTCGCGGTGATGGGCCAGAACCCGGAGACGGCCGCGCAGGAACCGCTGTACGGGGCCATGGGCCTGGCGCGGGTGAGCGGCAGCGGGCCGCCCGCGGAGATCTGGGCGCAGTACACCAAGGCCGCGCTCAAGGGGGTCGAGGTCAAGGAGTTCGACCTCCAGGTGCAGGACGGCGCCGAGGACTGGGTGTATCCGTCGACGCCGCCGAGCAGCGGTGACCCCGACCCGGAGAACTCGTCCGATGTGGCCGAGCCGCCCAGCGAGGAGCCGGACAACGGCACCGGTGGCACCGAGACGCCGACCGGGCCGAGCACCGGTACGACGGACGGCGGCGGTACGGCCGACGGAGGGGTGACCGGGGGTACCGCCGACGGCGGGACGACCGGCGAGACCACCGGGGGCGGCGGTACGGCCGACGGAGGGGTGACCGGCGGGGAGACCGGCACCGGGGGGACCACGGGCGAGACCCCGAGCGGCGGCGCCGACGGGGGCGGCGGGACCGACGCGGGAACGACGACGGGGACCGGCGGACTGCCGACGACGCGTCGGCAGTGACCGGTCCCCGGGCGGGGCGGCCTCGGGTCAGTGACCGGAGGTCGCCTTCAGGCCGACGACGGCGACCAGCAGCAGGGAGATGAAGAAGATCCGGGCGGCGGTCACCGGCTCGCCCAGGATGGCCATCCCGAGAATCGCCGCACCGGCCGCGCCGATACCGACCCAGACGCCGTAGGCGGTGCCGATGGGCAGGGTCTTGGCGGCCTGGGCCAGCAGGATCATGCTGGCGGCGATCCCGATCCCGGTGAACACACTGGGCCAGAGCTTGGTGAAGCCCTCGGTGTACTTCATCCCGATCGACCAGCCGACTTCGAGCAGACCGGCGATGAGCAGCAGAATCCAGGCCATGTCAGGCACCTCCGAGACGTCGTGCCACGTTGTGTCACGTCTTGTCACTGAACGGGGTGCGTCGTCTTTGCGTTTCGGCCCGGTACGGCGCGTCTCGTCGGGATGCCTTCCAAACATAGCAAAGAACAGGGAAAAGGGCTGGTGACGATGGTCACCAGCCCTTCGGAGCCGCTACTTCGCAGGCCGCGCCCGGGATCTCCAGATCCCGGGAGCTAGAGATACAGCCCCGTCGAGTCCTCCGAGCCCTCGAAGCGGTCGGCGGCGACGGCGTGCAGATCCCGCTCGCGCATCAGCACATACGCCACCCCGCGCACCTCGACCTCGGCACGGTCCTCGGGGTCGTAGAGCACCCGGTCGCCCGGCTCCACCGTCCGTACGTTCTGTCCCACCGCGACCACCTCGGCCCAGGCCAGCCGGCGGCCGACGGCCGCGGTGGCGGGGATGAGGATGCCGCCGCCGGACCGCCGCTCGCCCTCGGCGGTGTCCTGGCGGACCAGGACCCGGTCGTGCAGCATGCGGATGGGCAGCTTGTCCGGGTGGGTGCTGGAGTCGTTCGTGTTGGCGCTCACGGCTCGAACCTACCTGCCTTCACCACGGCCGTCCGCCTCCGGGTCAGCCCTTGCGGCGCCGGGCGGACAGGGCCAGCAGGCCCACCACGCCGACGGTGACCAGGGCGAGGGGCACGATCCGTTCGAGGCGGGGGGCGCCCTCGTCGGTGACGAACCGCTGCCGCACCTCGGTCACGGCCTTGTTGACCTGCACATATGCCTTGCCGAGTGTGTGGTCGACCTGGGCCGCGGCCTTGGCCCTGGCATCGCCCACGATCGTCTTGGGGTGGACCCGGACCCCGATCTCGTCGAGGGTCTCGGCCAGCACCTCGCGGCGGCGCTGGATGTCCGCCTCGATCTGCGCCGGGGTTCTGGTGTCCGACGTGTCCGCCACCGTACGGCCTCCGAAGTTCCGCTGATGCACTGTTCCGGACAGTCTGTCAGCTTCCCGGCGGACCGCACGGTCAGCACCCCCGGTTACGCTCGATCCCATGAGTGAGCGACTCCAGCCCGGGGACGTGGCCCCCGCCTTCACCCTGCCCGACGCCGACGGCAACGATGTGTCCCTGGCGGACCACAAGGGCCGCAAGGTCATCGTCTATTTCTACCCGGCCGCCCTGACACCCGGCTGCACCAAGCAGGCCTGCGACTTCACCGACAACCTGGACGTCCTGGCCGCCGCCGGGTACGACGTGATCGGGATCTCCCCGGACGCCCCCGAGAAGCTCGCGAAGTTCCGCGAGAAGGAGCACCTGCGGGTGGTGCTGGCCGGGGACCCGGACAAGACCGTGATCGAGGCGTACGGGGCGTACGGCGAGAAGAAGAACTACGGCAAGACCTATCTGGGTGTCATCCGCTCCACGGTCGTGGTGGACGAGGAGGGCAAGGTCGAGCGGGCGTTCTACAACGTCCGGGCGACGGGCCACGTGGCGAAGATCATCAAGGATCTGGGCATCTGACGCCCCTGCCCGGCCAGTAGCATGGCCGGGCAGCAGCAGGCGGCCGTGGTGGAATTGGCAGTCACGCTGGGTTTAGGTCCCAGTGGGGTAACTCCCGTGAGGGTTCGAGTCCCTCCGGCCGCACCACAACCACTCTTCTTCCCGAGGCATGTCCGGGCGCGACGCCCGTCCCGCTTCCCGTGCGTGCCCGGACACGCCTACGGCGCGATCAGCTCCCGTACGACGGGCACCAGCGCGCGGAACGCCTTCCCGCGATGGCTGATGGCGTTCTTCTCTTCGGGGCTCAGCTCCGCGCAGGTCCGGTCGTGGCCGTCGGGCTGGAGGACCGGGTCGTAGCCGAAGCCGTGGGTACCGGCGGGGGTGTGGCGCAGGGTGCCGCGCAGCCGGCCCTCGACCACCCGCTCGGTGCCGTCCGGCAGGGCGAGGGCGGCGGCGCAGGCGAAGTGGGCGGCGCGGTGGTCGTCGCCGATGTCGGAGAGCTGGGCGAGCAGCAGATCGAGATTGGCCCGGTCGTCGCCGTGCCGTCCGGCCCAGCGGGCGGAGAAGATGCCGGGGGCGCCGCCCAGCACGTCCACGCACAGGCCCGAGTCGTCGGCGACGGCGGGCAGGCCGGTGGCCCGCGCGAGGGCGTGCGCCTTGAGCAGGGCGTTCTCGGCGAAGGTGACGCCGGTCTCCTTGACGTCCGGGATCTCGGGGTAGGCGTCCGCGCCGACCAGTTCGTGCGGGAGTCCGGCGTCGGCCAGGATGGCCTTGAGTTCGATGAGCTTCCCGGCGTTGCGGGTGGCAAGGATCAGGCGGGTCATGCCCTCAGTATCGCGGGCCCCCCGCAACGCCGGTCGGGTGCGGTCCCTACGGGGTGCAGACCTTGGTCAGCTCACCGGCGGCGTCGGTGACCGGGCTGATGTCCGGGGTCGCGTCGCCGTTCTCCACCGCGGTGTTGACGTTCTCGACGGCTGTGCGGAGGTCGTCCACCGCCTGGGAGACATCGGTGTTGTCGGTGGTGTCCCCGATCTCGTTCAGATTGTCCTCGATGGACTGGAGGGACTCGCTGAGCTGGGTCGGGTCGTTCGCCGCCGCGTCGACGGCCTGCTGGAGGTCGGTGACGCTGTCGGCGATGGCGTCGGCGGTCTGGACGCAGTCCAGCGCGGTGCTGACGGCGTCGCAGCCGGTGGTGAGGCCGGCGGTGAGCGCGACGGCCGCCACGGTGGCGGCGACGGCTGCGGTGCGGCGACGGCGGCTCGCGGCCATGGAACGGTCCCCTCCCTCGGGTGCGGGCCGGGACCCGGCCCGATGCCGCCCCCTGTGCCCTGAACTGCTGGCCGGGCGCACAGGGATCAGCCGTACGCCCGTACCGGTAGTGACGCAGGGACCGGCGGCCACGGTTGCCCGCGCCGGACGGCTCCTTCGGTGCGCCCTTTACTTGCCGATTACTTTTCGAGGACCGTATCAAGCGCGGCGCGCTGGGCGGCGGCCAGTTCCCCGCATCCGGCGACGGCCAGGTCCAGCAGGGCGTTCAGCTCCTCGCGGGCGAACGGCTCGGCCTCGGCGGTGCCCTGCACCTCCACGAAGCGTCCGTCACCGGTGCAGACCACGTTCATGTCGGTCTCGGCGCGGACGTCCTCCTCGTAGCGCAGGTCGAGCAGCGGGACGCCGTCGACGATGCCGACGGAGACGGCGGCGACGGTGCCGGTGAGGGGCTGGCGGCTGGCGCGGATCAGCTTCCTGCCGTGGGCCCAGGTGATGGCGTCGGCGAGGGCGACATAGGCGCCGGTGATGGCGGCGGTGCGGGTGCCGCCGTCGGCCTGGAGGACATCGCAGTCGAGGACGATCGTGTTCTCGCCGAGCGCCTTGTAGTCGATGACCGCGCGCAGGGAGCGGCCGATCAGGCGGGAGATCTCGTGCGTACGGCCGCCGATGCGGCCCCGGACCGACTCGCGGTCGCCGCGGGTGTTGGTGGCGCGGGGCAGCATCGCGTACTCGGCGGTGACCCAGCCCTCGCCGCTGCCCTTGCGCCAGCGCGGGACGCCCTCGGTGACGGAGGCGGTGCAGAAGACCTTGGTGTCCCCGAAGGAGACGAGGACGGAGCCCTCGGCGTGCTTGCTCCAGCCGCGTTCGATGGTGACCGGGCGGAGCTGCTGGGGGGTGCGGCCGTCGATTCGTGACATGCGCTGAGCCTAGCCCCCTGGGAGGGCGCCCCTTACCGGCAGGTACGCCGACGGCCGGGGGCGGTCGCGGGCACAGGAAGGAGCCCCTCCGGCGGTCGTGCCGGAGGGGCTCCCCTCACCTCGCCCCGTGGTCACCTCACCCGGGGCGGGGGGTCACATCATGTCTTCGATGTCCGCGGCGATCGGGTCGGCGTCGGTGCCGACGACGACCTGGATGGCCGTGCCCATCTTCACCACGCCGTGGGCGCCGGCGCCCTTGAGAGCGGCCTCGTCGACCAGGGACGCGTCGGCGACGTCGACCCGAAGCCGGGTGATGCAGCCCTCGATCTCCTCGATGTTCTCCAAGCCCCCGAGCCCGGCGACGATCTTCTCAGCCTTGCTGGCCATGTTCCTTCTCCCTGATCCGAACCGCTTTGTCGCAGTAACCCACAGTTGGCCCAACTTCGCGAGCGGTCATGCCGTCCGTACCGAATGATGGCGACACGACAGCGGAACCCTCTGTCAACTGGTCTACACCACCACATGGACCGCCGCCAAGCCCGGCCCCACCGGGAGGAGTCCGAGAGGAGTCCGATGAGTGCCGAGAGCGTCGTCAGTCCGGGACGGGCCCGCTGGAACAGTCTGTTCCAGGGGCTTCAGAAAATGGGCCGGAGCCTTCAACTGCCCATCGCCGTCCTGCCTGCCGCGGGCATCCTCAACCGGCTCGGGCAGCCGGATGTGTTCGGGGCCGAGGGGCTCGGCTGGACCGATGTCTCCAAGGTGATGGTGGGCGCGGGCGGCGCGCTGCTGGACTCCGCGCTGGGGCTGCCGCTGCTGTTCTGCGTCGGGGTCGCCATCGGGATGGCGAAGAAGGCGGACGGCTCGACGGCGCTCGCGGCGGTCGCCGGGTTCCTCGTCTACTACTCGGTGCTGCGCCAGTTCCCGGTGGAGTGCCCGCCCGGGGCGCGGGTGGTGGTGGCGGGGTGCCAGGCGCAGGACGGCACGGTCGGGCCCTTCACCTATCAGAACCCGGGGGTGTTCGGCGGGATCGTGATGGGGCTGCTGGCCGCCTGGTTCTGGGCCCGTTTCCACCGCACCCGGCTGGTCGACTGGCTGGGCTTCTTCAACGGGCGCCGGCTCGTCCCGATCATCATGGCGTTCGTGGCCATCGCCTTCGCCTCGCTGTGCCTGTGGATCTGGCCGCCGATCGGCAGCGCCCTGGAGAGCTTCAGCTCCTGGCTGGACGGCCTCGGCGCCTGGGGCTCGGGCATCTTCGGGGTCGCCAACCGGGCGCTGCTGGTGATCGGACTGCACCAGTTCCTGAACGTGCCCATCTGGTTCCAGTTCGGCTCGTACACCAAGCCGGACGGCACGGTGGTGCACGGCGACATCAATATGTTCCTGGCCGGGGACCCGGGCGCGGGACAGTTCACCACCGGGTTCTTCCCGATCATGATGTTCGCCCTGCCGGCCGCCGCGCTGGCCATCACCCACACCGCGCGGGCGGGCCGGCGCAAGGAGGTCGGAGGGCTGATGCTGTCGGTGGCGCTGACCTCGTTCGTCACCGGCATCACCGAGCCGATCGAGTACTCGTTCCTGTTCGTCGCGCCCGTGCTGTACGCGGTGCACGCGGTGCTGACGGGGGTGTCGATGGCGGTGACCTGGGGGCTGGGCGTGAAGGACGGCTTCAGCTTCTCCGCCGGTCTGATCGACTACCTCATCAACTGGAACCTGGCGACCAGACCCTGGCTGATCATCCCGATCGGCCTGGCCTTCGCCGCCGTCTACTACGTGATCTTCCGGTTCGCGATCACCGTGTTCGATCTGAAGACCCCGGGCCGTGAACCGGAGGACGAGGTGGAAGACGTGACCAAGGTGTAACCCGCTTCACAGCCGCCTCAACTAACGTCCGCCCCAGTGCCCTTGGACCCCGCGTCCGAGGGCCTTTCGGCGTGTTTCCGGTGGCCCGCGGATTGATCCGGAACAGCATCCCAGGACGTTATGAAAGGTGGGTTCCTTATGCGTAGCTCATCTGCTAGAACAGGTCTACACCACTGAGTGGTGTAGACCACCACCCGTTGGAGGAAGTATGAGCTCCGCCACCACCACGGCGGCCCCCGCGAAGAAGCGGGGATCCGGACTGTTCCAGGGCCTCCAGAAAGTCGGCCGCAGCCTTCAGCTCCCGATCGCCGTGCTGCCCGCGGCGGGCCTGCTGGTCCGTCTCGGCCAGGACGACGTCTTCGGCAAGGACGGCCTGGGCTGGGACAAGGTCGCGTCGGTGTTCGCCAACGCGGGCAGCGCGATCACCGGCTCTCTGCCCATGCTCTTCTGTATAGGTGTGGCCATCGGCTTCGCCAAGAAGTCCGACGGCTCCACCGCCCTCGCCGCCCTGGTCGGTTTCCTGGTCTACAGCAAGGTCCTGGAGTCCTTCCCGGTCACCGAGGCCGTCGTCCAGGACGGTGCCGACGCCGCCGCCACCTACAACAATCCCGGTGTGCTCGGCGGCATCATCATGGGTCTGCTGTCGGCGGTCCTGTGGCAGCGGTACCACCGCAAGAAGCTGGTGGACTGGCTCGGCTTCTTCAACGGCCGGCGGCTCGTCCCGATCATCATGGCGTTCGTCGGTGTCGCGGTCGGTGTCTTCTTCGGGCTGGTCTGGGAGCCGATCGGTGACGGCATCAGCAACTTCGGCGAGTGGATGACCGGTCTGGGCTCCTTCGGTGCCGCGCTGTTCGGTGCGATCAACCGCGCGCTCATCCCGATCGGCATGCACCAGTTCGTGAACACCGTGGCCTGGTTCCAGCTCGGTGACTTCACCAACGCCGCCGGTGATGTCGTCCACGGTGACTACAGCCGCTTCCTCGCGGGTGACCCCGAGGCCGGAATGTTCATGTCCGGCTTCTTCCCGATCATGATGTTCGGTCTGCCCGCCGCCGCCATCGCCATCGCGCACGCCGCCCGCCCCGAGCGCCGCAAGGCCGTGATGGGCATGATGGTCTCGCTGGCCCTGACCTCGTTCGTGACCGGTGTCACCGAGCCGATCGAGTTCTCGTTCATGTTCATCGCGCCGCTGCTGTACGTGATCCACGCGGTGCTGACGGCGCTGTCCATGGCGATCACCTGGGCCCTCGGCGTCCACGCGGGCTTCAACTTCTCCGCGGGCTTCATCGACTACGCGCTGAACTGGAACCTGGCCACCAGGCCATGGCTGATCATCCCGATCGGACTGGTCTTCGCCGCGATCTACTACACGCTCTTCCGGTTCGCGATCGTCAAGTTCAACCTCACCACCCCGGGCCGCGAGCCCGAGGAGGAGATCGAGGACCTCACCAAGGCGTAACCCCCGCAGGGGCGTAACCCCACCCTCCCGGGGTGCCTCCCATACGCCCCTGACGAAGGCCCCGGCATCACCACGATGCCGGGGCCTTCGTCCTGTCTCCTGCGTGCCGCGGGTGCGGGTGCGGGTGCGGGTTGCGTCAGACCTCGTACGTCACCCTCGGCGCCGCCAGTTCCGCCGGGCCGGCGTACACCGCGCGGGCGTCGGCCAGATTGTGCTGGGGGTCGGTCCACGGGGGGATGTGGGTGAGGACCAGGCGCCGGGCGCCGGCCCGGTGCGCGGTCTCGCCCGCCTCGCGGCCGGTGAGGTGCAGGTCCGGGATGGATTCCTTGCCGTGGGTGAAGGCGGCCTCGCACAGGAACAGGTCGGCGTCCCGGGCGAGTTCGTCCAGCGCCGGGGTGACCCCGGTGTCACCGGAGTACACCAGGGACCGCCCGCCGTGCTCCACCCGGATGCCGTACGCCTCCACCGGATGGGCGACCCGGTCGGTGTGGACCGTGAAGGGGCCGATCTCGAAGGTGCCGGGCTTGACGGTGTGGAAGTCGAAGACCTCGCTCATGGAGGAGGCCGTCGGGGTGTCCGCGTAGGCGGTGGTCAGCCGGTGCTCGGTGCCCTCCGGCCCGAAGACCGGGATCGGATCGCACCGCCCGCCGTCGTGCCGGTAGTACCGCGCCACGAAATAGGCGCACATGTCGATGCAGTGGTCGGCGTGCAGATGGCTCAGGAAGATCGCGTCGAGGTCGTAGAGACCGCAGTGGCGCTGCAACTCACCCAGGGCACCGTTGCCCATGTCGAGGAGCAGCCGGTAGCCGTCGGCCTCGACGAGGTAACTCGAACAGGCCGATTCCGCGGACGGGAACGACCCCGAGCAGCCGACGACGGTGAGCTTCATGAAACAGAAACCTCCGCTGGCGGATATGGAGAGACGGGGGTCGTGCGGTTTGTCGAGCGTAAGGCGCAAAACGTCCGGTCGCTCCTCCGGCAAGGTCTGTTGTGGGCGAACTCACCTGTGGTGTCACCGGTTCGGCTGGACGGACGGGGTGCGGGGGCCGGGCGCGTCGCGCGTCCGGGGCGGGGGCGCCCCACCGGGCGGGCGGACGCCGGTACCGTCGTCGGTATGGACACGTCATGGTGGCTCGCGCTGGCTGCGGTGGTCCTGCTCGCGCTGGTCGCGACCCTGGTCGACGGCTGGGGCCGCGGGAGCCGGCCGGGCGGGCGGATCACCCGGCCGCCCGGACACCCGGGGCGCGGGGGCCGTCCGGAGCGCGCGGCGGCGGGACCCGGTCCGCGGGCCGGGGAGATCTGGTGGGCGGAGGTGCCCTACGAGGACGGGCCGGGCGCCAAGGACCGGCCCTGTCTGGTGCTGGCGGTCCGGGGGCGGTGGGCGCTGGTCGCCAAGATCACCACGAGGTTCCGGGAGGAGCGCTCCGGGGTGATCCCGCTGCCGCCGGGCTCGGTCGGGGACGCCCGGGGACGGCCGAGCTTCCTGGAGACGGACGAGCTGCGCCGGGTCCGGGTGAGCGGTTTCCGCCGCCGGGTGGGGCCGGTGGAACCGGCACTGTGGGACCGGGTGCGGCATCTGGCACGGTGACCGGGTCACGGCGGTGACCGGGTCCTGCGGTTGCCGGGTCCTGCGGTTACCGGTTTCCCGTGCGTACGGGCGGCTACCGGTTCCGGTGGGTACGCGGCGGCCGGGGTCTGGGCCGCCGCGCTGCGCGGGTCGGCGCGCCGGTCAGGTCACTAGGCCCAGAGCTGGCCCTGGAGGGTTTCGATCGCTTCCTCCGTCGTCGCCGCGGTGTAGACGCCGGTCGACAGATACTTCCAGCCGCCGTCGGCCACCACGAAGACGATGTCCGCGCTCTCGCCCGCCTTGACCGCCTTCTGGCCGACCCCGATCGCGGCGTGCAGCGCGGCGCCGGTGGAGACGCCCGCGAAGATGCCCTCCTGCTGGAGCAGTTCCCGGGTGCGGGTGACCGCGTCGGCGGAGCCGACCGAGAACCGGGTGGTGAGCACGGAGGCGTCGTACAGCTCGGGGACGAAGCCCTCGTCGAGGTTGCGCAGTCCGTAGACCAGGTCGTCGTAGCGCGGCTCGGCGGCGACGATCCGTACGTCCGGCTTGTGCTCGCGCAGGAAGCGGCCGACGCCCATGAGGGTGCCGGTGGTGCCGAGTCCGGCGACGAAGTGGGTGATCGAGGGGAGGTCAGCGAGGATCTCGGGGCCGGTGCCCGCGTAGTGGGCGCCCGCGTTGTCCGGGTTGCCGTACTGGTAGAGCATGACCCAGTCGGGGTGCTCGGCGGAGAGTTCCTTGGCGACCCGGACGGCGGTGTTGGAGCCGCCCGCGGCCGGGGACGAGATGATCTCGGCGCCCCACATGCCGAGCAGGTCCCGGCGCTCCTGCGAGGTGTTCTCGGGCATCACGCACACCATGCGGTAGCCCTTGAGCTTGGCGGCCATGGCCAGGGAGATGCCGGTGTTGCCGGAGGTGGGCTCCAGGATCGTGCAGCCCGGGGTGAGGCGGCCGTCCTTCTCGGCCTGCTCGATCATGTGCAGGGCGGGGCGGTCCTTGATGGAGCCGGTGGGGTTGCGGTCCTCCAGCTTGGCCCAGATCCGCACCTCGGGGGAGGGCGAGAGCCGCGGCAGGCGCACCAGGGGGGTGTTGCCCACCGCGGCCAGCGGGGAGTCGTAGCGCATCGGGGGCGGTGGCCGATCAGGCCATGCCGCCGGCCACGGCCGGCAGGATCGTCACGTTGTCGCCGTCGGCGAGCTTGGTGCCGATGCCGTCCAGGAAGCGGACGTCCTCGTCGTTGAGGTAGACGTTGACGAACCGGCGGAGCTGGCCGCCGTCCACGATGCGGGCCTCGATGCCCGTATGCCGGGTCTCCAGGTCGGCGAACAGCTCGGCAAGGGTGTCACCACTGCCCGCCACGGCCTTCTGGCCGTCGGTGTACTGGCGCAGGATGGTGGGGATGCGGACCTCGATGGCCATGGTGGGAGGGCTCCTGTCGGAAGAAGGCTGGTCGGTGGGCGCGCGACGGCGTCGGTGCGGCGGGTGTGGTGCGGGGTGACGCCGCGGCTCACGGCCGTGCGGCGGCGGGGAACGTCAACAGATGGCGCTGTTCAGCCTGCACAGGTCGACGTGCAGCCGCGCCACGAGCAGCGGGCTGCTCGGCGTCTTCTCGCTCACGTCGTTCAGAACCATGCGGTCATCGTAACGATTCCCGGTCCGCCGATCCGAGAGGGATCCCACATAGTGGATGAATTCTGACCGAATACCGGGATCGGGGCCGCATACCGGGATCAGGGGCGGGATCGGGCGTCCCCGGCTCAGTAGGCCGCGACGACCGTGACCTCCTCCTCGGTGACCTCCCCCTCCAGGATCCGGAAGGAGCGGAACTGGAACTCCCCGGCGCCGTCGGCGTCCGCGGTGGAGACCAGGACGTAGTGGGCGCCGGGCTCGTTGGCGTAGGAGATGTCGGTACGCGAGGGGTACGCCTCGGTCGCGGTGTGGGAGTGGTAGATGATCACCGGCTCCTCGTCGCGGTCGTCCATCTCGCGGTAGAGCTTGAGCAGGTCGCCGGAGTCGAACTCGTAGAAGGTGGGCGAGCGGGCGGCGTTCAGCATCGGGATGAACCGCTCGGGGCGGCCCCGGCCCACCGGGCCCGCTACCACGCCGCACGCCTCGTCGGGGTGGTCCTCGCGCGCGTGGGCGACGATCCGGTCGTACAGCGCCTGGGTGATGGTCAGCATGGTCGCCAGGATAAGCGTGCGGACCGCCCCGTACCGATGGCTGGTACGGGGCGGTCCGGATGGCGGACGGCGGGCGTCCGCGCGGCCGGGGTCAGCCGATGCTGTCGACCTTGCCGGGGGTGCCCTCGGCGCCCTCCGGTGCGGGGGTGCGGGTCTTGAGGATCTGCCAGCCGATGCCGAGCGCGGCGGCCCAGCCCGCCATCACGTACAGACACACCCGGGCGTCGGCGTCGTACGCGATCAGACAGGTCACGAAGAGCAGGAACACGATGGCGATCCAGGAGCAGACCGCGCCGCCCGGGGCCGGGAAGGAGGAGCGCGCCAGGCGGCCCGCGTCCACGCCCCGGCGGTAGAGGACATGGCTGATCAGAATCATCAGCCAGGTCCAGATACCGGCGGCGGTGGCGACCGAGACCACATAGCCGAACGCCTTCTCCGGGACGATGTAGTTGAGGACCACACCGATGCCCATGAAGAGCACGGAGACGGTGATGCCGAAGGCGGGGGTCTTGGTGCCGGACAGCCTGCTGAAGACGCGCGGGGCCTCGCCGTTGTCGGCCAGGGTGCGCAGCATGCGGCCGGTGGAGTACATCCCGGAGTTGCAGGACGACAGGGCGGCGGTGAGCACCACGAAGTTCACGATGCCCGCCGCGGCCGGGATGCCGATCTGGGCGAACGCCGCGACGAACGGGCTGACCCCGGGCGCGAACTCGGTCCAGCGGACCACGCACAGGATGACGGTGAGGGCGCCGACGTAGAACAGCGCGATCCGCCAGGGGAGGGTGTTGATGGCCTTGGGGAGGGTCTTCTCGGGGTCCTCCGACTCACCGGCCGTGACACCGACCAGCTCGACCGCGAGGTAGGCGAACATCACGCCCTGGAGGGTCATCAGGGACGAGCCGACGCCGGTCGGGAAGAAGCCGTCGAAGGCCCAGAGGTTGGAGACCGCGGCGGTGTCACCGGCCGCGCTGAAGCCGAAGGTCAGCACGCCCAGGCCGATCACGATCATGCCGATCAGCGCGGTGACCTTGACCATCGAGAACCAGAACTCGATCTCGCCGAACAGCTTCACCGAGATCAGATTGGCCCCGAACAGGACGATCAGGAAGACCAGCGCGGTCACCCACTGCGGGACGGCGGGCCACCAGTAGTTGACGTAGATCGCGGCGGCGGTCAGCTCCGCCATGCCGGTGACCACCCACATCAGCCAGTAGGTCCAGCCGGTGAAGTAGCCGAAGAACGGGCCCAGGAACTCCCGCGAGTACTCGGCGAAGGAGCCGGAGACGGGGCGGTAGAGGAGCAGTTCGCCCAGGGCCCGCATGATGAAGAAGATGATCACGCCAGCGAGGGCGTACATCAGGATGAGGCTCGGTCCGGCCTTGGCGATGTTCGCCCCGGCGCCCAGGAAGAGGCCGACGCCGATGGCGCCGCCGATGGCGATCATCTGGACCTGCCGGCTGCCGAGCCCGCGCTCGTAGCCCTCCTCGGGGGTGTGATCGCGTCCGCTCGTGTGCTGGTCGACCTGCGGTGAGGTCATGGGTGGTGCGCCCCTTCTCTCCATGTCCGATCCGAGCCGGCGCGCGGCTTCGGATCGGGTCTCGATCCCCCCGGATGGAATGGAGTCGCCCGGCCGGCGGTCGGCCGGCGCTGTGGCGCACCCGGGCCGGACAGGGGTGGCGTCCGCCGGGCGAGGTGAAGATGTATCACGCCGGTACGGCCGGCCGTCCCGGCGTTGTGTGACGCAGCACACTGGAAGAAGGGGACAAAGGGGAGCCGCCTCGCCATAAGCGACGGCATCATTCACTTGATCGATACCGCGATTTGAGGGCTGACTGAGGAACGTAAGCGTGACGGTCCCCGGACAATCGAACCCAAGGAGGAATGGGGGCGTCCGCCTTCACCGGGTGGGGCTTCGGGGGGTCAGGCTTCGCGGGGTGGGGCGCATCGGGTGGGGGATTTCGGGGTGGGGGGCGCCTCGCCGGGCGGGGGCCCTTCGAGGGCCGGGGGCGCTTCGCCGGGCGGGGCCTCTCGCGGGCCGGGGCGCGCTTCGCCGGGCGGGGCCCTTCGAGGGCCCGGGGGCGCCTCGCCGGGGGGCGCCTCTCGCGGGCCGAGGGCGCGCCTCGCCGGGCGGAACCTCGCCAGGTGGCGCCTCTCGCAGGTGGGGGCGCGCTTGGCCGGGCGGAACCCCGCCGGGCGGGGCCTCTCACGGGCGGCGTCTCCCGCGGGCCGGGGCGCGCTTCGCCGGGGGCGCCCCTCGCGGGCCGAGGGCGCCTCGCTGGGCGGAGCCTCGCCGGGCGGCGGCTCCGCGGGCCCGGGGCGACCGCCCTCAGGGCATCAGTGACTGGACCAGGGTCTCCTGGAGGCCGCCCAGCCACAGATAGGCCATCACCATCGGCTTGCGCTCGTCGTCGTCCGGGAGCCGGAAGAGCAGGGCGCTCTCGTCCTCGTCGGTGATGTCGAGGCGGGCGGCGATGGCGAGCCGCAGATCGTTGAGCGCGCCGAGCCAGGGCCGGGCCCGGTCGGGCGTCAGCTTCAGCACCGCGCCGGAACCGGTGGCGTCGGCGGCCAGTTCGTCCAGCGAGCGGATCACCGCGAGGGCGTTGTCGCGCTTGCCGGCCCGCAGGTCGTTCTCGGTGAAGCGGCGGAACTCGGCGGAGTACGCCCGCTGTTCCTCGGCCCGCTCGGCGGAGGCGGGGGGCTGCATCGGGTCCGTGTAGGCGTCCGGGAACAGGCGCTTGAGGACCGGGTCGGAGGGCGGCTCGCTCGGGCCCTCGGCGAACAGCTCGGCCAGCGGGTCGGCGGCGGCGTCCTCGGCGGGTCCGGGGCCGATCAGCTCCAGGAGCTGGACGGTCAGCGACCGGATGATCGAGATCTCGACCTCGTCGAGGGCGACGGCCGCGCCGCCGCCGGGGAGGCGTTCGAAGGTTCCTGGCATGGGGGCGGTCGCTACTTCCGGTCCTGCTGGAGGGTGGCCCACAAGCCGTAGCCGTGCATCGCCTGCACGTCGCGCTCCATCTCCTCGCGGCTTCCGCTGGAGACGACCGCCCGGCCCTTGTGGTGGACGTCGAGCATGAGCTTGTTCGCCTTCTCCTTGGAGTAGCCGAAGTACGTCTGGAAGACGTACGTCACATAGCTCATGAGGTTGACCGGGTCGTTGTGCACGATGGTGACCCAGGGGACGTCGGGCTCGGGTACGGCAGAGACCTCCTCCGCCGACTCGGTGCGTTCGATCTCGATGGGAGCGGCTGACGTCACAACCCCCATGCTGCCACGCCCACCACAAATCGTCACACTGACGAAATGGGGTGTAGCATCGGGCGTCATGAACACAGCAGACCTTGGGCTGCCGGTGGACGTCCCCTCGACGGCGCTCTTCACCGACCAGTACGAGCTGACGATGCTCCAGGCGGCCCTCAGGGCGGGCACCGCGCAGCGGCGCAGTGTCTTCGAGGTCTTCACCCGCCGGCTGCCCCACGGCCGCCGCTACGGCGTCGTGGCGGGCACCGGCCGGGTGCTGGACGCGGTCGAGAACTTCCGGTTCGACGCGGGCGTCCTCGCCTTCCTGCGGGAACGGTCGATCGTGGACGGACCGACCCTGGAGTGGCTCGCGGACTACCGCTTCACCGGGGACGTCTGGGGCTATCCGGAGGGCGAGGTGTACTTCCCCGGCTCGCCGATCATGCGGGTGGAGGGGACCTTCGCCGAGTGCGTGCTCCTGGAGACGGTGATCCTCTCCATCCTCAACCACGACTCCGCCATCGCCGCGGCGGCCTCCCGGATGTCCTCGGCCGCCGGTGACCGCCCGCTGATCGAGATGGGCGCCCGCCGCACCCACGAGCTGGCCGCGGTCGCCTCCGCCCGCGCCGCCTACGTCGGCGGCTTCTCGTCCACCTCCGACCTCGCCGCGGGCTTCCGCTACGGCATCCCCACGGTCGGCACCAGCGCCCACGCCTTCACCCTGCTGCACGACCACGAGCGGGACGCCTTCCGCGCCCAGGTCGACTCCATGGGCCGCGGTACGACGCTGCTGGTGGACACCTACGACGTCGCCGAGGCGGTCCGCACGGCCGTGGCGGTGGCCGGGACCGACCTGGGGGCCGTCCGCATCGACTCGGGGGATCTGCTGCTGGTCGCGCACCGGGTGCGCCAGCAGCTCGACGAGCTGGGCGCGACCGGCACCCGGATCATCGTCACCTCCGACCTGGACGAGTACGCCATCGCCTCCCTGGCCGCGGCCCCGGTGGACGCGTACGGGGTCGGCACCCAGCTCGTCACCGGGTCCGGGCACCCGACCTGCTCCATGGTCTACAAGCTGGTCGCCCGCGCGGGGTCGGCCGACCCGAACGCGCCCCTGGTGCCGGTCGCCAAGAAGTCGACCGGCGGGAAGACGTCCGTCGGGGGGCGCAAGTGGGCGGCGCGGCGGCGGGACGGGGCGGGGGTGGCGGAGGCGGAGGTGGTCGGCACCGGGCCGGTGCCCCGGGAGCTGACCGATGATCAATTGCTCGTCGAGCTGATCAAGGGTGGTCAGGTGATCGCTCGTGAGTCTTTGGACGTGGTGCGGGAGCGGCATGCGGCGGTGCGGGCGGGGCTGCCGTTGTCCGCGACGCAGTTGTCGCGGGGGGAGCCGGTGATTCCGACCGAGTATGTGGTGGGGGGGTGATGTTCGGATGCGGGGTGCGGGATGCGGGTTTCGTGGTGGCTGGTCGCGCAGTTCCTCCCCCAGAGGGGGTACCCCCAGCGCCCTGGAGGAGCGCGTCTACGCCCCCTCCCTTATCAGGGGCCGATTCTCTAGGCTCGTAGGTTCAGGTTTGTGGTGGTAAGCCCTCCTCGGAAAAGGGACACGATCATGCGTCGCGCCTTGCTCGTCATCGATGTGCAGAACGACTTCTGCGAAGGGGGCAGTCTCGCGGTGGCCGGCGGGGCCGATGTGGCCGCCGCCGTCACCGAGCTGATCGCCCAGGCCCCGGCCGGGTACCGGCATGTCGTCGCCACCCGTGACCATCACATCGCGCCCGGTGGCCATTTCTCGGACCATCCCGACTTCGTGGACTCCTGGCCCGCGCACTGCGTGGCGGGCACGGAGGGCGTCGGGTTCCATCCGAACTTCGCCCCGGTGGTCGCCTCCGGCGCGGTGGACGCCGTCTTCGACAAGGGGGCGTACTCGGCGGCGTACAGCGGCTTCGAGGGGGCCGACGAGAACGGTGTCGGGCTCGCCGACTGGCTGCGCGCCCGGCACATCGACGCGGTGGACGTGGTCGGCATCGCCACCGACCACTGCGTCCGGGCCACCGCCCTGGACGCCGTCCGGGAGGGGTTCCGCACCCAGGTGCTGCTGGACCTGACCGCCGGGGTGGCCGCGGAGACCACCGAGCGCGCCCTGGAGGAGCTGCGCGACGCCGGGGTGGAGCTGACCGGCAAGCCGGTGGTGAACGGCCAGGGGCCCGCCGCGTAGGGCCCGCTAGGCGGGTGCCGCCGGGCGGCGGAGCAGGGCTCGGATGGGGTGCCAGAGTTCGGTCACGCCGAGTGGTCCGCCGGGTGCCGTGCGCCATATGAGGCCGTCGGGGTGGTGGAGTACGGCGGTGATCTCGTCCGGGGTGGGCGGGGCGGCGTTGCCGCGCAGATAGACCGCGCGCAGTCCGAGATTGCGCAGCCTGGTCAGGGCGCGCGCCCGGTTCTGGGCGTGGACGAGCACCCGGACGTCCGCCGGGCGGTCGGGGGCGGGGCTGGGCAGATTCAGCGCCACCACCACCGAGCCGTTCGGCAGCTTGCAGAAACCTCCTGCGGCCATGCGGTCACATCCCCGTGCGAGCAGGTGTCAATAAGAGCATCACAGCACGCACCTAAACACGATCGGCGGCAGCCCGCCAAGGGGCTCCCGCCGATACGCGCCTGACCTGGGGAAATGCGGCTTACTTCACAGCACGACCCACTTCGAGGGTGATCGTGGAGCCATTCTTGGCCTCCTTGACGATCTTGATCTTGGTGTTGGTGTCAGTGATCTTGACGCCCGCGGTGGGGGTCGCCGGGTCGTAGTAGGAGTGGGTGCGGTCGTTGAAGACCGGCACGCCCTTCTGCGACGGGACCCGGGTCGGCACGCCCGCCTTGTGCAGGGTGATGCCGTCGGTGCGGGAGAGGCTGAAGGTGGAGTCGTAGGACTGGATGCGGTTGCGCATCAGGGTGCCGTCGGACCACTTCAGCGGGGTGGAGTGGGCGTCGACGGGCAGCAGCAGACCGGTGCCCGGGTGGACGCTGGTGTTGTTGTCCGTCTGCGAGGTGTCCCACTTCCAGATCAGCAGACCGTTCTGGTACGGGTAGTGCTCCACCCAGTCCGGACGGGTGGTCGAGAAGCCGAAGTTGTACGGGCCGACCTTGAGCGTCCGGTCGTACGACACGTACTGCCGGTTCTCGGCGATGTAGTACTGCGCGTACTCCTTGGTGAAGGAGGCGCCGATGCGGGAGAAGCCGTTGGCGGTCCAGGCGGCGTCGGCGGTCTCGGCGGTGTCGGTGAACAGCGCGGTGCCGTCGGCGACGACCGAGATCCGGTCGGCGGCGAAGCCCTTGAGGGCGACCCCGCCGTCGGTGGCGTAGCGGAAGCGCAGGTCGATCCGCTGGCCCGCGTAGGCGTCGAGGGAGTACGACAGGCTCTGGTAGGCGTCGACCGTGCCGGTCAGGGCGGGCTTGTCGCTGCCGTCGCGCGGGATGGGCTGGCCGTCGACCGTGCCGTCGAGGGCGGTCCAGTTGGCGCCGCCGTCGGTGGAGACCTCGGTGTAGAGGTAGTCGTAGTCGGCCTCGATCTGGTACCAGCCGTCGAAGGTCAGGTCCGCGGAGGCCCTGCCGGTCAGGTCGACCGAGCGGGTCAGGGTGTTGCGCAGATCGTCACCGCTGCCGCTCCACCACTGGGTCGCGCCCTCGGCGGGGGTGACCACCTCGGTGGTGACCTCCTTGTCGGGCAGTTCGACCACCAGGGCCTGGGGGTTGCGGGTGTTGTAGGCGGCGAGGCCCAGGGTGTGCTTCGACTTCGTGGCGGCCTGGGCCGTGTCGTAGTCGAGCCAGCCGAGCTGGAGCTTGTCCCAGGCGGTCATGTCGCCGGGCAGATCACCGATGGCGTTCCCGCCGGTGCCGAGCCAGGAGCCGGAGGACATCAGGGTCCAGAACCCGGTGGAGTTCTCGCCGCCCTGGGTGTCGTAGTGGTCCGGCAGACCGAGGTCGTGGCCGTACTCGTGGGCGAAGACACCGAGGCCGCCGTTCTCCGGCTGGATGGTGTAGTCGCCGACCCAGATGCCGGAGGTGCCGATCTGGGTGCCGCCGAGCTTGTTGCCCTCGGGGCCGGTGGCGCCGGCGTCGGTGCCGAAGGCGTACCAGCGGTGCGCCCAGATGGCGTCCGTGCCCTGGGCGCCGCCGCCCGCGGACTCGTCCTCACCGGCGTGCACGATCTGGAAGTGGTCGATGTAGCCGTCGGGCTCGTTGAAGTCGCCGTCGCCGTCGTGGTCGTAGCGGTCCCACTGGTCGTACTCGGCGAGCTTCGCGGCGATCTCGGCGTCCGTCTTGCCGGCCGCCTGCTGCCCGGCCGCCCAGGCGTTGACGCCGTCCTGTACGGCGTACCAGGCGCAGTTGTCCGGGACGCAACTGTTGGAGCCGTAGCGGGCCTCGTTGTAGGGGACCTTGACCCAGTCGGCGACCTCGCCCTCGATCGAGTAGCGGCCCGAGGACTGCTTCTCGTAGTAGGTCTTCATCGAGGCGGTGCCCTCGCCGAAGTACAGGTCCTGGTAGTGCTGCTGGTTGTAGTCCGCCTGCCAGTCGGTGCTGTTGTCCTTGGCGCGGTCGGGCTCGGCGATCCGGTTGTGCAGGGGTCCGGGGGTGCCGCCGTAGCGGCTGTCTATCTGATCGCCGAATTCGACCAGGATGGTGAAGATCTTGTCCGTCTTCTCCCGGCCGAGTTCGACGTACTTGCTGTCGCCCTTGCCCTTGCCGGACTCCAGCTCGACGACCTTCGATCCATTGCGCTCCTGGATCTGGGTCTGCCCGGAGATGACCTGGGTGAGGGCCTCCTCGCGCTGGGCGGTCTGGGTGTCGGTGAGCGGGCCCTTGAGGTTGTGGGGCTCCTCGTTCGCCTGGGCCGACGCCGGGTCCCGGCGGTCGACGGCCGGGGCGCCGGACGCGCCGGCGGGGTCCGCCTGCGCCACGGTGAAACCGGAGAGGGTGGCGGTGGCCGCGGCGAGCGCGACGGTGGTCGCCGCCGCTCTGAACGTCCAGGGTCTACTGGTCACTTGAGTTCCTCCTCCGCGTCCGGGCGCGCGGAAGGGGGGTCCGGGATTGGTGTGGAACCCGCGCGCTCCTGATCGACGCGTGTAGTCAAGTGACGTCATTCGACTAGACGTTGCGAAGAAAAGACAGACCTTGACTTGGACAGGTCAACTGCACTATGCGGTACGTTCACCCCGCTGAGCGAACATCGCACCCCCGCCCATCCCCGCGCAAACCTCCCCGCACCTGGGCGGACATACGGAACCCGGCCGTCAACGGGCGCGCGGAAGTGTCCACGTGCCGGACAGGATGAATCGGTGCGCCCCCCGTGCACCGGCACGGTGGGTCAGGTCACGCTTACCGTTCGTTCCCCCAGGGCATCCACGCCGTTAGAGTCGAGTGGCGGAACGCCCGGAAGTCGGCGGAAAGCCAGGCCGACAACCTAGTCCCACCCCACTTCCGAGGACACGATTGCCATGCCTCGTCCGACTGCCGCACAGCTCGCCTACGGCTCGTGCACCGTGATCCTGTCGACACTCGCCATGCTGCTGTTGTCACAGACGAGTTCCCCCGTGGGGATCGCGGTCGTCACCGTGACGGCGCTGACTCTTGGACTGGTCGTCGCCTTCACGGCCCCGATGAAGAAGACCCCCAAGCGGATCCCCTCCCCCGCTGTGGCGCCCCCCGTGCCGCCGCAGCCGGTGGCGGTCACGGCGTCCGCTGGCCCGCGCGCGCAGGTCCGGGAGCCCTGGGCTTCCTGACCTTCGGGTCGGGCTTGCGTGCGCTACAAGTGCATATGAATACGCGTGCGGTGGGCTCTTGGTTCCGGATTCCGGTGGGGATTTGGGGGCGGGGGCCCGCTGTTCTGTTGGGGGGAGGTGGTTGTTGGGGGGAGGGGTGCGGGGGGGTGTGGGGGTTGCAGGGGGGCGTGGGGGTGTCGCTCAGGTTGTGGTGACGACTACCGTCTTGGCCGGTTTGTCGTGCAGGCCCTGCTTGTACGGCTTGTCGAAGAAGCTCCAGCCGCCGCAGATCGCCGTCCAGATGCAGGCGCAGCAGAAGGCGAACGGGATCCACAGGATCGCCGCGCGGATCAGCGAAGTCTGCACCGACGGGGTGTTGCCGTTGTCCAGATTGGCCACCCGCAGCTTCAGCCACTTCTTGCCGAGCGTCTGACCGGTCCGGGAGATCAGGAAGGTGTCGTACGCCATGTAGAGGACGGCGGCGACGGCGGACTGCGCGAGCGAGCGGCTCACCTGGACGTTGTCGCCGTTGACGTTGTACTCGTCCACGTTGAATCCCCAGGTGATCAGCCAGACCACGATGCCGACCAGGATCATGTCGATGATCCGGGCCAGCGTGCGCCGGCCGCTGTCGGCGAGCGGGGGCATCCCGGCGAGCGGGTCCCCCGGGTAGCCGCCGGGGGGTGCGCCGTAGGGGGACTGGTTGCCGTAGGGGTTGCCGCCGTAGGGGGGTGGGGGGTGCGCGCCCGGGGGTGGGGGGTGCCCTCCGGGGGGTGGCTGGTCTCCGCCGGGGGGTGGGGGTGGTTGGTTGCCGCCAGGTGGTGGGGGTGGCTGGTTGCCGCCGGGGGGTGGGGGTGGCTGGGGGGCGTCGTAGGGTGAGCCCGCGCCTTCCCCGGGCGGGGGCTGCTTCCTGAACGGGTCGTCGTCCGGCGGCTCACCGGAACCGGGGGGCGGTGGGGTGCTCATGGCCCGAGTGGACCGCGAACACCCCGGCTCCGCATCCGGCGAGGGGCCGTCCGGAGTACGGCCCGATCACCGGGGACGCGTCCGTTGACCGCCCGTCATCCGGTCACTTCTCAGCCCGCCACGAACGTCCCGGCCGCCTTGTCGTGCCAACACTGGCGCCACGGCTTGTCGAACAGGCACCACAGGACGCCGATCAGCCCGAAGCAGAGCAGCCCCGGCACGCTGTAGACCAGCCAGCGGCGCAGCGCCGCGCCGAAGGTCGGGGCCTCGTGCGCCTCGATGTCCCGCACCTGGAGGCCGAGCAGCCGCTTGCCCAGGGTGCGGCCCCACTTGGCGGTGGGCAGGGCCTCGTAGAGGACGCCGAAGAGGAGCAGGACGCCGAGGATGATCGCGAGATAGACCGAGGTCGTGCCGTCCAGCAGCCAGACGGTGACGGTCCGTCCGGAGAGCCTGGCCTCGTCGATCTTCGCGTTGACGTGGTCCAGGGCCCTGGTGCCGAGCGGTACGGCGGCGACGGCGGTGACCGCGAGGACGGCGAGGGTGTCGACCAGCCGGGCGGCGAGCCGCTTGCCGAGCCCGGCGGGGCGGGCGGCGGCCTGACGGCGGGCCATGGCCTGGAAGGGGTCGTCGGCCGGGGGGCGCCAGGGCGTCACCGGCTCGTCCCCGGAGCCGACGGCTCCGCCGGACGCCCCGGCCAGTCGGTGCACCTGCTGCGCCCAGGAGGACTGTCCGCCGCCGGGGCCGCTGGTGAGGGGGGTGCCGGGCTGTGGGGGGACGGGGCGGGGGGGTGTGGGGGCCTGGGCGGGGGTGGGGTTGGGGGCGGGGTTGGGGGTGTGGTGCTGGGTGGGGGTGGCTTGTGGGGGGACTGCTGGGGCTTGGGCCTGGGCTTGGGCTTGGGGCTGGGGGGTGTTCGGGCGGGCGGCGGTGGAGCCGGGGCCCGGGGTGCGGGGAGGTACCGGGCGGAAGGTCATGGTGCCGTCGTCGGGGATGTGGGTCGCCGGGCGGCGGAAGACGAAGGTGCTGCCGGAGCCGGGGGCCTCGCCCGCGTCCGTGCCGGGGGCCTCGGGGGTGGAGGGGGGCGGGATGCTGGCGGTGCCGTCGGTGCGGGAGGAGTGGCCTTGGGGGTGGGGAGGGGTGGAGGTGGGGGTGGGCTGCTGGTCGTTGGTGGGGGCGGCGATACGGGGGTCGGGCTGGGGGGTGGACCGGGGGCCGGACTGGGGGTCGGGCTGGGGGGAGCCCCAGGAGACGCGGCGGTCCTGGTCGGCGCCGAAGCCGGACTGGTGGTTGCGGTCGGCGCCCCACGCGGCGGCCGGTTCGGGGCGGCTGCCGTACTGCTCGCCGGGGGCCGGGGGCGGCTCGGGGTCCTCGTCGAAGAAGTGCGGGCCGGTCTCCTCTACCGGGGACACCGGGGAGGGCGGGGACGCCTGGGAGATCGGGGACGCTGAGGAAGCCGGGGTGGCTGGGGTGTTGGTGGCAGGGGCAGGGGCAGGGGGTGCGGGCCGGGTGCCCGGCGGGGGGCTGAGCGGTTCGCCGGCGGCCGGGGCGGGGCGGCTGGTGCCGGGCACCCACGCGGCGCCGTTCCAGTAACGGACGTATCCGGGGATGGAGGGGTCCGGGTAGTACCCCTCACGGGGCCTGTCGTCGCCTGGTGCCGGGGTTGGGGCGCTCATGTCCGTCGTCCCGTATCTGCTCGGAGGTGGGTAAGGGGGGCTCCACATCTATCAGACCGGCGCAAGGGGCAGGAGCCGTCCGGGCGGACGGGGGTGGTGAGGGGACGAATGTGCTAGGCGCCCCGCGGGGCGGGAGGACAGGGGGCAGCGCCCCGGTCCGTCGCATCGCTCGCGGGAGCCGTTCAAAAAAAGTTGGTGAAGTCGCGTAATGCTGGGCGCTCTGCCCTCTCTGTGTCCTCGCGGGTCCGTGGATGCGGCCCCGTTGGGACAAGAGAGGAAGTGCGTGTCATGCATACCGTCGTGGAACGTGAACTGGAGCTGAAGCTCATCCTGTCGCCCGAGCGGAGCGTTCCGGTGCCGGCCCGGCTGAGCTACCGCACCGATGATCCCTACGCCGTGCACATCTCCTTCCACATCAACTCCGATCATCCGGTCAACTGGACGTTCGCACGCGAACTGCTCGTGGAGGGGGTGTTCCGGCCGTGCGGGCACGGGGATGTGCGGGTGTGGCCGACGAAGGTCGAGGGGCGCAGTGTGGTGCTGATCGCGCTGAGTTCGCCGGACGGCGACGCCCTGCTGGAGGCGCCGACGGCGCCGGTGTCGGCCTGGCTGGAGCGGACGCTGAGGGTGGTCCCCCCGGGCTCTGAGGCCGAGCAGCTCGGCATCGACGACGGCCTCGCCGAGCTGCTGGCCCCGACCCCGGCCGACGATCTGTGGCTGCGCGACCCGTGGCCCTCGGACGAGTCCCAGGACGGGGAGTGAGCGGGGGCGTGGGAGGCGGTGGGGTCAGAAGAGCTTGCCGGGGTTCAGGATGCCCTGCGGGTCGAAGACCTGTTTGACGGCCCGCTGCATCTCCAGTCCCACGGGGCCGATCTCGCGCGCCAGCCACTCCTTCTTCAGGACGCCCACGCCGTGCTCGCCGGTGATCGTGCCGCCGAGTTCCAGGCCCAGGGCCATGATCTCGTCGAAGGACTCGCGGGCGCGCCGGGACTCGTCGGGGTCCTGCGCGTCGAAGCAGACCGTGGGATGGGTGTTGCCGTCGCCCGCGTGGGCGCAGACCCCGATGGTCAGGCCGTACTTGTCGGCGATCCGCTCGACGCCTTCGAGCATGTCGCCGAGGCGGGAGCGGGGCACGCACACGTCGTCGATCATCGTGGTGCCCTTGACGGCCTCCAGGGCGGTCAGGGACAGGCGGCGGGCCTGGAGGAGGAGTTCGGACTCGGCGGCGTCGTCGGCGGGGACGACCTCGGTGGCGCCCGCCGCCTCGCACAGGGCGCCGACCGCAGCGAGGTCCGGGCCGGGGTCGGGGGTGTCGAAGGCGCAGAGCAGCAGCGCCTCGGTGGTCTCCGGGAGGCCCATACGGGCCAGTTCGTTGACGGCGCGGACGGTCGTCCCGTCCATCAGTTCCAGCAGGGACGGGACATGGCCGCGTTCCATGATCCGGCACACGGCGTCGCAGGCGGCGGCTGCGGAGGAGAACTCGGCGGCCAGGACGAGCTGCTCGGGCGGCTTGGGGCGCAGCCCGAGCACCGCGCGGACGACGACCCCGAGGGAGCCCTCGGAGCCGACGAACAGGCGGGTGAGGTCGTATCCGGCGACGCCCTTGGCGGTGCGGCGGCCGGTGCTCATCAGACGGCCGTCGGCGAGGACGACGTCCAGTCCGAGGACGTACTCGGCCGTCACCCCGTACTTGACGCAGCACAGGCCGCCGGAGGCGGTGCCGATGTTGCCGCCGATGGTGCAGGTCTCCCAGCTCGACGGGTCCGGCGGGTAGTAGAGGCCGTGTTCGCCGACCGCGCGGGAGAGGGTGGCGTTGACGACGCCGGGTTCGACGACGGCGATCCGGTCGACCGGGTTGATCTCCAGGATGCGGTCCATCTTGATCAGGGACAGCACGATGCAGCCCTCGGTGGCGTTGGCGCCGCCGGAGAGGCCGGTGCGGGCGCCCTGGGGGACGACCGGGACGCGCAGCTCGCTCGCGGTGCGCAGGACGTGCTGGACCTGCTCGACCGTCCGGGGCAGCACCACGACCGCCGGGGTGCCGGCGGGGCAGAAGCTCGCCATGTCGTTGGCGTAGGAGGCGGTGATGTCGGGGTCGGTCAGGACGGCCTCGGCCGGCAGGCCCGCCAGCAGCCGGTCGGTGAGGTTGCCCTGGACCGCGTCGGGTGCGGCTTCGATACGGCTCATGATCACAGCGTGACACCCCAGGGCCATCGGTGTGAACCCCCACAGGCAACCGCTCCGGCCACCGGGGTGCGACGTCCGTCGGGCGCAGAGTGGGCGGCATGGGTATGGGCAGCGGCACGGGCAGGGGCAGTGACAGGGGCACGGGCAGTGACAGGGGCAGGGGCAGGGGCAAGGAGATGGGCAGGGGGAGGGGGACGGGGATGGGTGGCGGTGCGGGTGGGGTGTGGGGGATGGGGGCGGAGGGGGGCGGCCCGGGTGGGGTGCGGGGGGCGGGGGCGGAAGGGGGCGGCCCGGGTCCGGGTGGGGTGCGGGGGGCGGGGGCGGAAGGGGGCGGCCCGGGTCCGGGTGGGGTGCGGGGGACGGGCGCGGGGAAGGACGGTCCGGGTGGGCCGCAGGGGGCGGGCGCGGGTGGGGCGCGCGGGACGGGTCTGGGTGGGCCGCACGGGGCAGGCGCGGGTGGGCCGGGGATGGTGGGGGTGGAGGGGACGCGGGGGGCGGATCAAGCGGGTCCCGGAGGGGCACGGGAAGCGGATCTCAGAGGCGCACGGTGGATGGATCGCGGAGGGGCGCCGAAGGCGGATCCGGGAGAGGCGGCCCGGTGGACGGATCACGCAGGGGCGCCGGAGGCAGGTCCAGGAGAGGCCCGGTGGACGGATCCGAGGGAGACGCGGGACACGGATCCCGGAGGCGCGCCGGAGGCGGACCCCCGGGCGCCGTACTGGGTGGGCGCGGGCCGGGCGCAGGGGATGGGCGCGGGTGGGCCGCAGGGAACCGATCCGGGAGGGGCGCACTGGGGGGACCCAGGAGGAGCGCGATGGGGGGACCCGGGAGGAGCCGGGTGGGTGGATCCGGGCGGGCCACAGGAGTTGGACGCGGGTGGCCCCCGGTGGGTGGAACTGGACGGGCCGTACGGGGCGGACCGCAGAGCACCACAGGAGACGGATCCCCGAGACGCCCGGTGGGCAGACCCGGGCAGGCCACAGCAGACGCCCGCGGGTGAGCCACAGTGGGTGGAACTGGACGGGCCGCTGACGACGGACCATGGAGGGCCCCGGAGGACGGATCCCGGCGGAGCGACGCGCTGGACCGAGCCGGGCGGGACGACCCGCACGAGGGAGCCGGGCGGGACGCCGGGGCGGGAAGGGGGCGGCACGCGGAGGGCGGCGGCCCGCAGGACGCGGCGCGTGGACCCTGGTGGGGCAGATCCCGGTGGGGCGGAACCCGGGGACGTCGGAGGGCCCCGCCCTCGTCGTCGTGGATTGCGGAGGGTGGTCAAGGCGCTGTTGATCGTTTCGCTCGCCGGGTGTCTGGTGGTCGGTGGGATGTGGGCGTGGCGGTGGTGGCGTCCGGTGGAGGCGCCGCCGGCACCCCCCGGTCCGGGGGCGCTGGCGCAAGCGGCGGTCATGGGCGGGGTGCCGGCCGCGCGGTCCGGTCTGGCGGTGCTGATCGCCGAGCAGGAGCGCCGGGTGCGGGAGCGGCCGAAGGACGCGCAGGCGTGGGCGGTGCTCGGGATGGCGTACGTGGAGCAGGGGCGGCGGTCCGCGGACGCCTCCTACTATCCGACGGCGGAACAGGCGCTGCGGACGTCGATGAGCGTGCGCCCGCGGGCGAACGTTCCGGCGCTCCAGGGGCTCGCCGCCCTGGCCAGCGCCCGGCGGGACTTCCCGGCGGCCCGGGAGTGGGCGGAGGAGGCGCAGCGGCACGACGTGCGGCGCTGGACGACGTATCCGCAGCTCATCGACGCCTATGGCGGGCTCGGTGAGCACAAGGCGGTGAAGAAGGCGCTGGACCAACTGATGGAGCTGCGTTCGGCACCGGCCGTGAGCGCGCGGGCCGCCGGGGTCTACCGGGATCTGGGCTGGCGGGAGGACGCGGCGGCGGTGCTGGCCGACGCGGCAGCCGCCGCCGAGCAGCCAGCCGAGCGGGCGGCCTGGCTGGAGCGGGCCGGGCAACTGGCCTGGGAGCGCGGCGAGCGGGAGGTGGCGCTGCGGCACTTCGCGGAGGCGTTGCGCACCGATCCCGACCAGCGGGCCGCGCAGGCGGGCTGGGGGCGGGCGCTGGCCGCGCTGGGGCGTACCTCGGAGGCGCTGAGCGCGTACCGGGCGGCGCTGGCGGCGCAGCCGTCCCCGGAGTGGGCGCTCGAACTGGGTGAGCTGTACGAGTCGCTGGGGCTGGGCCGGGCCGCGCAGGCGCAGTACGACCTGCTGCTCACCGGGGCGCGGAACGCGGCGGCGGGCGGGGTGGACGAGGATCTGGTGCTCGGCCGGTACGAGGCCGATCACGGGGACCCGCGCGAGGCGGTGCGGCTGCTGCGCGCGGAGTGGGCGCGGCAGCCGTCGACGGCGGTGGCGGACGCGCTGGCCTGGGCGCTGCACCGCACCGGGGAGGACGAGGAGGCGCTCAGGCTGGCGGCCCGTGCGACGGAGGCCCGTGACGGGGGCGGGGTGCGCAGTGCGTTGTTCGCTTACCACCGGGGGATGATCGAACGATCATTGGAGCGATCGGGTCCGGCACGGCGGCATCTCGCAGAGGCGCTCCAGATCAATCCCTACTTCTCCCCGCTGCACGCCCCGGCGGCCCGCACGGCGCTGCGGGAACTGGGCGAGCCGGGGGTGGGGGACGTGCCGGAGGAACTGGGCGGGGAGGGGTGACGAGGGGCGGCCGGTCGGGCAGGATGTGCGGTGTTCCCGGATGTGGCCGGGCAATGTGTTCAGTGCGGGGGCGGATGAGGCGGGTCCTTGTGCGGAGGACCGGCGGAGGCGGAGGCCGACGTGGCGATCGATCGGCTGGACGGGCGGATCATCGTGCTGCTGGCGCGGGAGCCGCGGATCGGGGTGCTGGAGATGTCCCGGCGGCTCGGCGTGGCGCGGGGCACCGTACAGGCCCGCCTGGACCGACTTCAGTCGAATGGCGTCATCCGGGGATTCGGGCCGCAGGTCGATCCGGCCGCCCTGGGCTATCCGGTCACGGCGTTCGCCACCCTCCAGATCCGGCAGGGGCAAGGGCCGGATGTGCGGGCGCACTTGGCGACCGTCCCGGAGGTGCTCGAACTGCTCACCACGACCGGCACCGGGGACATGATGTGCCGGCTGGTCGCCCGCTCCAACGCCGATCTTCAGCGGGTGATCGATCGCGTCGTCGGTTTTGATGGCATCGTCCGGGCCTCCACGGCGATCGTCATGGAGAACCCCGTTCCGCTGCGGATCATCCCGCTGGTGGAACAGGCGTCGCTCCAGGAGTGACGGCCGCCCTCGGGGTCCGGCGCGGAGGACGCAGTCGGGCCGGCCGACCGGGGTGAGCGCGGGTGAACTTCTGGGAGTACCTGAGCAACCAGCACAAGCAACTGCTCGTCGACGCCTACCAGCACGCCAGCGCGGTGTTCCAGTGCATGGTGGTGGCGACGCTGATCGGGGTGCTCGTCGGGGTGGTCACCTACCGCACGGAGTGGGCGGCCGGGCTCGCCACCACCGCCACCTCCACCCTGCTGACCATTCCGTCGCTGGCCATGATCGGTCTGCTGATCCCGGTCGTGGGTCTGGGCGTGCCGCCGACGGTGATCGCGCTGACCCTGTACGGACTGCTGCCGATCGTGCGGAACTCGATCGTCGGGCTGCGCGGAGTCGATCCCACCCTGGTGGACGCCGCCAAGGGCATCGGGATGTCCCGGTTGGCCCGGCTGGCGCGGATCGAGCTGCCGCTGGCCTGGCCGCCGATCCTGACCGGTATCCGGGTGTCCACGCAGATGCTGATGGGGATCGCCGCCATCGCCGCCTATGCCTCGGGTCCCGGCCTCGGCAATGAGATCTTCCGGGGGATCGCCTCCCTGGGCAGCAGGAACGCGCTCAACCAGGTCCTCGCGGGCACGCTCGGGATCGTCGTCCTCGCCCTGCTGTTCGACGCCGCGTATGTGCTGATCGGGCGGCTGACCATTCCCAGGGGGATCCGTGCCTGACGCCGCCGACACCGCCGACACCGCGGGCACTGTCACGGGGGCCGCCGAAGCCGCCACCGGCACCACCGGTACCACCGGCACCAGCAGCGCCACTGGTGCCACCGGGGCCACGATCGAGCTGGAGAACCTCAGCAAGCGGTATCCGGGCCACTCCCGGCCCGCCGTGGAGAACGTCTCCATGGAGATCAAGGCGGGCGAGATCGTCGTCTTCGTCGGGCCGTCGGGGTGCGGGAAGTCCACCACGCTCAAAATGATCAACCGGTTGATCGAACCGACCGGTGGCCGTATCCGGATCAACGGTGAGGACGTGACCGACATCGATCCGGTCAAGCTGCGCCGCAAGGTCGGGTACGCCATCCAGTCGTCGGGGCTGTTCCCCCATATGACGGTCGCACAGAACATCGCGCTCGTGCCGCGGATGATCGGCTGGTCGAAAGCGCGGATCAACGAGCGGATCGAGGAGATGCTCGATCTGGTGGGGCTCGATCCGGGCGAGTTCCACGGCCGCTATCCCCGGCAGCTCTCCGGCGGGCAGCAGCAGCGGGTGGGGGTGGCGCGGGCGCTGGCGGCGGATCCGCCGGTGCTGCTGATGGACGAACCGTTCGGCGCGGTCGATCCCATCACCCGTGATCACTTGCAGGACGAGCTGATCAGGCTCCAGCACGAACTCCACAAGACCATCGTGTTCGTCACACATGACTTCGATGAAGCGATCAAGCTGGGTGATCGGATCGCGGTGCTGCGGGAGCGTTCACACATCGCGCAGTTCGACACGCCCGAAGCGATCCTGACCAACCCGGCGGACGACTTCGTGTCCGGTTTCGTCGGCGCGGGCGCGGCCCTGAAGCGGCTGAACCTGACCCGGGTGCGGGACGTGGAGGTCACCGACTATCCGACGGTGACCGTCGACGACCCGCTCCAGGACATCTTCACCATGCTCCACGCCAGCGGAACGAACGAGATCCTGCTGCTCGACAAGCGCGGCAGGCCCTACAAATGGCTGCGGCGCGGCGATCTGATGCGGGCCAAGGGCTCGCTCGCGCGGGCGGGCACCCTGGTGCACGACACGGTCACCCGGGACGCCACCCTGCGGGACGCGCTGGAGGCGGTGCTCACCGACAACGCCGGGCGGGTCGCGGTGACCGGGCGGCGCGGCGAGTACACGGGCGTGGTCGACATGGAGACGCTCATGAACTCCGTGCACGAACTGCTGGAGGCCGACCGGCTCGACGCCTTGGAGCACCAGCACGCACTCGCCGAGGCCCGCGCCCACCGGACGCAGGCCGAGCAGGAGGGCGGCACCGGGGCGGAGGCGACGGCGTGACCACTTCGTCCGATCGGAGCCGCCCGCCGGGCGAGCACGACGTCAAGGGCCACCCCTTCCGGGACGAGGGCGAGGTCGCGGCGGACCGGGAGTCCCCTCCCCCGCGGCGCACCGCGCCCCACCCGGTCACCTGGCAGAAGCTGACCTTCCTGCCGGCGTTCCTGGTGGCGCTGCTGCTGGGAACCTGGCTGTGGTTCGAACAGGCGGACCTGGACACGATCTCCGAGAACGCGCTCGCGCACGGGGCGGTCTCCAAGGCGCTCTGGCAGCACGTGCAACTGACCGTGATCTCCACGTTCTTCGTGCTGATCATCGCGATCCCGGGCGGCATCCTGCTCACCCGCCGGGCGTTCCGCAGGGCCCAGCCGGTGGCCATGACCATCGCCAACATCGGCCAGGCCACCCCGGCGATCGGTCTGCTGGCGCTGCTGGTGATCTGGCTGGGCATCGGCACCAGGGCGGCCCTGATCGGGATCATCATCTACGCACTGCTGCCGGTGCTGGCCAATACGATCGCCGGGCTGCGCGCGAACGATCCGACGCTGCTGGAGGCCGCCCGCGGGATCGGCCTGTCCGCCACGGGGGTGCTCTCGCGCGTGGAGCTGCCGCTCGCGGTGCCGCTGATCCTGGCCGGGGTGCGCACGGCCCTGGTGCTCAATGTCGGCACGGCCACCCTGGCGACCTTCGGCGGGGGCGGCGGCCTGGGGGTGCTGATCACCACCGGCATCACCACGCAGCGGATGCCGGTCCTGATGCTCGGTTCGATCCTGACCGTCTCGCTCGCCCTGCTGGTGGACTGGCTGGCCTCGCTGGCGGAGCTGCTGCTGCGGCCCAAGGGGCTGGAGACGGGCACATGAGGACGACCGTACGGGGGCGAAGGCTCCGTCTGGCGCTGGCCGGGGCGATGCTCGTGGCGGCCCCGGGCTGCGGGCTGACCAGTGGCTCGCCCATGGTGGACGATGTTCGTCCGGGATCGATCGGTCAGGGCGAACCGCTCAAGGGCGCACAACTGACCGTGACCTCAAAAGAGTTCACCGAACAGCTCATCCTGGGGGCGATCATGGGGATCGCCTGGGAGGCGGCCGGAGCGGAGGTGCTCGACCGCACCGGCATCCAGGGTTCGATCGGCGCCCGCGAGGCGGTCCGAAGCGGCGAGGCCGACGGGATGTACGAGTACACCGGCACGGCCTGGATCACCTATCTCGGCAACAGCGAGCCGATCCCCGACGGCGCGAAGCAGTGGGCGGCGGTCCGCACGGCGGACGCGGCCAACGGCCTGACCTGGCTCCCGGCGGCCCCCCTCAACAACACCTACGCCCTCGCCATGAACCAGGCCAACTTCGAGAAGTACGGCACCCGGACGCTCTCCGAGGTGGCCGCGCTGTCCCGGTCCGACCCGGGCGCGGTGACGCTGTGCGTGGAGGGCGAGTTCGCCAACCGCGCGGACGGACTGCCGGGCCTCCAGAAGGCGTACGGCATGCGGGTCCCCGTCGCGAACATCACGCAGATGGACACCGGGATCATCTACACCCAGACCGCGAAGGGCGCCTGTACGTACGGCGAGGTGTTCACCACGGACGGGCGGATCAAGTCCATGAACCTGGTGGTGATGCGGGACGACCGGAAGTTCTTCCCGATCTACAACGCGGCACCCGAGATCAACACCAAGGCGCTGGAGAAGTGGCCGGCCATCGCGGACGTACTCGATCCGATCACCGCGAAACTGACCGACGCGGTCGCGCAGACACTCAACGCACGGGTCGATGTGAACGGCGACGATCCGCACGACGTGGCCCTGGACTGGCTCAAGGCAGAGGGGTTCGTCAAGGAGGGGTGACGGGGGGCGTGCTCAGGGGCGAGCGCATCACAAAGAAGCCGTTGCAAAGAAAGTCTTGCAAGGACTCCTTTGCAAGGCTACCTTTGCATGCATGGACGGCAGCGATGGCAGCAACGCAGGGCACGGGAACGACGCTCAGGACTTCCACGTCCGCCCCCTGGACGCCCGTTCACTGCGCGGGCTGGCCCATCCCTTGCGCATGCAGTTGCTGCGGGAGCTGCGGCTGAACGGTCCCGCGACCGCGTCGATGCTCGCCGAACGGCTGGCCGAGTCCAGCGGCGCGACCAGCTACCACCTGCGGCAGCTCGCCGCCCACGGCTTCGTCGAGGACGCGCCCGAGCACGGCCGGGGGCGCGAACGCTGGTGGCGCGCCGCCGATCAGGGCGTCAGCCTCGACACCACCCAGCTCCGGGACGCCGATCCGGCCACCCGCGGCGCCGCCGAGGCGTTTCTGCACGAGGTCGCCAGCATGCACGCCCGTGAGGTGTCGACCTGGGTCGGCACCCGTGACGACTGGGCGCCGGACTGGTCCGAGGGCACCGACCTCAGCGACTGGACGCTGCGGCTGACACCGGAGCAGTCCGCCGACCTCGTCCGGGACATGCACCGCCTGCTGGACGCCTACCGGGCCCGCGAGACCCCCGGGGCCCCCGTGGTGCGCGTCCACACGCACACCTTCCCGATCGCCACCGAGCCCGAGAGGCCCGCGCCATGACGTACGCCGAGTCCCACTCAGCCCTGCACCGGCTGCGCGCCGCCGAACTCCGTGCCGAGGCCGACGCCCACCGGCTCGCCCGCGCGGCGCGCCGACCCCGGGATCTGCGCACCCGGGTGGGGTGGACCCTGGTGGAGGTGGGGCTGCGGCTGGTGAACCCACCGCGCCGCCCGACGGCGCTCCCAACCTGATCCTCCCCGGTGGTGCTCCCGACCTGATCCCCCGGCCCGCCGCCCGGCAGTACTCCCGAAACCGGCCCCCCGGCCCCCCGGCCCGCCACCCGACGGCCCGCCCGGACCGGCCCCCGCCCCGCCTCGGCCCGCCCTCGCCTCAGCAGCTCGGTACGGACCCGGAGCCCGTCTCCAGCGCCACCAGGGAGTCCACGGCCCCGTCCAGTGTCGTCACCGGGATCAGCCGCAGGCCCGCCGGCAGCTCCGCCCGCGCGTCACCGCACTCCGCCTCCGGGACCAGGAACACGGTGGCCCCGTCGCGCCGCGCGGCCTGGGTCTTCAGGGCCACTCCCCCGACGGCGCCGACCTTGCCGTCCGCGGTGATCGTTCCTGTTCCGGCGATCGTTCGACCACCGGTGAGATCGCCGCCGCGGCCGTCGCCGTCGAGCTTGTCGATGATGCCGAGGGAGAAGAGCAGACCCGCACTGGGGCCGCCGACGTCAGCCAGTTCAAGGGTGACCTTCACCTCGCTGCCGCTCAGGCCGAGATGCGAGAGCGCCGCCCGGGTGGCGACGTCCTGCGACTCCTCCATCTGCTGGGCGTTGTACTGCTCGATCTCCCGGACGCTGTCCCCGCTCGGGTAGACCGCGTCCCGCGGCATGACCGCCCGGTCGGTGCTGAACCAACTGTCGATCACCTCGCCCAGCCCGATGTTCGTGTCCGGACCGGTCGCCTCGATCGTGGTCATCCGGAGCTGTCCGGAGGTCTCACGGGTCGACGCGCCGGAGATGGTGATCACGGGGTCGCCCTGGTTGTCACCGAGCACATTCGCGGTCAGACCGGGCTGCGCCACCACGAACGGCAGCGGCGCGAGCACGGCCGTGGCGATCAGCGCCACGACGGGCACGGCACAGACGGCGAGGGCCTGGGGGCGTGTGAGGCGAGAGAGCACGGGATCAATCTAACGGCGCGAACGGAAACGGTCCGCCTCCGGGTTCCCGGACGACCGGGCCCCTCCGGCCGCACACCGACGCCGACAGTCATCACCGACCACGCGCCGACGATAAAAGCGATCACCGACCGCACACCGGCGGTGAAAGTGATCGCCACCCGCACGCCAGTGGTCGGGTGGGCTCAGCGGAGCGCCTCCGCGACCTCCCGCGCCGCGTCCACCACCCGCAGCCCCACCCGCTCCGGCACCGCGTCCGACAGCATGACCACCCCGACGCTGCCCTCCACCCCGCTGACCCCGAGCAGCGGCGCCGCCGCGCTGCTGGCACCGGCCTCCAGTTCCCCGTGCGCGAGGGTGTACCCGGGGTCGTCCAGCGGCTGGTGCCGGGCGGCGAGGATCGCCTTCCCGGCGGCACCCCGGTCCAGCGGATGCCGGAATCCGGCGCGGTAGGCCACGTGGTAGTCGGTCCAGGTGGGTTCGACCACGGCGACGGCGAGCGCGTCGGAACCGTCCACCAGGGTCAGATGCGCGGTCGCCCCGATGTCCTCGGCGAGCGAGCGCAGCGCGGGCAGCGCCGCCTCCCGTACCAGCGGGTGCACCTGGCGGCCCAGGCCCAGTACCCCGAGCCCGACCCGGGCCCGTCCGCCCAGGTCGCGCCGGACGAGTGCGTGCTGTTCCAGGGTCGCCAGCAAGCGGTAGACGACGGTCCGGTTGACGCCCAGTTTGTTGGAGAGTTCGGTGACGGTCAGCCCGTGGTCCGTATCGGCCAGCAGTTTGAGGACCCGCAGGCCCCGGTCGAGCGTCTGAGAGGTCTCCGCGGTCACGACGCCCACTCCTTAGTGGTGAGGTCGGCGGCCTCCTGGGCGGCGGGGCATCACCGAGTCCCGGTCGGCGACGCGCATCAGAGGCTGCCGATCGGCCGACGGCCCGACGGCGTCCGGGCCCAAGTCGCTTCACGGCTGCGCTCCGCGGCGACGCTGCCACGGGGCGTGTGCGTAGCGGGACAGTAGCGAGCCGGTTCGCTCAGCGGAAGGCTCCGTCCAGAATCCGGTCAATGGCCGGTATGGACTTGCTCACATTGACCGGATACGCGCGGGACTGTCCAGGGACGTTCGTTCGCACAAAGCAACAACGATCTCGCGCATGATCGCTCTGTTGATCATGCGCGCGGGAGGGCCGTCGAGAGGCTCTCAAGGCACCCGGGGCCGTGCTTCGCCCCGGCGGGCCCGCCCCGCCTCACCGCATCCGGGTGGCCCACTCCTGCACCTTGGCGATCCGCTGCCGCAACTGCCCGGCGGTCGCCTCCGCGCTGGGCGGGCCGCCGCAGACCCGCCGCAGTTCGGTGTGGACGACACCGTGCGGCTTGCCGCTCTGGTGGACGTAGGCGCCGACCATGTTGTTGAGCTGGCGGCGGAGTTCCATCAGCTCCTTGTGGCTGACGACCGGGCGACGGTCGGCGGGGAGTTCGAGCAGGTCGGCCTCGGTGTCCGGCTTCTTGCGGCTGTGCGCGATCTGGCGGGCCTGCCGCTTCTGGAGCAGCATCTGCACCTGGTCCGGCTCCAGCAGCCCCGGGATGCCGAGATAGTCCTGCTCCTCCTCGCTGCCGGGGTGGGCCTGCATCCCGAACTCGGCGCCGTTGTACATCACCCGGTCGAAGACGGCGTCCGACTCCAGCGCCTCGAAGGGCAGCATGTCCTGGTCGCCGGTGTCCTCGTCCTGCTGCCGCTCGGCCTCCGCGAGGAGCTTGTCCTCCTCGGCGTACGGGTCCTCCTCGCCGTCCTTCTTGGGCTTGTCGAGGACGTGGTCGCGTTCGCGTTCCATCTCATTGGCGAACCCGAGCAGATCGGGCACGGTCGGCAGGAAGACGGACGCCGTCTCGCCGCGCCTGCGCGAGCGCACGAAACGCCCGACGGCCTGCGCGAAGAACAGCGGCGTCGAGATCGTCGTCGCGTACACGCCGACCGCGAGCCGGGGCACGTCGACGCCCTCGGACACCATCCGCACCGCGACCATCCAGCGGTCCGTGCCGCCGCTGAACTCGTCGATCCGGTCGGAGGCGCCGGAGTCGTCCGACAGCACGACGGTCGGGCCGTGCCCGGTGATCTCCCGGATGAGCTTGGCGTAGGAGCGGGCGGAGTCCTGGTCGGTGGCGATGACCAGCGCGCCGGCGTCCGGGATCGCCTTCCTGACCTCGGTCAGCCGCTGGTCGGCGGCGCGCAGCACGGCCGGCATCCACTCACCGCGCGCGTCCAGCGCCGTACGCCACGCCTGGCTGACCGCGTCCTTGGTCATCGGTTCGCCGAGCCGGGCCTCGATCTCGTCGCCCGCCTTGGTGCGCCAGCGCATGTTGCCGCTGTAGGAGAGGAATATGACCGGCCGCACGACACCGTCCGCGAGCGCCGAGCCATAGCCGTAGGTGTAGTCGGCGGAGGAGCGGCGGATGCCGTCCGCGCCCTCCTCGTACGCCACGAACGGGATCGGGTTGGTGTCGGAGCGGAACGGCGTACCGGTCAGCGCGAGGCGGCGGGTGGCGGGCTCGAACGCCTCCAGACACGCCTCGCCCCAGGACTTGGAGTCGCCGGCGTGGTGGATCTCGTCCAGGATGACCAGCGTCTTGCGCTGCTCCACGCGGTTGCGGTGCAGCATGGGGCGCACGCCGACGCCCGCGTAGGTCACCGCGACCCCGTGGTACTCCTTGCTGAGCGGGCCCGCGCTGTACTCCGGGTCCAGCCGGATCCCTATCCGGGCCGCCGCCTCCGCCCACTGCTTCTTCAGATGCTCGGTGGGCGCGACCACCGTCACCTGCTGCACGACATGGTGGTGCAGCAGCCAGGAGGCCAGGGTCAGCGCGAAGGTGGTCTTCCCGGCGCCGGGCGTCGCGACCGCGAGGAAGTCGCGCGGCTGATCCTGGAGGTACTTCTCCATCGCCCCCTGCTGCCAGGCCCGCAGCTTGCTCGCGGTACCCCAGGGAGCCCGGCCGGGGAAGGCGGGCGAGAGGTGATGGGAGTGGCCGGTGGCGGCAGAGGCAGTCATCTGGGTGGAGGTGGGGGCAGGCGACGGGCGGGCGGTAGTCACGGTCTCCGGTCTGTGGTCGGGCGACGGCTGTTGGGCGTCGTAGCGGTAGCGGTTGCGACGCCGTACCGGGCTACGTATGACAACCGGGCCACCCTACCGGCGCCCCGCACCGGTCAACGCGCGGACGATGCCGGGTCGCCCGCGGGTGGGACCCAGGTCACATCCCCGGGGCAGCCGCCCGGACCGGGTCGGGCACCCGCAGTCTGCGGGTCACCCAGGCCCCGACCAGCGCGATCACCGCCATCGGCAGGAACACCACCGCGAAGGCGGCCGGTGAACCGCCGGAGGCTCCGGTCGCGGCATGACTGACCGTGCCCCCGCCGAGGGCGGCGAAGGCGGCACCGCCGAGGGCCAGCAGCATGACGTTGGACAGCCCGTCGGAGATCTGGAGCGCGGCCGAGTTGGAGCCCGCCTCGCTCGGCGCGGACAACTGGAGCAGCAGCACACTGCTGGAGGCGATCACCAGCCCCATCCCGAAGCACCCGAACGCCCAGGCCGCGGCCAGCGTCCAGACCGGCACCGACTCGATCAGCACACTCGGCGCCGCCGCGATGGCCGCCGCGACCAGCACCATCCCCAGCGTCATCAGCCGCTCCCGGTACGGCTCCAGCCGCTGCCGGGACTGCACCCACGACCCCAGCGCCCAGGTCACCCCGCCCGCCGCCAGGGAGAACCCGGCCAGTGTCGGGCTCAGCCCCCGCTGGGTCACCAGCATCAGCGGCACGAACGACTCCGCCGCGATGAACGACCCGGCCGCCATGCCCCGCAGCAGCACCACCGACGGCAGCCCTCGCGCCGCCCGGTAGGTGCCGCGCGGCAGCAGCCCCAGCACGGCTGGCACCAGCAGCGCGGCGCCCAGGACGCCGGGCACCAGCGACAGCCAGCGCAGATCCTGCGCCGCGTACTGGAGGAGCCCTGCGCCCAGCGAGATCCCGAACGCCAGCTTGATCCGCCGCCGGTCGAACGACGGCCCGCCCTCACCGCTCCCGTCCGCCGGGCCCTTCAGCCGCCGGATCTGGGGCAGCGCGAGCGCCAGCGGCAGCACCACCAGGGCCGGTATGCCGAGGAACACCCAGCGCCAGCCGATGTGCTCGGTCACCGCGCCCGCCGCCAGCGGCCCGACGATCGACGGCACCACCCAGCTCGCCGCGAACGCCGCCATGATCGCGGGCCGCAACCGCTCCGGATAGGCCCGGCCGACCACCACGTACAGCGACACGATCACCAGGCCGCCGCCCAGCCCCTGCACCGCGCGCCCCAGGATGAAGGGCCACATCGCCTGGGCCGTCCCCGACAGCAGCAGCCCCACCGCGAACGAGGCGATCCCGGCCGTCACCGGGCCCAGCGGCCCGCGCCGGTCCGACCACTGCCCCGCGAGCACCATCCCGAACAGGCTCGTGGTGAAGTACCCCGAGAACGCGAACGCGTACAGCGACACCCCGTCCAGCTCCCGCGCTGCGACCGGCATTGCCGTTCCTACTGCCGTCGCCTCGAAGGCGATCAGCAGCACCACCGAGGTGATCCCGATGCTGAGTGCCCGGTAGGGCCTGCCCAGCACACCTTCCTCCGGCCCGCCGGACGGCCCTCCTGCGGGTGCGGTCGCGCCGGCGACATCGGTGTCGCGTGGTACGCGAGGTATCGGGGTCGTCATGACCAGCAGCGTAAGGGCCGCAGTCGAGTTTTACCCCTGTCGGAGGACTGTCGTCCTCTGAGACCTTCGTCCTACATCCGCCCTACACCTCCCTGAATCACCCCCATGAACCATGGACGGCACGGCATCACCGCCATGAACCACGGGCGCATGTGAACGCCGCATGGCAGTCCCGTTGCAGCACCCCCGGTCCCCTTGAGTCCCCTGTGTCCCTCGGCCTACCGTCGTTCTCACCACGACCGTGTGCCCGAGAGGCTCAGGGGCTGGACTGCAAATCCAGTTACGCGGGTTCGATTCCCGCCACGGTCTCCACGTCATTCCGGTCTCCGTCACTACGGTCTCCTTCATCCCGGTCTCCGTCATTCCGGTCTCCCCGTCGTCCTGCGAGGCGGGCTGGAGCTGCGGCAGAGGCGGGGAGCGACGGCTCTCCTCCCCCCTCTCCCCTCCTCTCCCCCCTCCCCCACTTCTCATCCCGCTCACAGAGTGCGGTGGTTGTCTCGGGGCTTCGCCGAGCCCCACCTCACTCGCCCCGGAGGCCGAGCCGTGTCCCGGAACCACCCGAATCACCCCTTTCACCTTCCTCGCCGTACCGTTCTCGGCGGCGCCGCGCTCGCTGCTCTCACCGCTGCCCTCGGCACCGGTTCCGCCACCGCCGCGCCCTCCTCGACCGCGACGGCCTCCACCACCCGGCCCACCGCCGCGTGGCCCACCGAGATCCCGCTCCCCGACGGCTTCCTGCCCGAGGGCATCGCCATCGGCACCGGTCCCTACGCCTACTTCGGCTCCCGCGCCGACGGGGCCGTGTACCGCGCGAAGCTGCGCACCGGCCGGGGCACGCTGGTCTACGCGGGCGAGACCGGCACCGCCACCAACGGTCTGAAGATCGACGGCGACGGACTGCTCTATCTGTCGTCGGGGTCCACCGGGGGCGCCGCCCGGGTCGTGGACTCCCGCACCGGCGAACTGGTCGCCCACTACCGGCTCACCGACCCGACCGGTCACTTCATCAACGACGCCGTCCTCCTCGGCGACCGGGCGTGGTTCACCGACTCCTACGGCGCCGTCCTCCACGGCGTCCCGCGCGGGCGGCGCACCGGCACGGTCCGCGCGCTGCCGCTCGGCGGCGACTGGGTGCAGCCCGCCAGCGGGATCGGCGCCAACGGCCTGGTCGGCACCGCCGACGGCAGGGCCCTGATCGTCGTCGGCGGCGGCCGGCTCTACCGCGTCCCCCTGGACACCGGCACCGCGGTCGAGATCGCCCTGAGCGGCACCTCCTCCCTCACCTACGGCGACGGCCTGCTGCGGGTCGGCCGCACCCTCTATGTCGTCCAGAACCGGCTCCACCAGGTCAGCGTGCTCGATCTGGACGCCGGAGCCCGCACCGCCGTGCTCCGCCGGGTGATCACCGACCCGCGCTACGACGTGCCCACCACCGCCGCCCGCTACGGCGACCGGCTGTATGTGGTCAACGCCCGCTTCGACACACCACCCACGCCCACCACCGCCTACAGCGCGATCGGCGTACCGCTCTGAGGGCGGCCCGTGGGCTCAGGGGACCTCACAGGACTCCGGCGGACTCGTCCTGGAAGAGCCGGGTCCAGTACTCCCAGTCCACCGGGTGGTGGGGGGAGCCCGCGGGGTCGACGGATCTGAGGACCCGGATCATGGTGGCCGCGAGCTGGTCGTAGGCGTCGGTGGTCAGCTCGTGGGACAGTTCGCGGTCGATGGCGCGCTCGCGGTGCAGCAGCCAGAGGGTGAAGGCGAGGGTGGAGACATCCGTGTTGAGCGGGCTGAGGGTCGCCTCCCGCTCGCTCCAGGCCAGCACCTCACCGGTCGCGCCGTCGACCAGCAGGGCGTGATCGTCCACCAGGCGGCCCAGGCGGATCAGGCAGTCCGCACGCGGCGGCAGGGCGTCGGCGGGGAGCCCGCCCTCGTACTCGTCGGCGTAGTACTCGGCGAGGGTCGGCAGCCGTACGTCCGTGTCCAGCGTGAACAGGGTGCCGTCCTCCGGGAGGCCGGTCTCGCGCAGGAAGCGGCGGGTCGGCTCATGGGTGAGCGGGGCCGGGCAGTCGACGTCCTCGAAGTGGGCGAGGCGGCCGGGACCGAACTCACCCTCCAGCAGCCGCGCCGGGAGATCGAGGGTGAGCCCGGAACGGGTGCCCGGACCGGCGACCAGGGCCAGCGGGCGGATCAGCGCGGCCATCTTCCAGTACGGCGCCAGCGCGCCTTCCGAGCCTTCCGAGCCCTCTTCGAAGACCGCCAGGAGCTGCCGGGACGCCTCCTGGGCGGCCTTGGTGCCATGGCGTCCGGCGAAGGCGGCGAACCGGCCGCGCAGCTCGGCCAGTTCCTCCGTCGCCGCGGCGAAGGTGACCAGGGCGCGCAGGGAGGGGGCCAGCGGGCGCGGGGCAGGGGCGGCCGGTGCCGGGGTGGCCGGAGCGGCGGGGGCGGCAGGGGTGGGCGAGGTGGCCGGGAGGTCGAAGGAGAAGTACGCCGTGGTGATCGCGCCCGTCGCGCCGTCGAGCAGGAGCGACTCGCCCGCGCGGCCCCCGGGGGTGAGCAGCCCGCCTACCACCAGGCGGTCGCGCAGCTCCGCCGTGAGGAACCCGGGGTCGGCGGTGGTGTCGGCGACCGTGCGCAGCCCGTCCGTCCGGAGCCGCTCGAAGGTCAGCAGGTCGCTCGCGCAGGGCAGTCCGGGGCCCGTCAGCCAGTGCCGGGTGGGCGCGTGCGTGATGTAGGGGTCCAGGTCGAAATCGGTCAGGGTGATGGCCGCTGTGACGGCGCCGGTCGTGCTCATAGCTCCCCCGTGCATGGTGGTCAGGGGTCGGTCCGTCCGCCCGATCCCGCGGCCGTCCCCACTGCCCGCAACACTACGGGCTGCCACTGACAATGGGCTCCGACCTGCACAAACGCGGTTCGCGGGGCGGATGTTCACCGACCCGGCCCGGCTCGGACCGCCGCTTCCGGCCGCCGGTCCGGCTCCGGCCCGCCCGCTCGGCCGGCGGACGCGCCGCCCGGCCGTCGACGCCCGCAGCATCCGGCCACCCGGTCAGACGTCGAAAGGACCGGCTTGGTTGTTCCGGGGGGCATCCCGGCGGCGACGGTCCGGAGCGCTGTCCCGGCGAACGCGCTCCGGATGTCGCCGCGGTCGCCGTCTCCCGCCCCTCACCCCGAGGTGACCACCGCGGCCTGCGGGCGGATGGGCAGGCGGTTCACCGGGCGGCCGGTGGCCGCGCGGACCGCGGAGGCGATGGCCGCCGGGGAGGCGACGACCGGCACCGCGCTGACCGCCTTCGCGCCGAACGGCGCCACCACGTCCCGCTCCTCGACCAGCTTCACGATCCTGATGTCCGGGGCGTCCAGCGCCGTCGGCAGGGCGTAGCCGGTCAGGTCGGGGTGGCGGATCGTGCCGCGCGGGGTGCGCAGGTTCTCGGTGAGGGCGATGCCGACGCCCTGGGTGACCCCGGCCTCGATCCGCGCCGCGAGCTGCGCCGGGTTGAGGATCCGGCCGACGTCCTGGGCGACCGCCAGCTCCACCACCCGGACCGAGCCCAGCTCGATGTCGACGTCGACCACCGCGCGGATGGCGCAGAAGGCGAGCCCCACGAAGGCGTCGCCCTGGCCGTGCTCGCCGAGCGGTTCGGTCGGGTGCGGGCGGCACTGCGCGGTGGCCCACAGCTCCTTGCCCTCCAGCGCCTCGGCGACGGTCGTGGACAGGACACCGTCGTAGGAGGTGATCTTGCCATCGGCGATCTGGAGGAGTTCGGTGGACATGCCGAACTTGTGCGCCAGGGGCTGGAGGAGCTGGGTGCGGACCATCTTCGCGGCCCGCTCCACCGCGCCGCCGGAGACCCAGGTGTGGCGGCCCCGGCAGCCCGCGCCCGCGGGCGGCTGGTCGGTGTCGACGGGCGCCACATGGACCTCGTCGACGCCCAGGGTCTCCTGGACGATCTGGCGGGCGAGGGTGGTGAAGCCCTGGCCGGACTCGACGGCCGCGCACAGGACCGTGGCGACCCCGTCCTGGACCTTGACGGTGGCCGTGGAGACCTCGTCGGCGCCCTCGGCGCCCAGCATGTGCACCATGCCCAGGCCGTAGCCGACGCCCCGGCGCACCGCGCCCGGCTCGCCCGCGCCCTCGGGGCCGCCGGGCAGCAGCCACTCGTCCTCGGGGGTGTCCTTGGGCAGCGGGGGCAGCGGGAAGTCGCGGACCGCCTGGAGGAGTTCGGCGACCGGCGCGGGGCAGGTCACCGTCTGGCCGATGGGCAGGACGTCGCCGGTGGCGAGGACGTTGCGCAGCCGCAGTTCGGCGGGTTCCACGCCGAGCTTCTTGGCGAGCTTGTCCATCTGCGCCTCGTAGGCGGCGCACACCTGCATGGCGCCCTCGCCCCGGACATGGCCGGAGGGGGGGTTGTTGGTGCGGACCGCCCAGCCCTCGATGAAGGCGTGGGGGACGACGTAGGGGCCGCACGCGAAGGACACGGCGGCGGCCAGCGCCTCCGCCGAGGTGTCCGCGTAGGCGCCCGCGTCCAGCAGGATCTGCGCCTCGACCTTGACCAGCCTGCCGTCGGCGTCGGCGTGGTGCCGGTAGCGCAGCAGGGTGGGATGGCGGTGGACGTGGCCGAGGAAGGACTCCTCGCGCGTGGCGGTGAGTTTGACCGGGCAGCCGGTCTTGAGGGCGAGCAGTCCCAGGGGGAGCTGGAAGCCCTGGTCCTCGCGGTCGGCGGTGGCACCGGGCACACCGGTGACGACGATCTTGACGCGGTCGGGTTCGAGGCCGTAGCAGGCGGCGGCCGTGTCGCGGTCGTTGTGCGGGTCGGTGGAGGCCAGGTACAGCTCCACCCCGCCGTCGGGCCGGGGCACGGCGAGGCCCGCCTCGGCGCCGATGGGGGCGGGGTCCTGGCGGCCGATCCGGTACAGGCCCTCGACGACGATCTCGCCGTCGGCGTCCGGGTCGCCGTGGCGCAGCGGGATGTGGCGGATGAGGTTGCCGTCGGGGTGCAGCGGCTCGGCCTCGAACGCCTGCTCGGGGTCGGTGACCGGGTCGAGCACCTCGTACTCGACGATGACGGCGGCGGCGGCCATCCGCGCGGTGTCGGGGTGGTCGGCGGCGACGGCGGCGATGGGTTCGCCGTGGTGACGGACCACCTCGGAGGCGAAGACGGGCCGGTCGGCCGTGCCCCGGCCGTGCAGGGCGGCGCCGGGCACGTCCTCGTGGGTGACCACGGCCCGCACGCCGGGCATCTCGCGCGCGTGGGAGGTGTCGATGGACAGGATGCGCGCGTGCGGGTGCGGGGAGCGCAGTACGGCGGCCCACAGCAGGCCCTCGGCCCACAGGTCGGCGGCGTAGGGGAAGGTGCCCTCGGTCTTGGCGCGCGCGTCGGCGGCGGGCAGGGACGCGCCGAGGCCGTGCGGGATCGGCTCGGCGGCGGGGACGGCCTCCGCCGTGGTCGCGGTGGCGGCTTCGTTGCTCACGCCTGGCCTCCGTCCTGTCCCGGTCCGGTTCCGTTTCCGTGGCCCTGGTCACGCGCCCGGCCCTGGCCCTGGTTTCTGGGCGGGTCGAACGCCGACGGGTTGACCCCGCCGGACCCGGGGCCCGCCTGGTGAGGGATACGCGCCTCGGTGCCGTCGTGTTCGGCGGACTCGCCGCCGCTGCCCGCGGAGCGCTCCGCGACGACCTCCTGCACGGCGTCGACCACCGCGCGGTAGCCGGAGCAGCGGCACAGGTTGCCGCACAGTGCCTGGCGGGTCTCCAGCGCGGTGGGCGCCGGGTTGCCCTCCAGCAGATCGTGGACGGTCATCGCCATGCCGGGCACGCAGAAGCCGCACTGCACGGCACCGCACCGGGCCAGCGCGCGCTGGACGTCGGAGGGCTGTCCGTCGGCGGCGAGGCCCTCGACGGTGCGCACCTCGCTGCCCGACGCGGTGACCGCGGGCACCAGGCAGGAGGCGACGAGGCGGCCGTCGACCTGGACGTTGCAGGCGCCGCACTCGCCCTGCGAGCAGCCGTCCTTGGCGCCCGCGAGCCCGAGCCGCTCGCGCAGCACATAGAGCAGCGACTCGCCGATCCAGGCCCCGGTGACGGGCCGGTCGGTGCCGTTCACCCGGAGCACGTAGGAGGCGACGGGGTGGTCGTCGTGGGGGGCGGGGGGCGGCTCGGCGGGGGTGTCCGGAGTATCCGGGGTGTCCGGATCGTCATGGGGTTCGGCGGGGTTGGCGGCGGCGGGGGCTCCGTCGCCGTCCGGGACGGCCCCGGTGGCGGGCCCGGCGGCCTCCTCCGGCGCCTCGGAGGTCCCGTCCGGGCCCGAGTCCGCGACGGGCTCCGCCGGGGGCTCCACGGCCCGCTCGGCGGCCCCGGGCACCGCGACCGACCCGGCGGCCACCGACGCACCGGACGCACCGGACAGCTCGGTCCCCCCGGACGCCTCCGGCACCTCCACCGGTCCGGCCCCCGCGGGCCGCGGGCGCGACACGCTGGACGTCACCGGCTCACCGGACGGGACGGGCTCCCCGTAGTGCCGCTCCGGGGTACCGGCGCGCAGATCACCCTCGGGGCGCAGATCGCCCTCCGGGCGCAGGTCGCTCTTGGACAGTGGGGCGCTCTCGGCCCGCGGGGCGCTCTCCGGCCGTACCCCGCTCCCCGGCCCCGCGTCGCCCTCCGGGGCCCATGCCCGGCCCGCGCCGCCCTCGGTGGCCCAGGGCGCGGCGGCGCCCCCGGGGAGCGTCGGCGGCGGGGTGCCGCCCCACTGCTCGACCAGCGCGGACGTGCTGAACTCGCCGGACTCGTCCGGGAGATCGCCGTCCGCCACCGGAATCGACCACTGGCCGGTCACATCGTGGCCCGGCGCGGCGGCGGCCGACGCCTCCGCCGCCACCGCCTCCCCGAAGTTCCACTGCCCGGTGGCACCCGGGTGGTACGCGAATCCGTCGCCGGGCGCGCCCCCGTACTGCTCCTGTGCGGGTCCCTGGTGGCCGGTACCGGTGTCGTCCCCGGCGTGCTGCCACTGGGCGGCGTCCACGGGGGCGGCCGGGAGGGTGGTCCAGGTGCCGGTGGCGGACGGGTCGGTGGCGGCGGGCGCGGCCGGGGTGACCGTGATGGCGGGCGGCACATAGCCGTGGCCGGGTGCGGCGAGCGGGCTGTCGGCGGACGCCATGAGGGCGTCGATACCGCCCTCGGGGAGCTTGACGAAGGCGGTGGCGCCGTCGTCGTACTCGCCCTGGGGCAGCGGGTCCCAGCGGCCCCCGCCCCGGGGGGTGCCCTCTCCGTGCTGGTCGTCGGTCACGACAGCGCCCTCCCCAGTGCTCGTCGGGCCAGCGCGGCGACGGACCGCCGCAGATGCAGTACGGCGGGCGGAAGCTGCGGTACGGAGCCGTCCTCGGCCGGGGCCGGGTCGGGGATGCAGGCGGCGGCCACGTACTCGCCGAAGGCGCTGAGCGCCTCGGGGACAAGCGCGCGGTCGTTGTCCCAGTCGATGAGCCGGGCGACCCACTGCTCGGCGTCCAGGGGGCGCAGCGGCATCGGCGCTATGGCACCGACGGCGCACCGCACCCCGCGCCGGGCGGGGTCCAGGACGAGGGCGACGGAGGCGACCGCGCGGCCGGGGCCGGTACGGGCCGTTGCCTTGAGGAAGACCTGGGGCGCGTGCAGCAGAGGGACGCGCACGAAGCCGATCAGCTCTCCCGCGCGGAGCATCTCGACCCCGGCCAGCAGATGGGAGACCGGGATCTCGCGGCGGGCGCCGTCCGGCCCGGCGATGACGAGGGTGGCCTCCAGGGCGGCCAGCACCGGCAGCGCGTCACCGGTGGGCGAGGCGGAGGCGATGTTGCCGCCGAGGGTGCCGGCGTTGCGGATGTGGGGGGGGCCGGCCGCGCGGGCGGCGGCGGCGAGCGCGGGGATGAGGGCGGCGAAGTCGGGGCGGCCCATCCGCGCGTGGGTGAGTCCGGCGCCCAGCAGCGCGTGGCCGTCCTGGTACTGCCAGCCGCGGATCTCGCTGATCCGGCCGAGGCCGACCAGCGCGGCCGGGCGGAGCTGGCCGGAGTTGACCGAGGTCATGAGGTCGGTGCCGCCCGCGACGGGCACGGCGGCGGGCTGCGCGGTGAGCGCCGCCACGGCCTCGTCGAGCGTCGTGGGCAGCGTGACGGGCTGCGCCGCCTGCGGTGCGTGCGTGGTCAAACCGGCTGCCCCTTCCCGCTGCCCCCACTGTTCCCACCTGTGCGCCGTACGGTACGTGCTGACCGGGCGGACGGGGCAACTCTGGCACATCTTCGCAGGGCACGGACGCGGGGGTCCGCTAGGAGGCATTCACCCGCCTCGTCGTGGGGATGACCCGATTTCACGAGGCATCACCCACGCGCGGCAATTGCTCCTCTTCGATGACCCTTGGGAGCTTTTTTCATTATCTGTTCGGGGACCCGGGGGACCCGGAGACCGGGGGACCACAGATACCCCGGGAACCCCGGGTGAAGAGCCGGGAGGGAGGGAGGGATGATCGGATCCCCCCTCCCGGCTCCCGGCGTCACCGCCCTCCCGGCCCCGGCGTCACCGCCGCGGCGGCTCCCCGTCGATCGGGCGCCCGATCACCCCCGGCCGCATCTGCCAGGGCTTGGGGCCCGTGGGCGGCCGGTAGGCGACCCCGAGCGCGTCGAGCCGCCCGTAGTGCGCGGTCATCCGGCGCTCGAAGTCCGCGAAGTCCCGCTCCGCCGGGGCGGGCAGGGCGCTCCAGGCCACCTCGGCGAAGGCGGCGAGCCGGGGGAAGACCTGGTAGTCGACGCGGGCGGAGTTCTCCATCACCTCGGACCAGACATTGGCCTGGGTGCCCAGGACATGCCGGGCCTCCTCCACCGTCAGTTCCTCGGGAACCGGCTCAAACCGGTACACGTTCTCCAGGGTGCGCACGAATCCGATCGGCACCGGCTCATCGGGGCCGCCGTCCTGACGGTGGTCCAGATACACCTGCTGCTCGGGGCACATGACGACATCGTGGCCGGCCCGCGCGGCGGCGATCCCGCCCTCGTAGCCGCGCCAGGAGGAGACCGTGGCGCCCTCGGCGAGGCCGCCCTCCAGGATCTCGTCCCAGCCGACGAGCCGGCGGCCCCGCTCGGCGAGCCAGCGGTCGAAGTGCCGGATGAACCAGGACTGGAGCCCGTCCTCGTCCTTCACCCCGAGTTCCTGGATCCGGGCCTGGGCGAGCGGGGAGTCGCGCCACTGGTCCTTCGGGCATTCGTCCCCGCCGACGTGGATGAACTCGCCGGGGAAGAGTTCCAGGAGTTCCTCGAACACCCCTTCGTAGAAGCGGAGGACGTTGTCAGTGGGGGCGAGTACGTTTTTGGAGACGCCCCAGGTGTCCCAGACGGAGAGGGAGGTGGTGTCGGTGACATCCGTGTTGCCGAGTTCCGGATACGCCGAGATGGCGGCCTGCGAGTGCCCCGGGATGTCGATTTCGGGGACGACGGTGATATGCCGGGCGGCGGCGTAGGCGACGATCTCGCGGATGTCGTCCTGGGTGTAGAAGCCGCCGTGCGGCCGGTCCTCCCACAGCGGTGAGGCGCGGTGCCCCCATTTGGTGCGTGAGCGCCAGGAGGCCACCTCGGTCAGCCTCGGATGGCGCTTGATCTCGACGCGCCAGCCCTGATCGTCCGTCAGATGGAAGTGGAAGACGTTGAGTTTGTGCGCGGCCAGCAGGTCGAGATAGCGCAGCACGCCTTCCTTGGGCATGAAGTGCCGGGCCACGTCGAGCATCATGCCGCGCCAGCGGAAGCGCGGGGCGTCCTCGATCCGGGCCAGCGGGAGCCGCCAGTCGCGGCCGGGCAGCGGGGCGCGCCGGAAGGCGTCCGGGCCGAGCAGTTGCCGCAGGGTCTGCGCCCCGTGGAAGAGCCCGGCGGGGTCCGCGCCGGTCAGTTCCACCCCGTCCGCGGTGATGTCCAGGCGGTAGCCCTCGGCGCCGGGTCCGTCATCCCCCTCACCGATCGCCGGGTCCAGGGAGAGCCGTACGGCGGGGGTGGTGCCGTCGGTGGCCGGGGGGAAGGGCAGGCCGGTCGCGGCGCCCAGTTCGGCGCGCAGCCAGCGGGCCGTGGTCTCCGTCCCCGCGCCCGCGACCAGGGCCGTCCCCGGTCCGAGTGGGAGGGAGCCGTCCCCGTCGGCGGTCACCCGCAGGGGCGCCGGAATCAGTTCCGTCGGCGAAGTCACAGGCACGGAAGCCACAGGCACGGGAGTCCCCTCCAGAGAAGTCGCGGAAGTCGCGGGAGTCGAGGAAAAGGCAGAGGTCTCAGAATTCACGGCGGTCGCATCGGAAGGCACGTCAGAAGTCAACTCCGGGAAGCTCACGGGAAACTCATGGGTACCGGTGGGTCGGTCGGGCCCGGTCGGGCCTGGTCGGGCCCGTTCGGGGTCAGTCCTTGACCGCTCCGCCCAGTCCGGAGACCAGTCGTCGCTGGACCAGGACGAAGAAGACCAGCACCGGAATCGTCATCACGGTGGAGGCGGCCATCACGCCTCCCCAGTCGGGGTCGTCGGGTTTGTAGAAGACCAGCAGGGCCATCGGAAGGGTGGACTGGGAGGTGTCGCTGATGATGAAGGAGCGGGCGAACAGGAAGTCGTTCCAGGTCGAGATGAAGGAGAACACACTCGTCGCCACAAGGCCCGGGAAGACCAGGGGGAAAAGGATCTGCCACATGAATCGCGAGCGGCTCGCCCCGTCCAGATACGCGGCCTCCTCCAGCGCTTCCGGCACCGCTTTCACGAATCCCCTCAGCATCCACACCGCGAAGGGCAGGGAGAAGGCGATGTGCGGCAGGATCAGCGCGCCCAGGGTGTTGAGCTGGCCGAAGTCCCGCATGAGGAAGAACAGGGGGATGGTGAGCGCCTCGATCGGCACCATCTGGGCCACCAGGAACATGATCAGCACGGTGGTCCGGAAGCGGAACTTGAACCGGGTGACGGCGGTCGCCGCGAGAAAGGCGATGAGCGCCGAGGCGATGACGACACAGCTCGCGACGAGCAGGCTGTTGAGGAAATACCGGCCGAATTCCTGCTGCCCGAACACCCGCCGGAAGGAATCCAGCGACGGGGAGAGCGTCCAGGGCCGCGGCTCGGTCGACTCGATCTCGCCGGCCGGTTTGAAGGCGCTCAGCACCATCCAGTACAGCGGGAAGGCGACGGCGACGGCGATCAGCAGCGCGGACGCCTCGGCGGCGAGGCGCCAAGGGCGCCGGGGCCGCCGTATCAGGGAACGCACGACACTCACAGTTCCTCCCCCTGGCGGCGCAGCAGCCGCAGATAGACCAGGGTCACGGCCAGCAGGATCAGCAGCATCACGACGCCGATCGCCGAGCCGAGGCTGTACTGCGAGGACGCGAACGCCTGCTGGTAGGCGTAGACGTTCAAGACCATGTTCTGGCCCGCGATACCGCCGCCGTTGGTCATGACGTAGATCTGGGTGAAGACCTTGAAGTCCCAGATCACCGACTGGATGGTGACGATCACCAGGATCGGGCGGAGCATCGGGGCCGTCACCGAGCGCCAGATCCGCCACTGCGAGGCGCCGTCCAGGGAGGCCGCCTCCAGCACCTCGGTGGGGATGGCGCGGATCCCGGCGTAGACGGTGACCATCACGAACGGGAAGGAGCACCAGACGACTTCGAGGAGCACCAGGAAGAAGGCGCTGTAGCGGCCGTAGGTCCAGGAGTAGTCGCCGAGGCCGAGGATGCGGTTGACCGGGCCGAAGTCCGGGTCGAACAGCAGCAGCCAGACGGTGGAGCCGGTGACCGCCGGGGTCGCCCAGGCGCCCAGCGCGGCCATCATCAGCGCCAGCCGGGGCAGCGCCCGTACCCGGGTGAGGAGCACGGCCAGCGCGCAGCCGACGGCGAGGGTGGAGACCACACAGGCGGCGGCGAAGACCAGGGTGGAGACCAGCACCGTCCAGAACTGCTCGTCGCCGAAGAGTTCCGCGTAGTTGCCGAAGCCCTTGAAGGTGGTCGGTTCACCGCCGCTGACCTGCGCCTGGGTGTACTCCAGGAACGAGATCAGACCGAGCTGGTAGATCGGGTAGACGAGCAGCCCGCCGAGGACGACGAGGGCGGGGGCGAGATAGAGCCAGGGGGTCCAGCCGGACCGGCGTGCGCCCGGACGCCCCGAGGGGCCCGGGGCACGGCCGGCGGTACGGCCGCCGCGGGGGCGCGGGACGCTCTCGGCGTCCCGCACCCGGCCGCGGGGATCGCCCCCTGTCTTACTGGGTGCGCTCACCGGCCGTCACCCCGCGGACGCGAACGACGCGTCCATCTTGTCGGCCGCGTCCGCCGCGGCGCCCTTGACGTCGTTCTTGCCGCTGACGATCTCCTGGAACATGGTCGGCAGGACCTGGGAGGCGTCGATCTCGGCCCAGGCCGGGGAGGCCGGGACGAACTTGGTCTCGGCGGCGAGGGTCTGCACGAAGGGCTCGATGAAGGAGTCCTTGGCGGCGGCCTCGTCGCGGACGTCGGCGTAGGTGGGCAGGAAGCCCATGGCGTCGAAGAGCTGGCCCTGGGTCTGCTTGGAGGCCAGTTCCTGCATCAGGTCGACGGCCAGGGTGCGCTTGGAGGTGCTCTTCAGCACGCCGATGTTGTTGCCGCCCGCGAACGCCGGGGCGATCGAGCCGGACTCCACGCCGGGCAGCGGCACCACCGCGTACTTGCCCTTGACCGCGCCCGCCTCCACGGCCTGGTGGCTGAAGTCGCCGCCGATGGCCATGCCGGCCTTGCCGGAGGCGAAGGCGGTGACGGTGTCGTTGCCGCCGAAGCCGGCGCACTTGGCGGCGGGACAGTTGTCGTCGCCGAACAGCGAGGTGTACGCCTCGATGCCCTTCTGGGCGGCGGCGCTGTCGATGGCGGAGGCGAAGGAGCCGTCCTTGCCGGTGGCGATCTCACCGCCGTTGGCCCAGATGAACGGCATCGCGCCATAGGTGTAGGCGCCGCCGACCGCGAGACCGTACAGGTCCGGCTTCTCCTCGCGGATCTTCTTGGCGGTGGTGATCAGCTCGGCCTGGGTCTTCGGCACCTCCAGACCCAGCTCCTCGAAGACGTCGGTGCGGTAGTAGAGGGCGCGGACGCCGACGAAGAAGGGGGCGCCGTAGACCTTGCCGTCCACGGTGACGGACTGGCGGGCGGTCGGGTCGGCGTCCTTGGCCTCGTCCCAGGCGTCGAACTCGGCGGTGATGTCGGCGAGTCCGCCGTCCTTCACATAGCCCGCGGTGTCGGTGTTGCCGTACTCGATGACATCGGGGGCGCTCTTCGGGTCGTTGAAGGCGGCCTTGATGCGCTGGGCGCGGGTCTCGACGGGGATGTACTCGACGGAGACCTCGGCGCCCTCGTGGGTCTTCTCGAACTCCGCGACGACGGACTCGACGACCTGTTCCTTGGGCTGGTTGTTCACCTCCTGGAAGAGCCAGACCCGCAGGGTGCCGGTCTTCTCGTCCTCGGTGGAGGCGGAGTTGTCGGAGGTCGACGGGGCGCAGGCGGCGCCCGCCAGCAGGGCGGGGACGACCAGCAGGGAGGCCATACGGACGGACAGCTTCATGGAGTTGCTCCTCCGGGAGTGCGTTGCATCGTTGCAACATGCGCAATGCCTGTTTCGCTGTGCACAACACCCGGAGGTTAAGGAGTGGATGAATGGACTTACAAGAGGTCTCAACCACTCTGTGACCGGGCGACGCATTCCCTGCAACGGCCACCCCTCGGACAGAACGCACAAAAGCCCCCGAAGTGTGCCGGAACACACCTCAGGGGCCTCTGTTCGTCCACGGACGCCCCGACCGGGGCCGGGGGCGTACCGGGGGGGGACTACCGGGGAACTACCGGGGGACTACTTCTTGCCGCCGCCCTTGCCGCCCTTACCACCCTTGCCGTCGTCCCCGCCGGCGCCCATGGACTCGTAGATCTCCTTGCACATGGGACAGACGGGGTACTTCTTGGGGTCGCGGCCCGGCACCCAGACCTTGCCGCACAGCGCCACGACGGGGGTCCCGTCGAGGGCGCTCGCCATGATCTTGTCCTTCTGGACGTAGTGGGCGAAGCGCTCGTGGTCACCGTCGCCGTGGGAGGTCTGCGGCGTCGGCTCTACGAGGGTCCCCGTACCAGTCCCGCGCTCGGGCTCAAGAGTGCTCATAAGGACCAAGAGTACTGAAGCTCACACCGTTCGGTCCGGTGACGTCCCCCGGGCCGCGCACGGGTCGGCCGGCCCGGCCCGGCTCAGTTCAGCGACGGATCGTCCGGGTACGTGGCCACCATCGCCAGCTCGTTGCGCTGGCGGCGCAGCACCTCGCGCCACAGCCGCTCCGGCTCCGGCGAGGAGACGTCCCCGGGCTCGGACTCGACGACGTACCAGGCGCCCTCGGCCAGCTCGTTCTCCAGTTGGCCGGGGCCCCACCCCGCGTATCCGGCGAAGATCCTGAGCGAGCCGAGGGCGGCGGCCAGCAGCTCCGGCGGGGCCTCCAGATCGACCAGGCCGATCGCGCCGTGCACCCGGCGCCAGCCCAGCGGCGCCCGTTCGGCCGAACCACCGCCCGGGATCACGGCGACACCGAGCGCCGAGTCCAGCGAGACCGGGCCGCCCTGGAAGACGACACCGGGCTCACCCGCGAGGCCGGCCCAGTTCTCCAGGATGTCGCCGACCCCCACCGGGGTGGGCCGGTTGAGGACGACACCGAGCGAGCCCTCCTCGTCGTGGTCGAGGAGCAGCACGACCGCGCGGTCGAAGTTCGGGTCCGCCAGGGCGGGCGTGGCCACGAGCAGCCGCCCTGTGAGCGAGGACACCTCGGTCATGCCTGACATGATCCCGCATCTTCCTGTCACGTGGGGAGGCAATGGCGCCGCGCGGGAGAGAGCAGGCCCGGGGCGGAAGGGAGCGTCCCCGGCGCACGGACGGGGCCGCTCCGCCCGAGCCGGACGGTGACCCCATGTGCCCGGCCGGGCGCGGTTCGTGTTGTGACACAGCTATGACAGGGCTGGGGCGCCCCACGGCTTACGGGAGGGGGGCCGACGGCGATTAGTCTGTGTCTCCGGCCCACCCGCACTCCACGGAACGCGAGATTCATGACCGTCAACGACGATGTCCTGCTGGTCCACGGCGGCACCCCGCTCCAGGGCGAGATCCGGGTCCGCGGCGCGAAGAACCTGGTGCCGAAGGCCATGGTGGCCGCGCTGCTGGGTGGTGAGCCGAGTCGGCTGCGCAATGTCCCGGACATCCGTGATGTCCGGGTCGTCCGGGGCCTGTTGCAGTTGCACGGGGTGACGGTCCGGCCCGGCGAGGAGCCCGGTGAGCTGGTCCTCGACCCGACGCACGTCGAGAGTGCGAACGTGGCCGACATCGACGCCCACGCGGGGTCGTCGCGCATCCCGATCCTGTTCTGCGGACCGCTGCTGCACCGCCTCGGCCACGCCTTCATCCCGGGCCTCGGCGGCTGCGACATCGGCGGCCGGCCCATCGACTTCCACTTCGACGTACTGCGGCAGTTCGGCGCGACGATCGAGAAGCGCGCGGACGGCCAGTACCTGGAGGCCCCGAAGGGGCTGCGCGGGACGAAGATCCGGCTGCCGTACCCGTCCGTCGGCACGACCGAACAGGTGCTGCTGACCGCCGTGCTGGCGGAGGGCGTGACCGAACTCTCCAACGCGGCCGTGGAACCGGAGATCGAGGACCTGATCTGCGTCCTCCAGAAGATGGGCGCCATCATCGGCGTCGACACCGACCGCACGATCCGCATCACCGGGGTCGACAAGCTCGGCGGCTACACCCACCGGGCCCTGCCGGACCGGCTGGAGGCCGCGTCCTGGGCGTCGGCGGCGCTGGCCACCGAGGGCGACATCTACGTCCGCGGCGCGCAGCAGCGTTCGATGATGACGTTCCTCAACACCTACCGGAAGGTGGGCGGGGCCTTCCAGATCGACGACGAGGGCATCCGCTTCTGGCACCCCGGCGGACGGCTGAAGTCCATCGCGCTGGAGACCGATGTCCACCCCGGCTTCCAGACCGACTGGCAGCAGCCGCTGGTGGTCGCGCTGACCCAGGCCACGGGTCTGTCCATCATCCACGAGACGGTGTACGAGTCCCGGCTCGGCTTCACCTCCGCGCTGAACCAGATGGGCGCGCACATCCAGCTCTACCGCGAGTGCCTCGGCGGCTCCGACTGCCGCTTCGGTCAGCGCAACTTCCTGCACTCGGCGGTCGTCTCCGGGCCCACCGCCCTCCAGGGCGGCGACCTGGTCATCCCCGACCTGCGCGGCGGCTTCTCGTATCTGATCGCCGCCCTGGCGGCCCAGGGCACGTCCCGCGTCCACGGGATCGACCTCATCAACCGGGGCTACGAGAACTTCATGGAGAAGTTGATGGAGCTGGGGGCCAAGGTGGAACTCCCGGGCAAGCCGCTCGGCTGATCCCGGTACGCCAATGGGCGGTCACCCATCCGGGGTGACCGCCCATCAACGTCTACTGCAACGCCCTCGACAAGGGGCGCCAGGAACTGCGCCACCAGCCGCAGCGGGCCCGCGGACGCCAACGGCGCCCGACCCCGGCGGCGACAGCGTGCCCTTACTTGCCCTTGGCCGCTTCCTTGAGCTTGGAGCCCGCCGAGACCTTCACGCTGTACCCGGCCGGGATCTGGATCGGGTCACCGGTCTGCGGGTTGCGGGCGGTGCGAGCCGCACGGTGGGTGCGCTCGAAGGTCAGGAAGCCGGGAATGGTGACCTTCTCGTCGCCCTTGGAGACGATGTCGCCCACCACCTCGGCGAAAGCGGCCAGCACGGCGTCGGCGTCCTTGCGGGTCACCTCGGCGCGGTCGGCCAGGGCGGCCACCAGCTCACTGCGGTTCATGTTGTTACTCCCGTGTTCATCTTGCCGTTGAGGCGTGCCATACGGCGGAGCCGCATATTGGGCACAGCGAAGCCGATGCTGCCAGGGCCCTCGGACGATCCCCGCACCCGGGGTCCGCCCTCGGACGCTCGCGCCCAGGGACGCATCCTGCCCCTACCTGCGGCGGGAATGCCAATCCGGCACCCGCTCGCGTCGTGAGAACACCCTGGGGAGTCACACGAAAAGAGGGCCTGAGCCTGGCGACACCCTAGATGCCCCTCGACGCCGGTCGGTTCCGCGACGCGCCGGGGCCGGGGCCCGCACGGCGATGCGCACAGGCCCTTCACAGCCCGTCCGGCACCGCCCGCGGCCCCCGCTCCGCACCGCCAGCCTACGACGCCGCTCCGGCCGCCGCCTTCGCGGCCTCCCGTACCGCCCCGGCCACCGACGAGGCGACCTTGTCGTTGAAGACGCTGGGGACGATGTAGTTCGGGTTCAGCTCGTCCTCGGTGACGACATCCGCGAGGGCCTTCGCCGCCGCAAGCATCATGTCGGTGTTCACCGTCCTGGACTGCGCGTCCAGCAGACCGCGGAAGACACCCGGGAAGACCAGCACATTGTTGATCTGGTTGGGGAAGTCGGAGCGGCCGGTGGCCACCACCGCGGCCGTCTCCCGGGCCACCGAGGGCTCGACCTCGGGGTCCGGGTTCGCGAGCGCGAACACGATCGCGTTGTCCGCCATGGCCGCCACGTCGTCCCCGTCCAGCACGTTCGGGGCGGAGACGCCGATGAAGACGTCCGCACCGCGCACGGCCTCCTTGAGGGTGCCGGTGAGGTGCTCGGGGTTGGTGTTCTCGGCGATCCAGCGCAGCGGCGAGTCGGCGGCGGCGTCCACCAGGTCCGCGCGCCCGGCGTGCACCACACCGTGGATGTCGGCGACCACCGCGTTCTTCACCCCGGCGGCCAGCAGCAGCTTCAGGATGGCCGTACCGGCCGCGCCCGCGCCGGACATGACGACCCGTACGTTCTCGATGCCCTTGCCGACCACGCGCAGGGCGTTGGTGAGCGCGGCGAGGACGACGATGGCGGTGCCGTGCTGGTCGTCGTGGAAGACGGGGATGTCGAGGGCCTCGCGCAGCCGGGCCTCGATCTCGAAGCAGCGCGGCGCGGAGATGTCCTCCAGGTTGATGCCGGCGAAGCCCGGGGCGATGGCCTTGACGATCTCCACGATGGCGTCGGTGTCCTGGGTGTCCAGGCACAGCGGCCAGGCGTCGATCCCGGCGAACCGCTTGAACAGGGCCGCCTTGCCCTCCATCACCGGCAGCGCGGCCTTGGGGCCGATGTTGCCGAGGCCCAGCACCGCCGAGCCGTCCGTCACGACCGCAACCGAGTTGCGCTTGATGGTGAGGCGGCGGGCGTCCTCGGGGTTCTCGGCGATGGCCATGCACACCCGGGCGACCCCCGGGGTGTAGATCATCGACAGGTCGTCACGGTTGCGGATGGGGTGCTTGGACTGCATCTCGATCTTGCCGCCGAGGTGCATCAGGAAGGTCCGGTCGGAGACCTTGCCCAGGGTGACGCCCTCGATACCGCGCAACTGCTGCACGATCTGGTCGGCGTGCGCGGTGGACGTGGCCGCGATCGTGACGTCGATCCGGAGCTTCTCGTGCCCGGAGGCGGTGACGTCGAGGCCGGTGACCGAGCCTCCGGAGGACTCCACGGCGGTGGTGAGCTGCGAGACGGCCGTTCCGCTCGCGGGCACCTCCAGCCGGATGGTCATCGAGTAGGAGACGCTGGGCGCCGTAGCCATGGCCGACTTCCTCTGCTTTCACGGTCTCGCCGATTCGTGCCGTCCGATCGTCGCACCTACCGCCGAGTACGTGCCAGCCGCCCCGGGTTGCGCTCATTGAGTTCACGACAGACCCGGACGGCCGAACGACAGGCCCCATTCTAAGGGCCCGGGAGATTGGAACGGAAAAAAACTTCCACTATACGAGAAGAGACGAGAAAGCCTACGGGACCCGGTGAGCCGGTCACAACAAAGGAGGTCCACGTCACATGAGTGACGTGGACCTCCTTGTGGAGTCAGTGACACCGACCCGCCATGCTCGCCTCGCGGCAAGTGGTCGCTCGTAGCGACGAAGGTTGGGCCCGGGGGCTTGGATCGGGCCGGTGTCACGTCCAGGCTAACAAACCGATCCCGTACGGCCATTCCCGCACCGCGGGTTCCTTTCCGCGCCGCCCCCGATCGGCCGCGCGGGGGCGGTCGGGCGGGGGCGGTCGGGCGGGGGCGGTCGGCCGGTCAGTCGCGCAGCAGGTCCGGGACGCCGGAGGCGTCGGGCTCGTCGCGGTCCTGGGAGACCACCGTGAGCTGCTGGGTGGCCCGGGTCAGGGCGACGTACAGGACCCGGAGCCCGGCCGGGGACTCGTCGGCGATCTCGGCCGGGGAGACCACCACCGTGGCGTCGTACTCCAGGCCCTTGGCCTCCAGGCTGCCGAGGGCGACCACCCGGTCGCCGAGCCCGGCGAGCCAGCGGCGGGCCTCCTCGCGCCGGTTCATCGCGACGACCACCCCGACCGTGCCGTCGACCTGCTCCAGCAGGGACTCGGCCGCCGCCCGGACCGTCCGGCCGAGGCCGTCGCGGACGACGGTGAAGCGGGGGACGACGCCGGTGGAGCGGACCGCGGTCGGGGACTCGGCGCCGGGCATGGCCAGGGCGAGGATCCGGGCGGCCAGCTCGGCGATCTCGGCGGGGTTGCGGTAGTTCACGGTGAGCCGGAAGCGGCGCCCCCGGGAGAAGCGGCCGGTGCCCCCCGTCGAGGGCAGGGCCTCGTCACGGGCGTGCGTGGCCTCGTCCGGGTCGGACCAGGAGGACTGGGCCGGGTCGCCGACCACCGTCCAGGTGGCGGTACGGCCGCGGCGGCCCAGCATCCGCCACTGCATCGGGGTGACGTCCTGGGCCTCGTCCACGATGACGTGCGCGTACTCGGTGCGTTCCTGGGCCAGCCGCTCGGCGCGCTCGCGCCGGGACTCCTCGCGCACCGGCATCAGCTCCTCCAGGCCGGTGAGCTGGTCCAGCGGGTCCGGCTCGCGCTGCTTCCGGGGGCGGGCGGGGGCGCCCAGGATGGCCTGGAGCTCGTCCAGCAGGGCGATGTCGTGCACGGTGAGGCCGTCGCGCTGGAGCGAGCGGGCGACCCGGCGGACCTCGCCGGGGGTGAGGATCCGCCGGGCCCAGCGGCCGAGCCGGCGCTCGTCGGCCATCGCGGCGAGCACCCCGCGCGGGGTCAGCTCGGGCCACCAGGCGTCCAGGAAGGCGATGAAGGCGTCCTCGGTGAGGAGGTCCTCGTCGAAGGAGGCGCGCAGCTCGGCGGCCAGCTCCGGGTCGGAGTGCCGGGTTCCGGCGCCGGAGCGCTCCCAGAGGGCGTCGAGCAGGAGCTTGCGGGCGCGGGGGCGCAGGAGGTTCACGGGGGCGGTGCCGCTGAGGGCGGTGTGGCGGATGCGCTCCAGCGCCGGGGCCTCCAGCTCCAGACGGCGGCCGAAGGCGACGACGCGCAGGCGGGTGGGGGGTGCGGTGGGGCGGGGGGTGACGGGGGTGTCCTCGTCGTCGCCGAAGGCGAGCTGTTCGGAGGGGGCGGGGGCGGGGGTCTGGGGGGTGCGGCCCTGTTCCAGGGCGCCCCGGGCCGCCTTCCGCAGCACCTTCAGCATCCGGTACGAGCCCTTGGCGCGGGCGACGGCCGGGGTGTCGTAGAGGGTGGCCTCGGCGCCGTCGACCAGGGAGCCGATGGCGCGGATGGCGACCTGGCCCTCCTCGCCGAGGGAGGGCAGCACGCCCTCGGTGTACGCGACCAGCAGCGGGGTCGGGGAGACGATCAGGATGCCGCCCGCGTACCGGCGCCGGTCCTGGTAGAGGAGGTAGGCGGCGCGGTGCAGGGCGACGGCGGTCTTGCCGGTGCCGGGGCCGCCCTCGACATAGGTCACGGAGGCGGCGGGGGCGCGGATGACCAGGTCCTGCTCGGCCTGGATGGAGGCGACGATGTCCCGCATGGTGTGGCCGCGGGCCTGGCCGAGGGCGGCCATCAGGGCGCCGTCGCCGATCACCGCGAGTTCCCGGCCGTCCAGGGACGCGGTCAGCTCGGGGCGCATCAGATCGTCCTCGACGCTGATCACCCGGCGGCCCTTGGAGCGGATCACCCGGCGCCGGACCACCCGGCCGGGGTCGACCGGCGTGGAGCGGTAGAAGGGGGCGGCGGCGGGTGCCCGCCAGTCGATGACCAGCGGGGCGTAGTCCTCGTCGAGCACCCCGATGCGGCCGATGTGCAGGGTCTCGGCGATATCGGCGGTGCGGTCGTCGCGGATGGCGCCCTCGGCGGGCTCGAGGGCGGTGTAGGCGCCGTCCGGGCCCTTCTTGCCGTCCTTGCCGGCCAGCAGGTCGATCCGGCCGAAGAGGAAGTCCTCGAACTCGTTGTTCAGCCTGCTCAGGTGCACTCCGGCGCGGTAGACCTGGGCGTCCCGCTCGGCGAGCGCGCCGGGGGTGCCGACCTGGCCGCCGCGGCCCGCGTCCCGCATCAGCAGTTCGGCCTCGTGGATCTTCTCCTCCAGGCGCCGGTACACCCGGTCCAGATGTGTCTGTTCGACACCGATCTCCCGGTCCCTGAGGGAGTCGAGCGCGGATTCCTGTTGCGCCTGAGCGGCCACCGGGCCCCCTTCTGACGTGCTGGGCAGCCGTTAACCGTACGCGACGCGGGCGGGGAAAGGCTACGGGCCCGCCCGGCCGATCACACCGGACGGGCGGGACGCGGCCACGTCACCTGTTCGGCGGCGCGCCGGGACGCCGTCCCTGGGCGTCCCTGGGCATCCCCGGGTCCCGGCCCAGACGTCGCCTGTCCGGCCGCGCCGGGCCACCGTCCCCGGGCGTCCCCGGGCCCTGGGCCCCGGGCCCCGGCTCAGACGTCGATCTCCACCAGCTTCTCGCCGTCGAGGGTGACGACCTCGAAGCGGTCGATCTCGCCCGGCTTGAAGGCGGCGCCGCTCTGGATGTAGAGCGGATTCCTGGCCTGCTCGCTCTGGGCGCCCTCGATGCCGTAGCCCCACTCGGGGACGGACCAGGTGCTCATCGACTCGCGCTCGCCGTTCTCGCCGACGGCGATCAGGGAGCACTTGAGCGGGCCCTTGACGTTCTTCAGCTCCAGGACGCCATCGGTACCCCACGCCTTCTCCTGCATCGCGACCGTGGCACCGACCCCGCTGTCGGGATCGGTCGCGGAGGCGCGGTCGGGCATGGTGTCGAACGCGGTCTTCGCCGGGCTGGCCGCCGCCTCGACGGTGGGGCTCGGGGAGCCGCCGCCCTCGCTGCCGCCGTTGGTGGCCACGGCGACGAAGGGGCCGCCCACGATCAGCGCGGCGGCGGCGGCCACCATGTAGAAGGAGCGGCGGCGCTTCTGCGCCCGGCGTTCGGCGACCTCGTCGACCAGCTTCTCGGCGAGCCTCGGGGAGGGCCGCGCGGAGAGCGACTCGCCGATCGCGGGGGTGCCGGTGCCGGGCAGGTCGGCGAGGGCGGCCAGCATGGGTTCCATGCCCGCCAGTTCGTCCAGTTGCTGCGCACACCATTCGCAGCCGGCGAGATGCGCCTCGAACGCGGTCGCCTCCGCGTCGTCAAGGATGCCGAGAGCGTAGGCGCCGACGGTCTCGTGCTCGTTCGGGCCCGCTGTTCCCTGCTGCATGGAGCCAGACATACCCGGGCCCCCTGTTCCGTATCCCCCGTAAGTGTTCATCACGCCGTCACCCCCCGCTCCTCCAGTGCCAGCTTCATCGAGCGCAGGGCGTAGAACACCCTGGACCGCACCGTGCCGCTGGGTATCCCCAGAGTCTCGGCCGCCTCATTGACGGTACGCCCCTTGAAGTACGTCTCGACCAGCACCTCCCGGTGGGCCGGGGTCAGGTCGTCGAGGGCGTCGGACAGCGTCATCAGCCACAGCGCCTTGTCGATCTCGTCCTCCGCGGGGATGACCTCCAGCGGCGACGGATCGACCTCCTGCGGCCGGGCCTGCCGGCTGCGGTGGCCGTCGATGACGATGCGGCGCGCGACCGTCACCAGCCAGGGGCGTACCGATCCGGTCGCTCGGTTGAGCTGACCGGCGTTCTTCCAGGCACGGATGAGCGTTTCCTGCACCACGTCCTCGGCCCGCTGCCGGTCGCCCGCGACCAGGCGCAGCACATAGGCCAGCAGCGGTCCGGCGTGCTCGCGGTACAGCGCGCGCATCAGCTCCTCGTCCGGCTCCGAGGGCTGGGACATGCGATGTCGGGCCCTCGATCCACGTTCATTGGCCACGGCCGCATCCTTGCGCACGCCCACCTCCGGTGTCCGGGGGTTCCCCCGAGTCGGTCGCTCGACACCGGGTACGGACTCCGGGGGGCCGGTGTTCAAAGGGGAGTCACGGTTTCCGCGCGCCGCGGTGACGACCGGGACATGAGCCCACATTCCCACCGCGTGACCTTTACATTTCCCACACAGCGACAAGGGCGGGGCTGGTACCCGCGAACTCCGGTGGGGAAACGGGGTGTTGCGGGGTGTTGCGTATCTCACAGTGGGAAGGGGCGGGGGGCTTGGGGTCGGCGGGGTCTGGGGTCGGCGGGGCTTGGGGTGGGGAGGGCCCGGGACCGGGAAGGGCTCGCGTCCGGCTACGCCCGTGCCAGCGCCGCCGCCCGGCGCCGGTGCCGGGCCACCCGCTCGCGGTTGCCGCACACCTCGCTGGAGCACCAGCGGCGCCGGCGGCCCCGGGAGGTGTCCAGATAGACGACGGGACAGTTGTCGCCCGCGCACTGCCGCAGCCCGGCCCGCGCCACCGGGTCGGTGAGCAGTTCCACCGCGTCCCGCGCCAGCGCCGCGAGCAGTTCGGCGCACTCGGGCGGACCCGCCAGCTCCCGTACGAGGTCCCCGTCGGCGGCGCGGACGGCGCGCGGTGCCGGGGGCGCGGCGGCGCGGGCGAGGGTGTTGACCCTGATCAGGGAGGCGGCGACGGTCCGGGGGCCGGGGGCCAGGCGGGAGCGGACCAGCGCGTCGAGATGGGCCCGGAGTTCGCGGAAGGCCGGTGGCCAGGCGGCGTCGGCATGGGTGAGGGGGGTGCCGGGCGGGACCAGGCCGGAGCCGGTGATCCAGGCGCGGAGTTCGGTGAGGGAGCCGAGCCGTTCCGCGGGGTGGGTGGTCGCGAGGAGATCGAGGGAGAGACGTCCTGTGTCGAACCGCGGCTCGTAGCGGGCCGTGGCCGTACCGAGTGCCATGTGCCTGTCACCGCCTAGGGGTTGCCCTGGGGAGCGCGGCACGGGGAGGCCGCGGGAGAGGGGGAACCGTTCCTCTTACAGTGCCTGCCCGCTTCGGCTACCGGAAGTCCTGGGACGGGGTGGGGGTTGGCGGGGGGCCTGGGGGCTGGGGAGGGGTGGGAGGTGCCCCGGGGGCCCAGGCCGCCTCGGGACAGCTCTGCCCTCTGCGCCCCTAGGACCCGCCGGATGACGACGGCACGTCGGCGTACTTGCTGTCCGCGGCCGGGTCCAGGGCCAGTCGGTAGCCGCGCTTGACGACGGTCTGGATCAGTCTGGGGGCGCCGAGGGCGGTGCGGAGCCGGGCCATGGCGGTCTCGACGGCGTGCTCGTCGCGGCCGGAACCGGGCAGCGCGCGCAGCAGTTCGGCGCGGGCGACGACCCACCCGGGCCGCCGGGACAACGCCCGCAGCAGGGACATCCCGGCGGGCGGCACGGGTTTGAGGACGCCGTCGACCAGGACGGCGTGGCCCCGGATCTCGACCCGGTGCCCGGCCAGCGGCAGGGTACGGGCGCGGCCGGGCAGTTCCTGGCAGAGGAGCTGGACGAGGGGGCCGAGCCGGAACCGCTCGGGCTGGAGGGTGTCGACGCCCTGGGCCTGGAGCGGCAGCGCCGTGACCGGTCCGACGCACACCGGCAGGACATCGTGGTGGAAGGCGGCGAGCAGGCCGGGCAGCAGCCCGCGCTCCCCGGCGCGGGAGAGCAGGGAGGCGGCGGCGGGGGCGCTGGTGAAGGTGAGGGCGTCGACGCCACGGGCGAGGGCGGTGTCCAGCAAGCGGTCGACGGGGCCGATGTCCTCCGGCGGCATCCACCGGTAGACGGGGACACCGATGACCTCGGCGCCGCTCGCGCGCAGCGCCTCGACGAACCCGGGCAGCGGCTCCCCGTGCAACTGGACGGCGACGAGCCGCCCCTCGACGCCCTCCTCCAGCAGCCGGTCCAGCACCTCGGCCATGGACTCGCTGGACGGCGACCACTTCTCGGTGAGCCCGGCGGCCCGGATCGCGCCCTTGACCTTGGGGCCGCGGGCGAGCAGTTCCACCCCGCGCAGCCGGTCGAGCAGGGCGTCGCCGAGCCCCCAGCCGTCGGCGGCCTCGACCCAGCCGCGGAAGCCGATGGCGGTGGTGGCGACGACGACGTCCGGTGCGCGCCGGATCAGTTCCCCGGTGGCGACGAGGAGTTCACCGTCGTCGGCGAGCGGCACGATCCGCAGGGCGGGGGCGTGCAGGACGGCGGCCCCGCGCCGGCGCAGCAGCGCCCCGAGTTCGTCGGCGCGCCGGGCGGCGGTGACGCCGACGGTGAACCCCGAGAGGGGGCCGGGGGCTGCGGATGGTCGCTGGGCGTCGTCGTCCATGGCTCTCGTCGGCTCTCGTTCGTCTCGGGGGCGCAGAGGGGAGCGGGGGCGCGGGGTGGGGGCCTGCTCCCGTCTCCCGGGCCGGATGCGGTGGTGCCCGCCGGCCGGTCGCTCACCTACCGATCGAGCCTGTCAACGGCGCGTGACAGGCTCGGATCGGGTCGATGTCACCGGTGTTACGGGTGACCGGGCGGGAGTCAGGCCGCCGAGCGGAGCCACAGCAATCATCACTGTCAGACCTCGGCGTGGCCGAGCGCGGTCCTCGGCTCGGCGGCGGTCCGGTCCGCGGCCCGTTCGGCGGCCCGTACGGCCGGGCGGCGAAGGTATACGGCCCAGGTCAGGACGGAGCAGAGCGCGTAGACGGCGAGGAAGGCGACGAACGCCCCGGTGCCGGTGCCGGTGCTCTGGAAGGACTGCCGGAAGGCGAGGTTGATCCCGAGTCCGCCGAGCGCGCCGACCGCTCCGATGAGCCCCATGGACGCCCCCGACAACCGCCGTCCGTAGGCCGCCGCGGCCTCCCCGGTCAGCCCCCTGCCCAGCGCCTTGCGCTGGAAGATGCCCGGGATCATCTTGTACGTGGACCCGTTGCCGAGGCCGCTGAGCACGAACAGCAGGATGAAGGCGGCGGTGAACAGCGGCAGCGACTCCCGGACGCTCGCGAGGATCACGAACCCGGTGGCGGCGGCCATCCCGACGTAGTTCCACAGGGTGATCCGGGCACCGCCGTACCGGTCGGCGAGGGCCCCGCCCAGGGGGCGGATGAGGGACCCGAGCAGCGGCCCGACGAAGGTGACGTAGGCGGCCTGGAGCGGCGTACGGCCGAACTGCGTCTGGAGCACCAGCCCGAACGCGAAGCTGTACCCGATGAACGACCCGAACGTCCCGATGTAGAGGACGGACATGATCCAGGTGTGCGGTTCGCGGACGGCGTCCCGGGCGGCGCCGGTGTCATTGCGCAGACTGGCGAGATTGTCCATGCGGAGCGCGGCGAGGACGGCGGCCAGCACGATGAGGGGGATGTAGATCCCGAGCAGCACGCGCGGCCCGCCCCCCGCCCCGATCACGGCGAGCCCGGCCACCTGCATCACCGGCACGCCGATGTTCCCGCCCCCGGCGTTCAGTCCGAGCGCCCACCCCTTCTTCCGGAGCGGGAAGAAGGCGTTGATGTTGGTCATGGAGGAGGCGAAGTTCCCGCCCCCGACCCCGGCGAGCATCGCGCAGAGCAGGAAGGTGGTGTACGAGGTCCCCGGCTCCATCACCGTGAAGGCGACGACGGTCGGCACGAGCAGCGCCCCGGCCGAGACGACGGTCCAGTTCCGGCCGCCGAAGAGCGCGACGGCGAAGGTGTACGGCACCCGGACGACGGCGCCGACGAGGGTGGCCATGGAGACGAGGAAGAACTTGTCGGCGGGGGTGAGCCCGTACTCGGGGCCCATGAACAGCACCAGCACCGACCAGACGGTCCAGATGGAGAACCCGATGTGCTCGGAGAGGATCGAGAAGAGCAGATTCCGCCGGGCGACCCGCTCCCCGCCCTCCCGCCAGAGGGTCTCGTCCTCGGGGTCCCACCGCTGGATCCAGCGTCCGCCGCGCCCGGGGACGGGGGCGGAGGCGGTGGGGGTGGGGGTGGGGGTCGGCGGCTCGGTCTCTGCCGTACTCGGGGCTGTCATGACGCCTCCACGGGGCTCCGGGGCTCGGGGTCCGCTCAGGGGGGTGCTCGTATGGATGCCTGGGGTTCTGCCCGGTGGTGTCCGGGTGGTGCCCGGGGTTCTGCGAGCGGCTGATCTGAAGGTAGGGAGGGGTCGTTTCGGCCCTGTGGCGCCGGGTGACCGGGGAGGAACGTTGCTCTCACGCGGGGGTGGGGGTGGGTGAGAGATGGGGGCGGCGGTCGTCGTTCAGTGCCCGACGGCGAACGGATTGCCCGGCGCCGGGAACTGCGGCCCGTCCGACGGTACGTACCGCAGCCGCCCCCGCTCATCGGTGACCGGGGTGAGCCCGGCGGCCAGCATCCGCGTCACATGGCGGGCCCGCGACCGGGGGTTGACGAACCGCTCGAACACCACCGCGGCCGAGAGGATCACCCCGCAGAACACCCCGGCGACGACCACCGCCGTCGGGTTCCCGCGGAAGCGGTACATGAACGCGGCGGTGACCGGGATGAAGAAGAGAGCCACGAGCAGAAGCCGGACCCGGCCGCTCAGCTCCGTCCGGAGGTCCCACTCGATCCGCAGCCTGAACAGCGCCACGTCCTCGGGCGCCAGCGGAGGCCGGGGACCGCCGGTGGCCGCGTCCGGATACCGGGCCCGATTCCCGGCGGCCCGCGCCCGCCCCTCCGCGCCGGGGTCGGGCCGGAGCATCAGATACATCTCCTCCCGCCCCTGCGAGGCGTCCGCGTACCGGTACCCGAACTGCTCGGCGAGACAGGCCAGCCGGGCCATCGTCCTCAGCCCGGCGAACCGTACGGTGAGCCGGACCGGGCGCCCTTCGGCCATCTCCCGGAACATCCGCTTGACCAGGCGCTTGCGCATCCGCGGGCCTCCCCCGACCTCGGCTGGATTTACGTCAACTTTCAACGGTATCAGCGGGGTGATCGGGGTGATCGAATGAACAAGGTGAGCGAATGATCGGTGCGATCAGGTGAGTGGGGTGAGCGGTGAGTGGTGAGTGGCGTGAGCGGGGTGAGCGGGGTGAGGGGGGTGAGGGGTGAGCGAGGTGATCAGGTGAGCGGCGTGACCGGGTGACCCGACATGACCGGCTGATCAAGCGACCGGCGTGATCAGGTGACCGCCGGTCACCTCGGCCGCTTCCGGCTCCCGCCCCTCCCCCGCTTCCCGCCCGGCGCCCCACTCGACGCGCCTCCCGACCCGCCCCCCGGCGCCCCGCTCGACACCCCGCTCGACGCCCCGTTCGGCCACAGCCGGGGACGGCGCTTGGCGGCGATGTCCTCGACCCAGCCGACGGCCAGGATCGCCAGCCCGATCAGGGGCCAGACCAGCACGAACATCCAGAGCGTGTAGGTGGAGTCGAGCGCGGCGACCGCCCCCTCGTTCTGCATGAACGGCACGTCGTAGGCGAGGTCGATGAGCGGGACCGTGGCCATGATCAGCATGTTGTGCCACAGATAGATCGTGACCGCGCGGTTGTTGGAGAGGGTGACCAACTTGTCCCATCGGGCCAGCCGTCCGGGCAACTCCTGCCAGGAGGGCGAGTAGAGCAGCAGGATCACCACGAAACCGAAGGACCAGGTGGCCTGGGCCAGGGGAATGTCGTTCAGGTCCCAGCCGTCCGGGCCGAGGTGCCCCGACGCCCACCACAGTCCGAACGCCATCACCAGCACGGCGCCGGAGACGGCCGCGTAGCGCGGGACGCGCTGGAGCAGGCCCTCGTGATGGGCGAAGCCGAGCACCCAGCAGCCGCCGTAGACCGCGAAGTCGGTCACCGCGTTGCCGGTCTCGCCGGGGATGGTCACCAGGCCCGTGCCGACGACCGCCGTGAGGCCGAGCGGGGCGAGCAGCGTCGCCCAGGGCGCCCGGCGGAACGCCCACAGCAGCAGCGGCGAGGCGATCACGAACCAGAGGTAGGCCCGCAGGTACCACAGGGGTCCCGCCGCCTGCACGGCCCAGGTGTCCTCCAGCAGCCCGGACTTGGAGCCGATCTGCCAGGGGAAGGGCGGCGCGCCGAACGGGAAGACGTAGTTCAGGACCTTCAGCCAGCCCCAGACCGTCCCGTCCCCGTCCCGCCCCGGGTCCCAGCCCCCGGCGAACATCAGCACCAGCACCACCGCCGCGAACGCCCACAGCGGTGGCAGCAGCCGGCGGATCCGGCCCTGGATCACACCCCGGGCCGGACGCTTCAGCGACCGCGCCATCAGCGAGCCCGCCAGCGCGAACATCACGCCCATCGACGGAAACAGCACCGTCAGCCAGGCCCAGCCGAAGAGGTGGTACACGACCACCCGGACCAGGGCGATCGAGCGCAGCAGGTCCAGGTAGCGGTCCCGGCCGCCCGGCCGCGCCGCTCCGGCCGCGGGCGCCGATCCGGTCCCCGTGTCCGGCACAGACCCCGTGTCCAGCGCAGGCCCCTTGTCCGGCACGGGCCCGGCGTCCGGCGCAGGCCCCGTGTCCGGCACAGGCCCGGTGGCCCGCTGCTCCGGAACGCCGTACGACGGGGCCGTCGTCCCCGGGGCGGCCGGGCCCGCGGAGTAGGGGGACCCGGGGGGATAGGGGGACCCGGCGGAGTAAGGGGACCCTGCGGGGTACGGGGACCCCGCGGGATAGGGGTCGCTCATGCCACCGGCCTCCGGTCGCCGCTGCCCGCCGGGCGCTGTCCGGGAACCGCTCCGCCGGGTGCCCCGAGCGCCCCCGTCCGCCGCAGCTTCTGCCACCGCAGCCGCCCCCCGGTCAGCGCCGTGATCCAGGACTGGAGCAGGACGACGTACATGAGCTGGCGGTAGAGGATCTGCTGGAGGGGCAGTGAGATCAGGTGGGTCATGCGCTCCCGGTCGAGCCGGAAGGCGTACGCGGCGCAGACCGCCTGGATGAGCAGGACGCCCGCCCAGGCGCCGATCGTCTTCTCCGTCGGGCCGAAGACCAGGCCGTAGATGAGGAAGACGTCGATCAGGGGGGCGAGGAGCGGGGCGAGGACCATGAAGAGGGAGACCAAAGGGAGGCCGACCCGGCCGAAGCGGCCGGAGGGGCCGCGGTCGACCAGCGCCCGGCGGTGCTTCCAGATCGCCTGCATGGTGCCGTACGACCAGCGGTAGCGCTGCGACCACAACTGCTGGACGGACTCGGGGGCCTCGGTCCAGGCGCGGGCGTTCTCCGCGTAGACGACCCGCCAGCCGTCGCGGTGCAGGGCCATGGTGATGTCGGTGTCCTCGGCGAGCGTGTCGTCGCTCATCCCGCCGACCCGCTCCAGTGCCGAGCGGCGGAACGCGCCGACCGCGCCGGGGATGGTCGGCATGCAGCGCAGGATGTCGTACATCCGGCGGTCCAGGTTGAAGCCCATCACGTACTCGATGTGCTGCCAGGCGCCGATCAGCGAGTCGCGGTTGCCGACCTTGGCGTTGCCCGCGACCGCGCCCACGCGCGGGTCGCCGAAGGGCTGGACGAGTTCGCGGACGGTGGACGGTTCGAAGACCGTGTCGCCGTCCATCATCACGATCAGATCGTGGCTCGCGTTGGCGATGCCCCGGTTCAGGGCGGCGGGCTTGCCGCCGTTGAGCTGGCGCACCACCCGCACCCCCGGCAGCCGCAGATCCTCGACGATCCGTGCTGTTCCATCGGTCGAACCATCGTCCACGACGATCACTTCGATCGGATGATCACTTGCGACCAGCGAACGAACAGTCTGTTCGATGCACTTCGCCTCGTTGTACGCCGGTACCAGCACCGTCACCGGTTCGGTGATCGGCGGCCCCCAGCGGAAGCCGCGGCGCCGGACCTTGCGCGCGTGCGCCACGGACAGGATCAGCATCATCCCGAAGCGACCGAACACCAGGACACCGATCACCGCGAGCCCGACCACCAGCACATCGGTGATCCGCCCGGACGCCTGCACCAGGAACACCCAGGCGTCGCCCTTCGCCGCGTCGAGGCCGGTGACCCGGGTGTGGGCGCTGGGCGCGTCCAGGGCCCCGGTCAGGGTGCTGAACCGGTAGCCCTCGTCCTGGAGGCGCGGGATGTACCGGTCGAGCGCGGCCACGGTCTGCGAACGATCGCCCCCGGAGTCGTGCATGAGGACGATCGCGCCCTGGTCCTTCTCCTTCGGCATCGACCGCCGGATGATCTCCTCGACCCCCGGCCGCTTCCAGTCCTCGCTGTCCGCGTCGTTGACGACGGTGATGTAACCCCGGCTGCCGATGTACTCGGTCACCGGCCACGACTCGTTGTCCATGGCCCACGCGAACGAGGAGTACGGCGGCCGGAAGAGGGACGTGCGGATGCCCGCCGCGCCCGCCAGCGCCAGTTGGTTCTGGGACAGCTCCCAGTCGATGCGGCTCTCGGACTGGAGGGAGAGATCGGGGTGGTTGAAGGTGTGCAGCCCGATCTCGTGGCCCTCGTCCACGATCCGCTGCACCAGTTCCGGATGGCGCGAGGCCATGGTCCCGGTGATGAAGAAGACGGCGTGCGCGTCGTGCTTCTTCAGGACGTCCAGCACTCTCGGGGTCCAGACCGGGTCGGGACCGTCGTCGAAGGTGAGGACGAGTTCGTGGTCGGGGAGCCGCAGGCTGCTGCGCTTGCCGTCCCGGGTGTCGATCACCGGTCCGCCCTTGAGGACGTCCTGCGGGACCTCGCTCTTGGAGACCGGGTCCTGGACCCGGTGATCGGCCAGGATCTCGCTGTGCACATAGCCGCGCAGCATCAGCATCGCCATCAGGGCGACCAGGACGAGCGAGGGGAGCAGCAGCCGCATGGGCACGCGGCGCCGCCGTGGGCCGGAGGGGGCGGAACCCCTGCGGCGGGAGCGGGTTGCCATCAGAGCAGGTACTCCGGGGACGACGGGGAGGGAGCGGGGAGAAGGGGGGAGGTGAGGGGCGTGAGGTGCGTGAGGGGCGTGAGGGAAGTGCGGGGGGTGGTGGAGGAGGACAGGGGGGAGGCCGCGCCGCCCTGTACCGCCGCCGCCCCGTCGCCCGTGCCGCCGCCCGCCTCGCCGGGAGGGGTCGTGGAGGGGTCGGGGTTCTGCGGGGTGGACGGCGGGCCGGTGGGGGTGCCCGGGTCGGACGAGGTGGTGGCCGGGGACGACGGCTCCGTGCCGGAGTCGGTCGGGCCGGTGCCGGGCTTGGTGGCCGTACCGCCGGTCCCGGCGGGGGGCTCGGGTTCCTCCGAAGTACGGGGGTCGGCGGAGGCGGTGGCCTCCTCGGTCGCGGTGGGGCCCGCGCCGGGCGAGGGGGTGGTGTCCTCGGTCGCCGACGGCGACGGGCCGGGGGCGGTCGCGCTCGGGTCGGCGGACTCGGCGGAGGTGCGCGGCTCGGGGGTGGTGTCCACCTGCCCGGCCGGCTGCCCGTCCTGCTGTCCTGGCACCGGCAGCCAGGGCGCGTGGGAGTTCCCGGACATCAGGGTGGCGACGATGACGACCGCGTAGACCGCGCAGGCCACCGCCACCGCCATGCCGATCCGCCGGTAGCGCCTGCTGCGCCGCCCGGTCGCGTCGACGAACACCGGTCCGTCGCCGCCCTCGGGTCCGTCCCCGGGGGCCGCGCGCACCACGCCGCCCTCCCCGACCTGCACCGCGTCCATCTGGACGGTCACCTCGTGCGGATCGTGGGCGTGCGCGGCACCGCGCGCCCCGGTGACCTCTTTGTCGTCCATCTGTCCCCAGGGGTCGCGCAGGGGCACCCCGACCGGGGGGAGGACGGCGGTGCCGTCACCGGGAACGGGGCGCCGCGCCGCGGCGGGCGGCAGCACCTCGGTCGCTCCGGTGAGGGGGACGCCCCAGGATCCGACGGGGGGCGCTCCGCCGTGACGGGAAGCGGACCCGGGTCCGGCGTCCGTCGTCGGCAGCACCTCGGTCTCCCCGGCATCGGCTGCGGCGGCGGTGCCTCCGTCGGCGGGCAGGGCCCCGAACGTCCGGCCGCCGCCCCCCGGCCCCGCTCCCCCCTTCGGGCGCCGCGGTTCGAACGCCCGGAACGGTTCCGCGGGCTGTCCGGGTCCGTCGGCGTCGGACGGGGCGGGAGAGGGGCCTGAGTCCGCCTCCGCATCGCCGCTCTCGTCGCCGTCCCGGTCCTGGTAGTGGCCCCCGGACTCCCTGGTCGTTGCTCCGGTGGCCGAAATGTCACCCTGCTTGGTTGCGGGCGCGGGCCATTCCGGTTGGGCGTCTTCTCGCCACTTGTTCACGTGCGCACTTCCCCCCACGGGACAGTTCCGGAAGCGCGGACGACACCGAGCACTCGTCGACCGAACCGGTTCCCCTCCCGGTTCCAGCGCCCCCATTACCACACCGTGCTCGCGCCATGAATGTAGCGCACGCGCGGGAATCGTGTTCGCCGTGTGTCAATCGTGGACGTTCATCACATGAATGTCGGTGGCTGGAATCCATCCCCCTGGAGGGCGTCGCAGCCACCCCTCGGCCGCCCCGAGCTGGGCCGCCGCCCGGCGGAGCGCGGTGAGACCGGGGTGCACCAGCCCTTTTCGCCAGACCAGGGAGACCGGCGACAGCGGCACCGGATCGACCAGGGGCCGGTGCACGGTCCCCGGCATGGCCGGAAACTCCTGGACGACGAGGATCGGGCTGCCGGTTTTCGCCATCACCCGCTGGAACTCCTCCTCCCCGATCGCCAGCGGATGGGGTGACGCGACCTCGATGCCCCGTCCCTCGAACAGGTGACGGGCCAGGTCGGTCCACTCCGGCGTCCGGGGATTGCCGTCCCCGGCGTACACCGACTCCCCGGCGAGCGCGGCGAGCGGCACCCTCTCGATTTCGGCCAGCGGATGGGCCAGCGGCAGCAGCACCGCCATTGGCTCGAAACGAACGGGCTGCTGAGCGAGGCCGGCCCGCAGCGCCGGGTCCAGTCCGGCGAACCGGCCGAAGGAGACGTCCAGCCGCCCGGCCAGCAACTCCCCGGCCGCCCCGGTCAGTCCGCTCTCGTAGCGGGCCATCAGCTCCAGCTCGGGGGCGAGTTCGCGGGCCCGCAGCAGGACCCGCCGGGCCGTGCCGAGCCCCGGGGAGTTGACATCGACCAGCAGCGGCCGGGCCGGGCCGAGCGCCGCGAGCAGTTCGTCCTGCGCCCGCAGCACCCGCCGCGCGTACGGCAGCAGCCGCTCCCCGTCCGCGGTGAGCGTCACCTGGCGGGTGGTGCGCAGGAACAGTTCCACCCTCAGCTCCCGCTCCAGCCGCCGGACGTCCCTGCTGAGCGCCTGCTGGGAGACATGGCGGCGGGCGGCGGCACGGGTGAAGTGCAGTTCCTCCGCCACGGCGACGAAGGAGCGGAGCAGTCGGGGATCGAGGTCGGCGGGCATCCCGGGACCGTACCGCACGATTCACAACCCGGGTGCGTGAATGGGCGGTCGGAAGGTGTTGGACCGGACGATCATGCGCGGGCGACCGTGGACCCCATGCCCCAGCCCCCGTACGCCCGCCGCAGGCCGCCCGCCCGAGCGGGTGTGGCCCCCGCCGTCACCGCCGACACCCTGGTCGCCGCCGACCTGCGGCCGAGGGACCGGTCCGTCGCCGCCGACCTGCGGCCGAGGGACCGGTCCCACGGCCCCCGGTGTCCCGACCGGCCCCCGCGCCGGACCGCGCCGCCCGGCCCCTACCGGCGCCTCTTCGCCCTGCCCGGCACCCGTGCCTTCACCGCCGGCAATCTGCTGGCCCGGCTGCCGATGGGCATGTTCAGTGTGAGCGCGGTGGTGATGATCGCCGGGGCCCGCGACTCGTACGCCCTCGCCGGGGCCGTCACCGCGACCGGGCTCGCCGCCACCGCGTTCGTCGCCCCCTGGACGGCCCGGCTGGTCGACCGGCACGGGCAGGCGCGGATCGCCGTACCGGCCACCCTGTGCGCGGTGCTCGGGAGCCTCGCCCTGGTGCTGTGCGTCCGGTACGAGGCCCCCGCGTGGACCCTGTTCGCCTCCTACGCCGCCACCGCCACCACCCCGAACATCGGCGGCATGTCCCGGGCCCGCTGGGCGCATCTGCTGGCGGACGACCCCGGGGCGCGGCACACGGCGAACGCGTTCGAGCAGTCCGCCGACGAACTGAGCTTCATGCTGGGCCCGGTACTGGCGGCGTTCCTGTCCGGGACGCTCTTCCCGGAGGCGGGCACCCTGACCGGGGTGGTGCTGCTGGTGAGCGGGGTGCTGATCTTCACGGCGCAGCGCTCGACCGAGCCGCCGCCGCGCCCAGCGACCTCGTCCGCCCCGCCGCTGCGGGCGCCCGGGATGGTGCCGCTGCTGGTGATCTGCCTGGCCATGGGGGCGGTGTTCGGCACGATGGAGGTGGTCACCCTGGCCTTCGCGGACAGTGCCGGGCATCCGGCGGCGGCGGGCGCGGTCCTGGGGCTCCAGGCGGCCGGGTCGTTCGCGGCGGGGCTGGCCTTCGGGGCGCTGCGGCTCACCGGTCCGCCCGAGCGGCGCTATCCGTGGTGCATCGCCGCGATGGCCGTCCTGCTGACCCTGCCGCCGCTCGCCGCCGCGCTCACCGGGTCACTGGCGCTGGTCGCGGTGGCGCTGCTGATCGCCGGGATGGCGACCGCCCCGACGATGATCACGGGCATGACGCTGATCCAGCGGCGGGCCCCGGCGGACCGGCTCAACGAGGCCATGACCCTCGCCGTGACCGGGCTGCTCGCGGGGATCGCCTGCGGCGCCGCGGCCGGCGGCTGGACCGCCGAGCATCTGTCCCCCACGGCGGGCTACGGGCTGCCGGTCACCGCGGCGGCCGTCGCCCTGCTGCTGGCGCTGCGGACCCGCCGGTGAGGGGCGCACCCGGCGGTGCCCGCCGCGGAACGCACGGCGGAACCGGCGTCCCGGTGGGCGCCGGAGGCGGACACACCGAGGGCCCGGCAGTCGGTGACTGCCGGGCCCTCGTCATGGAGATTGTGGAGATGGCGGGAATCGAACCCGCGTCCAACGGTGCGGAACCAGGGCTTCTCCGTGTGCAGTCCGCTGCGATTTTCTCGGCCCCGGAGATCACGCGGACAAGTCTCCGACGGGCTCAGTCACTGTGTGGTTTCCCTTTTCACCCCGTGACCGGGATCAAGGTTTAGTCCCCTAGCTGATGCCAGGATCCGGGTCGGGAACAGCCCCGGGCTGACACTTCGCAAGTCGCTACTTAGGCAGCGAGGGCGAAGGAATCGCGCTTGGAATTGGCGATTATTGTTTTCGGCCTGTGGTTTACGAGATCATGGCCGCTTCCTCGACACGCTTCACCTGCTTCGACAACCGCTGTCGAAACCGATCATCCCCATGTGGTGTTTTCAATCTGCGAACTTCTCACCAGCACGCCCTGCGAAGCGGCGCTCACCCCATCGTAAGGGATCAGCGCCACGGCGTGCCAGCGTATTCCCGGCGACGCCCGGACGGCCCTTGTCCGGGACGGGTCACGCGCGCTGGCGCCGCCGTACCGCCGACATCGCCCGCTCGGTCTCGCGCCGGTCCTGCTTCTCGCGCAGGGTCTGGCGCTTGTCGTACTCCTTCTTGCCGCGCGCCAGGGCGATCTCGACCTTGGCCCGGCCGTCCTTGAAGTACAGGGCCAGCGGCACGATGGTGAAGCCGGACTCGCCGGACTTGGCCTCCAGCTTGTCGATCTCCACCCGGTGCAGCAGCAGCTTGCGCTTGCGGCGGGCACTGTGGTTGGTCCAGGTGCCCTGGCTGTACTCCGGGACATGCACGTTGTAGAGCCATGCCTCGTTCCCGTCGAGCTGGATGAACCCGTCGGCCAGCGAGGCCCGCCCCTGGCGCAGCGACTTGACCTCGGTACCGGTGAGGACCAGTCCGGCCTCGTAGGTGTCGAGGATGTGGTAGTCGTGCCGCGCCTTCTTGTTCTGCGCGATCAGCTTGCGCCCTTTTTCCTTAGCCATAGTGCGGACCATTTTCGCACTACGCGGGGGGTGGCCGGGAAGTGATTATGCGCGTCCGGCGCCGGGACCCTCCGTCCGTGCCCTTGGCTACCGTCCCAGCCCGGTGAGGACCGTCTCCGCGCGGTCCAGTGCCCCGGCGTCCGCCTCCAGGTCGGGGGTGATGCCCTCGCCGTCGACCGTGCGGCCGGCCGGGGTGCGGTAGTGGCCGACGGTCAGCTCGGCGACCGAGCCGTCCGGCAGGGGTGTCGGCATCTGCACGGAGCCCTTGCCGAAGGTGCGGGAGCCGACGACCACCGCCCGGCCCCGGTCCTGGAGGGCGCCGGTGACCAGTTCGGCCGCGCTCATCGTGCCGCCGTCGACCAGGGCGACCAGGGGGCGGGCGGTGTCGCCGCCGCCCTCGGCGTGCAGCGCCTGCTCGGCGCCGTCGACGTCGTAGGTGGCGACCAGGCCGCCGTCCAGGAAGGCCGAGGCGGCGGTGACGGCCTCGGTGACCAGCCCGCCGGAGTTGCCGCGCAGATCGAGGACGACACCGCTGCCGTCGGGGGCGCCACGCACGGCGTCGCGGACCGAGGCGCCGGAGCCCTTGGTGAAGGCGATCACCTTGATCACCGTGACCCCGCCGGGCAGGGCGCTGACGGTGACCGGGTCGGTGGACAGCCGGGCGCGCCGCAGAACCTGCTCCCACGCGCGGGTGCCCCGTTCGAGCCCGAGGCGGACGCTCGTACCGGCCTCGGCGTCCTGGGCGTCGCCGCGCAGCAGGGCGACCACCTCGGTGACCGGGAGCCCGGCCAGGCTCCGGCCGTCGACGGACACCAGCCGGTCGCCCGCGCGGACGCCCGCTCCGGCGGCGGGCGAGCCGGTGGAGACCTCGGTCACCTCGATCCGCCCGTCCCGCTCGCGCCGCGCCGACACCCCGACGCCGGTGTACGCGCCGTCGAGGGCCTCCTCGAAGTCGTCGTACTCGCCCTCGGTGTAGACGGCGTCCCAGCGCTCCCCGCTGCGGCTGACGGCCCGCTCGGCGGCCTCCACCGGGGACGTGCCCTCCGCCATGGCCTCGGCGGCGGCCTCGGCGATGTCCTCGCGCCCGGCCGGGACGGGGACGTCATGGCGCCCGGCGGGGGTGGCGGCGCTGGTGGTTCCGGGCTCGGGGGCGGGGCGCCGCTCGGCGACCGGGAGCGAGCCGGTCGCGGCACCGGCCACCAGGACTCCGGCGAAGACGAAGGTCAGGGCGGCCCCGCGGCAGAAGCGGCGGGGCTGATAGAACAGGTCGCGGCCTGACATGGCGGTGAGTCTAGGACAACGCGAAGGGCCGTACGGCCGGTTGACCGTACGGCCCTCGGGGCGAGTGTCACACCTTCAGGTACTTGCGCAACGCGAAGAACGCGGCAAGGGCGGGCATCAGCAGGCTGGTCGCGAGGATCAGCGGCAGCTTGGCGAGGACCGCGTCCCAGCCGATGAAGTTGATCAGGTTGAGCTTCTCGGACAGAGCGAGTCCGTGATCGATGATGAAGTACCGGGCGAGCACCAGGAAGCCGCACGCCACCAGTCCGCCGATCAGCCCGGCGACGGCCGCCTCCATGATGAACGGCGCCTGGATGTAGAAGCCGGAGGCGCCCACCAGGCGCATGATGCCGGTCTCGCGCCGCCTGCTGAACGCCGAGACCCGGACCGTGTTCACGATCAGCATCAGCGCCACCACCAGCATCAGCGCCATGATCGCCAGGGCCGCCGCGTTCATGCCGTTGAGCAGTTCGAACAGGTTGTCCAGGATGCCCTTCTGGTCCTGGACCGACTGCACGCCGTCCCGCCCGTTGAAGGCGGTCGCGATCACCTGGTACTTCTCCGGGTCGTCCAGCTTGATCCGGTACGACTCCTGCATCTGGTCCGGGGTGAGCGAGCTGGCCAGCGGGGAGTCGCCGAACTGCTCCTTGTAGTGCTTGTACGCCTGGTCCTGGGACTCGTAGGTCACCGTGTCGACCACCGACATCTTCTCCAGGTCGGTGGTGATCTGCTGCTTCTGGTCCTCGGTGACCGCGCCCTTGGCGCAGTTGGGGTCGGACTCGGCGTCGGACTTGTTGCAGAGGAAGATCGAGACGTTGACCTTGTCGTACCAGTAGCCCTTCATGGTGTTGATCTGGTCGCTCATCAGGAGCGACCCACCGAAGAGGGCCAGGGACAGGGCCACCGAGACGACGACGGCGAAGGTCATCGTCAGATTGCGGCGGAGACCGACTCCGATCTCCGACAGGACGAACTGGGCGCGCATGGCGTCTGGTCAAGCCTTTCCGTGGACGGCTGCGGGACTGCTGCCGGCCGCTGGGGCCGAAGAGCCAAAGGGGGCCCGCGGGGCCGGAGGGGCCGGTGGGGCCGGGGCGGTCAGTGCTGGTAGCCGTAGACGCCGCGGGCCTGGTCGCGGACGAGGCGGCCCTGTTCCAGCTCGATGACGCGCTTGCGCATCTGGTCCACGATGTTCTGGTCGTGCGTCGCCATCACCACGGTCGTACCGGTGCGGTTGATCCGGTCGAGCAGTTTCATGATGCCGACGGAGGTCTGCGGGTCGAGGTTGCCGGTCGGCTCGTCCGCGATCAGCAGCTTGGGCCGGTTCACGAAGGCCCGCGCGATGGCGACGCGCTGCTGCTCACCGCCGGACAGCTCGCCCGGCATCCGGTCCTCCTTGCCGCCGAGCCCGACCAGTTCCAGGACCTGGGGGACGGACTTGCGGATCTCGCCGCGCGACTTGCCGATGACCTCCTGGGCGAAGGCCACGTTCTCGGCGACCGTCTTGTTCGGCAGCAGCCGGAAGTCCTGGAAGACCGTCCCGAGCTGGCGCCGCATCTGCGGCACCTTCCAGTTGGACAGCCGGGCGAGGTCCTTGCCGAGGATGTGCACCTGGCCGTGGCTGCACCGCTCCTCGCGGAGGATCAGCCGCAGGAAGGTGGACTTTCCGGAGCCGGAGGACCCCACGAGGAACACGAACTCGCCCTTCTCCACTTCCAGGGACACATCCCTGAGTGCGGGGCGGGTCTGCTTGGGGTAGACCTTGGAGACATTGTCGAATCGGATCACGGATGCACCACGGGTCGCCGGGGGTAGATGTGCGTGACCATACGCGACCGGGGCACGCCCCCGCAGTCACCGGCCCGGTTGCGTGACGCTTGTGCCTTTTTGTACGGCTGCCTTTCCGCTTTGTACGGCTGCCTCTGCCGCGTGGCAGAGACAGCCCGCCGGCGGCCCCGTCACCCCGCTCCCGGCGTCGGGGCGCAGTGCCGGGCGGAACCTGGCACAGTGGAGTGGGGAACGTTCACGGACCCACCACCGTTGAACGGGGTGGAACACCGCTGTGAGGAGGGCGAGCGCATGACGTACGACCGGCTGGTGTGCGCTAACTGTGCCGCGCCCGTGAGCGAGGGCCGCTGTCCCGTCTGCCGGGCCAGCCGCCAGCGCCTGCGGCAGGACAACCTTTTCGCGGGCCTCAATCCGGCCACCCTGATCGCGCTGCTGGCGGTGCTGATCGCCGCCGTGGCCCTGCTGGCCCACCAGACCGCGTAGCTCCCGTCCCGGGGGCCTGCCGCGCCGGGGAACCGAAGACGCCGGGGCCGGGGGCTTCCGGAACTGGGGCACCGGGCACCGAAAGCACTGTATGGAACGGACGAGAGAAGGGCCCGGAGCCGCCGCTCCGGGCCCTTCCCGTGTCTCGTTACCGCGCTGTCACTGCGGGCGACCGGGCGACGGCGGTCAGGCCGCCGCGCCGCCCCGGCCGGTCATCAGGCGCGGGAGCACCCGGAAGCCGATACCGCCGGCGATCATCGTGGCGGCGCCGATCACCAGGAAGGTGGTCTCCATGGCGCCGGTCTCGGCCAGCTCGTCGCCACCGCCCTGCGGGGTGGTGCTCGCCGGGGTCTCGGTGCCGGTGTCGGTCAGCGACGAGGTGCCCTCGTTCTGCGCCGACTCGCCGGAACCGCCGTCGGGGCCCACCCCGCCGGTGCCGCCCGTGCTGCCGCCGTCATCGCCGCCCGGGTCCTCGCTGGGGCCCGGGTTCGAGGGCTCCTCGGTGGGCTCCTCCGTCGGTTCCTCGGTGGGCTCCTCCGTCGGCTCGGTGGGCTCCTCCGTGGGGTCGGTGGGCACATCGGTCGGGGTCGGGGTCGGGTTGGGCTCCGTCGGGATCCCGGGGGAGCCTGTGGGGTCCGGCGGCGCGGGAGTCGTCTCGTCCGCCGCGCACAGCACACCGAGCAGGCAGTCGTCGGTGTCGGCCGCCGAGGCCGCTCCCGCGGCGGTCAGCGACGCACCGGCGGCGATCACGGCACCCGCCGCCAACCGCGCGACACGGATCCGTGTCTTCTTCGTCATGTGGTTGCTACCCCCAGTAGCTCATCGTCAGGGAGGCGGCGCTCCGGGGCGGTGATCGAACGGGGGTCACAGCGGTGACGCGAGAAATGGTGAAGCCCCCGGTTCACATGCGCCCCAGGGAAAACGCATGCCACCGTGCACCTTTCCCACTTTTCAAACCCACGTCAAGGCCGTTGCGTACGCGATGTCCCGATACGGCGTGAATGCCGGGCGGGGTGGCGTGTGAGTGTGATGTAAAACCCAGACATCGGGGGCGAACGAAAGGCAACTGCCACCGGGAGGGGGGCAGTTGCCTTGTCGACAAAGCGGTGATTCCGGTCGCCTCACGCGCCGGTCCACCGCCGGGCTACTTCTCCTGCTGCTTGCGCCAGCGAATCCCGGCCTCCAGGAAGCCGTCGATCTCCCCGTTGAACACGGCCTCGGGGTTGCCCACCTCGAACTCCGTGCGCAGATCCTTGACCATCTGGTACGGGTGCAGGACGTAGGAACGCATCTGGTTGCCCCAGGAGTTGCCGCCGTCACCCTTGAGGGCGTCCATCTTGGCCTGCTCCTCCTGGCGGCGCCGGTCGAGGAGCTTCGCCTGGAGCACGTTCATCGCGGACGCCTTGTTCTGGATCTGCGAGCGCTCGTTCTGGCAGGAGACGACGATGCCGGTCGGCAGGTGCGTGATGCGCACCGCCGAGTCGGTGGTGTTGACGCCCTGGCCGCCGGGGCCGGAGGACCGGTAGACGTCGATCCGCAGCTCGCTCTCGTCGATCTCGACGTGGTCCGACTGCTCCACGACCGGGAGCACCTCGACGCCCGCGAAGGAGGTCTGGCGGCGGCCCTGGTTGTCGAAGGGCGAGATCCGCACCAGCCGGTGCGTGCCCTGCTCGACGGAGAGCGTGCCGTAGGCGTACGGCGACTGCACGGCGAAGGTGGTCGACTTGATGCCGGCCTCCTCCGCGTACGAGGTCTCGTAGACCTCCGTCTTGTAGCCGCGCTGCTCGGCCCAGCGCAGATACATCCGCTGGAGCTTCTCGGCGAAGTCGGCCGCGTCGACGCCGCCGGCCTCCGCGCGGATGTTCACCAGCGCCTCACGGGAGTCGTACTCGCCGGACAGGAGGGTGCGGACCTCCATCTCGTCCAGTGCCTTGCGGACCGCGGTCAGCTCCGACTCGGCCTCGGCACGGGTGTCCGGGTCGTCCTCCTCGTCGGCCATCTCGAACAGCACCACGAGATCGTCGATCCGCCCGCGCAGCGCCTCCGCCTTCCTGACCTCGGCCTGGAGGTGGGACAGCTTGCTGGTGATCTTCTGCGCCTCGTCCGGGTTGTCCCAGAGGGACGGCGCTGCCGCCTGCTCCTCAAGCACGGCGATGTCCGCCCTCAGCCTGTCGAGGTCCAGGACGGCCTCGATCGACTCCATGGTCGAGGAGAGGGACTTGAGCTCTTCGGAAACGTCGACAACTGCCACGTCCCCCAGCGTAACGGCTCCGCCGGGGGTGCTGGGTCGGGCGGGGGTGGGGTTGTTTGGTTACTGGGGGTGAGGGGGGTGGGGGTGGAGGGGGTGAGGGGTGAGGGGTGGGGGTTTGGGGGTGGGTGCGGGGTGGGTGCGGGTCGGTGGGGGGAGTGCGCAGTTCCCCGCGCCCCTGAAGAGCCTTGGGGGTGGGCGTTGGGGGTGGCTTGAGGGCGGCTTCGGGGGGCGGGTGCGGGGCGGTGGGGGCGAGGAAGGGGCCGGTGGGGCGGTCAGGGTGTCGGTGGGGCCGAGTGTTCCGTGCCGCCGCCGCCCGGGGACGTGTCGCCGCCGTCCGACGCCAGCCACGTACCGACCCCCACCGCCGCCGCCAGCACCACCGCCCCCGCGCCCAGCGCGACCCGGCGTCGCCGGGTGGCGGCCCGGTTGCGCGCGGACCCCGGCCGCGGCGCCCCCGGCGCCCTCGGCACCCGTGCCGTCCCGTGCGCGCCCCCGGCCAGCTCGTCCGGCGCGGGCACCCTCATCGACGTGTGCGTGTCCCGGTTGGAGTCCGGCTGGGCGCCGCGCACCAGGGGCACCGCCCCGCGCCGCTCCCGCGGGACCGGCTCCCCGCCCGTGTCCCGCTCCCCCGCCGCGGGCGCCCCGCCCTCCGCCTCGGCGTCGGTCTCGGGCTCGTCGACGTCCAGCGGCGGCAGTCCGGCCAGCGAGGGGAGCTGCTCCCGCAGCCGTACCGCCAGCTCCGAGGCGCGCAGCCGGGACGCCGGGGCCTTGGCCAGGCACTGGATGACGAGCTGCCACAGCTCCTCTGGGATCCCCGGCAGGGGAACCACCGTTTCCGTGACGTGCCTCCGCAGCACCGCCCCCGGGTGCCCGCCCCCGAACGGGGTGAAGCCCGCCAGCAGCTCGTACAGGACGGTCGCCAGGGCGTAGATGTCGACGGCCGCCCGCGGGGGCAGCCCCTCGACGATCTCGGGGGCGAGATAGTCCGGCGTACCGATGATCTTCGTGGCGCGGGTGCGCCGCGCGGTGTCGATCAGCTTGGCGACGCCGAAGTCGGTCAGCAGCGCGCGGTGCGAGCCGCCGGGGCCGAGCGGGCCCTGCATGTCCAGCAGGACGTTCTCGGGCTTGACGTCCCGGTGGACGACCCCGGCCGCGTGCGCCGCCGCGAGGCCCTCCGCCACGTCCGCCACGATCGCGACGGCCGCCTCGGGGGCGAGCCGCCGCTCCCGCTCCAGCCGGGTGCGCAGATCGGTGCCGCGGACCAGGTCCATGACGAGCGCGAGGTCGTTGCCGTCCACCACCAGGTCCCGCACCGACACCACGTTCGGATGCTCCAGGCCGAGCAGGGCGGTGCGCTCCTGGACGAAGCGGGAGACCAGCTCCTGGTCGGAGGCGAGATCCTCGCGCAGCATCTTGATGGCGACGGGCCCCTCGGGTCCCTCGCCCAGCCACACCGTGCCGGCGCTGCCCCGCCCCAGGATCTGGTTCGCGGTGTACCGGCTGCCGATCTTCCGTGCCAAGACTGCTCCTACAGACGCGTGTTGTCGCCAAAACTACGCGTCCGACGGGCCAACCTTCACCGCGGAGGCGGAAATCACCCACCGGATGTCGACATAGCGACCGACTGAGGTGGGGGCGGGTGCGGGTGAGTGTGTACCGGGTGCGGGTACGCGGGTGTGCTGCGGGGGGGGCTCGGGTGTGTGCGCATGCGCGGGTGGTGCGGGCGGGCGGGGCGGGCGGTGTCTCCGGGCCGCCTCCCGTCTCCCGCCTCCCGCTCACGCCGAGCCCCGGTGCTCACGCCGAGTCCCCGGCGCTCAGGCGGAGCCGCCTCCGCCCAGGTCGCCGAGCCAGCCGGTGACCGTGCCGACCAGGTCGCTGAGCTGCTCCCAGTAGCCCTTGCCGGTGCCGATCCAGTCCTGGAGCGGGCTCAGCTCCCAGATCAGCCAGCCGGCCACGAAGAGGATGACGACCGTGAACAGGCAGCCCTTGAGGCAGCCGAGCCCGGGGATCCGCATCGGGTTGGAGCTGCGCCGGGGCTCACGGGGCTCGCGCGGCTCCCGCTGCGGGCGGGTCTGCTGCGGCGGGGGCGGCGGGGCGTACCGCTGCGGCTGCTGGGGTTGCTGGGGCGGTTGGGGGTGCTGCGGCTGCTGGGGCGCGTACTGCTGGGGCTGGTACTGCGGCTGGTACGGGGGCGGCTGCTGGCCGTAGCCGGGGGGCGGCGGGGCCTGCTGGTGCCGGGGCTGCGGGTGCTGGGGCGGCTGCTGGGGGCGGGCCGGCTGCCGCTGGGGGCGGCGGCGCAGCGGGTCCTGGCTGGGGTCGAGGTACTGGACCTGGGTCTGCTCGTTGCGGTCGCGGGCGGCCCGGAGCTGGTTCTGCCAGGGGTGCGGGTCGTCGCCCCCCGGGGGCTGTCCGGGCTGGTTCGGCGGCACCGGGGGCAGCACGGACGTCGGGTCGGCCCCGCCCCGGCCGGGCCCGACGCCGGTGCTGGGCAGGACGGCGGTGGGGTCGGCGGCGCCCGAGGGGCCCCCGGTGTGCGGCAGCACGCTGGTCGCGGCATGCGGGTCGTACGCGCCCGGCGCGCCGTGCGGGAGCACCTGGGTCGGGTCGGCGGCGCCGGGCGTGGCGGGCACGGTCGCCGGGGACGGGTCCGGGGCGAGCAGCGCGGCGACGCCCTCGGCGGCGGAGATCTGCGCGGAGTTCGCGTGCACCCCGATGCCGTCGGCGACGACCCGCAGCCCGCGCGCGAGGTTCTCGGCGCTGGGCCGTTCGTCGGGGTTCTTGCGCAGACAGCGCTCTATGACCGTCCACAGCGGTTCGGGGACGGTGGACGGGCGGCGCGGCTCGGCGCTCAGATGCTGGTGCAGCACTTCGAGCGCGGTGCCGCCGGAGAACGGCGGACGGCCGGTGACCAGCTCGTAGAGCAGGATCCCGGCGCCGTAGATGTCGACGGCGGAGGTCTGCGGGCGGCCCTCGGCGGACTCGGGGGCCACATACGCGGGCGTGCCCACGAATTCGTGGGTGCGGGTCAGACCGGGCGAGTCGGCCAGCCGGGCGATGCCGAAGTCGGTCAGCATCGGGTGCATCTCGCCCTGGTACTGCTTCAGCAGGACGTTCGCCGGCTTCAGGTCGCGGTGGACGACGCCGTCGGTGTGGCTGGCGGCGAGGGCGTCGGCGACCTGGGCGGTCATCAGGGACGCGGCCACCGGTGTCAGGGGGCCGTTCTCGCGCAGGTAGCGGTGCAGGTCGGGGCCGTCGACCAGGTCCATGACCAGGGCCAGCAGCTCGCCCTCGACCACCAGGTCGCGCACCCGCACGATGTTCGGGTGGGTGAGCCGCAGCAGGACGGAACGCTCTCTGAGGAAGCGCATCACCACGTCCGGGTCGCCGGCCAGCTCCTCCTTGAGGACCTTGATGGCGACGGTCTCGCCGGGCTGACCGGGCACGGCCGCCTCGGCGCCCGCGGTCTCACGCTGGCGGGCGCGCCAGACGGTGCCTGTGGCGCCGCGTCCGAGCGGCTCCTCCAGGAGGTACTTGCTGCCTACCGGCCGCACGTCATGCGCTCCCTGTTGCTCGCCGGCCACCTGCTCGCCGCTTGCCTGCCTGGTCCGTACACCGCGCGGAGTGTGCTACGGGTGTTCCGACCCACTGTAGTGCCGCCCTGCCGGTGGCCGGGGTGTTGCCGCTGCCGCCGCCTCTGCTGCCGTCGCTGTCGCTGCTGCTGTCGCGGTCGGCCGTTGTCGGCCGTTGCGGCTGCCTGTCGGTCGTCCGTCAGGCGACTGTCGGCCGCTGCCGCTGTGGCCGCGCCCGGCGGGTGGGGCGTGTGGGACGTCCCACACCGGTGTTTCGAGTGTTCGAGTGTTCGAGGGGAAGACGCGCCGGGCGGGGCGGTTGGTTGCCGGGCGGGGGTGTGATCGATTTCCGGTCGGTCGGTCGGAGGGTGGTCAGGGGGAAGGGGGCGGGGAAGGGGACGAGCGAGTGGTGACGGATGCGGACGCAGGGGGCGGGCTGAGGGGGCGGGCGGAGAGGGCCGGAGGGGGCGGGCGGAGGGGGCGGCTAAGGGGCGATTCGATCGGGGATCGGCCGGGAGTCGAGCAGGAGTCGAGCAGAAATCGACCGGGAATCAATCTCAAGCGGACCGGTGCCGGGCATTGGACAGGCACTTTTGCGGGCAGAGCCGACCAATCAAGATCACTTGACGGTGGGCGGCGGGCGCGTTGTCGGTGGCAGGTGCGAGGATGCCTGTCAGTACTGGCCGACGCGCTCGTGCGGTGGGGGGAAGTCCGCGGTGGGGGACCGCGGTTCGGCCCGTTCCCGGCGCGCGGGTGCCCGCGCAGAAGGGACCGCTGGCGGCGATGCAGATCCGGCTGACCGTCGTAGACCCGCTCGGCCCGCCCTCCGCCGAGACCCGTGGCCGCACCGCGCGCTGCGACGTACTGGTCACGGCCCCGGCGGGGACGGCCCTGGCGGCGGTGGCCTCGGCCCTGGCGGCGGCGGTCGCGGGGGAGGCGGGCGCCGACCGCGGTCCGGTGGTGCTCTTCTCGGGCGCGGAGCGGCTGGACACCCAGCGCTGCACCCTGGGCGAACCCCCGCTGGTCGACGGCGCGGTGCTGTCGGTGGGCGCCCCGGCCGACCCCGAACCCCATCCCGAACTGGACGACGCCCCGGCCCGGCTGGACGTCATCGCGGGCCCGGACGCGGGCGGGGTCCATCTGCTGCACGGCGGACAGGTCACCGTCGGCCGCTCCGCCGACGCCGATGTCCCCCTGGACGACCCGGACGTCTCCCGGCTGCACTGCGCGGTCACCCTGGCCGCCGACGGCCGGGCGGCGGTCGCCGACCTCGGTTCCACCAACGGCACGGCCCTGGACGGCCGCCGGGTGGGCCCCCGCGCGGTGCGGTTCGCGCCGGGCGCGCTGCTGCGGATCGGCGAGTCGGCCCTGCGGATCGCGCCGCCCGGGGGGCTGGGAGCGCGGATGCGCACGGAGCCGGACGGGGAGGGGTATGTGCGGGTCGCGCCGCCCGTGCCGGGGGCGGGTTCAGGGTCCTCTCCGGGGGGCTCCCCGGGGCCGGGTGCCGTCCCTCCGGGGGGCGACCCGGTGCCGGGTGCCGGTGAGGCCCGGGTGACGCATGCCACGGCCGGCTGGGAGGCGCCGGGCGCCCAGGAGCACGCGCCCGTGGAGCCGCCGATCGTGCCGGGGCAGGGCGGGGCACCGAGGGTGGAGAGCCGCCCGGGCGGGTTCATCGGGGGCTCCGGGGGCTCCGGGGGCTCCGGGGAAGCTTCGGGCCACACCGGCTCGGGCGGGCACGAAAGCGGCTACGGGGGTGCCTACGAAGACGGCTACGCAGGTGGCCGCGAAGGCGGCTACGGGGACGCCCCTGGGGCCGGAGGCCCGGATGGGCCCGGCGGCGGGGCGCGTCGGCGTGGCCCCGGCGGCGTTCCGGACCCCCGGGGGGCCTCCTCCCCGGCGCGTGAGGGCGACACGCACGGCGCCGGGCTCGGCACCGGCGCCGGATCCTCCGCCCGCAGGGACACCCCACCGCGCGGCACCGACTCCCCCGCCTCCGCCCCCTCCCCCGGCCCCCGCAGGCGCGGCCTCTCCGCGTGGGCGCGGCGGCTGGCCGGTGGCCGGGGCGAACCCGAGCAGGGCGGGAGCACGCCCTACGACGACGAGGCCCCCCACGCGCGCGGGACGGTCCCCGAGACCACGTCGCCCGGCGCCCCCGGCACTCCCGGCGCCCCCGGAGGCGTCCCGCTGCCGGACACCTGGCCGGATCCGGCCGCGCTGCTGCTGACCGCGCTGGGCCCCGGCCCCCGGCTGTGGGAGCGCGCGCCGGGCCACCCGGAGGCGCTGACGGTCCGGCTGGGCACGGCCGACCGCCGGGCGCCGGACGGCTCCGGGCTGCTGCCCGCCGTACCGGTGACCGCCGATCTGCGGGAGGCGGGCGCACTGGGCCTGGCCGGGCCGCGCCCCCGGCTGGCGGGGCTGGCCCGCGCGGTGCTGGCCCAGCTCGCCGCACTGCACTCGCCGGACGGGCTGGAGATCGTCCTGATCAGCGCGGACCGTTCACGGACGGTACGGGAGCGGACCGCCGAGTGGTCCTGGCTCGGCTGGCTCCCCCAGGTCCGCCCCCGCCACGGCCAGGACTGCCGGCTGCTCCTCGCCTACGACCGCGAGCAGGCGGCGGCCCGTCTGGAGGAGCTGCTGCGGGGCATGGAGGAACGACTCGCCGACGGCACGGTCCGCTACGACCTCCCCGCGCGCGAGGGCACGGGCACGCACCGGCCCTCCTGGGCGGCGGCCGACCCGGACGGCGACACGGGCGGGGCGGGCGGGACGGGTGTTCCGGGGCCGTACACGGTGGTCGTGGTGGACGGCGATCCCGGCGGTTCCGGGCTGCGGGACGCGTTGGCGCGGCTGTGCGCGGAGGGCCCGCGGGCCGGGATCCATGTGCTGTGCCTGGCGGAGACGGCAGCGGCCACCGGGTCGGCTCCGGCGGCGGAGATGTTCGAGGCGGCGTGCGCGGCGGTCCCGGTGTTCCGGGAGTGCGGGGCGGTGGCGCTGCTGGGCGGCGAGGTGGCGACGGCGCTGCGGCTGCTGCGGGTGGCGGGGGACGGGCCGGGGCGCGGGACGCTGGGGCAGGGCACGTCCGCCGCGGTGGACGCGGTGTCCTTGGCCTGGGCGGAGCGGTTCGCGCGGGCGCTGGCGCCGCTGCGTCCGGAGGGCTCGGGCGGTGAGCGGCACACGCGGATGTCGGCCCCGCTGCCGCAGACGGCCCGGCTGCTGGACGAACTGGGGCTGGCGCGGGCCACCCCGGCGTCCCTGATGGCCCGCTGGGCGGACGCGGCGGACGACCGTCAGGCGGTCGGCGGACGGGCGTGGGCGGTGCTGGGCGCGGGCGCGCGGGGGCCGGTCGGCGTGGACCTGGTGGCCGAGGGCCCCCATCTGCTGATCGAGGGGCCGTCCGGCAGCGGCCGTACGGAGCTGCTGCGGGCGGTGGTGGCCTCGCTCGCGGCGGCCGAGCGGCCCGACCGGCTGGGCATGATCCTGATAGACGGGCGGGACGGCGTGGGGACGGGCGGGGGCCCGGCGGACGGGCTGCGGGTCTGTACCGAGCTGCCCCATGTGACGACTCACCTCACGGTCAACGACCCGGTGCGGATGCGGGAGTTCGCCCAGTCCCTGTCGGCGGAGCTGAAGCGGCGGGCGGAGCTGGTGGGCCGTACGGACTTCACCGGCTGGCACGCCGGGCAGGCGGCGCTGGCGGGCCACAGCGGATACGCGGGGGCGGGGATGCCGGGCCGTATCGTGCCGCAGCGGATGCCCCAGGGGGCGGGTCACGGGGACACGGGCCCCGGGGGCCGGAGCGACGGCCACCTGCCGACATCGGCGCCGGAGTCCTCGTCAGCGTCCCCCTCGGGGGACATAGACACCCCGCCCAGCTCGACCCTGCGGCTGCGCCCCGCAGCGGCGCGCCGCCGCACGGAGGCGCCGCCACCGCTGCCCCGGCTGGTGGTCGTGGTGGACGATCTGGACGCGCTGGTCTCCCCCGCCCTGGGCTCGCCGGGCCGTCCGGCGGCGGGGTCGGTGATGCGCGCGCTGGAGGCGGTCGCGCGCGAGGGCGAGCGGCTGGGCGTGCACCTGGTGTCGGCGGCGCATCCGGGCGGCCGTACGGCGGACACGGAGCCGGTGCGGCGGGCGGCGCTGCGGGTGGAGCTGGAGGCGCCCCTGGAGGGCCCGGAGGAGCCCGCGCCGGGCCGGGGACGGCTGCTGGGCGGCGAAAGCCGCGGTACGGCGTTCCAGGGCGGCCGGGTGACGGGCCGCATCCCGCGTACGGCGACGCTGCGGCCGACGGTCGTGCCGGTGGAGTGGGAGCGCGCGGGCGACCCGCCGACCCGGCGCCCGGTCCGGGAGCTGGGCAACGGGCCCACCGATCTGGCGTTGCTGGCCAGCGCGTTGGAGCGGGCGGCGCGGGAGGTGTCGGCGCCCGAGGTGCCGTCGCTGCTGTAGCGCGCACCTGCGCGCCACGGCCGCTCCGCGCGCTTCCTGCCGGGCCCCTGCACCCGGCCCTGACCCGCTGCCCCGGCCCGTGGTACCCCCTGGGGGCCGGTGGGACGCTTCGCGGTGGCTGGTGCGGGCGCTGCGGATGCGTGGCGAACGCGATCCGGGTGGGCGGTTCGCGTCGGGGGTGATGGCCGAGGTGATGGCGGGGGCAGTGAAGTCACCGAGCCGCCGTGGCCGAGGTGCGGTGGCCGAGGTGCAGTGGCCGAGGTGCGGTGGCCGAGGTGCAGTGGCCGAGGTGCAGTGGCCGGGACAGCGGGACCGGGGTGAGGCGGCCGGGACAACGGCACCGGGATGCAGCGGTAGGGACACCGGGACCGAGGAGAGGCGGCCGGGGCGCGAGGGCTGCGGCGATGCGGCGATGCGGCGACCGGGCGACGAAGTGGCCTTCTCCGGACGGACGTTGGAGCGTGTCGGCGACGGCGCGCCCCTGTCCCCCGATTGCCGTACGCCCCGTAACCCGGTCGCTCCGGGGGCCGTTGCCGGGCAGAACGCCCGTGCCGACCCATGGATGCCCCCTTGCCCAGGTTCACTGTCATCGTCCCCGCGTACCAGGTTCAGGCGTATCTGCACGAGTGCCTGGAGTCGGTGCTCTCCCAGTCGTACGCCGATGTCGAGGTGATCGGGGTCGACGACGGTTCGCCGGACGCCTGTGGCGAGATCCTCGACGACTTCGCGGCCCGCGACCCGCGCGTGAGGGCCGTACGGCTGCCCCAGCACACCGGTCGGGCGCGTGCCGCCGCGCTGGAGCGGGCGACCGGTGACTATGTGCTCTTCCTCGACGGCACCGACACCCTCACCCCGCACGCGCTGCGCACGATCGCCGACCGGCTGAAGGAGACCGGCGAGCCGGACCTCCTGGTCCACGGGCGCGCCCGCCTCGACCGGACGGGCACACCGGTGCCGGAGCCGAGCCCGCCGGACCTGGGCGAGCACGGCCCGGTGCCCTTCGCGCCCGCCGACCGCCCCGGGCTGCTCACCACCCCTGCCCGGAGCCGGGCGTACCGCCGCGAGTTCCTCGACCGGCGTGCCGCGCACCTCCCCGCCGACCAGCCGTACGTCTGGTCGTACGGCACGCTCCTCGCCGCCGAGCAGCTCGCCACCCTCGATCAGATCTGCGTCCACGAACGACGACCGCACGGCACAGCGTCGCCCGACGAAACGAACATCTTCGATCAGTACGATCAAATCTTCGCCCTCCTCGAACAACGCCCCGGACTCGCCGCCACCTGGCACCCGGTGCTGTACCGCCGCATGCTCGATCACCTCGCGGCACGGTCCGCCCGGCTGCCGCGCCGCGCGCACGCAGACTTCCTGCGCCGCACCCGTGACTGCTGCCGCCGCCACCGCGCCACCGGCGTCAGGGCCGCCCTGCGGCACACCCCGCTCCGCCTCGGGATGCACCGCACCCTGCGCGCCCTGCGCCTGATCACCACCGGCGCCCGCCGCACCGCGCGCCTCACCGCCCGGCTGTCCCGCGCCCTGCGCACCGGCGCCCTGCGGTTGCACTACGGCCTCCAGCGGCGGCTGCCGCTGCGCGAGGACCGGGCGGTGTTCACGGCTCGGGCGGGGCACGGCAGCGGTCCGGGGGTACTGGAGGCGGCGTTCCGCGCGCTGGCCCCGCACCTGCGCACCGCCTGGATCGCCCGCCCGGAGCAGCAGCACACCGTGCCCCCGGGCCCGCGGCGGCTCGTCCCGGACACGGCCGCCTACTGGAGCGCGCTGGCCCGCTCGAAGTATCTGATCACCGATACCGATCTCGATCACCGTTTGATCAAACGATCAGGTCAGATCGTGGTGCAGACCGGCCGGGGCACCCCGCTCGGGCATCTGGGCCTGGATCTGCTGGACCGCCCGGCGGCGGCCCCCGGCACGGACCTCGGCCGGCTGCTCCGCGCGGTCGACCAGTGGGACTACGTCCTGTCCGGGAACCGCCACACGACGCTCACCTGCGAGCGGGTCCTCCCCGGCCGCTACCGGACCCTGGAGTACGGACGCCCCGGCAACGACGTCTTCCAGCGGGCGACCTCGGCGGACGTGGCGCGGCTGCGCGAGTCGCTCGGCGTCCCCGCGGGCGCGGTGGCCCTGCTGTACGTGCCCGCGCACCGCGACTACCGCCGCACCCAGCCCGCCCGCCTGGACCTGGAACGCGTCCTGCGCCGCCTCGGCCCGCGCTTCGTCCTCCTGGCCCGCACCCCGCACACCCGCCCCGGCGACCGACTCCCCGAGCGGTCGATCGAGCGGTCGATCGAGCGGCTGATCGATGTCGGTGATCATGCGAACATCAGGTCCCTGTGTCTGGCCTCCGACGCGCTGATCACCGACTACGCGCCCCTGATGTTCGACTACGCCGGACTCGATCGACCGATCGTGCTGCACATGGACGACTGGGCCGCCTACGACGCGGCCCGGGGCACCTACCTCGATCCGCGCGCCTGCCCGCCGGGCGCCATCGCTCGGGACGAGGACGGACTGATCGACATCTTCGCCTCCGGTCACTGGTGCGGCTCCCGCTCCGCTCAGGTGCGGGCGGCGTTCCGTGCACGTTTCTGCCCCCATGACGACGGACGCGCCGCCGAACGGGTCGTCCGGCATGTGGTGCTGGGGCAGACGGGCGAGACGGCGGGGTGGCCGGTGGTGGTGCCCCCGCAGGACCGGCATCCTGTGCCCGCGGCGGCCTCCCTGGTCCGGCCCCCGCAGGCCACCGTGGACCACACCAAGGGCACCCGCACGGCCCCGCCGGGCGCCGCCAACGACCACCACTGACCGCCCCCGCGCCAGGCCCCATGTCCCGTGCCCCAAGTCCGACGCACCAAGTGCTGACCTGACGAAAACGGAAACGACCCCAGGCCCCACGCTCCACACCCCACGCTCCACACCCAACGCCCCAGGTCCGGCGCCCCGGGTCCGGCGCCCCCGCCTCACCTCTTGGTCCGGCGCCCCCGCCTCACCCCCTGCCCTCACTCTCCCCCTCGCCCTCCGGGAGCACCGTTTGAGCATCTCGACGCCCCCCGCACCACCACCCCCCTGTCCTGCCCCTGTGGAGCCGCCCCCCGTACCCCGGGAGGGCGCGTGAGCACCTCGCGGCCCACTCCGAGCCGGCCGTCCACGTGGCGGCCCGCCGGTCGCCCCGGGCGGCGTCGCGCGGACCCGCCGGGCGGCCCGGACACCGGTACGCGCGCGGGCGGCGGTCCCGGCAAACGAGTTCGTCCGTTGCGGTGACAGGGGGTCAGCGGGTCGGGTCCGGCGGGAAGGTACGGCCAGTGCCCCAGCCTCCGTCGCTCCCAATCCCCCCGGCCGTCCGGTGAACGCCCCCGTCCTGGCCGAGCGTTCCGTACGGGGCGCGAGCGCCCTGCGCGGCGGACGCCGGTGGCGCCCGACGCCGTACCTGGCCCTGGGGCTGCTGTGCTGGCTCGTGGTGTCGCTGGCGTCCTGGCGGGTCCCGCTGTGCTGTGACGCCGGGCTGGACGCGGCGGTCGTCGAACGCCTCGCGGCGGATCTGACGGACCCCCGCCATCCCGTGGCCGCGCTGCCGGGCGACGGCAGCCCCGCCTACACCCCCTACACCGTCGTGCAGGGCGCTTTCGCGCAGGTGACCGGCCTGGGCGGCTGGGAGGCGGTACGGCTGGCCGGGCCGGTCAATCTGGCCGTGCTGCTGACCGGCGTCGGCCGTTTCGTCCGGATGCTGACGCCCCGCCCCTGGGCACCGGTCCTGGCGCTCGCCGCGCTGACGCTGCTGTGGGGCACCGAACCGGCGCCGGCCGGCGTGTCGCTCGCCCTGCTGCCGCTCACCGCCGGTCTCGGGGACCCGTCGGTGTGCGCGCTCGGACTGACGCTGTGGGCATGGGCGCTGACGGGCACACGGGCCCGGGACGCGGGCAGGGTGCGCTTCGTCGGCCCCACCGGTCTGCCGAGCCCTCTCGGATACGCGGCCCTGGGTGTGCTGTACGGGCTGATCACACTGATCGACCCCTTGGTGGGCGCCGGGGCCGGTGCCGGGGCGGTCGCCCTGATCGGGTGCGGTCGCCTCCGCGCGCTCCCGCGCTGGGGCTGGGCCGCCGCGACCATGGCGGCGGTGCTGTGGGGCTGGCCGTACTACGACGTGTTCACCGCCGGTTTCGCTCATGCGACCGGTGATCGTTCTGTCCTGTCCCCCTCGACGGGGTCCCTGATCGGCGCCTGCTGGGCAGCACTGCTGGTGGGGATCCCGGCGCTGTGGCTGCGGGCGCGGCGCGGCTCCTGGCGGGACCCACTGGTTCTGATGGCGGTACCGGGGCTGACGGTGGTGGCCTACGGGCTGCTGGGCGGCGGTTCGGTGGACGGTGCGCTGCTCGCGCTGGCCCTCGTGCCGCCGCAGTGTGCGCTCGCGGTGGAACTGGCCGCGCCACGGCCCTGGCCGGCCTGGCGGCGCGGGCTGGGAGCGGTGGCGGCGGGCGGGGCGTGCGCGGGGCTGCTCGGGGTACAGGGCGCGGCGGTGCTGCCGGGATCGTTCGATCGGATCACTTCCGATCGTTCACCGAGCGGGGGGTCGTACGCGTGGGCGGCGCGGTACGTCGAGCGGGGTGATGTGGTGCTCGCCGAGGGCCGGGACACCGTGCACGGGCTGGCCGGGTACGGGGTGAACACGGTCGCCCCGGCCGTCGCGGACCCCGCTCTGGACGAGTCCGCGCGCAACGATCGGCTGGCGGATGTCCGTACGTACCTCTCCCCCGGCTCCACCGCCGCAGAGCGCGCCGCTGTCGTCCGGCGGTACGGCGTCCGCTGGATCCTGCTGACCCGCCGGCGGACGCTGCCGGCGGGCGCGGTGGTGGTGACATGGAGCGAACGGACGGGGGAGGTGCTGGCGCGGGTGGGGTGAGGCGCGGGTGGGCGGGGTCGTGGATGGGCGGGTTTCGATCGCGGGGTTTGATCACGCGAGGTTTGATCACGGGGTTTGATCGTTCCGTGGAAGTCCGTTCGAACTGCACGAACCCGCAGGGAACGATCAATCGCCCTCTCGCCCTTCCCCCCAGACCGACTACTCGATGACCAGCTCGACCGGGATGTTGCCGCGGGTGGCGTTGGAGTAGGGGCAGACCTGGTGGGCGGTCTCGACGAGCTTGCGGCCGGTGGCCTCGTCCACGGAGTCGGGCAGTTCGATGCGCAGGGTCACCTTGAGGGCGAAGCCCTCGCCCTGCTTGCCGATGCCGACCTCGGCGGTGACGGCGGCCTCGCTGACGTCGACCTTGGCCCGGCGGCCCACCACACCGAGCGCGCTGCCGAAACAGGCGGCGTAACCGGCGGCGAAGAGCTGCTCGGGGTTGGTGCCCTCGCCGTTGCCGCCCAGCTCGACGGGCGGGGCCAGCTTGACATCGACCTTGCCGTCGGAGCTGACGGCACGGCCCTCGCGGCCGTGGGTGGCGGTGGCGACGGCGGTGTAGAGCGCGTCCATGGGTGAACCATCCCTCTCGGAGTCTGCACGTGGCACGTGCGGCTGCACGATTTCCGCACGACGTGTGCGGTACCGAATGCGGTGTTCGCTTCGGCGACCTGCGTCCGGTGACCGTTTCCGGTCCCTGACAGAGACAACTGAAGCACACAACTCAATTGCTCGCAACTAAGTGATGGACGAGAGGTATGCTGGGCACATGACCCCGCCCCGGACCCCCGCCACGCCCGCACCGGCCACCACGCCCCCCAGCAGCGGCGCGGACAACGACCTGCTGCTCCTGGACCGCCAGATCTGCTTCTCCCTGCACGCCGCCTCGCGCGCGTTCAACGGCCTCTACCGCGTGATCCTCAAGGATCTCGGACTGACCTACCCCCAGTACCTGGTGCTGCTGGTCCTCTGGGAGCACGGCGAACTCCCCGTCAAACAGCTCGGCGAACATCTGCGCCTCGACTCCGGCACGCTCTCGCCCCTGCTCAAGCGGCTGGAGGCGGCCGGTCTCGTCCGCCGCGAGCGCAGCACCCAGGACGAGCGCTCGGTCGAGATCCGGCTGACCGACGAAGGCCGGGCCCTGCGCGCACGCGCGCTGGACGTCCCGCGCCGGATCGCCACGGCCACCGGCTGCGACATCGACGAGATCCGCGACCTCAAGGCGAGGGTCGACGACCTGACGTCCCGCCTGGACGCGGCCCTCGCGGACTGACGGCCACCGGACCGATCCACGGGACCGATCCCCCGGACCGATCCACCGAGCCGCGCCACCCCACCTCCCACCTCCTCCCCCCTGCTCCTCCCCCTCCTCTCCCCACCCCCGTCCCCACCGGCCCCGTCCCGCCCCCCGCCCGTCGCCTTCACGCCACGTCCCCGGCGCGCTGCGGTCCGCAGCCTGCTTGACTGTGGGACGGGACCGACCGACGAGGGGACTGGCGGCACATGACCTGGCTGATCACCGGAGGAGCCGGCTACATCGGGGCGCACGTGGTACGCGCGCTGACCGACGCGGGCGAACGCGCGGTGGTGTACGACGACCTGTCCACCGGCATCGCCGAGCGGGTGCCGGAGGGGGTCCTCCTGGAGGTCGGTACGGTCCTGGACGGGGTGCGGCTGAGCAAGGTGCTCGCGGGGCACGGGATCACCGGTGTGATCCATCTGGCGGCGAAGAAACAGGTCGGCGAGTCGGTCGACATGCCGCTGCACTACTACCGGGAGAACATCGAGGGGCTGCGCGTCCTGCTGGAGGCGGTCACCGCGGCCGGGATCACCTCCTTCGTGTTCTCCTCCTCCGCGGCCGTCTACGGCATGCCGGAGGTCGATCTCGTCACCGAGGAAACCCCCTGCGCGCCGCTGTCCCCCTACGGCGAGACCAAGCTCGCGGGCGAGTGGCTGGTCCGGGCGACGGGCCGGGCGACCGGCCTGGCCACCGCCTCCCTGCGCTACTTCAACGTGGCCGGCGCGGCCCGCCCCGACCTCGCCGACCTCGGCGTCTTCAACCTCATCCCCATGGTCTTCGAGAAGCTCACCGAGGACGCTCCCCCGCGGATCTTCGGCGACGACTACCCGACCCCCGACGGCACCTGTGTACGGGACTACATCCATGTGGTCGACCTGGCCGAGGCACATGTGGTCGCCGCCCGCGCGCTGGCCGCCTCCCCCGGACGCGACCTCACGCTCAACATCGGACGCGGCGAGGGCGTTTCGGTCCGCGAGATGATCGACCGCATCAATGCGATCACCGGTCACCACCGCGCCCCCACGGTCACCCCGCGCCGCCCCGGCGACCCGGCCCGCGTGGTCGCCTCCGCCGACCGCATCACCGGCGAACTGGGCTGGAAGGCCAAGCACGACGTCCACGACATGATCGCGTCGGCCTGGGACGGATGGCTGCGCCGCTTCCCGTCGGCGGCCCGGGACTGACGAACGGACACGCGATCAGGCTCACGATCAGATGACCTGATGTTCAGGCTCACGGTCAGATACGCGACCCGACTCACGATCAGACGCCTGATCGGAACGATCAACCGATCAAACGCCCAGCAGACCGCCCCTCCGCATGCCTCCACATCCCTGCACCGGCCCCCACCTGCCTCCGCCTACAACGCCTTGAGCGCCCCCGCCGTGGCCCGAGCCAGCGCCCCCAGGTAGTCCTTCGGCAGCCGATCGCTCCGGATCACCACCGACCGCCAGTACAGCGGCCCGGAGATCAGATCGAGCGCGACCTCCTTGTCGTACCCGGCCCGCACCTCCCCCCGCTCCGCCGCCGCGGCGACGATCGTGCTGGCCACGCCCTCCTGGCCCTCCCGCAGCGCCTTCTGCATCGCCGCCGCGATCTCGGGATTGCGCGCGGCCTCCGCCTGGAGGTCGGGAATGATCTGGGACGCGATCGGATGACGCAGCGCACGGGACACGACCTCGTACAGCAGGCGCAGATCGCTCTCCAGGGAGCCGGTGTCGGGCGCGGGCAGCCCCTGTACGGCGAGCGCGGAGACGATGTCCAGCACCAGGTGCAGTTTGGACCGCCACCGCCGGTACACCGCCGTCTTGCCGACCCCAGCCCGTCGGGCGATGCCCTCGATGGACATCCGCGCGTAGCCGACGGCGGCGAGTTCCGCGAACACCGCGGCCCTGATCGCCTCGGTCACGTCCTCGCGCAGCACCGCCGCCCCCGCCGGGGCCCGTCGACGCGGGCGCGCGGAGGGCCGCGCAGGGGGCCCGGAGAGCGGTCCATCGGCATCGCTGGTCATGCCGACCAGCATAGGCCGTGACGACGGAACGGTTGCGTCCCGACGCCGATTGGGCCTACGCTCGCGTTACGACGATACGGTCCCGTCCCGACGTAAGAGGACGTGAAAAGGCGCGTAAGAGGTAAGAAGAGGCGCGCAGCGGACCGAAGCCGTCGCCCACCCCACCCCCACCTCAACCCCCACTCACCTTTCCCCCTCCCCCCTCACCCCCACCCGAGCGAAAGCAGCGGATGTGAGCCAGGTTCTCGACACACCGCCCCCGACGGCACCGGCCGCCTCCCCGGCCGCCCCCGCCGCCGTCGGCGCGACCCCCGCCGAAGCCGACCGCGCCGGAACCGACCTCGCGGCGCTCGCCGTACGCCATGGCCTCACCGTCAGCGGCGCCCGCCCGACCCTCCCCGAGTACATCCGGGGGCTGTGGGCCCGGCGTCACTTCATCGGGGCGTTCTCCACCGCCAAGCTCACCGCCCAGTACAGCCAGGCGAAGCTGGGCCAGGTCTGGCAGGTCATGACGCCGCTGCTCAACGCCGCGGTGTACTACTTCGTCTTCGGCGTGCTGCTCCAGACCAAGCGGGGTGTGCCGGACTACATCCCCTTCCTGGTCACCGGCGTGTTCATCTGGACATTCACTCAGACTTCGATCCTCGCGGGCACTCGAGCGATCTCCGGCAATCTCGGTCTCGTCCGCGCACTGCACTTCCCGAGGGCCGCGCTGCCGATCTCGTTCTGCCTCCAGCAGCTTCAGCAGTTGCTGTTCTCCATGGCCGCGCTGGTGGTGATCCTGCTGGCCTTCGGGGTGCCGCCGGCCCTGTCCTGGGTGCTGGCGATCCCGGCGCTGGTGCTCCAGTTCACCTTCAACGCCGGGATCTCGATGATCATGGCCCGGATCGGCGCCAGGACCCCGGACATCGCGCAGTTGATGCCGTTCGTGCTCCGTACCTGGATGTATGTGTCCGGGGTGATGTGGAGCATCGATCACCTGGTCTCCGCGCACGGCGGCCTGCCGTCCTGGGTCGGCACGGCGCTCCAGGCCAACCCCGCCGCCATCTACATCGACCTGATGCGCTTCGCCCTCATCGACAGCTTCCACGCGAGCCAGTTGCCCCCGCATGTCTGGGCCATCGCGACGGGCTGGGCGCTGTTCGCCGGAGTCGGCGGCTTCATCTACTTCTGGAAGGCTGAGGAGACCTACGGCCGTGGCTGAACACGCTGAACTCGCCGGAGTTAACGGAGTTGCCGGAGTGACCGGAATCAACGACATCACCGAACAGACCAACGCTCCCGCCGACGGTGACCCCGCCCCCGGCATCCCCACCGTTGTCGCCGACACCGTAGACATCGTCTACCGCGTCAATGGCACCGGCGCGGGCCGCGGTTCCGCGACCGCCGCCCTCAACCGGATGCTGCGCCGCAAGAAGACGGAGAAGGCGGCCGGCGTACGGACCGTGCACGCGGTGCGCGGGGTCTCCTTCGTCGCCTACCGGGGCGAGGCGATCGGCCTGATCGGAACCAACGGCTCCGGCAAGTCCACGCTGCTCAAGGCGGTCGCCGGACTGCTCCCCGTCGAGAGCGGCCGGATCTACACCAACGGCCAGCCCTCCCTGCTCGGCGTCTCCGCCGCCCTGATGAACGATCTCACCGGCGAGCGCAATGTCCACCTCGGCGGCCTCGCCATGGGCATGTCCCGCGAGCAGATCAAGGAGCGCTACGAGGAGATCGTCGATTTCTCCGGCATCAACGAGAAGGGCGACTTCATCACCCTGCCGATGCGGACGTACTCCTCGGGCATGGCCGCCCGCCTGCGGTTCTCCATCGCCGCCGCCAAGGACCACGACGTACTGCTCATCGACGAGGCCCTCGCCACCGGCGACCGCTCCTTCCAGAAGCGCTCCGAGGCCCGGATCCGCGAACTGCGCCGGCACGCGGGCACGGTGTTCCTGGTCAGCCACAACAACCGGTCCATCCGCGACACCTGCGAACGCGTGCTGTGGCTGGAGCGCGGCGAACTGCGCCTGGACGGCCCGACGGACGAGGTGATGAAGGAGTACGAGTCCTTCACCGGCGACAAGACACCCCCCGCGAAGCCCAAACCCAAGCCCAAGGCCAAGCCCAAGCTCCCCCAGCCCTCCTGACCCAAGGCGCCCGCCCACACCCACACCCACACCCACTCATCACCACCCGCACCCGCACACACGACAGCGCCCCGAGCCAACCGGCCCGGGGCGCCATCACAACAGCCCTACGACGCACCCCTAAGACGCACCCCTACGCATGCGTGTCCGCGACAACCTCACGAATGCGTCCGCAGCAACGTCCTCATCGTGCGCATCGCCACCGACAGATTCGCCAGGTCGAACGTGTCGGACGACTGGATCTCCTCCAGTGTCGTCCGCGCCCGCCCCAGGATCGCCAGATTCTTCTGCTCCCAGAGCTCGAACCGCTGCTCCGGCGTCGACGACCCGTTGCCGACCGCGAGGACGTCCGCGGTGACGGCCGCGTGCGCCGCGTAGAGGTCCTCGCGGATCGCGGCGCGGGCCATGGACTGCCAGCGGTCCGCGCGGGGCAGTTCGATGATGCGGTCCATGAGGCGGGTGATGCGGAGCCGGTCGGCGAGGTCGTAGTACACCTCGGCGACGGCCAGCGGGTCCTTGCCCGTGCGGTCGGCGACGGACACGATGTCCAGCGCCGGGAAGGCGGAGGAGAATCCGGCGACCCGGGTGGCCAGCTCACCGGGGACTCCGGCGCCGGTCAGCTCGTCGTGGATCTGCTGCCACCACTCCAGGTCCGCGCCGCGCATCAGCTTGGGGAGCTGCTGCCAGACCTGTTCGACCCGCTCGGCGAAGAACTCGACCGTCTCGGCCAGCTCCAGCGGCTGCGGCCGGTTGTTGAGCAGCCAGCGGGTGCCGCGCTCGACGAGGCGGCGCGAGTGCAGCCGGATACGGGTCTGGACATCGGCGGCGACCCGGTTGTCGAGTTCCTCCACCGCGTCCCACACCGGGGCCGAGCGGAAGATCGCGCGCGCGGCGGTCTGCGCCCGGACGATCTCCTCCAGGGAGGCCCCGGTCTCCTCGCGCAGCCGGTGCAGATAGGTCGTACCGCCGGTGTTGACCGTGTCGTTGACCAGCACGGTCGTGGTGATCTCGCGGCGCAGCGGGTGGTTGTCGATGTGCTCGGGGAACTTCTCGCGCAGCGCGGACGGGAAGTACGCGTAGAGCAGACCGGTGAGGTAGGGGTCGTCGGGCAGTGAGGTGTGCAGCAGTTCCTCGGCGACCGTGATCTTGGTGTACGCGAGCAGTACGGCCGTCTCCGGGCTGGTCAGGCCCTGTCCGGCGGTGAGGCGCTCACGGATCTGGCGGTCGGTGGGCAGGAACTCCAGCGCCCGGTCGAGATGCCCCTCGCGCACCAGATGGCGGATGAAGCGCTGCTGGGCGTTGAGCATGTCCTTGGACTGGGCGAGGGCGTTGGCGATGGCGGTGTTCTGCGCGTAGTTGTTGCGCAGCACCAGCCGGCCGACCTCGTCGGTCATCTGGGCGAGCAGCTTGTTGCGCTGCTTGACGGTCATGTCCCCGTCGGTGACCAGGCTGTTGAGCAGGATCTTGATGTTCACCTCGTGGTCGGAGGTGTCCACGCCCGCGCTGTTGTCGATGGCGTCGGTGTTGATCCGGCCGCCGCCGCGGGCGAACTCGATCCGGCCGAGCTGGGTCAGGCCCAGGTTGCCGCCCTCGCCGACCACCTTGACCCGCAGTTGCTCGCCGTCGACCCGGATGGCGTCGTTGGCCTTGTCGCCCGCGTCCGCGTTCGACTCGGTGGCCGCCTTGACGTACGTACCGATGCCGCCGTTCCACAGCAGGTCGACCGGGGCCTGGAGGATGGCGCGCATCAGATCGGCCGGGGTGACCTTGACGATCTTCTCCTCGATGCCGAGGGCCTCGCGGATGTGCGCGTTGATCGGGATGGCCTTGGCGGAGCGGGGGAAGATGCCGCCGCCGGGCGAGAGCAGCTCGGTGTCGTAGTCCGCCCAGCTCGAACGGGGCAGCTCGAACAGGCGGCGGCGCTCGGCGTAGGAGGTCTCGGCATCGGGGTGCGGGTCGATGAAGATGTGCCGGTGGTCGAAGGCGGCGACGAGGCGGATGTGCTCGCTGAGCAGCATGCCGTTGCCGAACACGTCACCGGACATGTCGCCGATGCCGACGACGGTGAAGTCCTCGCTCTGGGTGTCGAGGTCCAGCTCCCGGAAGTGCCGCTTGACGGACTCCCAGGCGCCGCGCGCGGTGATGCCCATGCCCTTGTGGTCGTAGCCGGCGCTGCCGCCGGAGGCGAAGGCGTCCCCGAGCCAGAAGTTGTAGCTTCCGGCGACCTCGTTGGCGATGTCGGAGAAGGTGGCGGTGCCCTTGTCGGCGGCGACCACGAGGTAGGTGTCGTCCTCGTCGTGCCGGACGACGTCGGCGGGCGGGACGACCTCTCCGGCGACCATGTTGTCGGTGATGTCGAGGAGCGCCGAGATGAACGTCCTGTAGCTGGCGACGCCCTCGGCCAGCCAGGCGTCCCGGTCGGCGGACGGGTCGGGGAGCTGCTTGGCGACGAAGCCGCCCTTGGCGCCGACCGGCACGATGACCGTGTTCTTCACCATCTGCGCCTTGACCAGGCCGAGGATCTCGGTGCGGAAGTCCTCGCGCCGGTCCGACCAGCGCAGCCCGCCGCGCGCGACCTTGCCGAACCGCAGATGCACGCCCTCGACCCGCGGCGAGTACACCCAGATCTCGTACGCCGGGCGGGGTTCGGGCAGGTCGGGGATGGCCTGCGGGTCGAGCTTCATGGAGACGTAGTCGTGCGGGTGTCCGCCGATGGCCTCCTGGAAGAAGTTGGTGCGCAGGGTGGCCTTGATGACGGTGAGGAAGGCCCGCAGGATGCGGTCCTCGTCGAGGCTGGCGACCTGGTCGAGCGCCGCGTCCAGCTCCTCCAGCAGGGCGTCCACGATCTCGTGCCCGGCGCGCTGGCGGTCCGGCGACATCCGCGCCTCGAACAGGGAGACGAGCAGCCGGGTGGTGTGGACGTTGTTGCGGAGGGTGTCCTCCATGTAGTCCTGGCTGAAGGTGGACCCGGCCTGCCGCAGATACTTGGCGTACGCCCGCAGCACCATCGCCTGCCGCCAGCTCAGCCCGGCGCTCAGCACCAGCGCGTTGAAGCCGTCGTTCTCGGCCTTGCCGGTCCAGGTCGCGGAGAACGCCTCCTGGATCCGCTCGCGGGCGTCGTCACCGAGGAAGTCGCCGCTCTTGCGCCGGGGCAGCCGCAGCCCGAAGTCGTAGATCCAAGCGACGGAGCGGTCGGAGCAGCGCAGTTCGTAGGGCCGTTCGTCGACGACCTCGACGCCGAGGCGGTTGAGCACCGGCAGCACCGCGGACAGGGAGATCGCGTCGCCCCTGCGGTAGATCTTGAAGCGGCGCTCGTCGGGGGCGGCGCCCACCGGCTCGTAGAGGCTGAGGGCGAAGTTGCGGTCCTCGGTGAGCCGCTCCACGTTGACCAGGTCGGCAACCGCCGCGCGCGGGGTGTGATCGGCCTTGTAGCCCTCGGGGATGGAGTTGCCGTACCGGCGCAGCAGTTCGGCGGCGCGCTCCTCGCCGACCTCGGCGTTCAGCGCCTCGGCGAAGCTGTCCGCCCAGGAGCGGGCGGCCTCCACCAGCCGGGCCTCGATCCGCTCGCGGTCGCTGTAGGACAGCTCCGGCAGCTCGGTGCCCTGCGGGACCCGGACCACGAAGTGCAGCCGGGACAGGATCGACTCGGTGTTCCAGGCGGTGAAGTCGACGCTGGTGCCGTTCAGCTCCTCCTTGAGGATGTCGATGATCCGCAGCCGGACGCCGGTGGTGTAGCGGTCGCGCGGGAGGTAGACGAGGGCCGAGTAGTAGCGCCCGTACTCGTCCTGGCGCAGGTAGAGCCGCAGCCGGCGGCGCTCCTGGAGGTAGAGCACCGAGGTCACGATGGACTGGAGTTCGTCCACCGGGGTCTGGAACAGCTCGTCGCGCGGGTAGGTCTCCATGATCTGGAGCAGATCGCGCCCGTCGTGGCTGTTGGGCGAGAACCCGGCCCGCTTGAGGACCTCCTCGACCTTGCGCCGGATCACCGGCACCCGCCGCACGGACTCGGTGTACGCGGCGGACGAGAACAGCCCGAGGAACCGGCGCTCGCCAACGACATTGCCGTCCTTGTCGAACTTCTTGACGCCGATGTAGTCGAGGTAGGACGGCCGGTGGACGGTGGCCCGGCTGTTGGCCTTGGTGAGCACGAGCAGCCGGTGCTCGCGGGCCTTGGCGCGGGCGTCGGCGGGCAGCCGTTCGAAGGACGGGCTGACCGGGTGCGCCTCGTCGGCGGCGTGGTGCGGGTCGGAGCGCAGGATGCCGAGGCCGGTGCCGGGGACGGCGGCCAGCGAGTCGTCCTCGCGGAGCTGGTACTCGCGGTAGCCGAGGAAGGTGAAGTGGTCGGCGGCGAGCCAGCGCAGCAGCTCGCGGGCCTCCTCGGTCTCGTCCGCGCTGAGGTCGGCGGGGGCGGGCTCGGCGGGCAGCTCCTCGGCGAGCCGCACGGCGGCGTCGCGCATCTTGCCCCAGTCCTCGACGGCCTCGCGGACGTCGGAGAGCACCCGCAGCAGGTCCGTGGTGATCTGCTTGAGGTCGGCGCGGTCGGTCTCCCGGTCCGTCTCCACATGGATCCACGACTCGATGTGCGCGTCATGCGGGAGATCGCCGGTGGGCGGGCCGGTCAGCACCTCGATCAGCTTGCCCGTGACATCGCGCCGCACCACGATCTGCGGGTGGATCACCACATGGATGCCGCGGCCCTGCCGGGTCAGCTCATTGGTGACCGAGTCGACGAGGAAGGGCATGTCGTCGGTGACGACCTCCACGACCGAGTGGCTGCACGTCCACCCGTTCTCCTCGACGGTCGGGGTGTGGACCCGCACACTGGCCGTGCCCTGCGGACGGTTTTCGGCCAGCCGGCAGTGGGAGTAGGCGGCGCCGAAGACATCGACCGGGTCACGGTCGGCCAGATCCTCCGGTGCGGTGTGCAAGTAGTAGCGCTGGAGGAACGCGAGCACGGCGTCCCGGTCAGGGGTGCCGTTCTCCGTCGTCCCAGTCGGTAGGTGCCCCCCGACCGGGCTGTTCTCAGCTACCCGGGCGGCCCGATCGAGCAGCTCGGCCTTGGCTTCGTCCAGCTTGGTCTGCATTGTCCTCTGGCTCCTGTCGCGCGCCGTTGCGTGACGTAGAAGGAAATACGGTCTCTTCCCTTGCGGCGTCACGCCGAGACGCGGGGTGTCCGGTCTGCTCCGACGCTATGCCGAGAGGGGAGAGGGACGCGGGGATATCAGCCATTCCCGATGCGTCCGAGGGGTGTGACACTGCTCTCGCCCGTGCCGCACTCCGTGCTGTGCCGCGGGTTCGGTCCCACTCGGCACGGGGCGCTCCGGTGCGCCCGGGAGGACCAGCGACCGCCGCCCGGCCACGGATGTCGTCCGTGCGCCCCGGGCGCAGAGCGGAGGCACGAGCGCCCCCGCGAACTATCGCGCTGATCACGCCACCCAGGCTATCGCTCCCCACCGGCCCCCCGTCATGAGCTGTATGTGTACAAAACCACACCCAGAACTTTGACGTTCTGCACAGATGTGGAGCACCGGCCGCGAGTGAGCGTGGCCGCGCTACGGCAACTGGCGTAGGCAGGGTGGTCGGGGCGCGGGGTGGATCTTGACCCGATGGGCGTAGGAAGGTTGGGCGGACGGGGCGGACGGCAGCGTCTCCGCCCCTGCCCGCGCCCGCGTCCACGCCGGGAGCACCACCGCCGCCTCCGCCCCTGCCCGGAAATCGGCGCGTCCCCTTGGCAAGGCCCCCGGCACACGGCACGTTCTCGGCAGGACCAACCCCAGAGGAGCCCTGATGTCCCCCGCGTCCACTCCCAAGATCCTCATCCTGACCGGCGACGCCGCCGAGTCGCTCGAAGTCCTCTACCCCTATCAGCGCCTCCTCGAAGAGGGCTACGAGGTCCATATCGCCGCCCCCGCCCGCAAGAAGCTCCAGTTCGTCGTCCATGACTTCGAACCCGGCTTCGACACCTACACCGAGAAGCCCGGCTACACCTGGCCCGCCGACCTGGCCTTCTCCGAGGTGGACCCCGGGGAGTACGCCGCCGTCGTGATCCCCGGCGGGCGCGCCCCGGAGTATCTGCGCAACGATCCCGAGCTGCGCAAGATCCTCAAGTCGTTCTTCGACGCCGACAAGCCCGTCGCCCAGATCTGCCACGGCCCGCTGCTGACCGCCGCGATCGAGGGGCTGCGGGGACGCCGGGTGACCGCGTATCCCGCGCTGGAGATCGACATGCAGTCGGCCGGGGCCACCTTCCAGGACACCGAGGCGGTCGTCGACGGCACGCTCGTCTCCTCCCGCGCCTGGCCGGACCATCCGGCCTGGATGCGCGAGTTCCTGAAGGTGCTGCGGGCGGTGGCGCCGACGGGCTGACCCGACGACCGGATCGGGCGCCGGCCATCGGCCGGGATCCGGAACGGGCGCCGACGACCGGGAGAGGACGGCGCCCGGCACGGGCCACCGGCCGGGAACGGCGCCCGACGGGGATCCTGGGCCACGGGGCTGTGAACCACAGGACCGTGAGCCACGGGGCCGAGGGGCACGGGGCCGAAGGCCACAGGACCGTGACCTACGGGACCACGGGCCACGGGCCACGGCGCTGGCGCGGGGCCACCCACCATCACCGGCGGCTGCCTCCGCCATCAGCCGCACCCGAGACTCCAGCCACCACGCAGCCTTCTCCAGCCACCCAGCATCCGGCCGCCACCCAGCCTTTGCCCGCCACCCAGCACCCGGCCGCGCCCCACCCTTGAGCCACCCGGCCCTCAGCCACCACCCAGCCTTGAGCCACCCGGCCCTCAGCCCCGACCAAGCCCTGAACCACCCACCCCTCGCCCCTACGCCGCCGCGATCCGCCCGGCCTCCGCGACCGCCTCCGCCAGCGTGTCCACCACCGGCGCGCCCGTCTCCTCCAGGCTGGCCCGGCCGTGCGACCCCCCGGTGTAGAGCACCGCCCGCGCTCCCACGTGCTGTGCCGCCACCGCGTCGTCGGCGGCGTCCCCGATCACCACCGTGCGCCCCGGCTCCACCCCGCCGAGCGCGGCGAGGTGCCGCACCATGTGCTCCGCCTTGCTGCCCCCGGACGGCCCGGTCCGTCCGTCCACTCTTATGAAGTGCCCCTCGATCCCGAACCCGCGCACCAGCGGCACCAGTTCGGTGTGCCCGTACATGCTCAGGATGGACTGGCTGCACCCGCCGGAGGCCCACCCCACCAGCAGCTCCGCCACCCCCTCGGTCAGCCCGCAGCCGACCCGGTGCTCGGTGTAGTGGCGGTGGAAGGTGTCGTCCATGACCGACCACTCGGCCTCGGTGGGCAGCCGCCCGAGCAGCCGCTCGTAGAACTTCGGCACCGGCACGCAGTACAGCTCCCGGTACTGCTCCATCGTGATCGGGTCCAGCCCCAGCTCGGCGAAGGCCGCGTTCGTCGCCCCGATGATCGCGTCATTGTCGTGGAACAGCGTGCCGTTCCAGTCCCAGACGATGTGTGCCCCTGTCTGCATCCCCATGTCAGAAAAAGTACCGCCCGCCACTGACAATCAGGAGAACCCCAGGTCAACGGCGCCCTCACCCGGTTCCGGCTACTCCCCCGACCCCAGCAGCTCAGGAATCTCCTGCGTCGCGAACCAGAGCAGTTCGTGATCCTCCGCCCCGTCCACCACGAACTGCGCGTCGCCATCCCCGGCGTCCGCCGCCGCCAGCGCCTCCACCGCCGCCGCCACATCCGCCACCGCGTCCGCGGCGTCGACATGCACGGCCGCCGCCTTGCCCAGCGCCACCGCTCCCGCCGCTGCCGCCGCTCCCGTGATCCGCACCTCGCCCAGCACAGCCGGATCCAGCCCCCGGCCGGGGTCCGCGACCGCCGCTCCGTCCGGCACGTCCACCGCGACCACCACCCGCCGCCGCACGGCGTCCGGATCGGCCGCGATCAGCCGCAGCGAGGCCAGCGCCGCCCGGTTCAGCGCCGCGTACTCCAGTTCCTCGATGTCGTCGGAGACGTACCACTCACGCAGACCGGGCGTCACCGCGTAGGCGACGAGGGACCCGGCCCCCAGCTCGCCCGTCTTGTACGCCTCGGCGAGACCGGAGAGGGTCAGGGGGACGTAGACACGCATGGCGGGCCGCTTTCGTGGTCGGGAGGGCTCACAGCACCCCGGTGAGGGACGGGAAAGCCACCGGAACGGCCTTCAGGATACGTCCGGGCGTCCCCTTTCGAGTCCCTGCCCACCACCTCGCGGACGTCAGCGCGGCGCCCGGAAATTCATCACCCCACCCCCGCCTCACCAGGCAGGACGCGGCCACGACCACCCGGATGGGTGAATCCGGTGCGGGCGCGCTCCCGTTCCGGGCCCCCTTGCCGCCCCGCACTCCCTCCGTACAAGATCCCCAACAGGAAGTTACCGCCCGGTACGAGCCGGGCCGGCCGAACGGGGATCACCATGAACAAGGTCATGACCAGGGCAGAGGCCCGACGCCCGCGCCCGGCGGAAGCGCAGGCACCGGGCCCACGGGAGAACCGGCACCCCGTCCGCACCCGCCCGCCCGGCCGCCGGGACTCCCGCCGCCCCGGCAGCGCCCCACCCCGCTTCCCCGGCGTACGACGTCCGGGAACGGGCCCGGGAACAGGCCCGGACCCGACCACCGCAGCCACCACCACCTCAGCACCCACCTCACCCGCCACCTCCGCCTCCACTTCCACCCCCACCCCCACCTCCACCCCACCGTCGACCACCACCCCCACGCCCACGCCCCCCGTACCGCCCCGCCCCCACCCCGGCGGCCTCCCCACCGAAAACATCGCCGAGCGCCTCCTCGCCGTCCTGAGTGGCCGCCGCCCCGTCCACTACATGCTCGGCCTCACCTCCGGCCGCGCCTACGACGAACTGGCCTGGCTCGCCGAACGCGGCCCGCTGCGCACCCCGCAGGGCATCCGCCCCGTCCTCCGCGAGATCGGCTGGTACGAGGCCCGTCCCGGCGCCTTCGAGGTCTTCGCCCGGATCGGCGCCGGCGACCGGCTGCACGCGATGGCCTTCCGCCTGGAGCAGGGCGCCGACCGCCGCTGGCGCTGCACAGCAGTGGACCTGGGAGCCCAGCACCGCCCGGACCAGCCCCCAGCCCACACCTAGCCCCACACCCGCCCCACGCCCACACCCAGCCCCGCAACCCCCACCCGCACTCACAGCCACACCCGGCCCCACCGGACCCACTGTCCCCGGGCACGCCGAAGGGCCGGTCTCCCCGAGGAGACCGGCCCTCCACCGGCCACGGCGCTACCCGCGCCCCAAGCCGTCACTCAGCCATCACACGGCCGTCCGCCAGGCCATCACACGGCCATCCATCCAGCGATCACTCGGCCGTCCGCCCGCGCCACCGCGCAGCCGCCAGCCGAGGCCGACCCCTCACCTCTTGCGGCGCCGCCCACCCCGCGCCTGCTTGCGCCGCTCCGCGCGGGTCAGACCGTCGGCCTCGGAGCGCACCGGCTCGTCGTCGTCGGTGAAGTCGCCCTCGATGGTGCCGCCCTCGCCGTCCACGGTCGGCGCGGAGAAGTGCAGGTTGCGCCGCTGCGGGGCGTCCAGCCCCTTGGCGCGGATCTCGGGGCGGGCGCCCGCCTGCGCGGGAACCGCGTCCTGCTTGTCCAGGCTCGGCCGCTTGGCGTCCTCGACGGGGACCTCCTCGACCTGCTGCTCGACCTGGACCTCCAGGTTGAACAGATAGCCGACGGACTCCTCCTTGATGCCCTCCATCATGGCGGTGAACATGTCGAAGCCCTCGCGCTGGTACTCCACCAGCGGGTCCTTCTGCGCCATCGCGCGCAGGCCGATGCCCTCCTGGAGGTAGTCCATCTCGTAGAGGTGCTCACGCCACTTGCGGTCCAGCACGCTGAGCACCACCCGGCGCTCCAGCTCACGCATGATCTCGGAGCCGAGCTGCTCCTCCCGCGCCTCGTACTGCGCGGTGATGTCGTCCTTGATGGAGTCGGCGATGAACTCGGCGGTCAGCCCGGCCCGGTCCCCGGCCTCCTCCTCCAGCTCGTCGACGGTGACCTTCACCGGGTAGAGCTGCTTGAAGGCGCCCCACAGCCGGTCCAGGTCCCAGTCCTCGGCGAAGCCCTCGGCGGTCTCGGCACCCACATAGGCGTCGATGGTGTCGTCCATGAAGTGCTTGACCTGCTCGTGCAGATCCTCGCCCTCCAGGACACGGCGGCGCTCGCCGTAGATGACCTCACGCTGCCGGTTGAGGACCTCGTCGTACTTCAGGACGTTCTTACGGGTCTCGAAGTTCTGCTGCTCGACCTGCGACTGGGCGGACGCGATGGCGCGGGTGACCATCTTGTTCTCGATCGGCACATCGTCCGGCACATTCGCCATGGACATCACGCGCTCGACCATCTGCGCCTTGAACAGCCGCATCAGATCGTCGCCCAGGGAGAGGTAGAAGCGGGACTCGCCGGGGTCGCCCTGACGGCCGGAACGACCGCGGAGCTGGTTGTCGATCCGGCGCGACTCGTGCCGCTCGGTGCCCAGCACATAGAGGCCGCCCAGGTCCTTGACCTCGTCGAACTCGGTCTGCACGGCGGCCTCGGCCCGCTCCAGGGCGTCCGGCAGGGCCGCCGCCCACTCCTCGATGTGCTCCTCGGGGTCCAGACCGCGCTGGCGCAGCTCGGCCTCGGCGAGGTCGTCGGGGTTGCCGCCCAGCTTGATGTCCGTACCGCGGCCGGCCATGTTGGTCGCCACGGTCACCGCGCCCCTGCGGCCCGCCTGGGCGACGATCTGCGCCTCACGGTCGTGCTGCTTGGCGTTGAGCACCTCGTGCTGGATACCGCGCTTGGACAACTGCTGCGAGAGGTACTCGGACTTCTCGACCGAGGTGGTGCCGACCAGGATCGGCTGACCCTTCTCGTGCTTCTCGGCGATGTCGTCGACCACCGCGTCGAACTTGGCGACCTCGGTGCGGTAGATCAGGTCGGACTGGTCCTTGCGGACCATCGGCCGGTTGGTCGGGATGGGGACCACACCGAGCTTGTAGATCTGGTGGAACTCGGCGGCCTCGGTCATCGCCGTACCGGTCATACCGGAGAGCTTGCCGTAGAGGCGGAAGAAGTTCTGGAGGGTGATCGTGGCGAGGGTCTGGTTCTCGTCCTTGATCGGCACCTCCTCCTTCGCCTCGATCGCCTGGTGCATGCCCTCGTTGTAGCGGCGGCCGGCCAGGATACGGCCGGTGTGCTCGTCGACGATCATGACCTCGCCGTCGATGACGACGTAGTCCTTGTCCTTCTTGAACAGTTCCTTCGCCTTGATGGCGTTGTTCAGATAACCCACCAGCGGCGTGTTCACCGACTCGTACAGATTGTCGATTCCCAGCCAGTCCTCGACCTTGCCGACGCCGGACTCATGGATCGCGACCGTGCGCTTCTTCTCGTCGACGTCGTAGTCGCCGGTCTCCTCGATGCCCTTCAGCGGCTGGCCCGCGTCACCGCGCTTGAGGCGGCGCACCAGCTTGGCGAAGTCGCCGTACCACTTGGTGGCCTGGTCGGCGGGGCCGGAGATGATCAGCGGCGTACGAGCCTCGTCGATGAGGATGGAGTCGACCTCGTCGACCACCGCGAAGTTGTGGCCGCGCTGGACGAGTTCATCCTTCGACCAGGCCATGTTGTCGCGCAGGTAGTCGAAACCGAACTCGTTGTTCGTGCCGTAGGTGATGTCGCAGTTGTACATCTCGCGGCGCTGGGCCGGTGTCATGTTCGCGAGGATGCAGCCCACGGACAGACCGAGGAACTTGTGGACGCGGCCCATCATCTCGGAGTCGCGCTCGGCCAGGTAGTCGTTGACCGTGATCAGGTGCACGCCGTCACCCGACAGCGCGTTCAGATACGTCGGCAGGGTGCCGACCAGGGTCTTGCCCTCACCGGTCTTCATCTCGGCGACATAGCCGAGGTGCAGGGCGGCACCGCCCATGATCTGCACGTCGTAGTGGCGCTGGCCGAGGACGCGCTTGGCGGCCTCACGGACCGTGGCGAACGCCTCGGGCAGCAGGTCGTCCAAGGTCTCACCGTCGGTGTAGCGCTGCTTGTACTCATCGGTGAGGGCCCGCAGATCGGCGTCGGAGAGGTCGACGAAGTCCTCTTCGATGGAGTTGACCTGGTCCGCGATGCGGTGCAGCTTGCGCAGGATCTTGCCTTCGCCTGCACGCATGATCTTCGAGAGGACGGACACGGGGGTTGATCTCCTTGCCGGTCGGGCCTGGGGAGGGTCGGTTTCCATTGGACGTGACGGAGCAACGGCCATCGTATGCGAGGACCCGCCCGCACCGGGAGGCCCGCAGAACCGACAGCAACCGCCGTCTTCACTTCCATGACTGACACCGGGCACGAACACCGCCACGAACCGGCCCGGCGGTACTCCCGATCGGCCGGCGATCCACCCGTTCACAAGGCACAACGGCCGGGGCTCACGGATGGTGCCGCATCCGGGCGGTCATTTTCGCGAATCGTGATCATGTGATCACCCACGGCAAAGAGATGGCGCCCCTTCCGCGGCCCCCGCAGAATCTGCCAATGGAACCCGTCACCCTCAGCACCGACCGGCTGCGGCTGCGCGCGGTCGACCCGGCCGACACGGCCGCCGTGTACGCCGCCTGCCAGGACCCCGAGATCCAGCGCTGGACCACGATCCCCACGCCCTACCTCCCCGAACACGCCGAGAACTTCGTCGCGCAGGCGGCCCCCGAGGGCTGGGCGGCCGGCTCGATGTTCACTTTCGGCGCCTTCCTCCCCGACGGCGACCTGACCGGCATGCTCGGCATCACCATGCTCTCCCTCGGCGTCGGCGAGATCGGCTTCTGGGCCGTCAAGGACCACCGCGGCCGGGGCTACACCACCGAGGCCGCCCTGGCCGCCGTCCGCTGGGCGTTCGTCCACGCGCGCGTGGACCGCGTCGAATGGCGCGCCGAGGTCGGCAACCACGCCTCGCGCGCGGTCGCCGAGAAGACCGGCTTCACCGTCGAGGGCGTCCTGCGCTCCGGCATGAACCACAACGGCGTCCGCCGCGACTGCTGGATCGGCTCCCTGCTCCCCAGCGACCTGGGCCTCCCCTCCACCGCCCCCTACCTCCCGGCCCCCCGCCCCTGAGCACCCACTCTGTGTAAACCCGCAGGTCAGCCAGGACTGTCAGTGCCACCGACTATCGTGCGGGACATGACGACCCCGCGCCCGCTCGCCGAGCTGTCCGCCGCAGAGGCCCGCCGTATCGTCCTGCGCGCACAGGGCTTCCTCGGCTCCCCGGACCGCCGGGCCGGCGTCCGCGGCGTCCTGCGGCACCTCGGCGCGGTCCAGCTCGACACCATCTCGGTCCTCGCCCGCTCCCACGAACTCGTGCCGTACGCCCGCCTCGGCGCCGTCGGCCGCAAGACGGTGGAACAGGCGTACTGGACCGACACCCACGCCTTCGAATACTGGTCGCACGCGGCCTGCATCCTGCCCATCGAGGAGTGGCCGCACTTCGCGTTCCGCCGCCGCACCTACCGCAACCGCCCGCACTGGGGCCACGACCTCCCGGACGGCACCTACGAGCAGGTCGTCAAACAGCTCCGCGCGGAGGGCCCCCTCACCGCGACCGAGCTGGGCGGCGCCAAACGCACCAGCGAGTGGTGGGACTGGTCCGGCGCCAAGGTCGCCGTGGAGCGCGCCCTGATGTACGGCGAGGTGGTCTGCGTCGAGCGCCGCGGCTGGAAACGCCTGTACGACCTCGCCGAGCGCGCAATCCCCCCGCACCTGCTGCACGACGACCTGGACGACACCGAATGCCTGCGCCGCCTGGTCCGGCTGGCCGGCGAGGCCCTGGGCGTCGGCACCCGCGCGGACATCGCCGACTACCACCGCCTCAAGGGCGAACAGGTGGACGCCGTGATCGCCGACTCCGGGCTGGTCCCGGTCACCGTCGCCGGCTGGGCCAAACCCGCCTGGGCCGACCCCGCCGCCCTGGAGACCACCCCGCGCGGACGCCACCGTACGACGCTCCTGTCGCCGTTCGACTCCCTGATCTGGGAGCGGGCACGCACCGAACGGATCTTCGGCTTCACCCACCGCCTGGAGGCCTACGTCCCCAAGCCGAAGCGGATCCACGGCTACTTCGCGATGCCCGTACTGTCCGGCGGCGCGCTCATCGGCCGCGTCGACCCCGCCCGCGAGGGCAGCACCCTGGTCGCCAGACAGACCACCCTCGACGGCCCCAAGGCCGTCCCCGGCGTCGCCCGGGCCCTGGTCGAGGCCGCGAGCTGGGTGAACTGCACCGACGTACGCGTCGAACGCGTCGACGCGCCGGAGCTGCGCGACGCCCTCACCGCGGAACTGGCGCGGCTCCTGGCCTGACCCCGGCCACCCGGCGGCGACCCCGGCCGCTCCTGCGCGCCGCCGACTCGCCTGCCCGCCTGCCTGCCGTCCGGCTGCCCGCCTGTCTCAGCGGATCTCGAGGATCTTCTCCCGCATCGCGTACACCACCGCTTCCATCCGGGAGTGGAGCTGGAGCTTCTCCAGGATGTTGCGCACATGGTTCTTCACGGTGTTCTCGGAGATGAACAGCTCCTTGGCGATGTCCCGGTTGTTCATCCCCGTGGCCACCAGCTTCAGCACCTCCAGCTCCCGGTCCGTCAGCCGCGGGGCGGGCACCAGCCGGCGCTCGTCGGTGCGCTGGATCATCGACTTGAACTCCGTCAGCAGCTTGGACGCCATCGACGGGCTGATCTGGGACTGGCCGTCGGCCACCGCCCGAATCGCCGTGGCCACCTCGTCGGTGGAGATCTCCTTCAGCAGATAGCCGGTCGCGCCAGCCTTGATCGCGTCGTAGAGATCGGCTTCCTCATCGCTTATCGTCAGCATGATGATCTTGGCGCTGGGGGCCACCTCCTTGATGGTGGTGCACGCCTCGATACCGCCGCGCTTCGGCATCCGGACATCCATCAGCACGATGTCGGGCAGCAGATCGGCCGCCTTGTCGACCGCCTCGGCGCCGTCCCCGGCCTCACCGACGACCTGGATGTCCTCCTCGGCGGCGAGCACGATCTCCAGCCCGCGCCGGAACAGGGCATGATCGTCGACCACCAGGACACGGATCGGCTCCCTGCGGGACGCGCCCGTGTCCGGGTCCTCGGCCACAACGCCCTCATGGGCGGCACGCGCCGCCTGCATCGGTCCGAAGCTGTCCGCCATCGTTCCTCCCCCTGAAGGCTGTGGCCTGTGATCCTGTGCCATCGCCAACCCAGAGCAACAACCCACCTGTTGAGCCGTTGCGGCCATGATTTCATGCCCGGACGACACCGCGGTCACGGAGCGGGGCGCGAACCGGTCGCACCGGTGCCCCTGGGGGCGCACGCGCACACCAGGGGCACCGGCATCACTGCCGTCCGCGGAGGTCAACCGCCCAGCGAGCCGCCCGCGTCGGGCGACGGCGCCTGGGTGACCATGGTGTCCGTACGCAGATGGATCACGCCGTAGTCGTAGGCGTGGCGCCGGTAGACGACGCTGGGCTCCTTGGTCTCGGAGTCGACGAACAGATAGAAGTCGTGCCCGACCAGCTCCATCTCGTAGAGAGCCTGGTCAAGGGTCATCGGGGAAGCGACGTGCGTCTTCTCGCGGACCACGAGGGGGCCGTCGCCCTGCACTTCGAGCGAACCGAACTTCTTCGTGGGCACCTCGGGCTCGTCGGCCTCGAAGATGCGGTCATTGCCATTGAGCGTCGCGGCTCCCGGGACATGGTCGGGAACCTCCGCCGCCGTCAGCCTGCGGACCCCTCGGCGCGTGTGGCGCTTGTCGTGCTCCTTGCGCAGCCGGGCGTCCAGCTTCTCCGCCGCGAGGTCCAGCGCGGCGTACGGGTCACTGGCCGCGGCCTCCGCCCGGATCACCGGACCGCGGGAACGGAGCGTGATCTCCACCCGGTCGCTGCGGTCGGCCTGTCGAGGGTTGGGCTCCTTGGACACCTCGACGTCGAGGCTGATCACCTTGCCGTCGAGCTTCTGGATCTTCTCCAGCTTCAGCTTCTCGGCCACGTGCTTGCGGAACCGCTCGGGCACCTCGGTCTTGCGGCCCTTGACGACGATGTCCACGCAGAACTCCGTTCCCGGATCGCCCCGCTTCCGTGGCGGAGCATCTCCCTTGTGCACCAGGTCCCGGGAGGCCCCGGAACCTCGGACTCGGTGACGTCCACCTCCTCCTCCCCCATGGGCGGGAACTACGGCCCACCGGCCCCGGGTCATTGCAGAAAACCCGCAGCACGGCATTCGGATTCGCGAGGTACGGCCAACGGCTTTCTCTCACAACCGAACATATCTCGCCCGGACGGATGTCGTCACCCTCTACTGCCGCGTACCCCCGTTTCAGCGAATTGACCCTCTCACTACCTGCAACGATGCAACTTCGCGGACAGTTCCTACTTCATTTCGAAAGAATCGGGCGGCGCCGCGACCACGGCCGCGGAGATCACCTCTCCGACTCCTTTCCTTACCGGCCTTCCCTGCCCATTCCGCATCCCGCCCACACCCACCGTCATGCCCCCTGTTCCACCCCGTACGGCCCTTGCGCCCAGCGCCTCCCGCACCGCCCGAGCCGCCTCCGCCAGCGACGCACCCGTCGTCATCACGTCGTCCACCAGCACAATCCGGCCATCCAGCAGCAGCCCGTCCGCACCCCGCGCCACCGTCAGAGCCCCCGCCAGATTCGCCCACCGCTCGGCCGGACCCAGCCCCGCCTGATCGGCCACCGCCCGCCGCTGCCGCAACACCGGCACCACCCGAGCCGCCATCCCGCTCCGCCGCAACTCCCCGGCCGCCGCGAACGCAATCCGCCGGGCGGGGTCATGCCCCCGGGCACGGGTGGCGGGGCGGGAGGAGGGGAGGGGGATGAGGAGGAGGGGGTGGTAGGGGTGGTGGTGGGGGATGGGGTCGAGGTTGGGGGTGGGGTGGGGGTGGGGGTGCCGAGGTTCGCGCTGCCGGGGTTCTGGGGCCCCCTCCCCCTCCCCCCAGCCACCCCCCTCACCCACCACCCCCCGCACCGCCCCCGCCAGCGCCGCCCCCAACGGCCCCGCGAGCCCGAGCGCGCCCCGCTCCTTGTGCGCGAGCAGCGCCGCCCGTACCTCGTCCGCGTACCGTCCCGCCGCGAACACCACCGGCAGCCCGGACGGCTCCGGCACCGGCCGCACCCGGCGCGGCCCGCCCCCGTCGAGCGCCGTACGGCACCGGCCGCACAGCACCGCCCGTGATACCCCGCAGCCGCCGCACTCGGCCGGCAGCACCAGGTCGGTCAGGTCCCGCCACCAGCCCCGCATGGAGATCACTGTGCCAAGAGAGAGCCCTCTCGCACCACCCCTGTGGACAACCTCTGTGGATAACTAGAAAAACAGCAGCTCAGAAAGCCCACCCCTATCCACGGCAGCCCGGCCACCCTCCCCACAGAACCACTACCCCACCCCCACCCCAAGCCCCCTCACCCGGGCCCAGCTCCTCCCCACCCCCACCCCACAACCCCTCACCCAGCTCCGCAGCTCCCCCACCCCCCACTCCCCACTCCCCACTCCCTCATCACCCGGGATAAACCGGCGAAGACCCCTCCGTAACAACCTTCTGCCACTGCGCCCCGCTGGCCATCCGGACGATGCCGTCCTCGGAGTACGCCACCAGCGGAAGATGGTCGTCCTCGGTGGCGGCGATGTTCTGCACACCGGTGAGGGCGTCGGGGGCGGCGGTCTCCGGGGTGGAGCCGTCGACCTGGACGTAGGAGATCTGCTGGACGCCTTCCTCCGCGCGGCCGACCACGACGAGGCGGCTGTCCCCGGCCCAGGACATGGTGGTGATCTCGGACAACTGGGGGGTCGCGGAGCGCAGTTCCCGAACGGTCACGGACGGTGTCTCGCCGGGCTTGGATTCCCGTTCGATCCGCCCGATGAGCAGGGACTGTCCCTCGTCGTTCCCGACGACCAGCGCGATGCGCACCCCGTCGGCGGCGACCCGTACGGACTCGATACGGCCGTCCAGGCCCGGGGTCGCGACCTGGACGGGTTCGCCCTCGCCGTCCGGGATGAGGAGCAGCCGCTCGTTCTTGGGGTCGCGGTCGGCGATCCACAGGTCGCCGTGGATGTCCCAGCTCGGTGCGGTGAGCCGGTCGGTCTCGGTCTTGCCCTGGCTGACGACGAGCGGCTCGGTGGGCGGTTCCTGGGCGTCGAGGGAGCTGAGGTAGAGGCTCTTGCCGTCGATGCCGACGCCGGCCGCCTGATTCTCATCACGTGAGACGGCCACGGACCGCAGTTCGGGACCGGCTTCGCCGAGTGTGCCGGGGACGGCTTCGGCGGTGGTGGTCTTGCTGCTGCTGGGAAGGCGGACGAGCCGGTGTTCGCCGTTGAGGAAGTACAGGTAGCCGGGCTGTTCGGCGGAGCCGCGCGCGGCCACCTCGTCGGCGCCCTCCTCAGAGAGGGAGCACAACTGGCTGGTGCCCGACCGGAGTTCGATCTGGTCGACGGCGGGGCTCAGGGTGCGCAGGGTGAACAGCAGTTGCGCGGCCATCTCGTGGCACTTGGTGATGCTGACGTCGGCTGCCCGGTCGTTGAGGGGGATGGTGAGCTTGTTCTGGTCGTCGGGCGCCAGGGTGGCGTCCTTCGCCAGGGCCGTGCCGCTCGGGAAGCTGGAGCGGACGACCTGGTCGAGCCAGGTGGTGGGGCCGGCCAGCAGGGAGTTCACCATCTGCGTCATGGGGTCGACCCGGCGCCGTATGTAGACGGGGTCGGCGACGGCGGCGGGCTGTACGCCGGTCGCGGCGGCGGTGTCGGAGGCGAAGTAGTACTTGTCGACGGAGGTGTAGTTGCGCTGGAAGTCGGACTGGCCCATGACGACGCCGGGCGGCGGTCCGTCGATGCGCCACTGCCCGGTCTCGCTGTCCTTGGTGAGGTGTACCTGCCGGGAGTACTCGCCGTCGGCGGGCGCGTAGGACTGCTGGTCGTCGACGCGTGCGACGCGTTCACCGGTCAGGGTGAACGAGTACTCGGTGCCGTCCTCGCGTCCGCCCGCGGGGTCGGCGGTGGTGGCGGGTCCGTCGGCGAGGACCGTGGTGGACGCCTCGGGCCGCCATTCGCGTGCCGCGTCGGGCGTCAGATACAGCTTGGCGGTCTCATAGTGCGGGTCGTCGCTGGTCAGCGCCTCCAGGAAACCCTGGACGATGTCCGGCGGCGCGGCGTCCTCACGGGGCGGTACGGCGAAGACCCGGACCTGGGTGTCCTGACGCGGGGTGTTCTCGACCCCGCGCAGATCGCCGTGGTCGGGCATGGAGGCGCATCCGGCGAGCAGTACGGCGCTCCCGGCGGTGTACGCCAGCGCCCGCGCGGGCCTGTTGCGCCGGGCGCGCTGCCGCGGGACGAGCGCCGGTGCCGGGCGCCGCCGCCCGCCCCTCGCGCGTTGCCCTGCCCCCGGGTCCCCGTCCTCACGCCACCCGTCCTCACGCCAGGTCCCGGAGTCGTCTCGGTCACCGCTCACGCGCCGCCGCCGCTCTCCCTCGCGGTCACCGTCCACGCGTCGCCTCCCCTTGCCGCTGCTCCGCCTGGCCGTCCATCCGCCCCCCGGAACGCTCCTCAGCCCGCTCCCCACCGGGACCACCCCACGCCTCACCCGAACCGGAATCCGAACCACCGGACGCAGAACCCGAACGAGAACCAGAACCGGCACCGGAACCCGAACTCGAACCCGAACGAGGACCAGAACCGGAACCAGAGCTACCGCCCACCCCTGCCCCCGCTCCCGTCCCCACCTCAGTCCCAGTCCCTGCCCCAGTCCCTGCCCCCGTCCGCGTCCCTGCCCCCGTCCGCGTCCCTGTCCCAGCCCCCACCCCATCCCCCATCCGCCCCCCGACCGGCGCGGCGGGCCGCGGCACCACGCGCGCCCCGCTCCCCGGCAGGGCCGTCGGGTCGGCGGTGGGCGCCGATACCGGGCGGGTGAGGGGCGATATCTCACCGGTGGGCTGGACCGGCACCGTGGCGGTCTTCTCGCCGCCCCGCGGCAGCCCGGTCTCGCCGAGGCCCCGGTTGCGGCGGGAGTCCTTGGGTTCCAGGGGTATCGGGGACCCGCGCAGGGGCTCGTCCGCGGTCCTGGGAAGCGTCAGCCGGAACTGGGAGCCGCCGCCGGGCTCCCCCCACGCCTGGAGCCAGCCACCGTGCAGGCGGGCGTCCTCCAGGGCGATGGACAGGCCGAGGCCGGTTCCCCCGGTGGTGCGCGCACGGGCGGGGTCGGCGCGCCAGAAGCGGTTGAAGACGCGGGTGGCCTCGCCGGGTTTGAGGCCGACGCCGTAGTCGCGTACGGCGACGGCGACGGCGCCGCCCGCGGAGGCGAGTCTGACCACGACGTCCTTGCCCTCGCCGTGTTCGACGGCGTTGACGACCAGGTTGCGCAGCACCCGTTCCAGGCGGCGCGCGTCGGCCTCGGCGACCACGGGCTGCTGGTCGCCGAGGACGCGTATGCGGGTGCCCTTGCGCTCGGCGAGGGGTTCGGCCCCGCTGACGACGCGCCGCACGACCTCGCGCAGGTCTATGGCGTCGGCCTCCAGGGCGGCGGCTCCGGCGTCGAAGCGGCTGATCTCCAGGAGGTCGGCGAGCAGGGACTCGAAGCGGTCGAGCTGGTCGGCGAGGAGTTCCGCGGACCGGGCGGTGACCGGGTCGAAGTCGACGCGCGCCTCATGGATGACGTCGGCGGCCATCCGGACGGTCGTCAGAGGGGTCCGCAGCTCGTGCGAGACATCGGACACGAACCGGCGCTGCATCCGCGACAGATCCTCCAACTGCTGGATCTTGAGCTGAAGGTTCTGCGCCATTTTGTTGAAGGCTTCGCCCAGCCGGGCGATGTCGTCCTCGCCGGTGACCTTCATCCGTTCCTGGAGGCGTCCCGCGGAGAGCCGCTCGGCGATCCCGGCGGCCATGCGTACGGGGGTGACGACCTGGCGGACGACCAGCCAGGCGATGGCGCCGAGCAGGACGACCACGAACAGCCCGGCGGTGGCGAGGGTGTTCTTGACCAGGCTGAGGGACTTCTCCTCCTGGGTGAGGGGGAAGAGGTAGTAGAGCTGGTAGGGGTCGCCGTTGGGGTCGTCGACCTCCTTGCCGATGACCAGGGCGGGCTGGGCTTCCTTGTCGACGCCGCTGTAGACGATGCGGCTGTAGCTCTGTGCGGCGGCGGTGCTGGCGTTGACGCGGGTGCGGAGGTCCTCGGGGACGCTCTTGTTGGGGTCGACGCCGCCGGAGGCGCGCGGGCCGCGTCCGTTGCCGCTGTCGTCGCCGGCGGGCAGGGTGACGACGTCGAAGGCGCCCTGTCCGCCGCTGGACAGGGAGGAGACGAGGTCGCTCATCCACTGGATGACGTTCTGGGCGGGGCGTCCGCCGACCGTGGCGGGGTCGTCGCCGGGCGCGGCGGCGGCCTCGTCGGCGCGCTGCTTGGCGACGGCGAAACCGCCGGTGGCCTGGCTCTGGGACGCCTTCACCTTGGCTTCGAGCAGTCCGTTGCGCACCTGGCCGATGACGACGAAGCCGAGCAGCAGGACCACGCCGAGTGACATCAGCAGGGTGGTGACGACGACCTTGAGCTGGATGTTGCGCCGCCACAGCCGCATCACGGGCAGCAGCGGCCGGCGCACCCAGCGCATGAACAACCGCAGGACCGGGCTGCCCTGGACCCCGCCCTGGAGGAGTCCGCCCTCCAGGAGGCGGCTCCAGCGGGTGCCCGGCGTCTTCCGGCCGACAGGCCGCCCCGCGGGGGCCCCGGACCTGCCGGGGGCCGAAGCGACGCTGTCCCCGGACATGTCAGCTCGGCCCGGCCTTGTAACCGACACCACGGACGGTCACCACGATCTCGGGGCGCTCGGGGTCCTTCTCGACCTTGGACCGCAGCCGCTGCACATGCACATTGACCAGCCGGGTGTCGGCGGCGTGCCGGTAGCCCCAGACCTGCTCCAGGAGCACCTCGCGGGTGAACACCTGCCAGGGCTTGCGGGCCAGCGCGACCAGCAGATCGAACTCCAGCGGGGTGAGCGCGATGGACTGGCCGTCCCGCTTCACCGAGTGCCCGGCGACGTCGATCACCAGGTCCCCGATGGCGAGCTGCTCCGGCGCGGGCTCCTCGGACCGCCGCAGGCGCGCCCTGATCCGGGCCACCAGTTCCTTGGGCTTGAACGGTTTGACGATGTAGTCATCGGCCCCGGACTCCAGGCCGACCACCACGTCCACGGTGTCGCTCTTGGCCGTCAGCATGACGATCGGCACCCCGGACTCCGCCCTGATCAGGCGGCACACCTCGATACCGTCCCGCCCGGGCAGCATCAGATCGAGCAGCACCAGATCGGGCTTGGCCTCCCGGAACGCGGCCAGCGCCTTGTCACCGTCGGCCACGAACGACGGCTCAAACCCTTCACCACGCAGCACAATGCCGAGCATCTCGGCCAGTGCGGTGTCGTCGTCGACGACAAGGACTCGTCCCTTCATAAACGACATCATCCCATTCTCATAACGGTGGCGAAGGTGCAGGTGAGGCACGTCACTGCCTCGTGACCTTAGTCGTACGCGACCGTCACTGTCTGCCCCTGTCCCCGCTCCCCGAGGTCAGCCCCGCCCCGGCATCCGGTCCCCGCCCCTCACCCCACGCCGTTCCCGCCCCGAAAACAGGGCCCTGAAGAGCCCCGCACCCGATTCACCACCGCGAAGCCGACCCCCGAGCCGGGGGGCCGTGAGCCCCACCGACCTCACCCCTCAGCCTCCCGACCCCACCCCACCTCACCCCCACCCCTCAGCCCGCCCCAACCCCTCCCCCGGCCCGCGCGCACAGCTCCGCCAGCCCCTGCCCCGTCACCGGCGACACCACCCCCTCCTCGGTCACGATCGCCGTGATCAGCTCCGGCGGCGTGACATCGAACGCCGGGTTGTACGCCTGCGTCCCCAGCGGCGCCAGCGGCACCCCGCCCCCGGCGCCCGCCCCGGTCCCGGACGCCTGCGGTGCCGCTATCTCCGTCACCTCGAACCCGGCCCGCTGCTCGACCTCGATCGACGCCCCGTCCGCGGTGTCCGGGTCGACCGTCGTCACCGGCGCCACCACAATGAACGGCACATGGTGGTAGCGGGCGAGCACGGCCAGCGGATAGCTCCCCACCTTGTTCGCCACCGAGCCGTCCGCCGCGATCCGGTCGGCGCCGATCAGCACCGCGTCCACCTCCCCGGCGGAGAACAGCGACCCCGCCGCGTTGTCGGTGAGCAGCGTGTACGCCATGCCGCTGCGGGCCGCCTCGTACGCGGTGAGCCGGGCGCCCTGGAGCAGGGGCCGGGTCTCGTCGACCCACAGCCGCCGCAGCCGCCCCTCGCGGTGCGCGGCGAGCGCGACGGCGAACGCGGTGCCCTCGCCGCCCGACACCAGCGACCCGGTGTTGCAGTGAGTGAGGATGCGGTGCCCGCCGCCCGGGAGCAGCTCGTCGAGCAGCGCGAGCCCGTGCCCGGCCATGCGGCGGCTGGCCTCGGCGTCCTCCCGGTGCAGCCGCCGGGCGGCGTCCAGGGTGGCCGTGGCGGCCCGCCCGGGGTCGCCGGTGGCGGCGAGCGCGTCCCGGTGCGCGGCGAGGGCCCGCCGCACGCCCAGGGACAGGTTCACGGCGGTGGGCCGGGCGCCGGCCAGCGCGGTGGCGGCCTCGTCCACGTCGAATCCGCGCGCGGCGGCGAGCGCGACGCCGTACGCCCCGGCGATCCCGAGCAGCGGCGCCCCGCGGACGGCGAGCGTGCGGATCGCCTCGACCAGCGCGGGCGCGTCCGTGCACACCAGCTCGGCCTCCTCGGCGGGCAGCCTGGTCTGGTCGAGGAGGACCACGACGGGCCCCTCGGGTGGCTCGCCCCAGCGGATCGCCGGGATGTCGGTGGGCCGGTCGGTGGGCCGGTTGTCCTCGCCGGTTTGCGCGTACTGATCAGCCATGCGGTCAGTCTGCCCCGTACCTCGCGGACAATTGAAGGTGCGCAGCCCCTACCGCGGCCGGTCCCCCGGGAAGGGGCCCATGGCACGATGTTGGCCAACCCGCCGCCGTGAGAGCGGCCGGGCACCGTGAAGGAGCGACGATGAACGACACTCCGGGCTGGGCTTCGCCCGGATCCGCCCCGTCCGACGGCCCGTCCGACAGCGCGTCCGACGGGCGGGAACCCGGCGCGTCCGGCGCCACCGGCCCGGCCGGGTTGTCCCAGACCGGGCCGTCCGACCGGCCCGGTCCCGGACAGCCCGCCGACCAGCCGGGCGCGGACCCGCAGAGCCCCGGTCCGCAGTGGTCCAAGGAGCAGCCGCCCCCGGCGCAGTGGTCGGCGCCCGCAGGCGCGCAGCAGCCGGGCCAGGCCCCGCCACCGCCCCCGGGCCCGACCGGCCAGAGCTGGGGAACGCCCCCCGGCGCTCCGGGCGCCCCCGGCGCCTGGGGATCCCCCACCGGCGGCCCGCCCGGCGGCCCCGGAGGCAGCACCCCCGGCACCGGCTGGAGCAACACCCCCGCAGGCGCCCCCTACGGCGCCTGGGGCACCCCCTGGGGCGGCCCCCCGCCCGCCGCGAAGCCCGGCATCATCCCGCTGCGCCCGCTCGGCGTCGGCGAGATCCTGGACGGCGCGGTCTCCACCATGCGCACCTACTGGCGCACGGTCCTCGGCATCTCCCTGACCATCGCCGTCCTCACCGAGATCGTCGTCGTCCTGCTCCAGGGCTTCGTCCTGAACGACCTCCTGGACACCAGCGCCATCGACGACCCCAGCGCCGGCGTCGGCGAACTCGCCCGCGCGCTGGGCGAGGCGATGGCCGCGAACGTCGTCGTCTTCGTGATCGCACTGATCGGCACGGTCGCCGCGACCGCCCTGCTGACCACGGTCACCAGCCGGGCAGTGCTCGGCAGGCCGGTGACCACCGGGGAAGCGTGGCGCGACGCCCGCCCCCAGGTGCTGCGGCTGTTCGGCCTGATCTTCCTGCTGGTGCTGATCGGCCTCGCCATCATCGCCGTGGGAGCCGTGCCCAGCATCCTGGTCGCCGCGGCGGGCGGTGGCGGCGGACTCTTCGCCCTGTCCCTGCTGGTACTCCTCGGCGCCGCCGTGGTCGCGGTGTGGGTGTGGGTCCGTTTCTCGCTCGCCTCGCCCGCCCTGATGCTGGAGAAGCAGAGCATCACCAAGTCCATGAGCCGCTCCGTGAAGCTCGTACAGGGCTCCTGGTGGCGGATATTCGGTATTCAACTTCTCGCGACGATCATCGCCTACGTCATCGCGATGATCGTCGTGGTCCCGTTCGCCCTCGCCGGCGCCATGGCGGACGGCGACGGCCTCACCGCGTTCGTCGAGTCCGGCACGGGCCTGGGCTGGACGTTCCTCGTCATCAGCGGCATCGGCTCGGTGATCGGCTCCATGATCACCTTCCCGATCACGGCCGGCGTGACCGTGCTCCTCTACATCGACCAGCGCATCCGCCGCGAGGCCCTGGACCTGGACCTGGCCCGCGCCGCCGGGGTCCAGGGCTACACCGGCACCGCCCCCAGGGGCTGATGCGGTGAGTCCGGCGGGGGGATCTGCCCTGACCCAGGCCGCGCTGTCGGCGCTCTCGGCCCTGCCGACGCTGCCGCGCGAGGCCGACGAACCACCGCTCACCGTCCCGCGCGACCCCGCGCGCGAGGCGGCCGAGCGCGAACTCGCCAAGCGCATGTACCACAACGACGACCCCGGGCTGTTCGAACGCGCCCTGGACAGGTTCTGGGAGTGGCTCGACGACCTGTTCGGCTCGGCGTTGGCCGCCACCCCCGGTGGCACCGTCGGGCTCGTCGCCGTCATCCTGGTCGTCGTGGCCCTCCTGGCCGCCCTGTGGTGGCGCCTGGGCACCCCTCGCCGGACTCCCGTCTCCACCGCCGCCCTGTTCGACGACCGCCCCCGCAGCGCCGCCGACCACCGCGCCGCCGCCGAGGCCCACGCCGCCCAGGGCCACTGGAACCAGGCCGTCCAGGAACGCATGCGCGCCATCGTCCGTTCCCTGGAGGAACGCGCCCTCCTGGACATCCGCCCCGGCCGCACCGCCGACGAGGCCGCCGCCGAAGCGGGCCGCTCCCTGCCCGCCCACGCCGACCGACTCCGCGCCGCCGCCCGCGACTTCGACGACGTCACATACGGCGGCCGAACGGCCACCCAGCCGTCGTACGAGCGCATCGCGGCGCTCGACCACGACCTCGACCGCACCAAACCCCACCTCACCAGCGCCACTGCCAGTCCCAGTACCAGCCCCACGGCGAGCACCGGCAGCACGGACCACACCACCCGCCCGGGAGCCGCCGGATGACCACCGAGGCAACGCGCCCCAAGGCAACGCGCCCCAAGGCCACCCGCCCCGAGACCACGCTCCCCACCACCTCGGCCTCGCCCACCCCGCGCCAGTTGTGGACCCGCGGCAGGGGCGTCGCCCTCGCCCTCGTGCTCCTCGTCGCGGGCGCCGTCGCCATCGCCCTGCTCCGCTCCGACGCCCAGCACGACAGCCTCGACCCGCGCTCCACCGACCCCCAGGGCAGCCGCGCCCTCGCCGAACTCCTCGCCGAACGAGGCGTCTCCACCCGCGTGGTGACCACCGTCGAAGAGGCCCGCGCCACCGCAGGCCCCGACACCACCCTCCTGGTCACCGACCCCGACCTGCTCACCCCCGCCCAGCAGTCCCGCCTCCACGAGGGCACCGCCGACTCCGGTGGCCGCACGGTCCTGGTCGCCGCCGGCATCTCCTCCGTAGAGCGCCTCGCCCCCGGCGTCTACGTCGACCCCGCCACCAGCCTCGACACCACCCTCGACCCCGGCTGCGCCCTCCCCGAGGCCAACCGCGCGGGCCCCGCCGAAACCGGCGGCCTGCGCTACTCGACCACCCACCCCGAAGCCGACGAGTGCTACGTCAGCCAGCGCCTGGCCACCCTCCTCCGGCTCCCCCAGCCCTCCGGGGGCGGCGACACCGTCCTGCTCGGCGCGCCCGACATCCTGCTCAACGACCGCCTCGACCAGCAGGGCAACGCCTCGCTGGCCCTCCAACTCCTCGGCTCCCGCCCCCATCTGACCTGGTACCTCCCCTCCCTCTCCGACACCACCGCCACCACCGGGGACGACGAACGCGGCTTCTTCGAGCTGATCCCCTCCGGCTGGCTCTGGGGCACCCTGCAACTCTTCGTCGCCGCCGCCCTCGCCGCCCTCTGGCGGGCACGCAGGCTCGGCCCCCTCGTAGCGGAAAGACTCCCCGTCGCGATCCGCGCCTCCGAAACCGTCGAAGGCCGCGCCCGCCTCTACCGCAAGGCGAACGCCCGCGACCGCGCGGCAGCCGCTCTCCGCTCCACGACCCGCACGCGCCTCGCCCCCCTCGTGGGACTCCCCGTCTCCCGGGCGGACACACCCGAGGCCCTGCTCCCGGCCCTGTCCGCCCGCTTCCAGGGCGACACCCGGGACCTGCACACCCTCCTCTTCGGCCCCGCGCCCACCGACGACCGGGCCCTGATCACCCTCGCCGACCGACTCGACGCCCTCGAAAGAGAGGTACGCCGTCCATGATGGACCCGACCACTGACAACGCCGGGCCGAGCGGGGACCCGGGCAGCGCCCGCGCCTCCCTCGAAGCCCTGCGCGCCGAGATCGCCAAGGCCGTGGTCGGCCAGGATCCCGCCGTGACCGGCCTCGTCGTCGCCCTGCTGTGCCGCGGCCACGTCCTGCTCGAAGGCGTCCCCGGCGTCGCCAAGACCCTCCTGATCCGCGCGCTGGCCGCATCCCTCGAACTCGACACCAAACGGGTCCAGTTCACCCCCGACCTCATGCCCAGCGACGTCACCGGCTCCCTGGTCTACGACGCCCGCACCGCCGAGTTCTCCTTCCAGCCCGGCCCGGTCTTCACCCACCTCCTCCTCGCCGACGAAATCAACCGCACACCTCCCAAGACGCAGTCCTCCCTCCTCGAAGCCATGGAGGAACGCCAGGTCACCGTCGACGGCACCCCCCGCCCCCTCCCCGACCCGTTCCTCGTCGCCGCCACCCAGAACCCGGTCGAGTACGAGGGCACCTACCCCCTCCCCGAAGCCCAGTTGGACCGCTTCCTCCTCAAACTCACCATCCCCCTCCCCTCCCGCCAGGACGAGATCAACGTCCTCACCCGCCACGCCGAGGGCTTCAACCCCCGCGACCTCCAGGCCGCCGGCATCCGCCCCGTAGCGGGCCCCGCCGCCCTGGAGGCGGCCCGCGCGGCCGTCGCCAAGACCACCGTCTCCCCCGAGATCACCGCCTACGTCGTCGACATCTGCCGCGCCACCCGCGAGTCGCCGTCCCTCACCCTGGGCGTCTCCCCCCGCGGCGCCACCGCCCTCCTCGCCACCTCGCGCGCGTGGGCCTGGCTCACCGGCCGCGACTACGTCATCCCCGACGACGTCAAAGCCCTCGCCCTCCCCACCCTCCGCCACCGCGTCCAACTCCGCGCGGAAGCCGAGATGGAGGGCGTGACAGCCGACTCCGTCATCACCGCGATCCTCTCCCACGTCCCCGTCCCCCGCTGATGGCCCTCACCGGACGCGCCGCGCTCCTGGCCGCCCTGGGCTCGCTCCCCGTCGGCCTCTGGGACCCCAGTTGGACCGGACTCCTCGCGGTCAACGCCCCCCTGGCCATCGCCTGCGCCTGCGACTTCGCCCTCGCCGCCCCCGTACGCCGCCTGGGCCTGTCCCGCACCGGCGACACCTCGGCCCGCCTCGGCGAGCCCGCGGACATCACCCTCACCGTCACCAACCCGTCCCGCCGCCCCCTGCGCGCCCAGCTCCGCGACGCCTGGCCCCCGAGCACCGGAGCGGAACCCACCCGCCACCGCCTCACCATCCCCCCCGGCGAACGCCGCCGCACCACCACCCGCCTCCGCCCCACCCGCCGGGGCGACCACCAGGCCGACCGCGTCACCCTCCGCTCCTACGGCCCCCTCGGCCTCCTCACCCGCCAAGGCACCCACAAGGTCCCCTGGACGGTCCGCGTCCTCCCCCCGTTCACCAGCCGCAAGCACCTCCCCTCAAAGCTGGCCCGCCTCCGCGAACTCGATGGCCGCACCAGCGTCCTCACCCGAGGCGAGGGCACCGAATTCGACAGCCTGCGCGAATACGTCCCCGGCGACGACACCCGTTCCATCGACTGGCGCGCCACCGCCCGCCAGACCACGGTCGCCGTACGCACCTGGCGCCCCGAACGCGACCGCCACATCCTGCTGGTCCTCGACACCGGCCGCACCTCCGCCGGCCGCGTGGGAGACGCCCCCCGCCTCGACGCCTCCATGGACGCCGCCCTGCTCCTGGCCGCCCTCGCCTCCCGAGCCGGCGACCGCGTGGACCTCCTCGCCTACGACCGCCGAGTCCGCGCCCTCGTCCAGGGCCGCACCGCCGCAGACCTCCTCCCCTCCCTGGTCAACGCCATGGCCACCCTCGAACCCGAACTCATCGAAACCGACGCCCGCGGCCTCACCACCACCGCCCTGCGCACAGCCCCCCGCCGCTCCCTGATCGTCCTTCTGACGACACTCGACGCGGCCCCCGTCGAAGAGGGCCTGCTCCCGGTCCTCCCCCAGCTCACCCAGCGCCACACGGTCCTCATCGCCTCCGTGGCCGACCCCCACGTCGCCGAGATGTCGCAATCCCGAGGCACCATCGACGCCGTCTACGAAGCCGCCGCAGCCGCCCAGGCCCAGTCCGAACGCCACCGCACCTCAGAACAACTGCGCCGCCACGGAGTCACCGTCGTGGACGCCACACCCGACGAATTGGCCCCGGCCCTGGCAGACGCCTACTTGGCCCTCAAAACAGCGGGCCGCCTATAAACAGAAAAAGGGCCCGGCAAAACCGGGCCCAATCCAATCACTCTGCAACCTGAAACGCAGAAAAGCCCCATACCCAAAGGTATGAGGCTCTTCCCCAAATTTTGCTCGGCGGCGTCCTACTCTCCCACCGGGTCCCCCCAGCAGTACCATCGGCGCTGTAAGGCTTAGCTTCCGGGTTCGGAATGTAACCGGGCGTTTCC
>NZ_JBFBEM010000012.1:0-329455 GCF_040683675.1 Streptomyces sp. NPDC093252 | reverse complement strand
ATGGTGATCCCGGGCGTGGCGATCTTCATCACCGTGCTGGCGTTCAACCTCTTCGGCGACGGCGTGCGCGACCACCCCCCTATCCCGCCTCATATCCGGCCTCAGATCCGAAGCCCTGTCCGCCTCACCCCGGCGACCGCTCCCCCCACCACTCCTTGAGCGCGGCCACCGCCTCCCCGTGCTCCATCGGCCCGTTCTCCAGCCGCAGCTCCAGCATGTGCCGGTAGGCGTCGCCGACCGCGGGGCCGGGCCCGACGCCGAGGAGCCGCATGATCTCGTTGCCGTCGAGATCGGGGCGGATCGAGTCCAGTTCCTCCTGCTCCTTGAGCTGGGCGATGCGCTCCTCCAGCCCGTCGTAGGCCCGGGAGAGCGCGGTGGCCTTGCGCTTGTTCCGGGTCGTGCAGTCCGAGCGGGTCAGCTTGTGCAGCCGCTCCAGGAGCGGTCCCGCGTCCCGGACATAGCGGCGCACGGCGGAGTCGGTCCACTCCCCGGTGCCGTAGCCGTGGAACCGCAGATGCAGCTCGACCAGCCGGGAGACATCCCTCACCAGGTCGTTGGGGTACTTCAGCGCCGTCATCCGCTTCTTGGTCATCTTGGCGCCGACGACCTCGTGGTGGTGGAAGGAGACCCGGCCGTCCGATTCGAAGCGCCGGGTGCGGGGCTTGCCGATGTCGTGCAGCAGGGCGGCCAGCCGCAGCGTGAGATCGGGGCCGTTCCGCTCCAGGGCGATGGCCTGCTCCAGAACGATCAGCGAGTGGTCGTAGACGTCCTTGTGCCGGTGGTGCTCGTCGCTCTCCAGCCGCAGGGCGGGCAGCTCGGGCAGCACCCGGTCCGCGAGGCCCGTGTCGACGAGGAGGGTCAGGCCCTTGCGGGGGTGCGTGGAGAGCAGCAGCTTGTTCAGCTCGTCCCGGACCCGCTCGGCGGAGACGATCTCCAGCCGGGCGTTCATCTCCTTCATCGCCGCGACGACCTCGGGGGCCACCTCGAAGTCGAGCTGGGCGGCGAAGCGGGCGGCCCGCATCATCCGCAGCGGGTCGTCGGAGAAGGACGCCTGGGGGGTGCCCGGCGTCCGCAGCACCCGGGCCGCCAGATCGGCGCGGCCGTCGTGCGGGTCGATGAACGTCCGCTCCGGGAGGGCCACCGCCATGGCGTTCACCGTGAAGTCCCGGCGGACCAGATCCTCCTCGATGGAGTCCCCGTAGGCCACCTCGGGTTTGCGTGAGGCCCGGTCGTAGGACTCCGAGCGGTAGGTCGTGACCTCGATCTGGTAGCCGTCCTTCTGGGCGCCGACCGTGCCGAAGGCGATCCCGACCTCCCAGACGGCGTCGGCCCAGGGCCGCACGATCTTCAGGACGTCCTCGGGGCGGGCGTCGGTCGTGAAGTCCAGATCGTTGCCGAGCCGGCCGAGCAGCGCGTCCCTGACCGAGCCGCCGACGAGGGCGAGCCGGAACCCGGCCGCCTGGAAGCGGCGGGCGAGATCGTCGGCGACCGGGGCGATCCGCAGCAGATCGTCGGGCTCGCGGTCGGCCACCCGGCCCGGGGCGGTGAGATTGTCTTCGTTGGCGTTCGGCACAACTGAAAAGGGTACGTGGCCCCGGGGACGCCCGGCGCCCCCATTATCCGGCGCCCGCAGCGGGCGAAACCGTCCTCCCCGATCTTGCGGAACGGTCCGCGGCACTTCCCCTCAGCGCGCATCGTTACCATGCGTGGACGCACATTCCGACGAGCACTGACGACGACGAGGGACGGGCGAAGCGCGTGGCCGATGCGGCAGACATCCCAGGGACGCGTCCCTCACGTGCCCGCCGATGGCTACGGCGCACAGGAGTCCTGCTCACGGGCGCGCCGCTGCTGGCGGGCCTGCTCCAGCTTCCCGCCGCACCGACCGCCCAGGCGGCCGGGCAGACCTCCCTGCCGACCGCCAGCGGCTCCCGCACGGTCAGTGTCGCGGTGGACTCGGTCACGCCGGGCATCCCGGGCGAGGGCGACACCGTCACGGTCTCCGGGACGGTCACGAACCAGGGCGAGCAGGCCGTCACGGACGCCACCGTGGATCTGCGGATGGGCCCGAAGCTCACCACCCGCTCCGACATCGACGACGCCGCCGAGCGCGAGGGGTACAGCCCGGGCGCCGACGGCACCCCGGTCGGCGGCGACCACTCCCAGGAATTCGACCGGCTCGCCCCCGGGGTCGCCCGGCCCTTCACCCTGTCCGTGCCGGTCGACGAGCTGGACCTGGGCAGCAGCGGTGTCTACCAGCTCGGGGTGGCGCTGTCCGGCCAGACCGCCGCCCAGCAGTGGGAGCAGGTGCTGGGCTTCCAGCGGACGTTCCTCCCCTGGCAGCCGGACGGCACCGACACCCGCACCAGGACCACGTTCCTGTGGCCGCTGATCTCCACGGTCCACATGACGGCGGAGACCGACTCCAACGAGCAGCAGACCCCGGTCTTCCTCAATGACGACCTCGCCCGGGAGATCTCCCCCGGCGGCCGTCTGGAGCAGCTCGTGGCGCTGGGCCGGGAGCTGGACGTCACCTGGGTGATCGACCCGGATCTGCTCGCCTCCGTCGACGCCATGACCCGCACCTACGAGGTGCGCGGCCCCGGCGGCACCACCACGCCCGGCACCCATCAGGCGGTCGCCAAGCAGTGGCTGGCCGACCTCCAGGGCGCGGTGGCGGGCAAGGAGGTCGTCGCGCTGCCCTTCGGCGACCCGGACCTCGCCTCCCTCGCGCACAACGGCACCGAGGTCACCGGCTCGCTCAGCCGCCTCAAGGAAGCCACCGACGTCATCGCCAACACCGTCGAGCCGATCCTCCATGTGCAGCCGGTCACCGACTTCGCCTGGCCGGTGGACGGCGCGGTCGACCCGTCGATCGTGAAGGTCGCCACCTCGGCTGGCGCGGACACCGTGATCGCCCGCAGTGACAGCCTGGAGGAGACCGGCGGGCTCCCGTACACCCCGTCGGCGGCCCGGCCGATCGGCGGCGGGACGACGGCGGTGGTGGCGGACGCGCGGCTGTCGACCGCCTTCGAGGGCGATCTGACGACCGCGTCGGCGGACTCGCTCGCCGTGCAGACCTTCCTCTCGCAGAGCCTGATGCTGAACCTCCAGTCGGACCAGCAGCGCAGCATCCTCGTCGCCCCCGACCGGATGCCGACCGCCAGCCAGGCCCGTGCCATGGCCCGGGCGGTGGCCACGCTCCAGAGCAGCGGCTGGTCCGAGGCGCAGAACCTCACCGCGACCGCCGAGGCCCGGCCGGACCCCGGGGCCACCACCAAGGTGCCGTCCGCCTCCCGGTACCCCTCCTCGCTGCGCAAGCAGGAACTGCCGGCCACGGCGTTCGAGGAGATCGCCACCACGCAGGACAAGCTCGACAACTTCAAGGTGATCCTCAGCGACGAGTCCCGGGTGGTGACCCCGTTCGGGCGGGCCATGAACCGGGAGATGTCCACCTCCTGGCGGGGCCGGGCCACCGAGGCCGCCAGCTTCCGCAACGGCGTGGAGAACTATCTCGACGCCCTGGTCGGCCAGGTCAGCCTGATCCAGAAGTCGGAGACCAAGCTCTCCGGCCGCAGCGCCACCATCCCGGTGACCGTGCAGAACAACCTGGTCCAGGGCGTCGACCATCTGGTGCTGCGGCTCACCTCCACCAGCCCGACCCGGCTGGAGATCGGCGGCAACGCCTACGCCGAGCAGCCGGTCTCGGTCTCCGGCGGGCACAGCCAGTCGGTCAAGTTCGACACCTCCGCCAACGCCAACGGCCGGGTGACGGTGATCGCCCAGCTCTTCACCGAGGACGGCCAGGCGTACGGGGCCCCGGTCACCTTCGATGTGAAGGTCACCGAGATCACCGCGACGGTGATGCTGGTGATCGGCGGCGGTGTCCTGCTGCTGGTGCTCGCCGGGTTCCGGATGTACACCCAGCGCAAGCGGGCGGCCCGCGCGTCGGCCGGGGAGCACCCGGACGACGAGCCCGGCACCGAAGACGGCGAGAGCGACGGCACCGACGGCACCGGTGGTACGGACGGCGACGACAGCGACGGCACCGCCCCGAGCGCCGGAACCGCCGGAACCGGCCCGGCGACCGCACCCCCGGCGGACACCGACCCCGCCGGGAACGCCGTACCCCCCGAGAACCCCGCACCCCCCGGAAACCGTCCTGACTCCCGGGACCCCCGCACGGAGGAGTCCGGCACCCGGCCGGGGGCACACGACCCTCAGCAGCCGAGTGACCCGGGCCCGGACACCGCAGCGGAAAGCCCCGGCCCGTCCCGGACGGGTGAGAGAGTGGACCGTTGAATGTCGTGGCCCGTCGGCCCGGGACGATGAGGTGGGGTAACGATGAACGCGCCGTACGAGGGTGACCGCGGCCGGGCCGCGGGCAGCTCGGGCCACCCCGAGGGCCCGCCGCCCGAGCCCGGCCTGCCGACGCCGCACCAGCAGGCGCCGGACATGTACCTCCAGGACGCCTACGACCAGGACCCCTACCGGGCACAGGACCTCACCGCGCAGGACCCGGTCGCCGAGGCCCTCTACGACCGTGCCTCGCACCCGCCGCCGCCCCCCGGCACCTACCCGCAGGGGCCCCTGTACGGGCAGCCGCAGCAGTCGCCGTACGCCCCCGATCCGCGGGTGTGGGCGCAGACGCCCGCCCCGGAGCCGGAGGGCCCCACCCAGTACCTGCCGCTCGGCGACGACCCCCGCACCACCCAGTACGTCGGGGTCGACGACCTCGTCACCCAGGCCGGTGACCAGCGCCCCGAGCACGACGCCTTCGCGCATCTCTTCCGCGACCAGCAGTACGGCGGGGTGCGCACGGACCATCCCGGGGTACCCGGCCCGGCCGCGGCCCCGCAGCACCCCTCCCACCAGGACTTCCAGGACTTCCAGGACTTCCGGGCCGACGGCTACCACCAGGGCGCCTACGCGCCCGGCCAGGGCGCGTATCCGCAGCCCGCCGCCCCGCAGCAGGCGCAGTACGCCGCTCCCCCGTACCAGCAGGCCCCGCCGCAGCAGTACGCCGAGGTCCCGCAGGCCGCCCCGCAGGGCGCCTACGGCGGCTCCCCGGCCCCCTACCAGCAGCAACAGCCCGAGTCCCCGGCGCCCGAGCCACAGTCGCAGCCGCAGTCGCAGTCGCAGGAAGCGCCCGCCGCTCCGGCCGCGCCGAAGAAGGGCGGCCGGGCGGGCGGCCTGCTGAAGTCCAGCGCCGTGATGGCCGCGGGCACCATGGTGTCCCGCCTCACCGGCTTCATCCGCTCGGCGCTGATCGTCTCCGCGCTGGGCGTGGGCCTGCTCGGCGACACCTTCCAGGTCGCCTACCAGCTCCCCACCATGATCTACATCCTGACCGTGGGCGGCGGCCTCAACTCGGTCTTCGTCCCGCAGCTCGTACGCGCCATGAAGGACGACGAGGACGGCGGCGAGGCGTACGCCAACCGGCTGCTGACGCTCGTCATGGTGGTCCTCGGCGCGCTCACCGTGCTCGCCGTGCTCGGGGCCCCGTACCTGGTGCGGGCGCTGTCGAACCCGGTCGCCACCAACGCCGCCGCCAACGAGACCGCCATCACCTTCACCCGCTACTTCCTGCCCACGATCTTCTTCATGGGCGTCCATGTGGTGATGGGCCAGATCCTCAACGCCCGCGGCCGATTCGGCGCGATGATGTGGACCCCGGTCCTCAACAACATCGTCATCATCGCCACCCTCGGCATGTTCCTGTGGGTCTACGGCAGCGCCGCCGACTCCGGGATGACCGTCGACAACATCCCCCCGCAGGGCGAGCGCCTCCTCGGCGCCGGTGTCCTGCTGGGCCTGGTGGTCCAGGCGCTGGCGATGATCCCGTATCTGCGCGAGACCGGCTTCCGGATGCGGCTGCGGTTCGACTGGAAGGGCCACGGCCTCGGCAAGGCGGCGATGCTCGCCAAGTGGACCATCCTGTTCGTGCTCGCCAACCAGGCGGGCGCCCTGGTCGTCACCCAGTTGGCCACCGCCGCCGTCTCCGACACCAACATCGCCGGTACGGGCTTCAGCGCCTACGCCAACGCCCAGCTCATCTGGGGCCTCCCGCAGGCCATCATCACCGTCTCCCTGATGGCCGCCCTGCTCCCGCGGATCTCCCGCTCGGCCCACGAGGACGACGCCGGAGCCGTCCGCGACGACATCTCCCAGGGCCTGCGCACCACCGCCGTCGCCATCGTCCCGATCGCCTTCGGCTTCGTCGCCCTCGGCATCCCCATGTGCACCCTGATCTTCGGCTCCTCCGGCACCGCCGCCGCCACCAACATGGGCTACATGCTGATGGCCTTCGGCATCGGCCTCATCCCGTACTCCGTGCAGTACGTCGTCCTGCGCGCCTTCTACGCCTACGAGGACACCCGCACCCCCTTCTACAACACGGTGATCGTGGCCGCCGTCAACGCCGGGGCGTCCGCCGCGTGCTTCCTGCTGCTGCCCGCCCGCTGGGCCGTGATCGGCATGGCCGCCTCGTACGGACTCGCCTATGTCATCGGCGTCGGCGTCGCCTGGAGCCGGCTGCGCAAGCGGCTCGGCGGCGACCTCGACGGCTCCCGGGTGCTGCGCACCTACGCCCGGCTCAGCATCGCCGCGGTCCCGGGCGCGCTGCTCGGCGGAGCCGCCTGCTACGGCATCACGCAGTCCCTCGGGCAGGGCGTCCTCGGCTCGTTCGCCGCGCTGCTCGGCGGCGGAGCCGTTCTCCTCGGCATCTTCTTCATCGCGTCCCGCCGCATGCGCATCGAGGAGCTGAACTCGATGGTCGGCATGGTCCGCGGGCGTCTGGGCCGCTGAGAGGGGTACGCGCACAACCATCGTCCGCCGCCGTGTGTCGTGCATAGCGCCGGACTGTGGGCACAATTGGTTTCGGCGTCGTACCAGACGCAACGGATGGGGAGGCAGGGACGACGGTGGCGGATCGGAGCAGGGCTGCCGTCGACGTGGCAGACAACGGCGGCGACGAGCCGCTGACCGCCGAGCCGGACCAGGCGGACCAGTCCACGGCCGACGGGGTGGACCAGCAGGAACCGGAAGCGGAGCACGACGAGGCGCAGGGGAGTGGCGGGAGCGGGCATCCCGGGCCTGCCTCGCCGCCCGAACTGCACAGCGGCCACAAACTCGCCAGGCGCTACCGCCTGGAGGAGTGCGTCACCCGTCTGGACGGATTCAGCAGTTGGCGTGCGGTGGACGAGAAACTCCGGCGGGCCGTCGGCGTCCATCTCCTGCCCGCCGAGCACACCCGGGCCCGTTCCGTCCTCGCCGCGGCCCGTTCCTCCGCGCTGCTGGGCGACCCCCGTTTCGTCCAAGTCCTCGACGCCGTCGAGGAGAACGACCTCGTCTACGTCGTGCACGAATGGCTGCCCGACGCGACCGAACTGACCGCGCTGCTCGCCTCCGGCCCACTGGAGCCGCACGACGCCTACCAGATGGTCAGCCAGATCTCCGCCGCCATGGCCGCCGCACACCGCGAGGGCCTCGCCCATCTGCGCCTCAACCCCAACGCCGTGCTGCGCACCTCCACCGGGCAGTGGCGCATCCGCGGGCTCGCGGTCAACGCCGCGCTGCGCGGCATCGGTTCCGACACCCCGCAGCGCACGGACACCGAGGCGATCGGCGCACTGCTGTACGCCTCCCTCACCCAGCGCTGGCCGTACGAGAGTGACGCCCATGGGCTGTCCGGGCTGCCGAAGGGCGTCGGCCTGATCGCCCCCGACCAGGTGCGCGCCGGAATCCATCGCGGGCTGTCCGAACTGTCGATGCGTGCCCTGGCCAACGACGGCGCCACCGCCTCCCGGCACGAGGCGCCGTGCACCACCCCGGAGGAACTGGTCAAGGCGATCAGCGAGATGCCCCGCATCCGCCCGCCGGAGCCGGCCTTCACCGCCCCGCCCGACTACCAGCGCACGACCTATCAGCAGGGCTCCTACGGCCGGTCGGCGCCGCGCCCCAACGAGACCCAGCCGGTGCACCAGCCGCCGCCCCCGCTCCAGAGCCGTACCGGCAAGGCCCTGAAGTGGGCCGTCTCGGCGCTGCTGCTGGCCGCGCTGGGCCTGGGGAGCTGGCAGCTCGCGGACGCCCTGCTGGAGCAGGGCGGTACGTCCGACGACACCAATCAGACCCAGACGACGGACAACGAGGACAAGACCAACGGCGAGGAGACGAAGCCCCCGCCGCCGATAGAGATCGCCGGTGCCCAGGAGTATGTGGCCCAGGGCTCCGCCCAGGCGACGGACGAGGTGCCGTACACCTACGACGGGGACGCCTCCACCTACTGGCGCACCAAGAGCTTCGTCGACGGACCCGAGATGAACCCGGCCTTCAAGCCCGGCGTCGGCATCGTCTACGACCTGGGCTCCGAGCGGGAGGTCACGGCGGCGGACATCGATCTGCTGTTCAGCGGCGACCACACCAAGGTCTCGCTGTACGCGACGGACTCCATGAGTTCCTCGGTGCCGATCTCGTCGATGACCGAGCTGGGCTCGGTCACCACCAGCGACACCTCGGCGCACGTCCAGATCGAGAAGCCGAAGGCCAGCCGGTACGTCCTCGTCTGGTTCACGGCGCTGCCGCACGCGCCGGGGGACGAGTTCAGCGATCCCGGCTACAAGCAGGCCATCACCGATCTGACGTTCACAGGCTGAGGACATCACGGAGGGGGGAGGCCGGATGGCGGACGGCGTCAGCTACGACGGCGTGAACGACCGGGACCTCCTCGCCCGTCATGTCGAGGGCGATCCGCACGCCTTCGGAGAGGTCGTCCGGCGCCACCGGGACCGTCTCTGGGCCGTGGCCCTGCGTACCCTCGGGGACCGTGAGGAGGCCGCCGACGCCGTACAGGACGCGCTGGTCTCCGCCTACCGGGCCGCGCACACCTTCCAGGGCAAGGCGGCCGTCACGACCTGGCTGCACCGGATCACGGTCAACGCCTGTCTGGACCGGGCCCGCAAGGCCGCCTCCCGCCGGACCTCGCCGGTCGACGACACCGAGCGGCTGGAGCAGCTCCTGGAGCCGCACGAGTCGGCGGCGGCTCCGGCCGAGCGCAAGGATCTGCACCGGGAGCTGATCAAGGCCATGGTCACCCTGCCGCCGGATCAGCGGGCCGCCCTCGTACTGGTGGACATGCAGGGCTACCCCGTCGCCGAGGCCGCCCGGATCCTCGATGTGCCGGTCGGCACGGTGAAGAGCCGCTGTGCCCGGGGCAGAGCCAGACTTCTGCCGCTCCTGAACCATCTTCGGCCGGACAGCCCCGGCGAGGACGAGGAGAGCAACGTACGGAACCGGACGCAGGGGACATCCGTCCCACCGGCAGCGGGACCTCCCGAGGCCGAGTCCCGTCAGATCGGACCGAGTGATTCAACTGCCGTGAAGGGCGGAGGTGGGCGAGCGTGACATCGACGACGGACATGACGGAACACCCGGACGTCAGCGAGATCGCCGACCTCACCGAGGGCCTGCTGACCCGGTCACGGAGCGCGGACCTCCACCAGCACCTGGACATCTGCACACCGTGCGCGGACGTCTACGCCTCGCTGGAGGAGATCCGCGGACTGCTGGGCACGATGCCGGAGCCGCCGGCCATGCCCGCCGATATCGCCGAGCGGATCGATCAGGCCCTCGCCGCCGAGGCCGCCCTCCAGGGCTCACCGGGCAACGGCACGCATGTTTCACGTGAAACACCGGATGCCGCGACTGTTTCACGTGAAACATCGCCCCTCACGGAAACGTCCCTGTCGCCCCCTACGGATACGCCCTCCTCGCCGGTCCCGGAGCCGCCCTCCTCACCCCTGTCGGAAGCGCCCTCGCCGCTCCCGGAATCGGCCCCGTCCTCTCTCCCGGAGCCCTCCCCCTCACCTCTCACGGAAACGTCCCCGCATGTTTCACGTGAAACATCGACCACCTCCGACCGCCCCGCCGGTCAGCCCCGGCCCTCCACCAGCGGCCCCGGGCGCAAGCGTCCCGACCGTGCGAGGCGCCGCCGGGTGACCGTGATCGGCGCCGCTTTCGCGGCGGCGGCCGTCGGGTTGGGCACCGTGCTGCTGTCGTCGCTCATGGGCGGCCCCTCCGGGCCCCAGACGAACGGCGACCCGACGACCACGGCCGCCGACACCTTCTCCGCGGAGAGCCTGGAGCGCCAGGTGACCGATCTGCTCGCCAGGGATCTGGTCCAGGGGGAGACGATGGAAGGTGGCGGGGATCCCCGCACTCCCATGGGCAGTGCCGAGGTGGGCGGCGATGTGGGCTCGCCCCGGGTGCTCCAGACACCCTCGGTGCCCGACTGCGTCCGCAGCGGCATCGGCCATGAGGATCCGGCGCTGGCCGTCGACGAGGGCGTCTACAAGGGAACCGACGCGATGCTCGTCGTCCTGCCCGACGCCAATGACGCCGGCCGGGTCGCGGCGTACATCATGGATTCCACCTGCATCAAGCGGGCCTCGACGGAGATCGCGAAGATCCTCTTCCAGACCTCCTACGCACACCCCTGAGAAGCGCCGGTCACCACCCTCCGTGTGCCCGGACACAGCGGGAATGCTGGACCCTTAGGATCCGTTGGGTGGGAAGAGGGTCCTGAGAAGGGCTCCCACGGGAAACCGACGAGTCCAGAGACGAGGAATCCAGCCGTGAGCGACGTTCGTAACGTGATCATCATCGGCTCCGGGCCCGCCGGCTACACGGCGGCCCTGTACACCGCACGCGCGTCGCTGAAGCCCCTGGTGTTCGAGGGGGCGGTCACCGCGGGTGGTGCGCTGATGACCACCACCGAGGTGGAGAACTTCCCCGGCTTCCAGGACGGCATCATGGGTCCCGAGCTGATGGACAACATGCGTGCCCAGGCCGAGCGCTTCGGCGCGGAGCTGATTCCGGACGACATCGTGTCCGTCGACCTCTCCGGTGAGATCAAGACCGTCACGGACACCGCCGGTACCGTGCACCGGGCCAGGGCCGTCATCGTCGCCACGGGCTCGCAGCACCGCAAGCTGGGTCTGCCGAACGAGGACGCGCTCTCCGGCCGGGGTGTCTCCTGGTGCGCCACGTGCGACGGCTTCTTCTTCAAGGACCACGACATCGCCGTGATCGGCGGTGGTGACACCGCGATGGAGGAGGCCACCTTCCTGTCGCGGTTCGCCAAGTCGGTCACCATCGTCCACCGCCGGAACAGCCTGCGTGCCTCCAAGGCCATGCAGGACCGTGCCTTCGCCGACCCGAAGATCAAGTTCGTCTGGGACAGCGAAGTCGCGGAGATCAAGGGCGACCAGAAGCTCACCGGGCTGACGCTGCGGAACGTCAAGACCGGCGAACTCTCGGAGCTGCCGGCCACGGGTCTGTTCATCGCGATCGGCCACGACCCGCGTACCGAGCTGTTCAAGGGACAGCTCGACCTCGATGGGGAGGGCTATCTGAAGGTCGAGTCCCCCTCGACCCGGACCAACCTGACCGGTGTCTTCGCCGCGGGTGATGTCGTCGACCACACCTACCGCCAGGCGATCACGGCGGCCGGCACCGGCTGCTCCGCCGCCCTCGACGCCGAGCGTCACCTCGCCGCGCTCGCCGACCAGGAGCAGGCGGAGCCCGAGAAGACCGTCGCGGTCTGACTTCACCCCTCTCCCTCCCCACACCTCACGTAAGGAGCCCGCTGTGGCCGATCTGAAGCATGTGACCGACGATTCCTTCGAGCAGGACGTCCTCAAGAGCGACAAGCCTGTTCTGGTGGACTTCTGGGCCGCCTGGTGCGGTCCGTGCCGCCAGATCGCCCCCTCGCTGGAGGCCATCGCCAAGGAGCACGGCGAGAAGATCGAGATCGTCAAGCTGAACATCGACGAGAACCCGGGCACGGCCGCCAAGTACGGCGTCATGTCCATCCCGACGCTGAACGTCTATGTCGGCGGCGAGGTCGCCAAGACCATCGTCGGTGCCAAGCCGAAGGCCGCGATCCTGCGTGACCTTGAGGACTTCATCGCCGAGTGACACCCGCGCCGGGCCGGGCGGGAGCGACTGCGCCGGGGCGATGTTTCACGTGAAACACGAAGGGGCCGACCCTCAAGGTCGGCCCCTTCGTCATGGGCGCACGAACGCGCCCAGGAGATCATCAGAGCGGCCGAAGCACCGGCTCTTTCCGCGCCCCGCCCAGCAGCCGGTCGATCGCCATCTCCACATCCTCCCGCCAGGACAGCGTGCTCCGCAGCTCCAGCCGCAGCCGGGGGGAGGTGGGATGCGGCCGGACCGTCTTGAAGCCCACCGCCAGCAGATGATCCGCGGGAAGCACACACGCGGGCTCGGTCCAGCGGGCGTCCCCGAACGCCTCGATCGCCTTGAAGCCCCGTCGCAGCAGATCCTTGGCGACCGTCTGCACCATGACCCGCCCCAGCCCCTGCCCCTGGTACCCCGGCATGATGAAGGCCGTCATCAACTGGACGGCGTCGGGGGAGACCGGGCTCGTGGGGTAGGCGGTGGAGCGGGGGACGTAGGCGGGCGGTGCGTAGAGCACAAAGCCCACCGGGGTCTCGTCCACATAGACGACCCGTCCGCAGGACCCCCAGTCCAGCAGCACCGCGGAGATCCAGGACTCCTTCTCCATCGCGGCCGTGCCGCCCTTCACCGCGGCTTGCCCGCTGACCGGATCCAGTTCCCAGAAGACGCACGAGCGACAGCGCTTGGGCAGGTCCTGAAGATTGTCCAGCGTGAGCGGTACGAGCCGGCGCCCCATGAAGGCTGTTCCTCGCTTCCTACGCCCGCGGCCTCGCGGGCGGCTGTCAGAGCGCTCCGTTCCCTGAGCAGACTGCCGACGAATCCACCGACCGCCGCCAGCCCCATCCCCGCGCTCATCAGTCCGGCCCGGCTCATCGTGCGCACGGCCACCACCTGCCCTGGAGCGGTCCCCTCGGATGGATGCGCCATACCCGTCCGCATGGTATCCACGATGCGATTCCGCTGATACCGCCAGAAAGCAAAGAGCGGGTCGCGTGCCGGTACACACCGGACACCACCCGCTCCCCCTTCCCTGCTGCCCGGACTTCCCGCCCGCACGATCCGCTTCCGGTCCGGTCGGCCCGCGACGGGGCCGGGCAGAGGGCGCCCGGCCGGTGCGCGGCTCACTCCGTCACGGTCTCGCCGTCACTGTCGTCGCCATCGTCGTCGTTCTCCAGCAGGCTCTGCTGGAGCAGCAGCCGCTCGCCGGGGGCGAAGGTGCTGAGAATGCGTTCCAGATCGTCCGGGGAGGCGAACTCCACGGTGATCTTGCCCTTCTTCTGCCCCAGCTCGACCTTCACCCGGGTCTCGAAGCGGTCCGAGAGGCGGGTGGCGAGGTCATTCAGAGCGGGCGAGACCCGGCCACCGGCCCGCGGCCCCTTGCCCCGCTGGGACTTCTGCGGACGCGACCCCATCAGGGTCACGATCTCCTCGACGGACCGGACGGACAGGCCCTCGGCCACCACCCGGTAGGCGAGCCGCTCCTGCTCCTCCTGGTCGTCCACGGAGAGCAGCGCACGGGCGTGTCCGGCGGAGAGCACCCCCGCCGCGACCCGGCTCTGGACCTTCGGCGAGAGCCTCAGCAGCCGCAAGGTGTTGGAGACCTGCGGCCGGGACCGGCCGATCCGGTCGGCCAACTGATCATGGGTGCAGTTGAAGTCCTTGAGGAGCTGGTCGTAGGCAGCCGCCTCTTCGATCGGGTTCAGTTGCGCGCGGTGGAGGTTCTCCAGCAGCGCGTCCAGGAGCAGCTTCTCGTCGTCGGTGGCCCGGACGATCGCCGGGATCGCCTCCAACTCGGCCTCACGGCAGGCCCGCAGCCGCCGCTCACCCATGATCAGCTCATAGCGGCCGGGACCCACCTGACGGACCACGACGGGCTGGAGGAGCCCCACCTCCTTGATGGAGGTGACCAGCTCCGCCAGAGCGTCCTCGTCGAAGTAGTCACGGGGCTGCCGGGGGTTCGGGGAGATCGCGTCGAGCGGGATTTCGGCGAAGTGCGCGCCCAGCGGCGGCGCCGGAAGCTGCGGCCCCCCACCCCCGAAGACCGACGGCTCCCGCTCCTCTGTTTCACGTGAAACAGGCGGCAGGGTCGCCACCTTCGCGGCGGCCACACCTCGGTCGTTCAGCATCGGTACGGCCGTGGGGGACGTGGATGCGGCGCCCCCCGCCCCGGTCGGCGCCGGGTTCCTCTCGGTCGGGGCAGCGGGGATCAGCGCACCCAGTCCTCGGCCCAGGCCCCTCCGTCGATCGCTCACTGGATCCCCTCCACCATGCTCGGGTCACTCTGGGCGCCGATATGGGCGTGGGTGGCGTCATAGGAGACGCCCACACCCCTCAGCGCGATTTCTCGGGCCGCCTCAAGATAGGAGAGGGCGCCGCTCGATCCGGGATCGTAGGTCAGCACCGTCTGCCCGTAGCTCGGTGCCTCGGAGATACGGACCGAGCGGGGAATGCTGGTCCGCAGCACCTCCTCACCGAAGTGGGTGCGCACCTCGTCCGCGACCTGGGACGCCAGTCGGGTCCGGCCGTCGTACATGGTGAGCAGGATCGTCGAGACATGCAGGGCGGGGTTGAGGTGCCCCCGCACCAGGTCGACATTGCGCAGCAGTTGGCCCAGGCCCTCCAGCGCGTAGTACTCGCACTGGATCGGGATGAGGACCTCCTGGCCGGCGACGAGCGCGTTGACCGTCAGCAGGCCGAGCGAGGGCGGACAGTCGATCAGGACGTAGTCCAGCGGCTGCTCGTATGCCTGGATCGCCCGCAGGAGCCGGCTCTCTCTCGCCACCAGGGACACCAGCTCGATCTCCGCACCGGCGAGATCGATCGTGGCGGGTGCGCAGAAGAGGCCCTCGACATCGGGGACCGGCTGGACGACGTCCGAGAGCGGCTTGCTCTCCACCAACACGTCATAGATGGAGGGGACTTCGGCATGATGGTCGATCCCCAGAGCGGTGGACGCATTACCCTGAGGGTCGAGGTCGACCACCAAGACCCGGGCGCCATGCAGGGCCAGTGAGGCAGCAAGGTTGACGGTTGTCGTCGTCTTACCCACCCCGCCCTTCTGGTTGGCGACCACCATGATGCGGGTCTGCTCAGGACGTGGAAGGCCCTCGCCGGCGCGCCCCAGAGCCTCTACTGCCAACTGGGCAGCACGACCGATGGGAGTGTCGTCCATCGGAGGCGGTGTTTCACGTGAAACATCCTCCCCCGTCGATTCGGTACGGGGACCGGGGACCGGATCGGTCATCGGTCCCGCGAGGTTGGCGTCGGACCGCAAGGATTCACTCTCCTCGACTTCAGGCTCGCAATGAACAGAGCCTCCCATGCCTTCGGGGTGGTGAACCAGTGAGGCCTGATCTTCTGTGGAGAAATCCACCTCTGTGGACAACTCCATGCCCCTTCGGAGGGACCGACCGCTCTCCCTGGCGGAGTTGGTCGTGTCCCGCAGGGCTCCGAGGGGCTTACGGTCGCGCGGTTCGGCCGCAGCGCGGCCCCGACTGATGATGCCGTGCAGCAGTGAGCGACGTTTCACGTGAAACACGATGCACAGCGCCACAGGCCGAACTGTCGCGACACTCCGTCTTACCGGGCTTTGGCACCTTGTGTGGAGTAGGGCACCCCTCGGGGTGATTCACCGCCCATATCCGTTTCGAGCGCACCCGGCACGTGAAGATGATCACCTTCCCGCGCACGTGAGGATGATCACTCCCAACACCGACGCCGTGCACGTCCCGCTCAGCGCCGACGCCGTGCCCGTCCCGTGCGGGCCGCCTTCGCCCGCTTGGCCGCGAACCGTACGCCGCCCGGACTCTCCCCGACCTCGACCCGCACCACCGTGGACTGCGGATCGACCACGCCCTCGCCCACATGCAGGATCGACGTCTCCACCGCGCCCAGCTTGGTGAGGGCGGTGGACGCCGCCTTCAGCTCCTCCTCGGCGGTGTCGCCCTTGAGGGCGAGCATCTCGCCGTAGGGCCGCAGCAGCGGGATGCCCCAGGTGGCCAGCCGGTCCAGCGGGGCGACCGCACGCGCCGTCACCACATGGACCGGCGGCAGCGTGCCCATGACCTCCTCGGCCCGCCCGCGCACCACCGTCACATGGTCCAGGCCCAGCAGCTCCACGACCTCGGTGAGGAAGTTGGTGCGGCGCAGCAGCGGCTCCAGCAGGGTGATCTTGAGGTCCTCCCGGACCAGGGCCAGGGGAATGCCCGGCAGCCCGGCCCCGGAGCCCACATCACAGACCGTGACGCCCTCCGGGACGACCTCGGAGAGCACCGCGCAGTTCAGCAGATGCCGTGCCCACAGCCGGGGCACCTCACGGGGGCCGATCAGACCGCGCTGCACACCCGCCTCAGCGAGCAGCTCCGCGTATCGGACCGCGTCCGTGAAGCGCTCGCCAAACACCGCCCGCGCCTCCTCGGGCGCCGGGGGAAGCTCCGCTGCCTCCGTCACGGGGACCGTCCTTCCATACCGCCGTCGACGCGCCGGGCGCCGACCATCAGGGCTGAGGATGTACCGGGGGACCGTCAGCCCTCGGGTTCCAGGCTGGTCAGGTCCAGGCTGACAAAGTTCGGCCCCGCCTGCGCTACAGACGGGGCCGTGGAACGGGGAACCGCTCAGGCGGGCAGTACGACGACGAACCGCTGCGGCTCCTCGCCCTCGGACTCGCTGCGCAGCCCCGCGGCCTTGACCGCGTCGTGCACGACCTTGCGCTCGAACGGGGTCATCGGCTGGAGCTTCACCGGGGCGCCGCTGCTCTTGACCTCGGCCGCGGCCTTGGCGCCCAGCTCGGCCAGCTCGGCCCGCTTCTGGGCCCGGTAGCCGCCGATGTCGAGCATCAGCCGACTGCGGTCCCCGGTCTCCCGGTGGACGGCCAGGCGGGTCAGCTCCTGGAGCGCCTCCAGCACCTCGCCCTCGCGGCCGACGAGCTTGTTCAGATCACGGCCGCTGTCGCTGATGATCGAGACAGAGGCTCGGTCGCCCTCGACGTCCATGTCGATGTCGCCGTCGAGATCGGCGATGTCGAGCAGACCCTCCAGGTAGTCCGCCGCGATCTCGCCCTCCTGCTCCAGGCGGGTCAGGGTGTCTGCACCCTCGGCAGCGGCGGAGGTGGTGCCTTCCGTCACGGGATGGACTCCTTCTTACTTCTTGGTCGGGGACTTGGGCCGCTGAGGGCCGCCCTTGCGCTGCCCGGACTGGGCCCGGCTGCGCGAGGAGCCGTTGCCGGACTTGGGCGTCTGCTTCCCACCGGCACCGCCCTGCTTGGCACCGGCACCAGAACCGGAGCCGGAACCCGAGCCGGATGCGGCACCGGAGCCGGAGCCGGACCCGCCGGGCTTGGCGTCGGCGGGTTCGTCGGACTTGATGAGCGAGGGCGAGGAGCCCTTCTCCTCACCGCCCGCGGGCTTGGCCCCACCGTGCTGGCGCTGCGACTTCGACTGCCGCTTGGGCTGCTGGCGCTTGGGGGTCGCCGCGGTGGTGGTCGTCGTCCCGTCCTCGTGCTCGACGGTGACGGCGTTGTCGCTCTTGATCACGGTGCCGTCCGCCTGGGCGGCCAGGCCGACCTTGCTGAGACCGGTGATGAACTTCCGCTCGTGATCGTTGCGGTCGCGGCCCTTGGCGACGATCGCCTTCACGATGACCCGCTCGCGCCGGCTGCGGGTCTTGCCGTGGTGCGTGACGTGCTTGTGGAGACGGTCCAGGTAGGCGGCCTGGGCCTTGGAACCCGGCGTCGGGTTGTTGTGGATGACATACATCTGCTGGCCCATGGTCCACACGTTGGTGGTCAGCCAGTAGACGAGGACACCGACGGGGAAGTTGATGCCGAAGACCGCGAAGATGACCGGGAAGACGTACATCAGCATCTTCTGCTGCTGCATGAACGGGGTCTTCACCGAGGTGTCGACGTTCTTGGTCATGAGCTGGCGCTGGGTGTAGAACTGCGACAGCGACATCAGGATGATCATGATGGCGGTGACGACCCGCACATCGGTGATCGAGGAACCGAGCGCCTCGACCTCGGCGGCACCGTCGGTGAACTTCGACGCCAGCGGGGCACCGAAGATGTGCGCCTTCTGGGCACTGGCCAGCAGCCGCTCGTTGATCACACCGATGGTGTCGTTATTGGCGATGCTGTTCAGCACGTGGTACAGGGCGAAGAAGAACGGTGACTGCGCCAGGATGGGAAGGCACGAGGAGAGCGGGTTGGTACCCGTCTCCTTGTACAGCTTCATCATCTCTTCGGACTGGCGCTGCTTGTCGTTCTTGTAGCGCTCCTGGATCTTCTTCATCTCGGGCTGGAGCGTCTGCATCGCCCGGGTCGCCTTGATCTGCTTCACGAAGAGCGGGATCAGACAGATACGGATCAGGATCACCAGGGACACGATGGACAGGCCCCAGGCCCAGCCCGTGTCGGGGCCGAAGATCGCCCCGTACAGCGAGTGGAACTGGACGATGACCCACGAGACGGGTGTGGTGATGAAGCTGAAGAAGCTGGCAATCGTGTCCACTAATCATGCTCCTTGGGCATGGGACGAGGTCTCTGCGGCCGGGCTCGAAGCAGAGGTCTCTTCGGTGGCCGGTTCGGCGGCGGAGGTCCCGCCCTTGCGTGCGCGCCATGCGTTGCGCAGCATCTCGTGCCACCGCGGACGCCTGCGCGGCGGGACGTGGTCCACGCCGCCCAGTGACCACGGATTGCACCGGAGGATCCGCCAGGCGGTCAGTGCCGTGCCCTTGATCGCACCGTGCCGGTCGATGGCCGTGTAGCCGTAGTGGGAACACGACGGGTAGTACTTGCACACCGGCCCGAGCAACGGACTGATGGTCCACTGGTACAGCTTGATCAGTGCCAGCAGCGGGTACTTCATCGCGCGCCCCCTCCCAGCAGCCGCTCCAGGGCGGCATCCAGGTCTCGGGCCAGCTCTGCATGGTCGGCGTCACCCGCACCGGGCAGCGCTCGTACCACTACCAGGCTACCGGGGGGCAACAGGGCGACTCTGTCGCGCATGAGGTGACGCAGTCTGCGCTTGACAGCGTTGCGTACGACCGCGCCACCCACCGCCTTGCTCACGACGAAACCCGCACGCACCGGAGGAGCGCTCTCCCCAGGCGCGTGCGGGTCCGTGGAACCGCTACGAAGGTGGACGACAAGCGTCGGGCGGCCTGCCCGGCGACCTCGCCGTACCGCGGTCGCGAAGTCCTCGCGCCGCCTCAGCCGGTTCTCGGTGGGCAGCACGACGGCATGACCTGACCGGGATCAGGCGGACAGACGGGCGCGACCCTTGCTGCGGCGGGACGCGAGAATCGCGCGGCCGGCACGGGTCCGCATACGCAGCCGGAAGCCGTGGGTCTTCGCGCGACGACGGTTGTTCGGCTGGAAGGTGCGCTTGCTCACTCGGGGGCTCCAGAAAGAAATCGGGGTTCGGCGGGTGCCGTCCTGGCTGTCACCGTGCGCCCACGAGTAGCTCGCGTTACGCCCGAGTGCACCGCTTTCCGTTCACCTGACGTGACCTGTGCCCATCGGAGGCAGGCGGCAGCAGCCATCGACAACTCGACCTGGTTACGGTACGCGCGGCTACGCCATCCGGTCAAACCAGCGGTCATTGAGCGACACTGTCCACAGCCTGGGGACAACAACTTGAACCGCACGGGTCGCCCTGACTACCGTGACTGGACTCCGATTCGTTCCCCCGACCCTGCCCGCGCGGGACCGCCCCGCCCGGCACCACCCGCCCCGTCGGATCCCCGACCCCTCCGCGAACCACACGTTCGTGGGACCCATGAGAGAGCGTGCCCTGTGGCTGACGTACCTGCCGATCTTGCCGCGGTGTGGCCACGAGTACTCGATCAGCTTCTCGGAGAGGGCCGCGGTCAGGGCGTCGAATCCAAGGACGAACGCTGGATCCGCCGCTGCCAGCCGCTCGCGCTGGTCGCGGACACCGCCCTGCTCGCCGTACCGAACGAGTTCGCGAAGGGCGTACTGGAGGGCCGTCTCGCGCCGATCGTCAGCGAGACCCTCAGCCGGGAGTGCGGGCGCCCCATCCGGATCGCGATCACCGTGGACGACTCGGCGGGCGAGCCCCCGCCCACGCCCCAGCGGTACGAGGAGCCCGAGCTGCCGTCCGCCCCCTATGAGGGCGGTTCCTACCAGGAGCCGTACGGCGGCGACGCGTACGGGGACGCGTATAAGGAGACGCCCCGCGAGAACGGCCCCTATGAGGGCGCCCCGTACGACGGCCCCGCGCGGGACACCGACTACGAGGGCTACAGCCGTCCGCGCCAGGACCAGCAGCACCCCGGCGCCCCCGGCGACCAGCTCCCGACGGCCCGCCCCGCCTACCCGTCCGAGTACCAGCGCCCCCAGCCCGGCACCTGGCCCCGCCCGCCCGCGCAGGACGACTACGGCTGGCAGCAGCAGCGCCTCGGCTTCCCCGACCGCGACCCGTACGCCTCGCACGACTCCTACGGCGGCGGACAGGACTACCGCGGGCAGGGCCGCGAGCGCCCGCCGTACGGCCAGCCGGACCGCGGCGGCTACGACCGCGAGCGCCCGCCCTACGACCAGCAGCGGGGCGACTACGACCCGTCACGCTCCGAGTACGAGCCCGGCGGACGCGGCGGCGGCTACGACCAGCGCGACGGGCGCCGCGAGATGCCGGACCCGTCCGGCGGACCTGGCGGACCTGGCGGGCCGGGTGGTCCGGGCGGACCCGGTGGTCACCGAGGTGGCCCGGGACTGCCGTCCTCGGGTGCCTCCTCCGGCCCGCTCGCCGCGCAGCCGGCGCCGGCCGCCGGGCCCGGTGAGCCGACCGCGCGGCTGAACCCCAAGTACCTCTTCGACACCTTCGTCATCGGCGCCTCGAACCGGTTCGCGCACGCGGCGGCCGTGGCGGTCGCCGAGGCACCCGCGAAGGCGTACAACCCCCTGTTCATCTACGGGGAGTCCGGGCTCGGCAAGACGCACCTGCTGCACGCCATCGGGCACTACGCGCGCAGCCTCTACCCGGGCACGCGGGTGCGGTACGTCAGCTCCGAGGAGTTCACCAACGAGTTCATCAACTCCATCCGCGACGGCAAGGGCGACAGCTTCCGCAAGCGGTACCGGGAGATGGACATCCTGCTCGTCGACGACATCCAGTTCCTCGCGGACAAGGAGTCGACGCAGGAGGAGTTCTTCCACACCTTCAACACCCTCCACAACGCCAACAAGCAGATCGTGCTCTCCTCCGACCGGCCGCCCCGGCAGCTCGTCACCCTGGAGGACCGGCTGCGGAACCGGTTCGAGTGGGGGCTGATCACCGATGTCCAGCCGCCCGAGCTCGAGACCCGGATCGCGATCCTGCGCAAGAAGGCGGTCCAGGACCAGCTCAGCGCGCCGCCGGAGGTGCTGGAGTTCATCGCCTCCCGGATCTCGCGCAACATCCGCGAGCTGGAGGGCGCGCTGATCCGGGTCACGGCGTTCGCCTCGCTCAACCGGCAGCCGGTGGACCTGGGGCTCACCGAGATCGTCCTCAAGGATCTGATCCCCGGCGGCGAGGACTCGGCGCCCGAGATCACCTCCACGGCCATCATGAGCGCCACCGCGGACTACTTCGGGCTGACGGTGGAGGACCTGTGCGGCACCTCGCGCGGGCGCGCCCTGGTCACCGCGCGCCAGATCGCCATGTACCTGTGCCGTGAGCTGACGGATCTGTCGCTGCCGAAGATCGGCGCACTGTTCGGCGGCCGGGACCATACGACCGTGATGCACGCGGACCGCAAGATCCGCAATCTGATGGCCGAGCGGCGCTCGATCTACAACCAGGTCACGGAGCTGACCAACCGCATCAAGAACGGCTGAGGGCCGCAACGGGGCGACGCCGTCCGGCGGGTCTCCGGGCGACGCGTCCGGCACGCCTCGACGGGGCGCTGTCCGACGCGGCCTCGGGGGAACGCCGTGCGGTACGTCTCCGGGCGACGCCGTCCGGCGCGTTCGCCGTTGCGGGGTTCTCCGTGATCGGGCGCCGAAGGCACGGCCGGCGGCCGGACGTCCGACCTACCTGACAACGCCTTCGCCCGCCCTGCCGCCCTCTGCCGCGCCTTCCCGCCCTCTGCCGCCGCAGCCGCCCGTGTGCCGTCACGCACCGACGACTCGGCCACCCGCAGCCGCGAAGGGCCTCCCACGCACCCGCGCGCACCACCGAATGAGCCTTCCCCCGACCCCCGCTCCGCCCCCACCCCCTGGCTCCACCCCTCCCAAGCACCCCGTCCCCGAGGCCCGCCCCGTCGTCCCCCCGCCACCCGGTGTTCGAATCCGGGCGAGGTTACGGCCACTCTCCACAGATTCAGTGACTTTCTGCCGTCCACATCCTGGGGACTGCCGAGTTGTCCAGATCCCATCCACAGCGCGGTCTGTTGAAAGACCATCAGACCAGGTCAACCCCCTGTGGATTGGTGGACAAACGATCTCCACAGGCTGTGGACAAGATCGCGGTCCACACCCTGTGCACAAAGTTGTCCACCGGCAACCCACAGGCCCGGAGCCGTTGTCCCCAATGATCGGCGGCTTCTCCACACCTCTGTCCACTGTTCGGCAACGCGACGCGCCTGATCACCGGGTCGAGTGAAAGGCGTCACACAAAGCTGCCGGGTTGGCCTGTGGGAAAGGCGGGTAAAGCTGGGGACGGTTCTGGGGAGAAGTCGCCTCTCCCTGTGCACGGGGTGTGCAGAACTTTCCGTTCTCCACAGCGGACCCCGGTTGTCCACCGCCCCCACCCACAGGCCCAGTGGACAAAATTTCCGCCCTGAGCTGGGAAAACAAGGTTATCCACGGTATCCACAGGCCCTACTACTACTCCCGACTAGAGAGAGCTGGGAATCCGTTTCGAAGCGGGTCCTGTGCACAACTCGCCCTCGGCAGCCCGACCGCCCCTCGTCACGACTTGACCCCGAGAGGCACCTACTGTCAGTGGTGTGCGTCAGACTGTTCCCCGGTGTCCTTCCCGTCACAGGGGTCGATGACACCGCGACAGACAGACGGGCCAGGCAGGGCGAGCAGGCCGGCAACAGCAGGAGGCGGCAACAGTGAAGATCCGGGTGGAACGCGATGTCCTCGCGGAGGCAGTGGCCTGGGCGGCGCGCAGCCTCCCGGCCCGTCCGCCGGCGCCTGTCCTCGCGGGCCTGCTGCTGAAGGCCGAGGACGGCCAGCTCAGCCTCTCCAGCTTCGACTACGAGGTCTCCGCGCGGGTCTCCGTCGAGACCGAGGTCGAGGAGGAGGGCACGGTCCTGGTCTCCGGGCGGCTGCTCGCCGACATCTGCCGGGCGCTCCCCAACCGCCCGGTGGAGATCTCCACAGACGGTGTACGGGCGACGGTGGTCTGCGGCTCGTCCCGCTTCACCCTCCACACCCTGCCCGTGGAGGAGTACCCGGCGCTGCCGCAGATGCCCTCCGCGACCGGCACGGTCCCGGGTGACGTCTTCGCCTCGGCCGCCTCCCAGGTCGCCATCGCGGCGGGGCGGGACGACACGCTGCCGGTGCTGACCGGTGTGCGGATCGAGATCGAGGGCGACCGGGTCACCCTGGCCTCCACCGACCGCTACCGCTTCGCGGTCCGTGAGTTCCTCTGGAAGCCGGAGAACCCGGAGGCGTCCGCGGTCGCCCTGGTGCCCGCCAAGACGCTCCTGGACACCGCCAAGGCGCTGACCAGCGGTGACAGTGTGACGCTGGCGCTGTCGGGCTCGGGCGCCGGTGAGGGCCTGATCGGCTTCGAGGGCGCGGGCCGCCGGACGACGACCCGGCTGCTGGAGGGCGACCTCCCGAAGTACCGCACGCTGTTCCCGACCGAGTTCAACTCCATCGCGGTGATCGAGACCCCGCCCTTCGTGGAGGCCGTCAAGCGCGTGGCGCTGGTCGCCGAGCGGAACACCCCGGTGCGGCTGAGCTTCGAGCAGGGCGTGCTGATCCTGGAGGCCGGTTCCAGCGACGACGCACAGGCTGTGGAGAGAGTCGACGCGCAGTTGGAGGGCGACGACATCTCGATCGCCTTCAACCCGACCTTCCTGCTGGACGGACTGAGCGCGATCGACTCCCCGGTGGCCCAGCTCTCGTTCACCACGTCCACCAAGCCGGCCCTGCTCAGCGGCAGGCCCGCGCTCGACGCCGAGGCGGACGAGGCGTACAAGTACCTGATCATGCCGGTGCGGCTCAGCGGCTGAGCCGGTCGGCGGGCTGCTCGACGGGCCGCCCGGCCCGCGCGAGCGCTGTACGGCGGGGCATACGTTTGAGCGGCTATGCCCACAGATGTGGACAAGCGTCCGGGTTTAGGCTCGGACGCGGGTACGGAAGTGCCTCACGGGTACTCGCGGGGACGAGTACCCCCTGCCACATCGCAACCTAAGGATCACTTGATGGAGCTCGGTCTCATCGGCCTCGGCAAGATGGGCGGCAACATGCGCGAGCGGATCCGCCGCGCGGGCCACACCGTCGTCGGATACGACCGCAATCCGGACCTCGCCGATGTCCACAGCCTCAAGGAGCTTGTGGACACGCTCCAGACCCCGCGGGTGGTCTGGGTGATGGTCCCGGCCGGGGCCGCCACCCAGTCGACCATCGACGAACTGGCCAAGCTGCTGGAGCCCGGCGACATCGTCGTGGACGGCGGCAACTCCCGCTGGACGGACGACGAGAAGCACGCCGCCGAGCTGGCCGCCGAAGGCATAGGCTTCGTCGACTGCGGGGTCTCCGGCGGCGTCTGGGGCCTGGAGAACGGCTACGCGTTGATGTACGGCGGCGCCGCCGAGCATGTCGCCCGGGTGCGGCCCGTCTTCGACGCGCTCAAGCCGGAGGGCGACTTCGGCGCGGTGCACGCGGGCAAGGTCGGCGCGGGCCACTTCGCCAAGATGGTCCACAACGGCATCGAGTACGCCATGATGCAGGCTTACGCCGAGGGCTGGGAGCTGCTGGAGAAGGCCGACTCCGTGACCGACGTCCGGGAGGTCTTCCGGTCCTGGCAGGAGGGCACGGTGATCCGGTCCTGGCTGCTCGACCTCGCGGTCAACGCGCTCGACGAGGACGAGCACCTGGCCGAGCTGCGCGGCTACGCCCAGGACTCGGGCGAGGGCCGGTGGACGGTGGAGGCCGCCATCGACCACGCGGTACCGCTCCCGGCGATCACCGCCTCGCTGTTCGCGCGGTTCTCCTCCCGCCAGGAGGACTCGCCGCAGATGAAGATGATCGCCGCACTGCGCAATCAGTTCGGCGGCCACGCGGTCGAGAAGAAGTAACCAGGGCGAAGAAGTACAGAAGAAGTTACAGATTTAAGTACATACGTACACAGAAGTAGCTGGAAGCAAGCACAGCACCAGCACTGATCCACAGCCTCGGGGGAGGTCGGCGCACCACCATGCACGTCACGCATCTGTCGCTCGCCGACTTCCGCTCGTACGCCCGGGTCGAGGTTCCGCTCGATCCGGGCGTCACCGCCTTCGTCGGTCCCAATGGGCAGGGCAAGACGAATCTGGTGGAGGCCATCGGCTATCTCGCCACCCTCGGCAGCCACCGGGTCTCCTCGGACGCCCCGCTGGTCCGGATGGGCGCCGAGCGGGCCGTGGTGCGCGCGCAGGTCCGCCAGGGCGAGCGGCAGCAGCTCATCGAGCTGGAGCTGAACCCCGGGCGGGCCAACCGCGCCCGGATCAATAGATCCTCGCAGGTCAGACCCCGTGATGTGTTGGGGATCGTACGGACTGTGCTGTTCGCGCCGGAGGATCTCGCGCTGGTCAAGGGGGATCCCGGGGAGCGGCGGCGGTTCCTGGACGAGCTGATCACCGCGCGCTCACCGCGGATGGCGGGCGTCCGCGCCGACTACGACCGGGTCCTCAAGCAGCGCAACACCCTGCTGAAGTCGGCCGCCCTCGCGCGGCGGCACGGCGGGCGGTCGATGGACCTGTCCACGCTCGACGTCTGGGACCAGCACCTCGCGGGCGCGGGCGCCGAACTGCTCGCCCAGCGGCTCGATCTGATCGCCGCCCTCCTGCCGCTGGCCGACAAGGCGTACGAGCAGCTCGCGCCGGGCGGCGGGCCGCTGGCCCTGGAGTACAGGCCGTCCGCGCCGGGCGGGGCGCACACCCGCGAGGCGCTCTACGAGCAGCTCACCGCGGCGCTCGCCGAGGTCCGCAAGCAGGAGATCGAGCGGGGCGTCACCCTGGTCGGACCGCACCGCGACGATCTGAACCTCAAGCTGGGCGAACTGCCCGCCAAGGGCTACGCCTCGCACGGCGAGTCCTGGTCCTACGCGCTCGCGCTGCGCCTGGCCTCGTACGACCTGCTGCGGGCCGAGGGCAATGAGCCGGTGCTGATCCTGGACGATGTCTTCGCCGAGCTGGACACCCGCCGCCGCGAGCGGCTCGCCGAGCTGGTCGCGCCGGGCGAACAGGTCCTGGTCACGGCCGCGGTGGACGACGACGTACCGGATGTGCTGGCCGGGGCGCGGTACGAGGTGGCCGAGGGGGCGGTGGGGCGGGTATGAGCGGCGACGGATCCTTGCCCAAGGCTTCGCGGCACCCTGGAGCGGGGGCTTCCTCCTCCGGGCCGGCCGCTGCACCCTCCGGGCCGGGGGCCCCGTTCCCCGGAGCGGGGGCGCGGGGCGGCGGCTCCGGACCCGGGGCCCGCCCCGCGCCCGGGCAGGTCGGCTCCGGAACCGGGGCCCGCCCCGGACCTGGGGTTTCGTCCCCGGGACCTCCGGGACCTCCGGGACTCCAGGCACCGGGCGCGCACGCCGGACCAGGGCCTTCACGGCCCGGGGCATGGCCTCCGCAGCCCGGCCCCGCCCGGCCCCCCACCCCCTCGCAGGCCGACCCCGTCGCTCCGCAGCGACCCGGCCCGACGCGTGCCCCGCGGCCCGAACCCGGCGCCTCCGCGCGCCCCGCCGCCCCCTCAAGGTCAAGCTCCCCCGGGCCCCCGCAGGCCAGCCCCACCAGGGCGGCGCAGCCCGACCCCGGAGGGGCGGCCCAGGGTTCCGGAGTCGATCTCGCCCGGGTCGCGCTGCGGGCGGCCAAGGAGGCGGCCCGCGCGCGGGGGGACGCGGCGCAGCAGAAGAAGCAGGCGCGCCGGGGCGGTGGTCTGCGCTCCGGCGCGCGCGCCGACGGACGCGATCCCATGGCCCTGGGCGCGGCCATCAACCGGCTGATCACCGAGCGCGGCTGGGAGACGCCGGCCGCGGTGGGCGGGGTGGTGGGCCGCTGGCCGGAGATCGTCGGGGGCGACCTGGCCAAGCACTGTGTGCCGCAGCGCTACGACGAGGACGAGCGGGTGCTGGTCGTGCAGTGCGACTCCACGGCCTGGGCGACCCAACTGCGCCATCTCGCGCCCGCGCTGGTCGCCCGGCTCAATCAGGACCTGGGGCACGGCACCGTACGGATGATCAAGGTGCTCAACCCGGGTGGTCCTTCGCGCCGGTACGGGCCCCTGCGCGCCCCCGGGAGCACCGGGCCCGGCGACACCTACGGGTGAGCGGCCGGGTACGCAGGGCAGGGGCGAGGGCTCCGGTGATGGTCCCGAGGTGCTCGCCGGGCCGCTGATCATGGGCGCGACAGCCCGGAGTGAGCGACCTCACAGGGCCGTGACAGTGATCACCGTGGCCCCCTTCCGCGTGGAGTTGATCTGAGAGTCAGGTCACGCCCACCGCTCCCATGCGACCCGCGCGCCGCCCCCGCACGACCCCTGCGCCGCCCTCGCGCGGGCGGTTGTCCACAGGCTGTGGACCGAATGTCGTACGAATCGCCCAGATCCCCCTTCTTTGAGCGCACACAGTTGCGAATCACGACCTGACCCCGGAGTAGCGAAGGGTTGACATCCGGAAGCGCTGAGTGGCTCCGTGAGCCTCTTGGAGCCCCCTTCCGCATATCGGGACCCGGAAGAGCATGGTTCAGGGCGGCACATGCGGACTCAGGTACCGGCAAACGCCCATCAGTGTCAGTGCTACCGGTAGACTGGGAGCTAATCCCGCCCCAATCGTGGGGACCGCCCGGGAAAAGCTGAGCAACGCTGATCAGGGCTTACCAACGCAACATGCCGCAGCCGCTCCGGCAACCTGCCGACGAGCCTGGCTCGTGCTGTGCCAGAAAGGGCGCTTCGTGGCCGATTCCGGCAACCCCAACGAGAACATCCCGTCCACCGACGCAGGCGCGACCGACCCGGCCGGCGCCGCGAAGGGTGAGGTCACCGCCTCGTACGACGCCAATGCGATCACCGTCCTGGAAGGGCTGGACGCGGTCCGCAAGCGTCCCGGCATGTACATCGGCTCGACCGGTGAGCGCGGGCTGCACCACCTGGTCTACGAGGTCGTCGACAACTCGGTCGACGAGGCGCTGGCCGGTCACGCGGACACCATCGACGTCACGATCCTCCCGGACGGCGGCGTGCGTGTCGTGGACAACGGCCGGGGCATCCCGGTCGGCATCGTCCCCTCCGAGGGCAAGCCGGCCCTGGAGGTCGTGCTCACCGTGCTGCACGCGGGCGGCAAGTTCGGCGGTGGCGGCTACGCGGTCTCCGGCGGTCTGCACGGCGTGGGCGTGTCCGTGGTCAACGCCCTGTCGTCGAAGGTCGCCGTCGAGGTGCGCACCGACGGCCACCGCTGGACGCAGGACTACAAGATGGGCGTCCCCACGGCCCCGCTGGCCCAGCACGAGGCCATCGGGGAGACGGGCACGTCGGTCACGTTCTGGGCGGACGCGGACATCTTCGAGACCACCGAGTACTCCTTCGAGACGCTCTCGCGGCGCTTCCAGGAGATGGCGTTCCTCAACAAGGGCCTGACCATCCGGCTCACCGACGAGCGCGAGTCGGCGAAGGCCGTGACCGGGGCGGACGAGGCGGGCGGCGACGCCAAGGCCGAGGCCAAGACCGTCACGTACCACTACGAGGGCGGCATCGTCGACTTCGTGAAGTACCTCAACTCGCGCAAGGGCGAGGTGGTCCACCCGACCATCATCGACCTGGAGGCGGAGGACAAGGAGAAGGCCCTCTCCCTCGAAGTCGCCATGCAGTGGAACAGCGGCTACACCGAGGGCGTCTACTCCTTCGCCAACATCATCCACACGCAGGAGGGCGGAACCCACGAGGAGGGCTTCCGCGCGGCGCTGACCAACCTGATCAACAAGTACGCGCGCGACAAGAAGCTGCTCCGCGAGAAGGACGACAACCTCACGGGCGACGACATCCGCGAGGGCCTCACGGCGATCATCTCGGTCAAGCTGAGCGAACCGCAGTTCGAGGGCCAGACCAAGACCAAGCTGGGCAACACCGAGGCCAAGACCTTCGTCCAGAAGGCGGTCTACGAGCACCTCACCGACTGGCTGGACCGCAATCCCAACGAGGCCGCCGACATCGTCCGCAAGGGCATCCAGGCGGCCACCGCGCGCGTGGCGGCCCGCAAGGCGCGCGATCTGACCCGCCGCAAGGGCCTGCTGGAGAGCGCCTCGCTGCCGGGCAAGCTGTCCGACTGCCAGTCGAACGACCCCACCAGGTGCGAGATCTTCATCGTCGAGGGCGACTCCGCCGGCGGTTCGGCCAAGTCCGGCCGCAACCCCGAGGTCCAGGCGATCCTCCCGATCCGCGGCAAGATCCTGAACGTCGAGAAGGCCCGGATCGACAAGATCCTCCAGAACCAGGAGATCCAGGCCCTCATCTCCGCCTTCGGCACCGGGGTGCACGAGGACTTCGACATCGAGAAGCTCCGCTATCACAAGATCATCCTGATGGCGGACGCCGATGTCGACGGCCAGCACATCAACACCCTGCTGCTGACGTTCCTGTTCCGCTTCATGCGCCCGCTGGTCGAGGCCGGGCACGTCTTCCTCTCCCGCCCCCCGCTCTACAAGATCAAGTGGGGCCGGGAGGACGTCGAGTACGCCTACTCCGACCGTGAGCGCGACGCGCTCCTGGAGATGGGCCGCCAGCGCGGCAAGCGGATCCGCGAGGACTCCATCCAGCGCTTCAAGGGCCTCGGCGAGATGAACGCCGAGGAACTGCGCGTGACCACCATGGACCAGGAGCACCGCGTCCTCGGCCAGGTCACCCTGGACGACGCCGCCCAGGCCGACGAGCTGTTCTCGGTCCTGATGGGCGAGGACGTGGAGGCCCGCCGCCAGTTCATCCAGCGCAACGCCAAGGACGTCCGCTTCCTCGACATCTGAGTCGGTCCCGAGCTGACCGCACCAGGAAGGATCCCCACCAGCCATGGCCGACGAGAACACCCCTGCCACTCCCGCCGCCCCCGTCCCGCCCGGGACCGAGGGTCCGACCCTGCGCGTCGAGCCCGTCGGGCTCGAAACGGAGATGCAGCGCTCGTATCTCGACTACGCGATGTCCGTCATCGTCTCGCGCGCCCTGCCCGACGTGCGGGACGGCCTCAAGCCCGTCCACCGCCGGGTGCTGTACGCGATGTACGACGGCGGATACCGCCCCGAGCGCGGCTTCTACAAGTGCGCCCGCGTGGTCGGCGACGTCATGGGCAACTACCACCCCCACGGCGACTCCTCCATCTACGACGCCCTGGTCCGGCTGGCCCAGCCCTGGGCGATGCGGATGCCGCTGGTCGACTCCAACGGCAACTTCGGCTCCCCGGGCAACGACCCGGCCGCCGCCATGCGCTACACCGAGTGCAAGATGGCGCCGCTGTCGATGGAGATGGTCCGCGACATCGACGAGGAGACCGTCGACTTCACGGACAACTACGACGGCCGCTCCCAGGAGCCCACCGTCCTGCCCGCCCGCTTCCCGAACCTGCTGATCAACGGCTCGGCGGGCATCGCGGTCGGCATGGCCACCAATATCCCGCCGCACAATCTGCGCGAGGTCGCGGCCGGCGCCCAGTGGTACCTGGAGCACCCCGAGGCGAGCCACGAGGAGCTGCTGGACGCCCTGGTCGAGCGGATCAAGGGCCCCGACTTCCCGACCGGCGCCCTGGTGGTCGGCCGCAAGGGCATCGAGGAGGCGTACCGCACCGGCCGCGGCTCCATCACCATGCGCGCGGTGGTCGAGGTCGAGGAGATCCAGAACCGCCAGTGCCTGGTGGTCACCGAGCTGCCCTACCAGACGAACCCGGACAATCTCGCCCAGAAGATTGCCGACCTGGTGAAGGACGGCAAGGTCGGCGGCATCGCCGACGTCCGTGACGAGACCTCCTCGCGCACCGGCCAGCGCCTGGTCATCGTGCTGAAGCGGGACGCCGTCGCCAAGGTCGTCCTCAACAACCTCTACAAGCACACCGACCTCCAGTCGAACTTCGGCGCGAACATGCTCGCCCTGGTCGACGGCGTACCGCGCACGCTCTCGCTGGACGCGTTCATCCGCCACTGGGTGACCCACCAGATCGAGGTCATCGTCCGCCGTACGAAGTTCCGGCTGCGCAAGGCCGAGGAGCGGGCGCACATCCTGCGCGGTCTGCTCAAGGCGCTGGACGCGATCGACGAGGTCATCGCCCTGATCCGGGCCAGCGACACGGTCGAGATCGCCCGCACCGGCCTGATGGACCTCCTCGACATCGACGACATCCAGGCCAACGCCATCCTGGAGATGCAGCTCCGCCGCCTCGCCGCCCTGGAGCGCCAGAAGATCGTCCAGGAGCACGACGAGCTCCAGGCGAAGATCACCGAGTACAACGCGATCCTCGCCTCGCCGGTCCGCCAGCGCGGCATCGTCAGCGAGGAGCTGGCCGCGATCGTCGAGAAGTACGGCGACGACCGCAAGACCCAGCTCATCCCCTACGACGGTGACATGTCCATCGAGGACCTCATCGCCGAGGAGGACATCGTCGTCACCGTCTCGCGCGGCGGTTACGTCAAGCGGACCAAGACGGACGACTACCGCGCCCAGAAGCGCGGCGGCAAGGGCGTGCGGGGCACGAAGCTCAAGGAAGACGACATCGTCGACCACTTCTTCGTCTCCACCACCCACCACTGGCTGCTCTTCTTCACCAACAAGGGCCGGGTCTACCGCGCCAAGGCCTACGAACTGCCGGACGCCGGCCGGGACGCGCGCGGCCAGCACGTCGCCAACCTGCTCGCCTTCCAGCCCGACGAGGCCATCGCCGAGATCCTCGCCATCCGCGACTACGACGCCGCGCCCTATCTGGTCCTCGCGACCAAGGCGGGCCTGGTCAAGAAGACATCTCTGAAGGATTACGACTCGCCGCGCTCCGGCGGTGTCATCGCGATCAATCTGCGTGAGCGCGAGGACGGATCCGATGACGAACTGATCGGAGCCGAACTCGTCTCGTCGGACGACGATCTCCTTCTGATCAGCAAGAAGGCCCAATCGATCAGGTTCACCGCGACGGACGAGTCCCTGCGCCCCATGGGCCGGGCGACCTCGGGTGTCAAGGGGATGAGCTTCCGCGAGGGCGACGAGCTGCTCTCGATGAATGTTGTTCGACCCGGTACGTTCGTGTTCACTGCCACTGACGGCGGGTACGCGAAGCGGACCCCCGTCGACGAGTACCGCGTCCAGGGCCGCGGCGGCCTCGGCATCAAGGCCGCCAAGATCGTGGAGGACCGCGGCTCGCTCGTGGGCGCGCTGGTGGTCGAGGAGAGTGACGAGATCCTCGCCATCACACTCTCGGGCGGTGTGATTCGTACGCGAGTCAGCGGGGTCAGGGAGACGGGCCGTGACACGATGGGCGTCCAACTGATCAATCTGGGCAAGCGCGATGCCGTGGTCGGTATCGCACGCAACGCCGAGGCGGGACGCGAGGCGGAGGAGGTCGACGGCGGCGCGGCCGGCGACGAGTCCGCGGAGGGTGCCGTCGCACACGGCACCGACGGCGACGAGTCCGTGGCCGGTGCCGCCCCGAGCGGTACCGTCGGCGCATCCGCCGAGGGTGCCGGGACCACCGGCACGGACGAGGGTGACACGCCCTCGGCCGAGTAGCACGAGGAGTGAGTCAGCGTGAGCGGAGCCACGGGCGCCGGGTCGTCGGCCGGTATCCCGGCCGGTAACTCGACCGGCGCGACACAGGGCGGCGGCGGTCGTGGCTCCGCCGCGAGGGGGATGCCTTCGGCGGGGTCGGGGGGGCCGGGGGCGTCAGTGCCGGCGGGGGCTGTGACGGCTTCGGCGCCGGCCGTGCCGCCGGGGGCGTCGAGACCTTCGGCTCCGGTGGCGGGTTCGGGGGCTTCGGGTCCTGTGACTCCGTCCATGGGGTCGGGGGCCTCGGCTTCTTCGGCTCCGGTGGGTTCGGCTTCTTCAACTCCGGCGGGGGGTTCGGCTTCGGCGGGTGGGCAGCCGGTGGCGTATCCGTCGACGGGGGGTCGGCAGGCGGGTGGTCAGACGATGGGCAAGGGACCGGCGGCCTCTGCTCAGGGAGCGGCTGGTCAAGGGTCGGCGGCCTCTCCGCGGATGTCCCAGGCGTCTCAGACACCACGGACGCCTCGGTCACCGGCTCACACACCCCACGACACACCCCACGCGCAGGCGACCACCCCGCAGATCACCGATCCGCACACCACCAATCTGCAAGCGATCAAGCCGGCCAAGGCCGACGCGCACACACCTGACACGCACACACCCAAAACCCATGGATCCCCCGCACATGGATCCCAGGCTCATGGATCCCAGGGGGGAACTGTGACGGACACCCGAGGCACCCAGCAGTACGCGGCGGCCGGCGCCGCACAGGCCGGGGCCCAGCCCGCCGCGCAGGGTGCCTCCCCCCTGCCGGGGGAGCGCCAGAACCAGCAGGCGGAGACGCCGTACCACCCGCCGGCCGCGTACCAGACGCAGGGCGGCGGGCAGGGGCAGCCGCAGGGGGCGGCCCCGGGTCAGACCGGTGCCGGTGCCGGGGTGCGTCGGCCGCGGACCGGGGCGCGCACCACACCGCGGGTGCGCAAGGCCCGGCTCCGGGTGGCGAAGGCCGACCCGTGGTCGGTGATGAAGGTCAGCTTCCTGCTCTCCATCGCGCTGGGCATCTGCACGATCATCGCCTCGGCGGTGCTCTGGATGGTCATGGACGCGATGGGTGTCTTCTCGACGGTCGGCGGCACGATCTCGGAGGCGACCGGCTCGAACGAGTCGAACGGCTTCGACCTCCAGTCCTTCCTGTCCCTCCCCAACGTCCTGATGTTCACGTCGATCATCGCGGTGATCGACGTCGTCCTGGCGACCGCGCTGGCGACGCTGGGGGCCTTCATCTACAACCTGTCGGCGGGGTTCGTGGGGGGCGTGGAGCTGACGCTGGCGGAGGACGAGTAACGGGATTCCCGCCGCTCAACCCTGTGCCGGGTATCCTCCGGCTATCGATTTTGGGACTGCCCCGGTCGTGCGCTAATCTTCAGGGGTCGGCGCGCGGGACATACACCGCAGAGCGCGGCGGGGCTATAGCTCAGTTGGTTAGAGCGCATCCCTGATAAGGATGAGGCCACAGGTTCAAATCCTGTTAGCCCCACCAGCGAAAAGGCCCCCGGTCCGGATGGATCGGGGGCCTTTTGCATGCCGGTAGCCGGGTTCGTTGGTTGGTTGGGCGTGGGCGTGGGCGTGGGCGTGGGCGTGGGCGTGGTGGTCGGTGGCCCTCGTTGCTGTTCGGTCGGGCCGGGGGCGGTCAGGTCGAGGGTTCGTCGTCCGGTCTGGTCGTCGGCTGGTCCGTCAGGCGCATTGAGGTCAGGCCCTTGCTGGGGGTGCGGCGGGTGCCGACCGTGCGCTTGCGGAAGCTGTCTATGGGGGACGGGATGACGTTGTCGGGGGTGCGGAGCGCGGTGATGACCTCGGTGAGATGGGTGCGCATGGCCGATTCCGCCGTGTCCGGATCCCGGCGGGCGATGGCGTCGCGGATGGTCTGATGGGCGTGCCAGCCTTCCGGTTCGGCGACGATGACGATCGAGACGAAGGCCAGCATCGTGCGGTACTGGAGGGGCTCCAGGAGTTCTGTGAGCACCGAGTGGCCGGCCATGGCGAGGAGCGTGCGCAGATAGTGGCCGTGGGCGCGGTTCACCGCCGCTCGGTTGTGCTGGTCGAGCGCCTGGAAGCCCTGCCGCAGACAGTGGTCGAGGCGGGCCAACTGGTCGGGGTGGTGGAACTCGGCCGCCCGCTGGGCCGCCCAGGGCTCCAGCCGGGCCCTCGCCTCGAAGACCTCCACGATCTCGTCGAGCTGCTCGACACCGAGGCGGGGGATGAACGCGCCCCGGTGCGGCTGGAGTTCCACCAGACCGCGCCCGGCGAGATTGCGCAGCGCCTCGCGTACCGGCAGCCGGGAGACGCCGAGCGCGGCGGCGAGGGTGTCCGCGACGATGTGCTCGCCGGGACTCAGCCGCAGATTCAGGATCTCCGAGGTGAGCAGTTCGGTGACCCGTTGTTCGAGCGTGCCGGCGGGGGGCGCGGGCGCGCCGGAAGGGGGCGGGGCGGGTCGGGATGGCATTGCGCCAGTATCACCGACGGTGGGGGACGGGGGGTCGGGGATGCCGTGGATACCGGGGATGTGTGAGAGGGCTGCGGTCGGGGGCGGGTGGGTCATGGGGACTCGGTGTGGTGGCTTCTGACAGTTGCTGGTCTCCGTAGGTCCACGACCGTGGATGCCAGGCGGTGCAGTCGGGTCGGCTGGTGGGCGGTCAGCAGGATCGCGGTGCCCGACGCGGCCGTCGTCCGCAGCAGGTCCTCCACCGTGTCGCTCCACTCCGGGTCCAGATGGGCGAAGGGCTCGTCGGCCAGGAGCAGGTCCGGGGCCGGGAGCAGGGCTCTGGCCAGGGCTGTGCGGCGGCGCATCCCTCCCGAGATCTCGTCCGGGCGCAGCGCCGCGGCGGTGCCGAGGCCGAGGCGGGCGAGGAGATCGTCGGCGCGGGTCGCCTCCAGGGGGGTGGGGCGGCGGCCGAGGCCGTAGAGGACGTTGTCGCGGACGGTGCGCCAGGGGAGCAGGCGGGGGTCCTGGAAGAGCGTGGTGCGGGTGGTGCCGGGGGTGTGGCGGACCGTGCCCGACGACGGGGGCAGCAGGCCCGCGGCCACCCGCAGGAGGGTGGTCTTGCCGGTGCCGGACGGGCCGTCCAGGGCGACCGTCTCGCCTCGGTGGGCGGTGAGGGAGATGTTCTGGAACGGGGTTGTGGTTCCGAAACGGATTGTCGCGTTGGTGATGGTGAGGAGGGGTTCTTCGGACTCTCCGGACCTTCCTCCGGCTTCTCTTCCGGCTTCTCCGCCAGCTCCTTCGGCCTCTCGTCCGGTCTCTCGTCCGCTCTCTCCGCCGGGCTTTCCTTCGGTCTCTCCTCCGGGCCTTCCTCCGGCCTGTCCGGTCTCTTCTCCGGACCTTCCTCCAGGCTCTTTGGTCCCTCCCACCCCTTCTGCCCCTCCGGTGTTCTCACTTCGCACGCTCGTGCACCTCCATGCCGTGACCTGGACGTTTGTCTGCCCCCGCCCGGCGTCTCAACGGCCCGATGTCCCAACGCCCTTGACGGGAGCGAGAAAGATTTTATCCAATGCGACCATGGTAAGCCTAACCTTCCTTCGGGCTCCAGGGCTCCGCTGTGCTGCCGTGCTGCTCACGGCCATGGCCACCGGCTGTGCTGCTTCCGCCGCTGACCAGGACGATGCCGGGGAACCGCCCCGGCTCCGGGTCGCCGCCGCCGGAAGCCTCGCGCTGGCCGCCCCGCTGTCCGGACTGAACGACTCCGCCGCGCTGGCCGACCATCTGTCCGGCGTCGAAACGACCCCGGTGACCACGCCGGACGAGTTCAAATCCCTGCTGACCTCGTCCCGTGTCGACCTGGCCGCGCTGCCGACGATCACCGCCGCCAACCTCTACAACCGGGAGGTCGGCATCTCCCTGGTCGGTGTGGTGGACGCCGATCTGCTCAAGGTGCTGGCACCCGAGGGCTCCTCCGGCTGGCAGGCACTGCGCGGACAGACGGTGTACATCCCCTTCCAGGGCGACGCCGGTGACATCACCTTCCGCAGCCTCGCCACCGAGAACGGCCTCACCCCCGGCGAGGACTTCGAGATCTCCTACACCCGCTCCATCCCCGAGCTGATGACCGCCGTGGCCACCGGCACCGCACGCCACGCCCTGCTCCCCGAGCACTTCGCCACCCTCGCCCGCCAGCAGGCACCCGCCGGTCAGGACGGACTCACCGAACTCCTCGACGTCCAGGAGGAGTGGGGACGCGCCACCGGGGCCGGGTCGCTGCCGCAGTCCGCGATCGTGGTGCGGTCCGGATTCGCGGAGGAGCATCCTGGGCTCGTCGAGCGGCTGCGTACGTACTTCGCCGACAACACCGCCGGTCTCGCCGACGGGGACGTGGACAGCGCCCGTACCGAGGAACTGGCCGAGGCCACCGGCACCGACGCCGCCCTGGTCACCCGGCTGCTGCCCACGCTGAACCTCGGCTTCAGCGCGCCCGGCCCCGCCCGGAACGACATCACCACCCTGCTCACCGAGGCCGCCGACCTCGCCCCCCAGTCCGTGGGCGGACGCCTCCCCGAGGGGCAGTTCTACGGTGAATGACAGCGGGGGCGTGCTGGCCGGGGAGGAACGCCCGACGGGCCCCGGGGTGACCGGGCAGGCGCGACCTGCCGTCGGCGGAGCGGTCCGGCGCCGGGGGAGCCGCCGACGAGGGCGGGGCCGGTCGACGGCACTCGGGTCGACCGGGCAGGAACGTCCGGCGGCACCCGGGTCGACCGGGGACGAGCATCCGACGGGACCCGGGCCGACCGGGCAGGCGCGTCCGGCGGCACCCGGGTCCCGGCGGCGCCCCCTCCCCCGGCGCGCCCTTGCCGCCGTCCTCACCGCTCTCGCCCTCACCGGTCTCTGGGCCCGGGCCTCCGGAGGGCTGCCCGAGGTGGTGCTCCCCTCCCCCTGGGACACCCTGCGGGAACTGGGCGAACTCGCCGCCGACGGCACCCTGTTCACCGCCCTCGGCACCACCCTGCTCCGCGTCCTCCTCGGGGTCTCCCTCGGCGTGGCCGCCGGGGTGCTGGCCGGTGCCCTGTCCGCCGGTTCCCAGGTCGTCGCCGGGATGCTCGATCCGGCCCGGGTGCTGCTGACCGGCGTCCCGCCCGTGGTCACCGTGATGCTGGCCATGATCTGGCTCGGCCCCGGCGGCACGGTCGTGGTGCTGGCCGTGGTCGCCGTCGTCCTGCCCCAGACCCTCGTCGCCACCCAGGACGCCCTCCGGCGGGTCGATCCGGACCTGCTGGAGATGAGCCGGGGCTTCCGGGTGCCCTGGCACTGGCGGGTCCGGCATGTCGTCCTCCCGTCCGTGGTGCCGCCGGTCGTCGCCGCGGTCGCGGTGACCCTCGCCGGAGGGCTGCGGCTGGGCCTGATGGCCGAGGTGCTGGCCGCGCCCGACGGGGTCGGCGCCGCCGTCTCCCGGGCCCGCGGCTATCTGGAGACCGCCGAGGTCTTCGCCTGGGCCACCGCGGCCGTCCTCTTCGCCGTAGCCGTGGACACCCTGGCGCTACGACCCCTCCGGCGCCGGACGGCCACCTGGTTGCCGACCGCCGCCCCCTGACCCATCACCACCCACCCCCCACAGTCTCCAGGAGCCTGTATGCACACCGCCCCTGAATCCGTCGCCGCCGACCCCGACTGTCGGCAGGTCCCTGTTCCCGGCCCCCTGTCCCGGGCCGAGGCCGCCGACGCCGTCGAACTCCTGCTGGCCAAGGTGGCCCGGTTACGGACCCTCGCCGGCGACCGCTACCCCCTCTACGCCCACCACGGCGACTGGATCCTCTCCCGGCGCGGCTCCTGGACCCCCGGTTTCTGGGTCGGGCTTCTGCGGCTGACCGCCCGGATCACCGGGGACCGCCAGGACCGCCGACGCGCCGAGGCCGCCGTCGCGGGGCTCACCGAACGGCTCGGCGACGACACCGTCACCCGCTCCATGACCTTCTGGTACGGCGCCGGAACGGACCGCCCCGACCTCACCCACGAGGCCGCCCGCCGTCTGCTCGCCACCGCCGACCGGGACCATGGACTCGTCCCGATCGGCACGACATGGGAGCGGGAGAACGGCCGGCACCTGGTCGAGGTCGACTGCTGGGGACCTCTCGTCCGTCTCCTGAGCCGGTACGCGGACGAACTCGACCCTGAGTCAGAGGAAGCGACACGGGCGCGGCGAACGGCCGTCGCGCAGACCCGGGCCTGTCTGCGTCACTGTGTCCGGGCGGACGTCAGCGATGGTCGACTCCCGATGATCGTGGAGCGGTTCGGGATCCGTCCCTCACCGGAGATGTCCCCGCAGACCCCGCCGACCACTGCCGCCCGTCCCGCCGCCTGGGCGCTCCTGGGACTCGCCGAGTCCGCCGCCGCCCTGTCCGGGACCGACCCCGCCCTTGCCGTCGACTGCGCCCAGACAGCCGTACGCCTTCGCGCTCGGCCGCTCGGGCAACGAGCGGGCCCGGTGGGGGAGGACTTCGTCTCCGACACCTCCACCGGCTCCTCTACCGGCTCCTTCGCCGTTACCTCTGCCGTTACCTCCGCCGATACCTGTGCCGATAGCTCTGCCGACGCCATCGCCGCCGTCGCCCTCCACCGGCTCCCCTTCTCTCTCCCACTTTCTCCGCCCTCCCCTCTCCTCGCCCCTCGCTTCGCTTCCTCGGCGCGGCTCCGTACCGCGCGACTGGTTCGGGAGCAGCTCCGGGCCGATGGGACGTTCACCGGCACGCGCTATCGCGTCGCTGACGGACGCGTCGCCGAGGTCGAGTCCGTCTGGGGCTACTTCTTCCTTCTTCTCGCGCTCGCCATCGACGCCGAGCTGATCCGCAGCGACGAGTTCTGATCAGAGAGACCCCACCACCCTCCACACACCCCCGTCTCGGAGGTTCCGCCGTGAGTCGGACATCCCTTCAGCCCAGCACCGCGCCACCGCACCGAGCAGCCAGTCCGCTGCCGCTCTACGGATACGCCCTCCATCTGCCCGCCTCCCCGCCACCAGGACTCGCGTCCACGCTCGCCGTCGTGCGTGATCACATCACCCGGTTCGGGGGAGAGACCGTGACGACGAGCGTGGGGGCGGAGCCCTCCGTGGATACGGACTCGGACTCCGTGTGGCTCCGTCTCTCGGCGCCGCATGTTTCACGTGAAACATCGCTCGGCCATCGTGTTTCACGTGAAACATCGCCGGGCCGCCATGTTTCACGTGAAACATCGAACTCCGACGCCTCGCCGTCCCACACCGCCCTCCTCCACCTCCGTGGTTGGGGCGAGCTGGGAAGCGCCGAACTCTGGGGGCCGTACGGCGAAACGACCGCGCAGGCCGTCACCGGGCTGATGGCCGTGCAGGGGAGGGCGACCGGAGGGCCGCGGAGGCTCGGAGTCGACTATCTGGCGGCGGTGGGCGGTGTGGTCGCCACGACAACGCTGCTCGCCACCGCACTCGGTGAAGCGCGCGGCATGCCGATCGACCATGCCGAACTGGGTCTCGCGCATACGGCGTTGTACTCGCTCGGGCAGTATCTGGCCGCCGCCACGACGGACGAGGAACCCGAAGCCGTACCCACCCGGCCCTACTCGCCCGGTGAACAGCCGCCGTTCGTCTCGGCGGACGGGATCCGGTTCGAGGTGGAGGCGCTGGACTCGGCTCCCTGGCAGGCGTTCTGGCGTCAACTGGGCGTCCCGGCACGGCAGATCGCCGAGAGCTGGGGGCCCTACATGGGCCGGTACTCACGGGCGACCGCTCCGGTCGACCCGGCGCTGGCCGAGGCGGCCGTCCGGCACACCTACTCCGATGTCCAGCGCACCGCCGAGATCACGGGCATGAGCGTCAGCCCCGTACGAGCGCTGCATCACCGGATGACGGACGAGGACGTGGTCGAGGACCATGCGCCGTGGGCGCTGGCCGGTGAGCTTGATGTGCTTGACGAGTTCGGTGGGTTCGGTGAGGTCGGGGGCGGACGGAGTGGCTCCCGGTCCGAGGGGGCGCGGCTCCCGCTGGCCGGGCTTCGGGTCGTGGAGTCGACCCGGCGGATTCAGGGGCCGCTGGCCGGGCTGCTGCTCGGCGCGCTCGGCGCCGAGGTGATACGCGTCGAGCCACCGGGCGGCGACCCGCTGCGCGGGATACCGCCGATGGCCGGGGACACCTCGGCCCGGTTCCTGGCACTCAACCGGGGAAAGTCGGTCCACGAGATCGACTTCCGTACGCCGCGCGGACGGCGCGAGGTGCTCGATCTCGTCGCCGATGCTGATGTCTTCCTGCACAACTGGGCGCCCGGCAAGGCCGCCCAGCTCGGTCTGGATCACACCGACCTGGCCGCCGTCCGCCCCGGCATCGTCTATGCGTGGGCCTCCGGCTGGGGCCGGGACGCGCCTGCCGCGCGACTCCCCCTCGGTACGGACTTCATGGTGCAGGCGTGGTCGGGCGTGGCCGATGCCCTGCGCACCGAGGACCGGGCTCCGGCGCCTTCCCTGGTGACGCTGCTGGATCTGCTGGGCGGCTTCATCGCCGCCGAAGGGGTCGTCGCCGGGTTGCTGGCCAGGCGGCGCGGGGCCGGTGGTGTGCGGGTGGACACCTCGCTGCTGGGCGCGTCGCGGGTACTGCTCGGGTCCCGGCTGCGGGGGCGCGGGCAGGTGGGCGAGCGGGCCGGCGCCGCTGGCGATGCGGGGGCGGGCGGTGCCTGGCCGGGTGGAGTCGGATCGGGTGGTGCCCGGACGGGCGATGCCTGGCCGGGCGGAGTCAGCCCTGGAGGTGCCGGGCCGCACGCCGGGGGAGACGCCGTTCCCGTCCGTACCGACCTGCGTGCCCTCCCGGCCGATCCCTTGTTCGGCCAGGTGTTTCTGCGCCGGGGATGTGCCCTGGTGATGCCGCCCTGGAGGTTCTCGTGATGAAGTCCATCGCCCCTGCCTACCCCGACCTCGTGCCCGCGGCGTTGCGCGCCGAGTGGCGGGAGCGTGGGCTGTATCCCGGGGTTCCCGTGTTCGACCTGTTCCGTCAGCGGGCCGCCGCCCAGCCCGATGCCGTCGCCGTCTTCGACGACAGCGGGGAGACCACGTACGGCGAACTGCTCGACGCCAGTCTGCGGCTGGCCGCCGGGCTGCGAGGGCTCGGGGTCCGGGCCGGGCAGACCGTGGCGAGTCAGTTGCCGAACTCCTGGCAGGCGGTCGCCGTGGATCTCGCCGTGGCCGCGCTCGGCGCGATCGTGCTGCCGTTCCCCGCCGGACGGGGCGACCAGGACATCCGCGCCCTGCTGATCCGCTCGCGGGCCGCCGCGCTGATCGTCCCCGCCCGCTACCAGGACGTCGACCCGGTGTCCGTCGCGACGGCCCTCCTCCCCGAACTGCCGACCCCGGTCCATCTGATCGCACAGGGCGGTGGCCCCGACTGCCGTACCGCCGCCCGCTTCGAGGACCTGCTCGCTCACGACCCGCTCGGCGAGCATGACCTGCCCGAGGTGCACGCCGACGACGTCGTACGGCTGCTGGTGTCCTCCGGGACCGAGTCCGAGCCGAAGGTGGTGGCGTACTCGCACAACACGCTGGTCGGCGGGCGCGGACGGTTTCTCGCGCGGCTCCAGGTCGACGGGCGGCCGATGCGGGCGATGTATCTGATGCCGCTCGGGTCGTCGTTCGGCTCCGGAGCGGTCTTCTGCGTGCTGGCCGGGCTCGGGGGGTCGCTGGTGCTGCGGCGCCGGTTCGAGGCGGGGGCCGCGCTGGCGGCGATCGACCGATGTCGGCCCACCCATGTGCTGGGGGTGCCGACCATGTTCCAGCACATGGTGGCGCATCCCGCGCTCGGCTCCACCGACACCTCGTCCGTGGAGTGCGTGATCACCGGCGGCGCGCTGATCGACGCGGCCACCGCCCGGCGCTGCACCGACCATCTCGGACGCCGACTGGTCAGCCTGTACGGCTCGGCGGACGGCGTGAACTGCCACACCGGCGTCGACGATCCACCGGAGATCTCACGCGAGACCCTCGGCCGTCCGGACCCGGACATCTGCGCCATCCGGATCCTGGACGAGGACGGGCGCGAGCTGCCGCAGGGCGAGCCCGGCGAGATCGTCGCCCTGGGGCCGATGACCCCCCTCTGCTATGTCGACGCGCCCGAGCTGAATGAGCGTTACCGCTTGCCCGGCGGCTGGGTGCGTACCGGTGACCGGGGCTGGATCGACGCCGACGGTCGGCTGCGGATGGCCGGCCGGAAGAAGGACATCATCATCCGCGGCGGCGGGAACATCAGCCCGGCCCAGTTGGAGGGGCTCATCGCCGGACACCCCGAGATGCTGGGGGTGGCCTGCGTCGCCGTGCCCGACGATGTCCTCGGCCAGCGGGTGTGCGCCTGTCTCGTGCCGACCGGGGAGCGGGCTCCGACCCTGACCGAGCTGACCGGGTTCCTGCGGGCCGGTGGACTGGAGCCGCACAAGCTGCCGGAGTATCTGCTCGTCCTGGACGAACTGCCGCTGGGCGCGGCCGGGAAGGTCGACAAGAAGGCCCTCGCCGCCCTGGCCGAACGGCACTTCGCCCGACTCGGCGGCCCGGGACGGCCCAACGGGGTGGTGCTGGACGGAGAGCGGGATCTGCGGGGGCGGGGGGTGACGACTCCGGTCGGTAGTGCGGTCGGTAGCGCGATCGGCGGTGCGGTTGCTGGTGCGGTTGCCGGTGCCGGTGCCAGCACGGGCGCGGGGGCGGGGGCACGGCGGATGGCATCTGCCGGGTCGTCCGGTGCCGCGGTGCCGGGGACGGCATCTGCCGGGTCCACCGGTGCCGGATCTCGGGGGATTGCATCCGCCGGGTCCGCCGGTGCCGGGGCGCGGAGCATGACAGCCGCCGCCGGGTCCGGTGCCGGATCTCGGGCCCCGGCGCCCGCCGGTTCCTCCTCCGGTACCGCCTCGCAGGCCACGGAGTCTCCCCTCCCTTCCCGGACCATCACCGAACTGGCGGCCACCGTGCGGGACTTCGTGGAGCAGGAGATCCTCCCCGCCGAGCCCGTGCTCCAGGGCGACGGGCCGGACGCGCGGCGGCTGCTTCTGGAACTGCGGGCCCGAGCACGGGAGGCCGGTCTCTGGGGGCTCGGATTCCCCGTGGCCGTCGGTGGACCCGGTCCGGCGCTCGCGGACTATCTGCTGATCGCCGAGCAGGAGGGCCGCTCGGAATTCGGGCCGTCGGTGCTCGGCGGCGAGACCATCGTCGACGTACGGATGCTGCGGGCGCACGGCAGCCCGCGGTTACAGGAGGAGTACGTGGGGCCGCTGGTCCGCGGTGAGCTGGCGGTCAGCTTCGGGATGACCGAACCCGGCCGGGCCGGTTCACAGCCGCAGGCCGTGGCGACGCGGGCCGTGCGTGAGGGCGACGGCTGGACCGTCACCGGACGCAAGTGGTTCATCTCCAACGCCGGTTTCGCGGACTGCACGGTCACCATGGCCCGTACCGAGAACGGCCTCTCCGCCCTGCTGATCCCCACCTCCGCCCCCGGCTACCGCAGGGTCCGGCCCCTCAAGGTGTACGGCCGGGACACCGGGCAGTGGGAGATCGAGCTGGACCGGGTCCATGTCCCCGGGTACCTGATGCTCGGCCGGGAAGGCGAGGGCCTCACGGTCGCCGGGGAACGGCTCGGCCTCGGCCGCACCCTGCGTTCCATGCACTGGCTCGGAGCCGCCCAGCGCGCCTTCGACCTGATGTGCCGACGACTGCGCGAGCGCGAGGTGCACGGCGGACTGCTCAGCGAGCGCCAGCTCATGCGCGAGCACGTCTTCCTCTCCTACCTCCAGATCAGCGGGGCCCGTGACCTCACCCTGCGCGCCGCCCAGGCCCTCGACCAGGGCAGGGACGCACGGGTGGAGGTGGCTGCCGCCAAGGTCGCGGCCTCGCGGGCGGCGAACGACGTGGCCGACCGGGCGGTGCAGGTGTTCGGCGCCGAGGGGCTCTCGGACGATCAGCCTCTCTCCGCGATGGCCCGACGGCTGCGCACCACCCGCATCCTCGACGGCCCCGACGAGGTCCACATCACCAGCGCGGCGAGCCGGCTGCTCCAGACCTTCGCCTCCGCCCCCTCGTTCGACTTCACCCACTCGGGCAGCGGCCCCCTCCCCTCCGGCGCAGATCCCACTCACCCCAGCGACCCCACCCACCCCGACAGCACTCTCGACCAGCTCCTGGAGGCGACCGCCCCGTGACCCCCCTCAACCCCGCCCCCACCTCCGGCGCCGTCGTGGAGGCCGCCCGCGCGCTGGTTCCCGTCCTCCGGGAGCGGGCCGTGCGGGCCGACGCCGAGCGGACCGTCGCCGCCGAGACCGTCGAGCTGCTCGACGACGCGGGCCTCTTCCACCTCCTCACCCCCACCGAACTCGGCGGCCTGGGGCTCGACTTCGGGACCGCGCTGCGCACCACCGCCCAACTGTCCCGTGGCTGCGCCTCCACCGGCTGGCTGCGGGCCGTCATGGGCGGCAACACCTGGGCGGTGGCCCAGATGGACGAGGCCGCGCAGAAGGAGGTCCTGCGCGAGCCCGGCCGGCGGATCGCCCTCCAGTTGAGGGCGAGCGGCCCGGCGGCCGAGCGCGTGTCCGGCGGCTACCGGCTGCGCCAGGTACGCGGACGGTTCTGTAGCGGCATCGATCACGCCCACTGGATCCTCGCGGGTCTCGACATCGAGCCCGGCGAGCCCGGCCAGGCCGCCGTGCCCCATGTCGTCCTGATCCCGGCCGAGGACCTCACGGTCGTGGACGACTGGCACACCCTCGGCCTGCGCGGCACCGGCAGCCGCTCCTTCGTCATCGAGGAGACCTTCGTCCCCGAGCATCGGGCGCTGCCGCTCAGCGAGCTGGATCCGCTGACCGCGACCCGCCCCCGCCCGGACGGGCCGGTCTACCGGATGGCGTTCACCGCGATCGGCACGGTGGCCCTGACCGGCGTGCTCCTCGGCACCGCCCGCGCCGCCCTCGATCTGTACACCGCGACGGGACGGCACAGCAGCGCCGTCGACGTCCCCGAGCTGACCGGGACCGTCGACGCGGCCGAGGCGCTCCTCCTCACCGATCTCGCCCTGCTCACCGGGGCGGCCGTGCCCGGCGGCAACCGGGAGGAACGGGCCCGGATGCGCCGGGACATCGCCTGGGCGGGCGCCCGCTGCCGGGATGTCGTCAACACCGTGTTCCAGCACGCCGGTTCGGGCGGGGTGTACGACAGCGCACCCCTGCAACGCGTGTGGCGGGACGCGCATGCCGCCGCACTGCATCCGACGTTCGATCTGACCCGCTGGGGCGGGCACTACGCGGCTGTCGCGGCGGCGGAATCGGAGACGGAGTTGGAGTCGGAATCGGAGTCAGGGTCAGAGAGGGCGGGTGCGGTGGAGGGGATGGCTGCGGCGCCCGAGGCCGGTGGGGTTCATCGGGCAACGCCCTGACCCAGCCGATGTTTCACGTGAAACATCGGGCTCCCCGTTGTTTCACGTGAAACGTCAGGCCGTCCCGTGTTTCACGTGAAACATCAAGCGCTCCTTGTTTCACGTGAAACATCGCCGGATCCGCCCCTTCGCCGTAAGCCCACCCCACCCCCACCACCCCGCCACCTCTCGAACCCCTTCCGTCCCCTCCCTCTTCTCCCTCCCCTCCCTCCCCTCCCCCTCCTCCCTCCCTTCCCCTCTCTCTCAAGGAGCTGACCATGAGCACCCCCACCCCTGCCCCCACCCCCCGCACCCTCGATGAACTCAGCGACATCGTCACCCCCTACGCCATCCGGATCGCCGCCACGCTCCGCCTCGCCGATCACATGGCGGCGGGTCACACCAAGGTCGCGGATCTGGCCGAGGCGTCCGGCACCCGTCCCCGGCCGCTCGCGGCGATCCTGGAGTATCTGAGCCGCCGAGGCGTCTTCGCCCGTCTCTCCCCGCAGGAGTTCGGCCTCAACGCCGAGGCCGAGCGACTGCGCGACGACCACCCCGGCGGGCTGCGCTTCCGGCTCGACCTCGATGAGGTCGGCAGCCATGTCGAGACCGCCCATCTCTCCTACATCGACTTCGCCCGCCGTGACGCCGAGTCCGGCTCGGCGTACCAGGCCCGCTACGGCACCGACCTCTGGACCGCGCTCGCCCAGGACCCCGCCCTCGGGGTGTCGTGGGACCGATTCATGAGCATGATCACCCAGATCGCCACCGACCAGGTGGTCACCCGCTTCGACTGGAGCCGTCGCTCCCACCTCGTGGACGTCGGTGGCGGCAGCGGCACCCTGCTCCTGGCCGTGCTCGCGGCCCACCCCGAACTGTCCGGCACGCTGGTGGAGATCGACCCGGCGGCGAGCGCGGCCCGTGAGGCGATACAGGCGGCCGGGCTCGGCACCCGCGCCACGGTCGCCGAACAGAGCTTCTTCGCGCCCCTCCCCGACGGCGGCGATGTCTATCTCCTCGCCCAGGTGCTGCACGACTGGGACGACGCCGACGCGGTCCGCATCCTGCGGCGCTGCGCGGAGGCCGCCGGGCCCGACGGCCGGGTGCTGCTGGTGGAGCGCCTGCCGCATCTCGACACGAGCCGACTGCACGCGAGCTGGATGGATCTGCGGATGCTGATGCTGTTCGGCGGCGGGGAACGCACCGAGGAGCAGTACCGCACGCTGATCACCGACGCCGGGATGTCCCTGGATCTGACCCAGGTGGTCTCCTCCGGGGCGCTGGGCGGCGAGATGGTGCTGCTGGAGTGCTCGGTACGGCGGTGAGCGGAGTCATGCCGAAGGCAGCGTCCTCCGTCCTCGTCCTGGTCGCCCACCCCGATCTGCGCCGCTCCCGCGTCAACGCGGCGCTGGCCGACGCCGTACGCGGTCTGCGGCACGTCACCGTCCACGACCTGTACGGCGCCTACGACACCGCTGGCGGCGATCGTCGCGGTGCCCGCTTCGACGTGCCGCGCGAGCGCGCGTTGCTGGGCGCCCATGACACGGTCGTCCTTCAGTTCCCCTTCTACTGGTACTCGACGCCGCCGCTGCTCAAGCAGTGGCTGGACGAAGTGGTGCCGTACAGCAGGGTGTACGGCGGGAAGGGTCTCCGGCTGGCCGTGACCACCGGGTGCACGGCGCACAGCTACGGCCCTGACGGCCGTACCGGATTCACCATGGCGGAGCTGCTGCGTCCGCTGGAGGCCATGGCCCGGGTCACCGGGATGCGGCTGGACACCCCGTACGTCGTGTACGGGGCGGGAGGGCTCAGCGACGACGCGCTGAAGTCGGCCGCCGAGCGCTACGCGGAGCTGCTGTCGGCGGGATGACGCCCATCGGGATCCGGTCGCCACACGCGGCCGGACCTGGGCAGGGGCTCAGGCTTCAGAAGTAACCAAGATCGCCTGCCGGCGGGACCGGCACAGACGGAACGTGAGGAACAAGGCAAGAGGAGAGCAAACCATCAGCAAGCGAGAGGAGTGAAAGGGGACCAGGGGGAGCCAGAGGGAGGACCTGCTGGGTCCTAGGAGGGCCAGATAGAGCCAGTGGGAGCCGGTGGGAGTCTGGAGCACCGGATCGGGTGGAGCAGCCGGGAGCGATGGATCCGGGCTGCTCACCGCTGGAGCGAGACCGTACGAGCGGCGGCGGTGTCGACGCCGCCCGGGACGCGGCCGACACGGTCGCCCCGCTGAATGGCGTTCCCCTGCTTGCCGATGGAAATCGTCTGACCTCGGTGACCTTGCTTGCCGACCGGGGCCTTCTGGCCGTGGCGACCTTGCTTGCCGATGGGCGCCTTCTGGTCATGGCGCCTCTGCTTGCCGATGGGGGCTTTCTGGCCACGGTGACCCTGCTGAGAGGCGGGAGTCTTCTGGCCGTGCTGCCCCTGTCGGCCTGCGTCGGCCCGGTCCCCTCCGCTGTCCCGGCCCATGCTCTTGCCCGTGCCCGCGTTCTTGCCGCCGCCTGCGGGCTGCGCGGAATGCTGTCCGTCGTCGCAGTGATCGGTGGGAGCGTTGGTGCCACTCCTCGTACCGATGTCGCTGTGGGCGTCCCGGTCGCTTCCGCTGTCGCTGCCGTCCGTGAGGGCGCGATGGCGGCAGCTCGGCGTTTTGCCGTGGGCCTCCGCCCCGATGCGCTGTTTCATCGTGGGTGGCAGGGACCGGGCATGGGCCCAGGCCCAGGGGGACGCCGCCGGCAGTGCCGTGGTGGCGGCCTCGGCGCTGGTGTGCGCGGCCTCGGTGCTCGGGGTCGTCGCCGTCGCGGCGGCGGCCGAGGTGGTGATGAGTCCCAGCGCCGTGCACAGCGCGAGGAAGGCGGTGACGATGGCGGTCCACAGCGTCATGACCTTGTTCCTGGTCATGGCCCCTCACTTTCAGGTTGGGCGATTTGCGTACTTTCCTCATGATGTGTATGGAGGCCGTGAAGTGGTGGACCGACGCTCAGGGCGCGTCGATCGTCTGATGAACACCACACGGATGGGTGCAAGGCCCTGAAAAACCCAGAAAAGGACGCGAAAAATGGAGGAGGCGGCGAAACCGCACACAAAGTGACCGGCCGTAGGGGTGTGATCACCCTCCGGTCCGAATGTCGGCGCTCCCTCCCGACGCGGTCGTATCGGGGCCTCGGGCGCCGGGAGTTGGGGGCCACCGCAGGTCACATACCGGTATCGGCCGGTGTGTATAGTCGGGCGGCAGAGGTCCCCTACGTCAAGGAAAGACGAGGTCGCGCGGTGAAGAAGCTTCTCCTGGTCGTACTGGCCGCCATCGGCGGGCTCCTCGTGTACCGCCAGATCCAGGCGGATCGCGCCGAGCAGGATCTGTGGACGGAGGCGACCGACTCCGTGCCCACGGGTTCGTGAGCATCGACAATCAGTTCTGAGCGATCGGCGCTCGGTGTTCATGCACCGATGCCCGGTCCTGAAAGACCCCGACCGCCCACGCGGTCGGGGTTTTGCGTGTACGGGGCCGTGTGGCGCGGCAGGATGGCCGGGGTACGGAGGACTCGGCGAGTGGTGAGTAGGGGTGGCGCGTGATACGGCGGCGGCGTACGGCGTGGACGGGCGCGACGGCGGCGCTGGGAACGGCCCTTGTCCTGCTGGCTCCCCATCCGGCGCATTCCGCCGGTACTTCTCTGCCCACGGAGGGCGGGTACGGCTTCGCCGAGGACGCCCGTACCGTCGAACCCACCGGGTCCACCACCGGCGCCGAGCGCCTGGAGGCCGGTGTCCCCTACCGCAGCACCCTGCCGTCCGAGGGAAAGATCTACTTCCGTCTGGAACTCGACGCGGAGTCCACCACCTACGTCGCCGCCACCGCCGTACCCCCCGACGACGCCGAGGTGGCCTCCGCCGACGGCATCAGGGTGACGGTGGAGGACACCGACGGCGGTTCGTGCTCGTACGACACGGAGACCATCGGCGCCATCCGCGGCCCGCACCCGATCGTGGCGTGGGGGGTCCGCGAGGCCGGGCCGGGGAGTCATCGCTGCAAGGGCGCGGGTACGTACTACGTCGTCGTGGAGCGGGTCGCCACGGCCTCGTCCGCGCCGGACGCCTGGGATCTGGAGCTGGCCGCGGTCACCGAGCCGGAGCTGTCGGAGCCCGGCGCGACCCGGGCGCCCGAGAGCTGGAACTCGGCGACCCCCAAGGCGGTCACCGGCGATCCGGTCCGCCGCCCCGGCGGCCCGGGCTTCGCCTCGGCGGCCCGGCTCGGCGAGGGCGTCTGGGAGGACCGGATCGTCCCGGGCCAGACCCTCTTCTACGAGGTCCCGCTCGACTGGGGCACCCAGCTCTCCGCGACCGCCGAACTGAGCGGCTCGGCCGAGCAGGGCTCCTACACCTCCGGCGCGCTCGATCTGACCCTGCACAACCCGGTGCGCGCTCCCGTCGAGGACGCCGGCGCCGGTTACAGCGGGCGGCAGGCGTCCGCCGCGCTGCAACCGCTGCCGCCGGTCGGGTACGACAACCGGCACGCGACGGCGGGGCGGGTGAACGGGATGCGCTTCGCGGGCTCGTACTACCTCGTCGTCCATCTTTCCGAACAGGTGGCCGAACGGTTGAGTGCCGGGCCCTTCGGGCTGACCCTGCGGGTGGGCGTCGACGGGGCGGCGCGGCCGGGGCCCGCCTATCAGGGGGAGCCGGTGCCGGCCGACGTCTTCACCGCGGAGGACGCGTCCGACGGCTCCGACGACGACGCGGGGGGCGACGACCTGGCCGGGCCGGTGGCGGGCGGGGTGTCCGGGGGCAGCGGCAACTCCGGTGACTCCGGCACCATGGCCGCGCTCGCGGCAGGCGGTATCGGCGCGGGGACGGTTCTGCTGGCCTGGCTCGCCGTGTGGTCGCTGCTCGGACACCGACGGGGCGCGGGCACCCGACGAACCGGAACGCCGGGCACCGGACGGCGCGGGGCGGGCGCCCGAGGGGGTTCCGGGCGCAGGACCGCCGTCTGACGGGGGTTCACGCGGGCTTGAACTCGAAGGGGCGTGCGACCCCGTACGCGGGGCTGGGCCGTCTGGTACGCGGCGGCTGTCCGCCCCCGGTGGGCGGGGGGCTGGCGGCCGGTGCACGAGGGCGGCTGGCCAACTTACGGGGACGGGCGGCCGGCGTACGGGGACGGGCGGCCGGTGAGGGGGACGGACGGTGGGTGTACAGAAACGGGCGCCGGTGGAAGGGGAACGGGTGGCTCAGATCCGGGTCAGTGCCCAGAAACCCACGGCATAGCAGGCCAGGGCCAGGAGCAGCACGGGGATCGCGACCTTGGCCGGGGGGCCGGTACGGGCCTTGCGTCTGCGGTCCGCGCGGTGCCGCGGAATTGCCTGCGCGGGAGTGGGAACCTGCGGGTCTTGAGCGGTGTATGAAGCAGTAGAGGCTTCGATACGCGGGCGGGGGGTCAGGACGTGGGTGGATTCGAGGGGGTGAAGCGCGGAGGCGTGCAGGGGTTGGGGCTGGGATGGTGGCTGGGGGTGCGGCTGTGGCTGGTGGTGGGGGTGTGGTGGGAGATGCGGGGGAGCCGAGGGCTGCGCGGGCGGCAGCGGCTGAGGTGGCGACTGGGCGGGCGATGGGACAGGCGCCGGGGCAGCCTGGGCCCGCAGCGGGGAGGACGTGGTCGACTGCGGCGGCGGGAGATGGAAGCTTCCCGTGTCCGACATGCTGACCGGCGGCGCGAGAGAGGGGTGCGATACCGGGGCGTGCGGGTCGGTTGTCTGTGGTGCGGGTGCCTGGGGATAGGGGGGATGGGGGGTATGGGGGTCGGGCGCCGGGGGTGGCGGGGCGGCCTCCCGACGAGGATCCCTCCCGCCAGTGCCAGTGCCAGTGCCAGTGCCGATGTCGCCGCCGCCGGTCCGTGGATCGAGGGACACCGACCCGGTCCCGGGCCAGACCCCGAGAGACCCGCCGCCACCCCTGCCCCCGCCCCCGACGCTGCTACCAGCGTCAGCCACTTCTGCCCCTGCCCCCGCCCCCGGACCCGGTCCCGCTCCGGTTCTCGTCCCCGCCCCCGTTCCCGTCCCGGGATCGATCCCCGAAGCCGGTTTCAGCGGCCCCTCCGCGGCGAACCCGCCGGGCAGTGGCCCGAGTTGGTCGAAGATCTCGATCTGCTCGTCGTCGGGACCGGGCTCCGGCAGTAGCTCCATGGCGGAGGCCAGCGCCTTCCGGGCCCCCGTGGCGGTCCGGAAACGGGACTCGGGATCCGGCTGGAGCAGCGTGGCGACGACCTGCCAGAGCGGCTCGGGAATCCCCTGGGGCGCACCCGGGGTGCCATGCTCGGCAAAGTACTGGATCAGCGCCTTGGCGTCCGGCTTGGCCCCTTCCAGCAGATACAGGGCGACCAGTCCGACGGCGAACAGGTCGGCCGGGAAGTCCGGTTCGGCGCCCATCATCTGCTCGGGGGCGAGATACCCGGGGGTGCCGACGACGAGGTTGGTCTCGGTGAGCCGGGGCTCGCCGAAGCGCATGGAGATGCCGAAGTCGGACAGCCGGAGCCGGGGGCGTGCGGTGCCGGTGGCCTCCAGCAGGATGTTGGCGGGCTTGATGTCCCGGTGCACCACACCCTCGGCGTGCACGGCGGCGAGCCCGGACAGCAACTGGTCGAGCAGAGTGCAGACGAAGGAGGGAGGCAGCGGGCCGTAGTCGCCGACCAGGTGGACCAGTGATCCCCCGGCGACCAGGTCCATGGTGAACAGGACCTTGTCGTCGTCGGCGGCCCAACTGGCGGGGGCGAGGACATGGGGGTGGTCGATCCGCAGGGCCTGTTCGCGCACGAAGCGCAGCAGGGAGTGGGCGTCGCTCTGCTGAAGCACCTTGGCGGCGACATAGCGGCGGCGGCGGTGGTCCCACGCACGCCAGACCGCGCCGACGCCTCCGCGTCCGATCGGGTCGACGAGTTCGTACCGTGCGGCGAAGACCTCACCCATGGCTGTGCGTTGCCCCTCCCCTCGGGCGGAACGGCTTGTTCCCCTCTGCTTCCCCCATCAGGAGTGCGATGACCCCTTCACTGCGGCCAGAGTCTGACCTGCGCGGCCAACTCCCGAGGCCGCCCCCCTCAAGAAAAGTCCATCCCCCGTGCACGCGTCCCCCGTGGTCGTGCCGTCGTCCATCCGTTGCCGCCGACGTCCCCCGTAGCGTGTCGGCGTCCCCCGTGCCGCGTCCCCGTCCGCTGCCGCCTGTGTCCCCTGTGTCCCCCGTGCCACGCGCCACGAGGTGCCCCCGCACCTCGGACCACGTGGCCAGAGCCGCGCATCCGCCCACTGAACGGCGTCGACTCCGCTTTCCGACTCCGTCCCCCGACTCCGCGTCCTGATTTATCCGCGTCGTTGGGTGAACCGGAGGCGGAGGTCAGTTCTGGTGGGACTGGTAGTGGGCCACGGCGTCGGATGTGCGGCCGGCGCCGTAGACGCGGAGGAACTCGGCGAGTTCCGGATGGCTGGGGGCCAGCGTGTCCGCGGCGTCGATGATGTCACCCGCGGCGGCCACCGACCGCAGCAGGGACTGGATCTCACGGACCACACGCTTGACCGTCGGAGCACCTGAACTGCTCGTGGTCTGTGTGGTGTTGCTCAGCACCGAACCCCCTTGTGACTTCTTGATCTCGTCCATGCGGTCCGTGGCCTCGGCCGCGCTCACACTGCCGTCCGCGACCTGGCCGGCCAGCTCCTGAAGGAGCTGCACCCGCTGGACCACGGCCGGATTTCCGATCTTCGCCCGCTGACCGCTCATCAACTGGGACAGCATCGGCGCGGAGAGTCCGAGGACCCCCGCGAGACGGGCCTGGTTGAGTCCCAGGTCGTCGATGAGCTTACGGAAGAGCGCCCCCAGCGGCTCCCCGTACCAGTTCCGCTGCAGTTCCCGCGCTCTTGCGGTGGCTTCCTGCTGTGCGGCGTCCATTGCGTCTCCCCATCGCTTTCCCCAAAACGACGGTTCGCTGTCGCGAACCACGACAGGCATCTTACGGAGAGTGGTCGCCTGCGGGGACCCCCCAATCTTTTTGCGAGAAACCGGGGGCGACCCGGTACTCTGGTCAGCGGCGCCTGCCGGGTGTGGTTCGAACCGGTGTGACGCCTCTCTTCCGGGGCCTTAGCTCAGTTGGTAGAGCGCTGTCTTTGCATGGCAGATGTCAGGGGTTCGACTCCCCTAGGCTCCACACCGTCGTATCGGCCGGACACCTCCACGGGTGTCCGGCCGGTTCCGTTTTCCGGTGGGGCGGGGGTCGATGGCGGGTGCGGGGATCGTTGCGGTGATTTGCGCAAACATTTGCAGCTTTGGGGTTCGGGTGGCGACTCCCGGCGACGCGTCTCGTCCGGTGGCTTCCGGGCGGCGTGGGCGGGGTTCTTATATCACCAGGCCAGCGGGGTTTGTGTAGCCGGTGTGATGCGGTGTGTCAATAAGTCTGTACGGAACCTGCACATGTCAGACGTTGCAAAAGTCATCAGGAGCGTGCTCGCAAAACGCCCGCTCGGGGTGAAGGCGGTGAACACCGGTGAACGGCGGTGAACCGCGCCGAAGGGCGGGAGACGGTCAAGTCGCCCGCCCTTCGGAGGCAGTTGGCCGACGCCGGCCAGCCGGACACGGTCGGACGGTCTACCGGCCGTCCTCGTCCCGCTTCGCCGCGTCCTCCTCGGCCTCCTCGGCCTCCTTCGCCTGGACCTCGGGGTCGAGGGCGGACCGGCCGCTGCCGTCGACGGAGGTGAGCCGGCCGGACTCGGGGACCTCGGTCGCGGCCGGGGGCTCGACCAGCCAGTCCGGGTTGGCCTGCCTGTCCCACCACTTCCAGGCGGCGAAGGCGCCGCCCGCCACCAGGCCCACCAGCGCGAGCACCTTCACCGCGTGCCCGGCCCTGGAACGCCGTTCGTGCTTGCGGACCAGTTTCTGGATCTCGTCGGCGGTCACCCCGCCGCGCAGCGCGGCCAGGGCGGCGGAGCCCCGTACCGCGGCCTCGTCCCTGACCGGCACGGCGGCGGCCACCGCCTGCTCGATGCGCGGACGGGAGTACTCGGCGGCCTGCCGGGCGGCGACCCGGGCCTTGAGGGCCGCTTCCTGGGCGGCGTGGTCGACTTTCGGCGGCACATGGGTACGGGCCTGTTCCAGGCGGGGCACGAGATGGGCCTCGTACTGGACGCGGGCCTGGTCGGCGGCCTGCGACACCTTGGGCGCGAGCCGTACGCGTGCCTCGTGCGCGTAGTAAGCGGCCCGGTCCTTGGCCGTGTCGGCGTAGGGCGCCACCACTTCCGCGGCGTGCAGCACGCTGTCCTTCGCCGAGCCGGTCGCGGCGCGCACGCTCTCGATGCGGGTCACGGGAATCCTCCTCCTCGGTGGCGTACGGTATTTCGACTTTCCACCCTTTTACGGATCATGCCTGCTGGACGGGCGGGCGGCATGCGAGGGCGGGCATCCGGGTCACGCGCACGGACGCCGTGCGACGCCGTACGCCGCGCCGGACCGTCCGGACCGTCCATGGGGCGATCGGCGGCCACCGGGAGCAGCCACCCGGAACCGGGGCGGAAGGCGGGCGGAACAGGGGGTAAATCCGGGGCAACAGGAGCTTGTCGTCGACAATGCCATGGATCGTCGCCGAACGCGCCCGTGCCGGGGCGGCCCGTCCGGGTCCAGTTCCCCCCTCCCCCGGATGCCGCCGCCGAGAATCTGCCCGGTCCCCCGGGTACCCCACCCCCGGATGCCCCCTCCCCCCGGCGCGAGCCCGCAGCGGCCGGGCGGCGGGCGACGTGGCGCACGGTCCGTGCGAGGATCGGGGAGTCACAGGAAGACGACGGAAGGCAGATCGTGGCCGAGCAGCTTTACGCCACCCTGAAGACGAACAACGGCGACATCGAGATCCGGCTCTTCCCGGACCACGCGCCGCAGACCGTCAAGAACTTCGTGGAACTCGCCACCGGCGAGCGCGAGTGGACCCACCCCGCCACGGGCCAGAAGTCCTCGGACAAGCTCTACGACGGCACGGTCTTCCACCGGGTGATCGACGGATTCATGATCCAGGGCGGTGACCCGCTGGGGAACGGGACCGGCGGTCCCGGCTACCAGTTCAAGGACGAGTTCCACCCGGAGCTGAAGTTCACCAAGCCCTACCTGCTGGCCATGGCCAACGCCGGTCCGGGCACCAATGGCTCGCAGTTCTTCATCACGGTCGCGCCGACGGCCTGGCTGAGCGGCAAGCACACCATCTTCGGCGAGGTCACGGACGCGGCCAGCCAGAAGGTGGTGGACACCATCGCCACCGCCCAGACCAACCCGCGCACCGACCGCCCGGTGAACGACGTGGTCATCGAGTCGGTCGTCATCGAGAAGCGCTGACGACCGGCGCCTGACGCGGCACGCGGCCCGGGACGACCACGGGGAGCCGCCCGTGACGTCCCGGTGGACGCTCCCTCCGGCCCATCTCGGGTGTTCCCTCCGGGGACCGCCCGAGGTGGGCCGGAGGGAACAAAAAGCCCCGCTCATCCGTAATGATGAGCGGGGCGTCGCATTGCCCGCCGAATGACGGCCTCCGAATGATGCCCGCCGAGCACACGTGAGGGGATCGCATGGACCAGGCGCCGGGCAGCCCGCAGGGCCCGGGGGAGCAGCCGCCCCCGCCCGCACAGAGCCTGCCTGTCTGCTACCGGCACCCGGACCGTGAGACGGGTGTGCGCTGCACCCGCTGCGAGCGGCCGATATGTCCCGAATGCATGGTCAGCGCGTCGGTGGGCTTCCAGTGCCCGGAATGTGTGCGCAATGGATCCGGCACCGGACACGCGCCGAACGCCGCGATGCCCCGCACCCTCGCGGGCGGCACGATCGCGGCCGACCCCCGGCTGCTCACCAAGATCCTGATCGGCATCAATCTCGCGGTGTTCATCGCGGTGCAGGCGCGGTCCTCGCTGCTGGACAGCCTGGTGCTGATCGGCCAGTGGCCGCCGGCGCCCTGGCCGGCCACCGAGGGCGTCGCCGAGGGCCAGTGGTACCGGCTGGTGACGGCGATGTTCACGCACCAGGAGATCTGGCACATCGCGTTCAACATGCTGAGTCTGTGGTGGCTGGGCGGCCCGCTGGAGCAGGCCCTCGGCAGAGCGCGCTATCTCGCCCTCTATCTGGTCTCCGGCCTGGCGGGCAGCGCCCTGACCTATCTGCTGGCGGCGCCCGGTTCGGCCTCCCTCGGGGCCTCGGGCGCGATCTTCGGTCTCTTTGGGGCCACGGCGGTGCTGATGCGCCGGCTGAGCTACGACATGCGGCCCATCCTGGCCCTGCTCGCGATCAACCTGATCTTCACCTTCACCTGGAGCGGTATCGCCTGGCAGGCCCACATCGGCGGCCTGGTCGCGGGGGTGATCGTCGGGTACGCGATGGTGCACGCCCCGCGGGAGCGCCGGTCCCTGGTGCAGTACGGGACCTGTGCGCTGGTGCTGGTCGTAGTGATCGGGATCACGCTGCTCAGATCGGTTCAGCTCGGCTGAGCTGCTGTTTTCCACAGCAGGTGCCCGATCTTGTGCATAGTGTGCGGGAACTGCTGTGCCCCCTGTCACCGACCGGCGTTTATGCAGGTCAGGCAGAGGGCGAACAGACTTGCGACGAGTGGTGTGACGGTCGTACCGGCGTCAACCCGCCAGAGGTTATCCACAGATCTTCGTCTTTTCCCCAAGGGAGATGTGGAAATTCCGTAAGGGCTGTGGATAACTCAGTGGATACCCCTGGGCAGAGGTGCCGCGGGTGCTACTTCCACTGGGTGGAGACACCGAATCCGGCCGCGATGAAGCCGAAGCCGACCACGATGTTCCAGTTGTTGAGCTGGTCGATGGGGAGTGAACCGTCGGTGACGTAGAAGACGACGATCCAGGCCAGCCCGATGAGGAACATCGCCAGCATGACCGGCGCGACCCAGGCCCGGCTGTTGAGCTTGATCGTCGTCGCCTGCTTCGAGGACGGCGGCGGCGTGTAGTCGGCCTTCTTGCGGATACGTGACTTCGGCACGAGGGTCTCTCCTGTCGATGCGCTGCGTGGCCGCGCAGGGAACTCGGGTCGGGCTCGGGGCAGCGTACAAGGGGACACTGAGTGCTCCCCCGGGCGTCCGTTAGCGTAGTGCTTCCGTGGCTCCGAAGGAGATAAGGGTACGTTGAGCAATTCCGCCGACTCCACCGGCACTGGTTCCGCCAGCGGTTCCGGCGCTGCTTCCGGCAGTGGTTCCGCCCACGGTTTCGGCAGTGCTTCCGCCCATGGTTTCGGCGGCGGTCCCGGGAGCGGTCTCGGCAGTGGGCCCGGGAATGGTCCCGGGGGCGGTTCCGGAGGGGGTTCCGGAGGGGGCAACCGCAGGGGCCGGTTCCGGCCGGTGCGGGTGCTCACGGTGGGCGTCTTCGCTCTCGCGGGCCTGATCTTCTTCACCAGCTTCAACACCGCCAAGGGCACCGACATCCGTACGGACGCCTCCCTCCTCAAGCTCTCCGACCTGATCCAGGAGCGCAGCCGGGAGAACGGCGAGCGCGACGAGTCCAACGCGGCCCTGCGCGACCGGGTGGAGGCGCTGGCCGAGCGGGACGACGGCCGCACCCGGCAGGAGGACGACGAACTCGCCGCCCTGGAGCACGAGGCCGGCACCCGGGAAGTCACCGGCGAGGCCCTCACCGTCACCCTCAACGACGCCCCGCCGGACGCCACCGCCAAGCTCCCCGGCTATCCCGAACCGCAGCCCGACTACCTGGTGATCCACCAGCAGGACCTCCAGGCCGTGGTGAACGCGCTCTGGGAGGGCGGCGCCGAGGGCATCAGGGTGATGGATCAGCGGCTGATCTCCACCAGCGCCGTGCGCTGCGTGGGCAACACCCTGATCCTCCAGGGCCGGGTCTACTCACCGCCCTACAGGATCACCGCGATCGGTGACCCCGAGAAGCTCCAGCAGGCCCTCAGCGCCAGTCAGGCGATCCAGAACTACATGGTGTACGTCAATGTGTACGGGCTCGGGTGGAAAGTCGAGGAGAACGGGGCGGTGACTCTGCCCGGCTACTCGGGCACGGTGGACCTGCACCACGCACAGCCCGTGGAGTAGCCAGCCGGGCCAGCCGGGCCAGCCGCGCCAGCCGGGCCAGCCGGGCCAGCCGGGCAGCCGGGCCAGCCGGGCAGCCGCGTCAGCCGTAGGCCCGCCCCGGACCCACCCCGGACCCGCGACGCGGTGGTGCTCAGCGACGGGACGACCTGATTCACGTACCGGATCGGCAAGGGGCCGTACCGGACGCTGCCCGGGGATGTCGAGGTGAGCGACCCCGTGCTGGGGGGAGGCCGGCCACACCCGCCCGGGGCGCTCTCTCACGCTGACCACCTGCGAACCCGAGTGGGGGCGCAGCCACCGGCTGATCGTCTGGGCGCGTCTGGACTCCACCCAGCCTGTGGAGGCCGGGAAACCGGAGGCCCTGCGCCGTTAGTCTGGTGCGGGTACGGCGTGAGTGGTGGTGCCGTGGGTCGACGGAAGGGACGGCATGTACGGCTGGATCTGGCGGCATCTGCCGGGGAACGCGTGGGTGAAGACACTGGTCTCGCTCGTGCTGGTCGTTGCCGTGGTCTACGTCCTGTTCCAGTACGTCTTCCCGTGGGCGGAACCGCTGCTTCCCTTCAACGATGTGACGGTGGACAACCAGTGAGCGCGCGCATTCTGGTCGTGGACAACTACGACAGCTTCGTCTTCAACCTGGTCCAGTACCTCTACCAGCTCGGCGCCGAGTGCGAGGTGCTGCGCAACGACGAGGTCGCCACCGCGCACGCCCAGGACGGCTTCGACGGCGTCCTGCTCTCCCCCGGCCCCGGCACCCCCGAGCAGGCCGGTATCTGCGTCGACATGGTCCGCCACTGCGCCGCCACCGGGGTCCCCGTCTTCGGCGTCTGCCTGGGCATGCAGTCCATGCAGGTCGCCTACGGCGGGGTCGTGGACCGCGCGCCCGAACTGCTGCACGGCAAGACCTCGCCGGTCGAGCACCGGGGCAGGGGCGTCTTCGCCGGACTGCCCTCGCCCTTCACCGCGACCCGCTACCACTCGCTGGCCGCCGAGCCCGCCACGGTCCCCGCCGAGCTGGAGGTCACCGCCCGCACCCACGACGGGATCATCATGGGCCTGCGCCACCGGGAACTGCCGGTCGAGGGCGTGCAGTTCCATCCCGAGTCGGTGCTCACCGAGCACGGCCACCGGATGCTGGCCAACTGGCTCGTGGAGTGCGGCGACCGGGACGCGGTGGCCAGATCGAGCGGGCTCGCCCCGGTGGTGGGCAGGGCCACGGCGTGACCGCGCTGCGCCCCGAGCGCGAGTCAGGGCCCGCCCACGGCGACCACGGAGACAGCTCCGGGTACCGGGCCGGCCCGGCGTTCGACGGCGCGCACCCGGGCGACGGCTACGCGGGCGCGTACGACGGCTCGGCACAGCCGTACGAGTACGGGCCCCCCGGAGGGCCGGGACCGGGGCTGCCGCCCGACGGATACAGCGCTCCCGGTGCCGGTGGCGGAGCCGACCCCGGCGTCGCGGAGACGCAGCTCCTGCCCCCGGTCGGCGCCCACCCCCCGTACCGCCCGCCGCAGACACGCGCCCCCGCACCCGGCCCCCCACCGCAGTACCTCCCCCCGCCCGGCGACGACGAGACCGTCGCCCTCCGGATACCCGAGCCGCCCCCCGCCCGCATATCCGCCTCTGCTGCCCCAACCGCCCCACCCGGCACCGATCCCGCCCCCGGCGGCCGTGCGGCCCGCAGAAAGGCCGCCAAACGGCGTAACGGGCGCCGTGGCGCCCAGGGCGCGGGCACCCCCGCCCCCCACGCCGACGACAACGCCCCCGCCCCCGGAAGCGCCTCCCCCGGCACCCCCGCCCCCCTCTCCCGCGTCGAGGCCCGGCGGCAGGCGCGGGCCCGCAAACCCGGGGCGGCCGTGGTCGCCAGCCGGGCCGTCGGTGAGGTGTTCATCACCACCGGCGTCCTGATGCTGCTGTTCGTCACCTACCAGCTCTGGTGGACCAACGTCCGGGCGCACGCCCAGGCCGGGCAGGAGGCGAGCGATCTCCAGGACGACTGGGCCAACGGAAAGCGCAACCCCGGCAGCTTCGAGCCCGGCCAGGGCTTCGCCATCCTGCGCATTCCCAAGCTGGACGTGGTGGTGCCGATCGCCGAGGGCGTCAGCAACGAGAAGGTCCTCGACAAGGGCATGGTCGGCCATTACGGCGAGGGGCAGCTCAAGACCGCGATGCCGGGCGACAAGGCCGGAAACTTCGGGCTCGCGGGCCACCGCAACACCCACGGCGAGCCGTTCCGCTTCATCAACAAGCTCCAGCCCGGCGATCCCATCGTGGTCGAGACCCAGGACACGTACTACGTCTACAAGATGGCCTCGATCCTGCCGGTGACCTCGCCGAGCAACATCAGCGTGCTGGATCCGGTGCCGAAGGACGGCGGCTTCACCGAGCCGGGCCGGTACATCACGCTGACGACCTGCACTCCCGAGTTCACCAGCAAGTACCGGATGATCGTGTGGGGCAAAATGGTCGAGGAACGGCCGCGCAGTGAGGGGAAGCCCGATGCGCTCATCGGCTAGGGAGTGTCGGACCCGCCCCGGGGCACGGGCCAGGGCAGAAGCAGCCAAGGGCAGAAGTTAAGGGCAGATGACTGTGGCAGCGACCACCGGCGACACCGAGCAGCACACCGAGGCACCCGGTCCCGGACCGGCGTCCCAACCCGGCCGCCGCAGGCCCGGCGGGATCGCCATGGCGGTCAGCGTCTTCGGTGAACTCCTCATCACGGCCGGGCTGGTGCTCGGTCTCTTCGTCGTCTACTCCCTGTGGTGGACCAATGTCCTGGCCGACCGCAAGGCCGGTGAGGAGGGCGACAAGGTCCGCGACAACTGGGCCTCGGACCGCTCCGGCTCAACGGGCGGCCCCGGCGCCCTGGACACCAAGGACGGCGTCGGCTTCCTGCATGTCCCCGCGATGGGCGAGGGCGACATCCTGATCAAGAAGGGCACCGACACCGAGCTGCTCAACGACGGGGTCGCCGGTTACTACACCGACCCGGTCAAGGCCGCCCTCCCGACCAGCGGCAAGAACGGCAACTTCTCCCTCGCCGCGCACCGCGACGGCCACGGCGCCAAGTTCCACGACATCCACAAGATCGACAAGGGTGACGCGATCGTCTACGAGACCAAGGACAACTGGTACGTCTACAAGGTCTACGCGATGCTCCCGGAGACCTCGAAGTACAACGTCGACGTCCTCGCCGCGATCCCCGGGGGGTCCGGCAAGAAGAAGGCCGGCAAGTACATCACGCTGACCACCTGCACCCCGGTCTTCACCAGCCGCTACCGGTACATCGTCTGGGGCGAGCTGGACCGGGTGGAGAAGGTGGACGAGGACCGGACCCCACCGAAGGAACTCCGCCAGGGCTGACGCCCCCCTTCTCCCCGGGCACGGAAGAGCCCCGCCGGTACCTCGCCCGGCGGGGCTCTTCACGTCCACTCACTTCCACGGAGGAACCCGGGCCCAGGAACCCGGTAACCGACCCGGAGGGTCAGTCCCCGTCCCCACCCCCGATGAACCCCCCGCCGTTCCCGTTCCCCCCGTTGTTCTGGCCGAGGCCCGCGGTGGTCAGGGTGATGGGTGTGGCGGCGGGGTCGTCGACCTCCTGGCCGCCGCCCGGGTCCTGGCTGATCACGAACGCCCCGTCGCTCTGGTCGCTGCCCTGGGCGAACTGGATGTTGGTGAAGCCGGCCTGCTGGAGGGTCTGCCGGGCCTGGGCCACCGTCGCGCCGGTGACGTTCGGGACCTGCACCTTCTGCTGCTGCTCCTCGAACTTCCCGATCTCGATCGCCACCGTCGAGCCCGGGTCGACCGGGGTGCCGCCCGCCGGGGTGGTCTTGAGGACCTTGCCGTTCTGGTTCTGGTCCTGGGTCGGGGCCTCCGTGCAGGTGCCGGTGAGGTCGTTGGCCTCCAGTTGGGCCTGTGCGGCCTCGCAGGTCTGGCCGACGACGTTCGGCACGACGGCCTGCTCGACCTCCTTGGCGATCACCAGGGTGACCGTGGAACCCTTCTCCACCTCGGAACCGAGCTTCGGCTGCTGCTCCAGAACCGTGTTCGGCTCCTCGGAGGACTCCCGGGTCTCGGTCTTCACCTCGAACTGGAACTCGTCGGCCTCCAGCTTGGCCGTGGCCTCGTCCAGGCTGTCGCCGACGACGCTCGGCACGACGACCTTCGGGGCGCCGGTGGAGACCACCAGGTTGACCGTCTGGCCCTTGTCGACCTCGGTGCCCTGCGGCGGGTCCTGGTCGCAGACATTGCCCTTGGGCTGGTCGTCGCAGGGCTTGCTGCTGACCGAGATCTCCAGCTCGGCGTTGGTCGCCTGTTTTCTGGCGGCGTCCTCGGCCAGGCCGACGAAGTTGGGGACGGCGACCGTGCTGTTGCCGACGCCGTCGCCCGCGAACACCAGGCGGCCGAGCAGGATCGCGCCGATCAGCACTATCACCGCGGACACCACCAGCAGCACCGTGGAGGTGTTGTTCTTCCGCTGGCGGCGGCGGTCGGGGCGCTCGTCGTAGCCGTAGCCGCCGTCGTCCGGGTTGACCGGCGGGAGCATCGTCGTGGCGCCGCCGTCCGTGGCGCGCAGGGCGGTGGTCGGCTGGTCGTCGGGGTAGCCGCCGTAGGCGACCGCGCCCATCGCGGCGGTCGCGGCGACCGGCTGGCCGTCCAGACACGCCTCGATGTCCATGCGCATCTCGTCGGCCGACTGATAGCGGTAGTTGGGGTCCTTGACCAGGGCCTTCAGTACGATCGCGTCCATCTCCGGAGTGATCTCCGGATCGAAGACGCTGGGCGGCTGCGGCTCCTCGCGGACATGCTGATAGGCCACCGCGACCGGGGAGTCCCCGACGAACGGCGGCCGGACCGTGAGCAGCTCGTAGAGCAGACAGCCGGTCGAGTAGAGGTCGGAGCGGGCGTCCACCTGCTCGCCCTTGGCCTGCTCCGGGGAGAGGTACTGGGCGGTGCCGATGACGGCGGAGGTCTGGGTCATCGTCATCCCGGAGTCGCCCATCGCACGGGCGATACCGAAGTCCATGACCTTGACCTGGCCGGTGCGCGTCAGCATGACGTTGGCCGGCTTGATGTCCCGGTGGACGATCTGGTTGCGGTGCGAGTACTCCAGGGCCTGGAGGATGCCGATGGTCATCTCCATCGACCGCTCGGGCAGCAGCTTGCGCCCGCTGTGCAGCAGCTCACGCAGCGTGGAGCCCTCGACGTACTCCATCACGATGTACGGGATCGAGACCCCGTCGATGTAGTCCTCGCCCGTGTCGTAGACCGCCACGATCGCGGGATGGTTGAGCGAGGCGGCCGACTGGGCCTCCCGGCGGAACCGGGCCTGGAAGGACGGGTCGCGCGCGAGGTCCGCGCGCAGCGTCTTCACCGCCACGGTGCGGCCGAGCCGGGTGTCGTGCCCGAGGTAGACCTCGGCCATGCCACCACGACCGAGCACCTGGCCCAGTTCGTACCGGCCGCCGAGGCGACGCGGCTCTTCCATAGCTTCCTACCAGCCCTCTCCGTCGGTCCCGTCTCGTACACATGTACGGGACGGAGGCTGCCGTCCGGGCCCTACCGTACCCGGATGGGATTGTGTGACCCGGCCAAGCCGGTGACCCGATACCGGACCGGTATCGCACCGCGCACCGCCGCGAAGGGTTCGTGACCTGGGTCACTGCTTGGCGTTGACGACCGCCTCCATCACGCTCTTGGCGATCGGCGCCGCCAGACCGCCACCGGAAATGTCACCGCGATTGGCGTTCTCGTCCTCGACCACCACGGCCACCGCCACGGGTGAACCGGAGTCGGTCTTGGCGTACGAGATGAACCAGGCGTAGGGCTTCTCGCTGTTGTCGACACCGTGCTGGGCGGTACCGGTCTTGCCGCCGACCGTCACCCCGTCGATCCGCGCCGACTTGCCCGTGCCGTCGTTGACGACGGTCTCCATCATCGACTGGAGGATCTGCGCGTTCTCCGACGACAGCGGCCGGCTCAGCTCCTCCGGGTCGGTCTGCTCGATGGTGTCCAGGCTCGGCGCCTGGAGCTTGTCGACCATGTACGGCTTCATCAGCTTGCCGTCGTTGGCGATGGCGGAGGCCACCATCGCCATCTGGAGCGGGGTCGCCGCGGTGTTGAACTGGCCGATCGAGGACAGCGCGGTCTGCGAGGGGTTCATGTCGTCCGAGAACACCGAGGCGGTGGAGCGCACCGGGGTGAACTGCTCGGTGGTGAACCCGAACTCCTGCGCCGTCTCCAGCATCTTCTCGTTGCCGAGGTCGGAGCCGACCTTGCCGAACACCGTGTTGCAGGACCACTGGAGCGCCACCCTGAGGGTCGCGTTCTTGCACGGGATGTTGCCGTCGTTGGGCAGCTCGGTGGTGGTGCCCTCCATGACCCAGGGGTCCGGCGAGTCGGTCTTCTCGTCCGCGTCCGGGTACAGCCCGTGCTCCAGCGCCGCCGCCGCGGTGACCACCTTGAACGTCGAGCCGGGCGGGTAGACCTCGCGCAGCGCCCGGTTCAGCATCGGGTCGTCCGGGTTCTGCTTCTTCTGGAGCTTGCCCCACGCCTCGTCGTCCGAGTCCGAGTATCCCGCGATCGTCGCCGGGTCGTACGACGGGTACGAGGCCAGCGCCAGGATCTTGCCGGTGGACGGCTCGATCGCGGCGACCGCGCCCTTGCCCCGGTCGGCGAGCCCCTCGTAGGCCGCCTTCTGCGCGGCGGCGTTGAGGGTGGTGACGACGTTGCCGCCCTCCTTGGGGTCCCCGGTGATCATGTCCAGGGTGTTGCGGAAGAACAGCCGGTCGTCGTTGCCGGTGAGGATGCCGTCCTCGATGCTCTCCAACTGGTTGGCGCCGAACGCCTGCGAGGTGTAGCCCGTCACCGGCGCCCACATCGGGCCGTCGGTGTAGGTGCGCAGATACTTGAAGTCGCCGCCCTTGGCCTCGCGGTGGCCGGTGATCGCCTTGCCCTCGACGATGATGTTGCCGCGCGGGGTGGCGTACCGCTCGATGGCGACCCGGCGGTTCTTGGGGTCGGTCGCGAGTTCGTCGGCCTGGACGTACTGGAGCCAGTTGTCCCGCAGCAGCAGGGTCAGGACCAGCAGTCCGCAGAAGATCGCGATTCGGCGCAGGGGCTTGTTCATGACGGGCGGACCACCTGGGTCATCTCGGCGTCGGGGTGGGGCGCGGGCGCGGGCGCCGGGCGGCGGGCGGTGTCGCTGATCCGGAGGAGAAGGGCGATCAGTGCCCAGTTGGCGATCACCGAGGAACCACCGGCCGCGAGGAACGGCATCGTCATACCGGTCAGCGGGATGAGGCCCATCACACCGCCGGCGACCACGAAGACCTGGAGCGCGAAGGCGCCGGACAGGCCGATCGCCAGCAGCTTGCCGAACGGGTCGCGGGCGGCGAGCGCGGTGCGCACCCCCCGCTCCACGATCAGCGCGTAGATCATCAGCAGCGCCATCAGACCGGCCAGGCCCAGTTCCTCGCCGAAGGTGGCGAGGATGAAGTCGGAGTTGGCGGCGAACCGGATCAGATCCGAGTGGCCCTGGCCCCAGCCGGTGCCCAGGGTGCCGCCGGAGCCGAACGCCCACAGCGCCTGCATGGCCTGCTCGGAGTGGCCGTACACGCCCTCCTGGCTGAGCGTGTACTCGCGCATCGGGTCCAGCCAGGCGTCCACCCGCTGCTGGATGTGCGACTCGAAGGAGGCCACACCGACCGCGCCGACCGCCGACATCAGCAGACCGAAGACGATCCAGCTCGTCCGCTCGGTGGCGACGTACAGCATGATGATGAACATTCCGAAGAACAGCAGCGAGGTGCCGAGGTCCGTCTCGAAGACCAGGATCAGGATCGACATCGCCCAGACCACCACGATCGGGCCGAGGTCACGGCCGCGCGGCAGATACAGCCCCATGAAACGGCGGGAGGCGAGGGCCAGCGCGTCCCGCTTGACCATCAGATACCCGGCGAAGAACACCGCCAGCACGATCTTGGCGAACTCTCCGGGCTGGATGGAGAACCCGGCGACCTCGATCCAGATCTTCGCGCCGAAGCGGTCGGCACCCAGGCCCGGCACCAGCGGCAGCAGCAGCAGGAACAGCGCGCCCACCATGGAGATGTAGGTGTAGCGCTGGAGGACCCGGTGGTCCTTGAGGAAGATCAGCACCACGATGGCGAGGGCGATGCCCATCGCCGTGTACATGAGCTGGTTCGGTGCCGCGCTGCCCGCCTGCCCGATGTCCTGGAGCAGCGGCGACTGGTCCAGGCGCCAGATGGCGACCAGGCCCAGCCCGTTCAGCAGCGTCGCCAGCGGCAGCAGCAGCGGGTCCGCGTACGGGGCGAACTTGCGGACGGCCAGATGGCCCGCCCCGGCCAGCAGACCGAGTCCGAGGCCGTAGCTGAGCAGGCCCGCCGGTACCTGCTCGTTGATGGCCAGCCCCACATTGGCGTAGGCGAACACCGGGATGGCGACGGCGAAGACCAGCAGCGCCAGCTCGGTGTTGCGCCGGCTGGGCGCGCCGATGGCGCCGATCGTGGACGTGTGCTGCGTCGACGGGTTGGTAGGACTGCTCATCGTGTGACAGGGCCTCTCACGGCGTGCTCACTGCGTACCGCAATTGGAGACGACCTTCTGCTCTTCCTCCGACAGGCTCGGGCCGGGGCTGGGAGTGGTCGCGGGCGGGGACGTGGACTGGTCGGGATTCGGAGACGAGGACTCGGCCGGATTGGTCGAGGAATCCGGCGTCGGCGTCGGGGTCGGTGTCGCCTTTGACGTGAACGAGGAACGGGTGGTTCCCGTGGTGCCGCCGGCCTCGCCCTCGCCGGACGCGGAGTTCTGGGCGCTCTCGGCCGCCTGCCGCTCCGACTGCTTCTTGCACGCGGACGCCTGGAGGGCCAGTTCGTCGATCTTGGACTGGGCGTTGTCCAGCCCGCCCTCGGCGATCGTGGCCTCCACCATCTTCTGCTGGTAGGGCGGCAGGTACTTGAGTTCGATCTCGGGGTGGTCGCGCTCGACATCCGAGAGCGAGACCCAGGCCAGGTCCTGGCTGATCCCCCGGTACAGCGCCACATGCTCGCCGTTGGTGCCGACGTAGTACTGCGTCTGGGTCCAGCGCCAGCCGCCGTACAGTCCGCCGCCGAGCACCGCCAGCGCCAGCACCCCGTACACCGACCGCTTCAGCCAGCGGCGGCCCCTGCGGGGCTTGGCGAAGTCGTCGTCGCCGTAGCCGAAGCCGTCGGTGGGGATGAAGCCGGTGGTGTCGCCGGAGCCGGGCGGGCCGAACTCGCCGCCGCCCTGGCCGGGCACCTGGCGGCGGCCGAGTCCGGAGGCGCGGCCGGCCGGGGTCTGCATGATCCCGTTGTCGGCGAGCTGGCTCTGGTTCTCGGCCACCGCGCCGACCACCACCGGGGCGTCGGACAACTGCCCGGCGAGGGTGTCGGTGGTGTCCAGGTCCAGCACGTCCGCGACGATCACGGTGATGTTGTCGGGGCCGCCGCCGCGCAGCGCGAGCTGGATCAGCTCGGCCACGGTCTCCTGGGGGCCCTGGTAGCTGGCGAGGGTGTCCTCCAGGGTCTGGTGCGAGACCACCCCGGACAGGCCGTCGGAGCAGATCAGGTACCGGTCGCCGGCCCGGACCTCACGGATCGACAGATCCGGTTCCACATGGTCGCCGCTGCCCAGCGCGCGCATCAGCAGGGAGCGCTGCGGATGGGTGGTGGCCTCCTCCTCGGTGATCCGGCCCTCGTCCACCAGCCGCTGCACCCAGGTGTGGTCCTGGGTGATCTGGGTGAGGACGCCGTCGCGCAGCAGATAGGCGCGGGAGTCGCCGACATGGACCAGGCCGAGGCGCTGGCCGGTCCAGAGCAGGGCGGTGAGCGTGGTGCCCATGCCTTCGAGCTGGGGGTCGACCTCGACCATGGCGCGCAGTTGGTCGTTGGCGCGCTGTACGGCCGTGCCGAGCGAGGTGAGGAGGTCCGAGCCGGGGATGTCCTCGTCGAGGGCGACGATGGTGGAGATCGCCTCGGAGGAGGCGACCTCGCCGGCGGCGGCGCCGCCCATGCCGTCGGCGATGGCGAGCAGTCGGGGCCCGGCGTAACCGGAGTCCTCGTTGCCCTCCCGGATCATGCCCTTGTGCGATCCGGCGGCGAAGCGCAGTGACAGGCTCATGCCCACCTCGCCCGTCGGCTCCGGGTACAGCCGGTCGTGTCGAGCCACACTGCCCACCCTCCGGTCGGGAGCGCGCAAGGGTCCCGGGTGGGGACTGTCGCTGCGTGCTCGCTCCGCTCGCGCTCATTCATGACGTGGCACTACTTCCGCAGCTCGATGACCGTCTTGCCGATGCGGATCGGCGCACCCAGCGGAATCGGGGTGGGCGTCGTCAGCCGGTTCCGGTCGAGATACGTGCCGTTGGTGGAGCCGAGGTCCTCCACGATCCACTGGCCGTCCCGGTCCGGGTAGATCCGGGCGTGGCGGCTGGAGGCGTAGTCGTCGTCCAGGACGATCGTGCTGTCGTGGGCGCGGCCCAGGGTGATGGTCTGGCCCTGGAGCGCGACCGTGGTGCCGGTGAGGGTGCCCTCCGTCACCACCAGCTTGGTGGGCGCGTTGCGCCGCGACCGGCCACCGGCCGGCTGCTGGCGCTGGGGCGGTGGGGTCTGGCGGGCCGTCTGCTGCCCCCGCCCCGATTCCCGCCGGGACCCGCGCTGAGTGACGCGCGTCCCGAACAGATCGCTGCGGATGACCTGCACGGCCACGATCACGAACAGCCACAACACGGCCAGAAAACCCAGCCGCATGACCGTGAGGGTCAGCTCTGACATTGCCCCCGGATCACCCTTCGGCTTGCCTGTAGATAACGGTGGTGCTGCCCACGACGATCCGCGAGCCGTCGCGGAGCGTAGCGCGGGTGGTGTGCTGTCCGTCCACCACGATGCCGTTGGTGGACCCGAGATCCTGGATCGTCGAGGGCGTTCCGGTCCGGATCTCGCAGTGCCGGCGGGAGACGCCGGGGTCGTCGATCCGCACGTCGGCCTCGGTGCTGCGGCCCAGCACCAGCGTCGGGCGGGAGATCTGGTGGCGGGTGCCGTTGATCTCGATCCAGTGCCGGGTGCGCGCGCCGCCACCGGGGGAGGCGGGCTGCGGATAGCCGTACCCGCCGCCCTGTCCGGCCGGGCGGCCCCCACCGCCGGGCGGGGGCGCGGCGGGCATCGGAGGGGCGCCTGCGGGCTGCGGCGGATATCCGGGACCACCGGGGCCGCTGGGACCGCCGGGGCCGCCCGGTCCGCCGGGGCGCTGCGGGCCCGCTCCCGGGCCGGGCGGGAGCGTGAGGGGGCCGGAGGGGCCGGGCTGGCTGGTGGAGGAGGCGAGCGTCCGGCTGCGCACCCGGTACAGGCCGGTGTCGAGATCCTCCGCCTTCTCCAGATTGACCTTGATCGGTCCCAGGAAGGTGTAGCGCTGCTGCTTGGCGTAGTCGCGCACCATTCCGGCCAGCTCGTCGCCGAGCTGGCCGGAATAGGGGCTGAGGCGCTCGAAGTCCGGCGCGCTCAGCTCCACGATGAAGTCGTTGGGCACGACGGTCCGGTCGCGGTTCCAGATCGTGGCGTTGTTGTCGCACTCGCGCTGGAGCGCGCCGGCGATCTCCACGGGCTGGACCTCGGACTTGAACACTTTGGCGAAGGTGCCGTTGACCAGGCCTTCGAGCCGCTGCTCGAACTTCTTCAGGACTCCCATGGGGCACCTCCTCCGTCGTTGCCACTGTGGGTACTGCGGGTAGTGCGGGTACTACAGATGGTGCGGGCACTGCGGCCGGCGCGGCGGCCGTCGCGCTCTGTGCCGCGCCGCCCACCGGTACTGCTTACTTGGTACTGCTTACTGATCGTATCCACGCGCCGCTCAATCGGCTGGTTCCCCCTGTCGGGCCGGTCGAAGGGTTTCGACGCCTGCGACCGTTCCCGCTGGAGTGCCTCTTCGAACTCTTTGCGGTTCCGGAGCGTGGTTCTGCCCAAGGATCGTAGAGGCGGACGCGATCCAGTGTCCCGCACCCGGCTGTGGACTCTTCCCGGCTCCCGGGAAGAGCGGGGGTACCGGTACGAGGTTGATACGCGGGGCGGACGGGGCTGTGGCCATGGGCTTCGGGCACCGGTAAGGGATGTGAACCGACCCGGTCCACCGTGCTAATGTTCTGCGTGTCGGAAGGCCCCAGCCCGAAAGAGCCCAGCGCCGGAAGACACACCCAATGCGCGGGTGGCGGAATAGGCAGACGCGCTGGATTCAGGTTCCAGTGCCCGCAAGGGCGTGGGGGTTCAACTCCCCCCTCGCGCACCATGAGAGACCCCAGTTCATCTGGGGTTTTTCTGTTTTTCAGGGGCTGGTGTGACCCACGGTGTGACCAACGCGTCCCCGTCTTCGCCGGTTCGCCGACACCTTCTCCGGGTTCTGTCCCGCCTTCATGATCTACGTCACCTGGCTGTGACGCAGATCATGGATGCGGAAGTCCTCCGGGGCCGAAGCCGGGTCTGCGGTGTGGGGGACGTGCCGCGCACTCTTGGCGTCGGGAGATTTGGCCTGGTTCGAGGGGTGCGACCGGGTCTCCGGAAGCCGGTGGAGGTCACCTGGCATGTCATCGGTCACATCGCACAGCCTCACGTTCCCGATGTGCGGGGTGATGTGTGGCCGGATCTTGGTCTCGTGCCCGGCCGTGGCCGTTCCCTCTGCCTCGGTTGCTGCTCCACTTGTCGAGCCGCGTGCTGGGCTTCCTGCCCGAACGGGCAGGAGTTTTCCGCTTCGCGGTTTGTGCCACTCGCGTGGTGTTCGTTCCATCCTGCAAGGACGCGTTCCTGGGCAAGCGGTTCAGTCCTCAGCGGTTCGCCGTCGGTGTCCGGGTGCCGGACTGTCACCACGTCGTCGCCGGCAAGCGGACGGCGCGCGGCCGGTGTGGTTCTACGGGCTCACCGATCGTTCGTGGGCCTGCGTGATGTTCCGTGACGGTGGCACGGCGCGCGTCTGGCAGTCCGGCCCCCGTCGTCTCTGGGACGAAGCCGAAGCCGCCTACCGGTGGTGGGAGCGGGAAGGGAGACCAGGGCATGAGCGGTTCGGGCTCACGGTGACAGCGGGACGGCAGACCGTCTGGCTGGACGAACCGGAACGCTCCTGGCCCGTCTGAGGAGAGGGCGCGGGTGATGGGGGACGGGCGGAAATCGGCTTGGTCGCGCATGATCGACGGATGACCAACGCATGACCAACAGCGCCCGGAAACATACGGAAACAGGGGGTGCGGACGGGTGCGGGAGGGCCCCGGCGGTGAGGTGTCTCACGGCCGGGGTCCTCCGTGGTGGGCAGGGGGTTGCACGGAGGTGCGCCGCCCGTGTCACCTGCGGGCGAGGAGGACCGCGCCGGCGACGACCAGTCCCACCGCGACGGCTGCCGCGCCGTAGCCCAGGCGGTGTGCCCGGAGTCCGGGGAGGAAGCGGTCGACGGCGTAGCGGCCCGGCCCGGTCAGGGCGACGGCCGCGGCGACGGCCGTGATCAGCAGCTCGAACTCGTAGCCCTCGGGGGCGAAGAAGCCGCCGTCCCACTTCAGGGCGACGGCGTTGAGCAGGGCGCCGAACACCGCTGCGGCGGCCAGTGGGGTCAGCAGCCCGAGCAGCAGGCCGATGGCTCCCAGGGTCTCGCTGAGCCCGGCTATCAGGGCGAAGGTCTCACCGGCGGGGTAGCCGCTCATCGAGAAGAACGCGCCGGTGCCCTCGATGCCGCCGCCGCCGAACCAGCCGAAGAGCTTCTGGGCTCCGTGGGCGAACATGATCGCGCCGGTCGCCAGCCGCAGCAGCAGCAGACCGGCGTCGTAGGCGTGCGCGGTGGCGGCGTGGTCGCCGGCGTGGTCGCCGTCGTGGGGGGAATCGGCCCTGGCGGAGAGTGCGGGGGGTGCCGGGACGGGCGGGGCCATGCGATGTCCTTTCGTGATCGAGTCGTCGTCGTGGCGGGGGTGGGGCGGGGTGGGGGGTCAGCCGACGCCGATTTGCTGCATGAAGGTCTGGGCGTCCCAGAAGAGGAACTCCTCGTCCATGACGCCGCGCTTGTTCCACAGGCCGACGGTGACCATGTTGATGGCGAACTTCTGGCCGGTCGGCTGGATGAAGCCGCCCTGTCCGTCCGGCATCGGGCGGGAGAAGGTGCCCCGGGACACCCCGGTGACGGCGGTGAGGTTGTCCTTGGCGATACGGATCGGGTGCTGGGAGATACGGGTGTCCGGCGCCCAGACGAACTGGGCCTTCAGGTCCTCGATGTGCCGGTCGATGCCGTCGGTGTAGTGGCCGTCGGGCCAGTGGACGCGGATGGTGTCGGAGTGGCTCTCGCCGAGACGGGACCACTGCTGACCGGAGTAGACGACGAAGTCCAGCTCGTCGAACCGCTTGAGGTGCAGCCGTTCCTGGTGGGTCAGGCGCTTCGGGAACGGATATTGCTCGCTCGGGTCCTGGGACGGGTCTCCCAGCAGGTCCGGGTTGTTCGCGGCGGCCGTGGCCAGGTCGGTGCCGCCGGCGACGGCGGTGAGGGCTATCGCGCCCAGGGTCGCGGCGCTGCCGGTACGCAGCAGGGAACGGCGGTCGAACATGGTGGTTCCTCAACTTTCGGGGAGAGAAAGGGAGTTCAGGGGGCCTGAAGGGCTTTGGGCTGTTCCGCCCTGGATTTCGGGCGCACCGAGGTGGGGCTCGGGGGTGATCCCCCTGCCTGTGAGGAACCTACGGCGAAGATATTGAAAGTTCAAGATAGTGCTTGGAATTTGAATCAGTCGGAGGGTGTGCGGGACCGCCCGCCGCCGGGGTACGGGCGGGGGCCGGGCGGGATCCGGGTCAGGCGCGGAGGTAGGCGAGGACCGCGAGGACGCGGCGGTGGGTCTCCTCGGCCGGGGGGAGGTCGAGCTTGGCGAGGATGCTGCCGATGTGCTTGCCGACGGCGGCCTCGGAGACGACGAGTTCACGGGCGATGGCGCTGTTGGACTTGCCCTGGGCGATCAGGCCCAGCACCTCGCGCTCCCGGGGCGTGAGCCGCTCCAGGGGGTCGCGGCGGCGACGCAGGAGCTGGCGGACGACCTCGGGGTCGACGACCGTGCCGCCCGCGGCGACCTCGCCGAGGGCCTCGGTGAACTCCTCGACCTGCCCGACCCGGTCCTTGAGGAGATAGCCGACGCCGGTGCCGTCGCCGGAGTCCAGCAGGTCGGAGGCGTAGGTGCGCTGGACGTACTGGCTGAGGACCAGGACCGGGAGGGTGGGGCGGGCCTCGCGCAGCCGGACCGCCGCGTGCAGGCCCTCGTCCTGGAAGCCGGGGGGCATCCGGACATCGGTGAGGACGATGTCCGGATCGTGCTCGCCGACCGCAGTGATCAGGGACTCGGCGTCGCCGACCGCCGCCACGACCCGGTGGCCGCAGCGCTCCAGCAGGGCGATCAGCCCGTCGCGCAGCAGCACGCTGTCCTCGGCCAGTACTACGCGCAGGGCTCGGTCCACTCGCAAGGGATCTCCACGGACAGGAGGGTCGGTCCGCCCGGCGGGCTGGACAGCGAGAGTTTGCCATCCAGGACGGAGACCCGGTCGGCGAGGCCGGTCAGCCCGGTGCCGGAGGCGGGCGAGGCGCCGCCCCGGCCGTTGTCCCGGACCCGCAGCAGCAGCCGTCCGTCCCGGTGGCCGCCGCTGATCCCGGCCCGGTCGGCGCCGCTGTGCCGGGCCACATTGGCGAGCGCCTCGCACACCACGAAGTACGCCGCCGACTCGACGGACTGGGGGAGCCGTCCCGCGAGATCCAGATCGACGTCCACGGGGACCGCGGAGCGGTCGGCGGCGTCGGTGACCGCGGCCACCAGCCCGTAGTCGGCCAGCACCTTGGGATGGATGCCGTGGATCAGCTCGCGCAGCTCCGCCAGGGCCTTGCCGGCCTCCTCGTGGGCCGTGGCGAGCTGGTCGGCGAGCGGGCCGGGCGGGACGTCCAGGCGGGCCAGGCCCAGCGTCATCGTCAGGGCCACCAGGCGCTGCTGCGCCCCGTCGTGCAGATCGCGCTCGATGCGGCGGCGCTCGGCCTCGAAGGCGTCCACCAACCGGACGCGGGAGCGGGAGAGTTCGATCACGCGGGCGCCCAGACCGGCGTCGCGCGGGGCGATCAGCAGCCGGGTCAGCTCGGCGCGGGCCCCGGCGGCGAGCCCCAGGACATAGGCGCACAGGGCCAGCAGGATCACACCGAGGACGGCGACCCCGCAGGCGGCCGGCCAGCCGGTCACCGTCCACGCCTTGAGGATCTTGGCCTCCTCGCCGCCGCCGATGAACGCCATCTGGAGCGGGGTGGTGACCAGGGAGAGGGGGGAGAGCAGGGCGATGGTCAGCACCAGGGCGTCCACCGGCCACAGCAGCACCGCGAACAGCAGCGCGTACCCCAGTTCCCGCCAGGTGGACTGCTCGCGCAGCCGGGAGCGCAGCCAGGGCCACGCCCCGCGGGCGGGCACCGGGCGGTGCGGGCCGGGTGCCGGGTCCAGGTCGACCAGGCCCAGCCGCCGCCGCTCCAGCCACGCCACCGGCAGCCCCACCAGCGCGGTGAGCACCAGCAGCGGCAGCCCCACCAGCACGATCGCCAGCACCCCGCCGACCGCCACCGCGACCGTGATCCCGACCAGGGTGACCAGCCCGGCCAGCGCCCCGGTCAGCAGATAGGCCACCGACCGCCACGGCCACAGCGACAGCGCGAAGCCGGGGCCGGACATCGCCTGCCAGACGGTACGGGGGTGCATTCCGGCGGTCATGCCGGTCACGGTAGGGCCCCGGGGCGGGCCCGCACCATCGGTCCAGGGGGCGGGACGGGGGTAGGGCCAGCCCTACCCCCGGGTTTCCGCCACCGGTTCGGCAGGCTGCTGCCACCGCAGACTGCTGCCAAGGTGAAGCCGCAATTCCGCCGCGGTCCGGACCGCACCATGACTCGAACGACGCTTCGGCGTTCAGCTCCGGCGCTTCGCCGCGTGCGGTGGGGGGCCGTACCAGTGTGGGGGGACGGGGAGACACGGTGGGGGAACACGCGCGACAGATCGAGTTCCGGCTGCTCGGGCCGGTGGAGGCGAGGGACGGCGCGCGGCGGGTCGCGCTCTCCGGCTCCAAGGTGCACACGGTGCTCGCCACCCTGCTGCTCGCCCGCGGGCGGGTGGTCAGCGACGAACGGCTGAGCGAACTCCTGTGGGGCTGGCAGCCGCCCGCGACCATGAACGCCCAGATCTACACCTATGTCTCCCGGCTGCGGAAGCTGCTCGGGCCCGGTGTCGATCTGGTCCGGCGCCCGCCCGGCTACCAACTCCTCACCGGGGGCGCCCGGATCGACGTCGAGGAGTACGAGCAGCTCGACCGGACCGGGCGGGCCGCCTTCCGGGAGGGGCGCTACGAGGAGGCCGCGGCAGCGCTGCGGGGGGCGCTCGATCTGTGGCGGGGGCCCGCGCTGGCCAATGTGACACCGCAGCTCGCCGAGGCGGAGCTGCCCCCACTGGAGGAGGCCCGCAGCAGCTCCCTGGAGTACCGCATCCAGGCCGACCTCGCTCTCGGCCGCCATGAGCGGACCGTGTCCGAACTCACCGGACTGGTCGCCGAGTTCCCGCTGCGGGAGCGGCTGCGGGCCCAGCTCATGACCGCGCTGTACCGGTGCGGGCGGCAGGCCGAGGCGCTGGGGGTGTTCCACGAGGGGCGCCGGGTGCTGGCCGAGGAACTGGGGGTGGATCCGGGGCGGGAGCTTCGGGAGGTGTATCAGGGGGTGCTGGAAGGGGAGTTGCCGGAGGGGGAGTTGCGGGGGGCGTCGCGGGGGGCTTTCGGGGGGCCGGGGGGAAGGCGGGCGGCGCCCGTGACGCTGGCGCCGCCGCCGGTGGAGTTCATCGGGCGGGAGCGGGAGTTCGAGGAGTTGCGGGCCCGGCTCAGTGGCCCCGGGCGGACCCGGCGGCTGCTGATCACCGGGATGGCCGGGGTCGGCAAGTCCGCGCTCGCGGTGCGGCTCGCGCACGCGGTCGCCTCCGGGTATCCGGACGGGCTGCTGCATGTGCGGCTGCGGGGGGCGGACGGGGTGGCGAAGCCGGTGGCGGTGGTGCTGGGGGAGTTGCTGCGGGCGCTCGGGGAGGGGGCGGTGCGGGGTTCGGGGGTTTCGCGGGGTGCCGGGGTTTCGGGGGGCGGGGCTCATGAGGTGGACGATCTGGTGCTGCGGTACCGGACGCGTACCGCCGGGCGGCGCGTGCTGGTGCTGCTGGACGACGCCGGGCAGGGGCAGGATCTGGAGGCGCTGCTGCCGTCCAGCGATGTCGCGGCCGTGATCGTCACCAGCCGGGGGCGGCTGCCGGCCGTGCCGGGGCCCCGGACGCTGGTGCTGGAGCCGCTCGGTACCGGGGAGTCGCTGGACCTGGTGACGGCGGTCGCCGGGCGGGAGCGGGTGGAGCGGGAGCCGGAGGCGGTGGCGGGGGTGATCGCGGCGTGCGGGGGGTTGCCGCTCGCGCTGCGGGCCGCCGCCACCCGGCTGGCCGCGCGCCCGCACTGGCCCGCGGCGCGGCTCGCCCGGCGGCTGGCGGATCCGCGGTTGCGGCTGGGGGAGCTGGTGGTGGGCGAGGTGGGGGAGAGGGCCACGCGGGGGGTGCTGGAGGCGGCGTTGCGGGAGCGGCCGGTGGTGGAGCAGGAGGTGGTGCGGGCGCTGGCCGCGCAGGGGGGTGGGGCGTTCACCGCGGCTGAGGCGGCTGTGGAGTTGTGTGTGGGGGAGGAGGTCGCGGAGGAGGTTCTTGAGCGGTTGGTGGAGGCTGCGGTGCTGATGATGGTGGGGGTTGGGGTTGGGGTGGGGGTTGGGGTTGGAGGTGGGGGGCGGGTTCGGTATCGGTTTCATGAGTTGATGCGGTTGGTGGCTTTGGGGGAGTTCGAGGGGGTTGGGTGTGGGGTTCGGTTTACGCGGGCCGGGTGAGGGGTGAGGGGTGAGGGGTGGGGGGATTGGGAGGGGTGGGTGGGTGCGGGTGGGTGGGGGCTGGTCGCGCAGTTCCCCGCGCCCCTGGGAGGGGGGTGGTGGGGGTTTGGGGGTGGGTGCGGGGTGGTGGGGGGCCGGTCGCGCAGTTCCCCGCGCCCCTAGGGAGGGGGGCTGGGTGGGTGGATCCCCGCGCCCCTGGGGGGTGGGGGTGGGTCTGGGTTTTGGTGGTGGGGTAGGGCTGGCACTACCTGGAGTGTCTGGGCCGGTGCAATGTGCTGGGTGGGTGTCTCGCGGTTGAGTGGGGGGAGCCGGAGAGACGAGGGGGTGGGTGGTGGAGTACTTCGGGATGTGGGGGAGTGCGGGGATTCTGCTCGCCGTGCTGCTGCTGCCCGCGCTGGAGGCGGCCGTGCCCGTGGTGGGGGCGTTGCTGCCGGGGCAGACGGCGGTGATGGCCGGTGGGGTGCTCGCCTCGCACGGGCACGTCAGTGTCCTGGCCGCTCTGCTCGCCGCACTGGGCGGTGCGCTGCTCGGGAACCTCGCCGGATACGCCGTCGGGCGGCACCGGCACCGGCTGGTGCTGGCGTCGCTGCGCCGGGGCGGGCGGTTCGGCGGCCACATGGAACGCGCCCTCGCACTGATCGAACGACGGGGCGGCTGGGCGGTGTTCGCCGGGCGGTTCACCGCCGTACTGCGCACCCTCGTGCCCACGCTGTGCGGGGCGCTGCGGATGCCGTTGCGGCCGTATCTGCTGTGGACGCTGGTCAGCAGCGCGCTGTGGGCGCCCGCGTTCGTGCTCATCGGGTACGTGGCCGGGCCCGCCGCACCCGGTTGACGCCGGGCCGCGCAGGGTGCTGCCAGTGCAGGGTCCTGCCAGGGCGCGACGGGCAGGACAGGGCAGGACAGGACAGGACATCGAGAGAGGGACGAGTCCAGTGGGGGACAGAGGGATGAGCGACGACGCTGTTCGGTTGCGGGGGGTCAGCAGGCGCTACGGGGCCGGGGACGGCGTGGTCGCCGCGCTGGACGGGGTCACCCTGGGGTTTCCCCGGGCGACCTTCACCGCGGTGATGGGGCCCTCCGGGTCGGGGAAGTCGACGCTGTTGCAGTGCGCGGCGGGGCTGGACCGGCCCACGGCGGGGTCGGTGAGCGTGGGGGACACCGAGCTGACCAAGCTGAGTGAGACCAGGCTGACCCTGCTGCGGCGGGAGCGGATCGGGTTCGTGTTCCAGGCGTTCAATCTGCTGCCCTCGCTGACCGCCGAGCAGAATGTGGCGCTGCCGCTGCGGCTGGCCGGGAAGCGGGTGCCGAAGGCGCGGCTGCGGGAGGTACTGGCGCAGGTCGGGCTGGGCGACCGGGCCCGGCACCGGCCCGGCGAGCTGTCCGGCGGGCAGCAGCAGCGGGTCGCGCTGGCCCGCGCCCTGATCACCCGGCCCGAGGTGCTGTTCGGCGACGAGCCGACCGGCGCGCTGGACTCGGTGACCAGCCGTGAGGTGCTCACCCTGCTGCGGGGCATGGTCGACGGGGAGGGGCAGACCGTCATCATGGTCACCCACGACCCGGTCGCCGCCTCCTTCGCCGACCGGGTGGTCTTCCTGGTCGACGGCCGGGTCAACGGCGAACTGGTCGGGGCCGGTGCCGACGAGATCGCCTCCCGGATGACCAAGCTGGAGGCCGCACCGTGCTGAGCACCGCCCTGCGCACCCTGCGCACCCGCTGGGTCACCTTCGTCGGCAGCTTCGTCGCCCTCTCGCTCGGCGTCGGGCTGATCGCCGTGATGGGGCTGGCCCTCGCCTCCTCGCTGGACGCCCCGGACCGGGGGCCGGAGCGGTTCGCCGCCGCACCGGTCGTCGTCCAGGGGCAGAACACGCTCACCGTGCCGACGCCGATCGGGGAGCGCAGCCAGGATCTCGCCGCGCCCCGGCCCGTGCCCGGGGAGGTCGTCGCCGGGCTGCGGGAACTGGGGGCCGTGGTCGAGGACCGGTCGTTCCCGGTGCGGGCGCAGGGCGGGCCGGAGGAACTGGTCGGTCATCCGTGGGCGGTGGCCGCCTTCGCTCCGTACGAGATCGTCTCCGGGCGGGCGCCGCAGGGCGCGCGGGAGGTCGTCGCCTCCGGGGACTGGGCGCGGGTCGGGGAGCGGGTCCGGACCGACCGGGGCGCGGTGACCGTCGTCGGGACCGTGCGCGGGCTCGGCTTCGAGGACGCCCTGTTCTACGCGGACGAGCGGGCCGCCGAGATCGCTCCCGTCAGTCTTCAGCTCGTCGTGGACGCCGGTGCGGCGGCCGTGCGGGAGGTCGTCGACGGGACGGGCGCGCGGGTGCTCACCGGGGACGGCCGGCGGTTCGCCGACGCCGATCCCGACCGGGACAGCGAGGCGCTCACCGCGATGAACGCCATGTTCGGGACGGCGGGCGGGGTCACCGGGTTCGTGTCGGTGTTCGTCGTCGCCTCCACCTTCGCCTTCGCGGTCGCCCAGCGGCGGCGCGAGTTCGGGCTGCTGCGGACCGCCGGGGCCACCCCGGGCCAGATCCGCCGCATGGTCGTCGCCGAGGCGCTGTTCGTCGGGGTGCTCGCCTCCGCCGCCGGCTGCGTCCTCGGCTCCTACGGGGCGCCGAAGCTCGCCGCCTGGGCCGTGGACGAGGGGCTCGCACCCCGCTGGTTCACCATCGGCGACTACACCTGGCCCTACCACCTGGCCTTCTGGACGGGCCTGCTGGTCGCCCTGTGCGGCGTGGTCGCCGCGTCCTGGCGGGCCGGGCGCACCGGCCCCACCGAGGCGCTGCGCGAGGCGTCCGTGGACACCCGCGCGATGACCCGGGGCCGCCGGCTGACCGGCGCCGCACTGCTGCTGACCGCCGCCGCGACACTGGTCCTGGCCCTGGTGACCAACCCGGGGGAACTCCTCCAGCGCAAGACGTACGTCAGCCGCCCCATGCTGCTGATCACCGCCGTCGCCCTGCTCGCGCCGGTCGTGGTGCGCCCGCTGACCCGGCTGATCGCCTGGCTGCCCGCCCAACTGCCCGGCGCGGCCGGCATGCTGGTCCGGGAGAACGCCGCCGCCGGGGTGCGCCGCACCGCCGCCGTCGCCGCGCCCGTGCTGGTCACCGTCGCACTGGCCGGTTCGCTGCTCGGCGCCACCGCCACTCTCAACGAGGCCAAGGCCACCGAGGTCCGGGACCGGACCACCGCCGACTACATCGTCACCCCGGCCACGGACACCGGCCTCGACGCGGCCACCGTCCGGCGGCTCGCGGCGGTGCCGGGCGCCGAGACCGCCCCCGGGGCGTCCGGCGCGGTGTACGTGCTGGAGGAGGGCGTGGCGCTGATCCGGTCCGACGCGCGGGCCGTGGAGCCGGACGCGCTCGCGGCGACCGCCTCGCTGCCGCTGGCCGCCGGGCGGGTGGACGACCTCGACGACGACTCGATCATCGTCAACGAGGAGTGGGAGCGGCACACCGTCGGCGACCGGGTCGACATCTGGCTCGGCGACGGCACGAGGAAGTCGCTGACCATCGCCGCCGTCATGACCACCGGCACCGGCAACAACGGTGTCTACGTCACCCCGCGCAACGCCCCCTCCGCGCCGGTCGACCGGGTCGACGTCCGGGTGGCGGACGGGGCCGACGCGGCGGCCGTGGGCGAGGCGCTGCGGACGGCGGCGGGGGCGTCCGGGGCCCGGGTGCTCGACCGGGACGCCTGGGTCGCGGCCACCTACCCCGAGACCAACCGCACCACCACCATGGGCTTCTTCCTGGTCCTCGGGATCGCCCTGCTCTACACCGGTATCTCGCTGGCCAACACCATGGTCATGGCCACCTCCGACCGGGTCCGCGACCTCGCGGTGCTGCGGCTGGCCGGGGCCACCAGGTGGCAGGTGCTGCGGCTGGTCGGCGCGGAGGCGCTGATGGTCGTCGTCGTCGGCGGGGTGCTGGGCGCGCTGGTCGCCGGGCTGAACCTGCTCGGGATGTGGGGCGCGCTCGGGCTGCTCTCGGTGTGGACGCCGATCGAGATCCCCTGGGGGACGCTCGGCGCGGCGGTCGGGGCGTGCGCGGTCCTCGCGGTCGTGTCGGCGGTGGTCCCGGCGGGGGTGTCGCTGCGGCGGCGGGCGGTGGAGCTGGCGGGGGTGCGGGAGTGAGGACGGGTGCCGCCCCGGGTCCTCCGGCCGGCGGGGCCGCCCTTTCGCCGGGTTCTCGGGTCTGCGGGGCCGCTCTCTCGCCGGGTTCTCGGGTCTGCGGGGCCGCTCTCTCGCCGGGTTCTCCGGTCTGCGGCGGCCCTCTGATCTGACCCCCCTGGTCCGGCGTCGGCGGTTCATCCCCCGTTCCGTCCGACGCCTCTCCGCGCCGCGCCGAGACCCCCGTCCCGCGGCGCGGGGACCGGCGGCGGGAACGCCTGAGCCGCGTTCTCGCCGCCGGGTTCACCGCGTCCGCGGTCCAGTCGTCCCCAGCGCCGCCCTCAGCAGGGCCTCCGCCGTCGCCGGGAGGCGGGTCGTGCCCCGGGTGCGGGGGGCCAGCAGATAGACCACCCGGCGGGCCGGGTCGCGGTGGGCGCCCATCCCGCAGACATAGCCGTGCACCACGCCCGCCATCCCCCACACCGTGGCGCCGCCGGGGAGGCGGAGGCTGTCCAGGCCCGCGCCGCAGAAGGCGCGTCCACCGCGGGCGTAGGGCACGTCCGGGACGCGGAACATGGGGGCGAGGCTCTTCGCGGGGAGGAGTTCGCCGCCGAACAGGGCCACCAGGAAGCGGTCCAGATCGGGCACGGACGAGATCATCTCGCCCGCCGCGCCGTGCAGGGTCGGGCTCTGCTCGGTGACATCGGTGCCCTGCTCGTGGCCCCGGACGCACGGGCCCGGCAGGGCGGGGTCGGTGCCGGGCAGGGAGGTGGCGGTGAGGGACAGGGGGACGAGGATCCGGTCCTCGATCTCGCGGGCGTAGGGGCGTCCGGTCACCGCCTCGATCAGCATCCCGGCCAGCACATAGTTGGCGCGGGTGATCTGCTGGCCGGTGCCGGGGCGGAAGGCGAGGGGCTCGCGCAGGGCGAGGGCGATCAGCTCGGCCGGGGTGAAGGTGTCCCGGCGGTGGCGGAGGAACCAGGGCGTGTCGTGGTGGCGGACATCGCTGTCGTCGGCCAGGCCGCTGGTGTGGTCCAGGAGGTGGCGGACGGTCACCTCGGGCGGGAGCGTGCCGGGCAGATGGCGGGCGGCCGGTTCGTCCAGGGCGAGGAGGCCCTCCTCGGCCAGCGACAGCACGACCGTCGCCACGAAGGTCTTGGTCAGCCCGCCGATCCGGAACCGGTGGTGCTCGGTGACCGGTTCGCCGGTGGCCGGGTCGGCGACCCCGCGCGCCGCCGACCAGCGCCCCCGCGGGGACTCGGCGCGCACCAGCACCGCGGTGGCCTCGTCGTCCGGGCGCCGGCCCGCCGCCCGGTCCAGGGCGGTGTGCCGGGCGCTCATCGGGCGCGCTCCACGGGCTCGTCGTCGGCGCGCGCCCAGTCGGCGATCATCTCGCCGTCCCCGAGCCCGCCGCCCGCCCGGCGGACGGTGTCGGCGACGAAGGTGTTGATGTGCTTGCCGTTCTCGGAGTTGGTGAGGACGATCAGGCCCTCGCCGCTGCCCGCCCGGGTGAAGGTGCCGACCCGGTAGCCGACCGTCCGGCCGCCGTGCCCGTACTCCAGGTCGCCGCCCGTGGTGTCCACGACCGTGCCCAGGCCGTAGAAGCTGCCGGGGTGCCAGACCGTCAGCATCTGCTGGGCCAGGGGGCGGGGGATCAGGGCGCCGGGTTCGCCGCGGTGGGCGCGGCGGATCTCCCGGGCCACCGTGGCGAGATCGGCGGCGCTCGACCACAGTCCGCCCGCCGCGACCTCGCTGCGGACCCGCCAGCGGCCCGGGATCGGGGCGCCGGACGGGTCGTGGCCCACCGCCACCGGGTGCGGGGCGGTCGCCGGGTGGTCCTGGTCGAAGGTGCTGTCGGCCAGGCCCAGGGGATCCAGGACCAGACGGGCCATCAGCGCCCCGAAGGGCTCGCCGGTGACATCGGTGAGGAGCTGTTCGAGGACCGAGAAATTGATGTTGGTCTTTCTGAAGACGCGGCCGGCCGGGTGCTCGGCGCGGACCGGGGCGTCGGGGGCGGGCGGGCGGCCGGCGAGGATCTCGGGGATCGTCGGCATCGGCTCGGTGGGCAGATGGCTGGTCGGGGCGACATGGCTCAGGCCCGACTGGTGGCTGACCAGCTCGCGCAGGGTGATCGGGGCGCCGCCCGGGACCCGCCAGGTCGTCAGATAGCGGTGGATGTCGGCGTCCAGATTGAGGACCCCGTCGGCGACCAGGCGGAGCACGGCCAGCATCGTGACGTGCTTGCTGACCGAGGCGACCTGGAAGGGGGTGTGCGCGGTGACCGGGTCGGGGCGGTCGGCGGCGGTCGTCCCGAGGGCCGTCAGCAGGGGCGGCGCCCCGTCCCGCAGCAGGGCGACGGCCACGCCGGGGACGCGGTGGGCGGCCATCAGACGGGTCAGGTCGGCGGTGAAGGAGGCGGGCAGGGGCACGGGGCGCCGACCGGGAGAGGGCGGGGCGGGCGGGGTGTCGGGGGTCATGCGCTGTCCTTCCGTCGTCATCAGCGAGTCGACGGCCGCCGCGAGGGCGGACAGCGTGTCGTACTCGTGGAGCATCCGCAGGGTCAGCGGCAGGCCCCTGCGGCGGGCCGCGCCGATCACCCGGACGACCAGCAGGGAGTCACCGCCGTAGGCGAAGAAGCCGTCGTCCGCGCCGACCCGCTCCAGGCCGAGCACCCGGGACCAGATCTCGGCGATGGCCCGCTCGACGGGGGTGGCGGGGGCCCGGTGGGGGCGGTCCCCGCCCGGGTCGGGGGCCGGGAGGGCGGCCCGGTCGGGTTTGCCGTGCGCGGTGAGCGGGATCCGGTCCACGGCCACGATCCGGGCCGGTACGAAGGCGGCGGGGAGGGTGGCGGCGAGATGGTGGCGCAGGGTGTCCGGGGTGGGGTGGGGATGGTCGGCTACGGGGTGGGGCTGGTCCGGTACGGGGTGGGGGCGGCCGGTCGCGGGGTGGGGTCCGTCGGCCATCGGGCGGGGCTGGTCCGGGGTGGTGCGGAGAGGGCCGGTTGCGGGGTGGGGCTCGTCCCTCGGGGGCCGGGGGCCGTGCGTCACCACGTAGGCCACCAGGCGCTGTTCGCCGCGTCCGTCCCGCCAGGGGACGACCAGGGCGTCCCGTACCCCGGGCCGGGCCAGCAGCGCGGCACGGGTCTCCGCGGGGGCCACCCGCACCCCGTTCACCTTCACCTCGTCGTCCACCCGCCCGACGTACCGCAGCAGCCCGTCGCCGGGGCCCACGACGGCCAGGTCGCCGGTGCGGTAGAGGCGGGCGCCGGGCGGGCCGTGGGGGTCGGGGACGAAACGGCCGGCGGTGAGGCCGGGGCGGCCCGCGTAGCCCTGGGCCAGCCCGGCGCCCCCGAGGTACAGCTCACCGGTCACCCCGGGCGGCACCGGGCGCAGCCCGGCGTCCAGGACCCGGGCCGAGGCGTGCGGGAGGGGGCGGCCGATCGGCACCGGGCCGGGGCCCGTACCGGGCGGGACGCGATGGGCGGTGGCGTCGATCGCGCACTCGGTGGGGCCGTAGGTGTTCCACAGGTCCACGGCCGGGGCCAGTTCCCGGACCCGGGCGGCGAGTCCGCCGTCGAGCTGCTCGCCCGCCGAGGCCAGCAGCCGCAGGGACCCGCAGCGCTGCCAGCCGTCCGCCCCGGTCAGCAGCCGCAGCACCGACGGCACCACCTGGAGGACGGTCACCCGCTGGTCGGCGACCGAGCGCAGCAGGGCGGCGGGGTCGCGTTCGGCGCCGGGCGGCGCCAGCACCACCGTGCCGCCGCAGGCCAGCGGGGCGAACAGCTCCCAGGCCGCCGCGTCGAAACCGGCGGAGGTCTTGTGCAGGACACGGTCCTCGGGGCCGAGGCCCTGGGCGCGGATCGCCCAGTCGACCCGGTGGGCGAGGCCCCGATGGGTGATCTGGACGCCCTTGGGGCGGCCGGTGGAGCCGGAGGTGTGGACGAGGTAGGCGAGGTGGAGGGGGTGAGTGGGGTGGTGCGGCTCCGCACCGGTGTCCTCCCCCTCCCCCGAGTCCGCCGGCACGTCGTCCAGATACAGCGTCCCCGGGTGGTCCAGGGCCGGGGGGACCGTGTCCCGCCGGGTGAGGAGGAAGGGGGCGGCGGCGTCGGTGAGGAGGAGGGCGAGGCGTTCGCGGGGGAGCGCCGGGTCCAGGGGGACATGGGTGCCGCCCGCCCGCCAGATCGCCAGCAGCGCGGCCACCAGGGCGGGTTCGCGGTCCAGGAGGACGGCCACGGGGGTGCCGGTGGTGACGCCCCGGGCGCGGAGGTGGCGGGCCAGATGGGCGGTGCGGGCGGTGAGCTGGGCGTAGGTGACGGTGGTGGTGCCCTGGATGACGGCGGGGGCGTCCGGGGTGGCGGCGGCGCGGGCCGCGATACGGGCGGGGAGGGTCGTGCCGCCGGGGGCGGGGGCGGGGGTGCCGAGCGCGTCCAGCAGGGCGCGTTCCCCGGGCGGCAGGAAGTCCTGGGTGCCGGCCGGTCCCTCCGGGTCGTCGGCCATCGCCGTCAGCACCTGCCGGTACATCGCGCCGATCCGCCGTACGGAGGCCTCGGTGAGGACGCCGGAGCGGCTGCTGAGGGCGAGATGTCCGGCCAGGGTGGTGACGGCGAGATCGAACTCCGTGCCGCCCTCCGCGAGGGTCGGCGCCACATCCACCAGTTCCCGGTCGACCTGGCGGAAGTCGAGGTGGTTGAAGGAGACGGTGACCAGCCGGGCGCCGCCCGCCCGGCGCTGGATCTCCGGCATCGGCAGCCGCCGGTGCGGCCACAGCGCCACCTCCCGGTCGAACACCGACCCGATCAGCTCCAGCCAGCTCCCCCGCGCCTGGGCCCGGTCGTGGGCGAAGGGCACGGTGTTGAGGTACATGCCGTGCACCCGGTCCGCGCCGGTCAGCTCCGGGCGGGCGTCGCAGACCAGCCCGGTGGTGAAGGAGCGGGCGCCGGTCAGCCCGCTCAGCACGGTCAGATGGGCGGCCAGCAGCACGCTCTTCAGCGAGGCGCGGGCCCGGCTCGCGACCGTCCGCAGCCGCTCCTCCAGATCGCCGATCGGCAGCCGCACCCGGACCCGCCGCTCCTCCTCCGGTGTCCCCCGGGGCACGCCCCAGCCCTCGGGCAGCACGAACGGGGGGTGGTCGGCGACGATCCCGGCCCAGTACGCCCGGTCCGCCGCCGAGGCCAGGGAGCGCTGCTCGGCGGCGATGAAGTCGGCGTACCGGACGGCGGGCCGCGGCTCTTCCCCGTCGGTGAGGTCCTCGCCGTCGCGGGCCCGGCGGTAGCAGGTCAGCAGCTCCATCAGCAGGTTGGCGAGGCTCCAGCCCTCGGTGATCGCGTGGCAGCGCACCAGCGACAGCCACCAGCCGCCGCCCCCGCGCTCCGGGTGCGCGGCCAGCCGCAGCAGCGGCGGGGCGCCGAGGGTGAACGGGCGGGCCCGCTCGGCGGCCTGGAAGGCGCGCAGGGTCTCGCTCAGGGTGTCCGGGTCCTCGGCGGGGTGCACGGACACCGGGATCCCGGCCTCGGGATGCACCCGCTGCACCGGCACCGAGCAGGACTCCAGGTCGAAGGAGGTGCGCAGCGCCTCGTGCCGCCGGACCACCGCGCGGGCGGCGGCGCGCAGCGCGGACGGCTCGAACGGCCGCTCGTCGCGCACCCGGTAGGAGGTGACCCCGAGATAGCGGCGCAGTCGGTCGTCGGCCAGCATCTCCACCACCATCCCGGTCTGCGTCCGGGACATCGGGTAGGCGTCCGTCAGCCCGTCCGGCAGCCGCTCCCGGTCCTCGGCGCCGAGCAGCGCGAACGGCGCCACCGTCTCGGGCGCGGCGGCCGGTGCCCGCTCCCCGGCGAGGGCGGCGAGCGCGGCGACCGTGCGCCGGTCGAAGACATCGCGGACAGCGAGGTCGAAGCCGTCCTCGCGCAGGGCGCCGACCAGGGTGACCGCCCGCAGGGAGTCGCCGCCCAGGTCGAAGAAGCTGTCCCGGGCGCCGACCCGGTCGCGCTCCAGCACCCGGCGCCAGACGGCGGCGATCCGCTCCTCGGCGCCGGGGCGGGGCGGGACATGGAGGTCGGGGCCGGTGGCGGTGGGCGCGGGCAGGGCGCGGCGGTCGATCTTGCCGTTGGCGTTGAGGGGCAGGGCGTCCAGGGTGGTGAACGCGGCCGGGACCAGGTGGCCGGGCAGCAGCCGACGGCAGTGCGCGGCGAGGCCGGGCACCTGGGCGGGGTCGGTCACGCAGTGCGCGATCAGACGGGCGTCCGCGCCCTCGGGGCGGTCCACGGCGACGAACGCGTCCCGGACCGCCGGGTGGGCCAGCAGCACGGCCCGGACCTCGCCGGGTTCGACGCGGAAGCCGCGGATCTTGCTCTGGTCGTCCAGGCGGCCCAGGAACTCCAGGTGCCCGTCCGCGCGGCGGCGCACCAGGTCGCCGGTGCGGTAGAGGCGGGCGCCGGGGACGGTGGTGTGCGGGTCGGGCGGGAAGCGGTCGGCAGTGCGGGCGGGGTCGCCGGTGTAGCCGCGGGCGATGCCGGTGCCGCCGATGTACAACTCCCCCGGCACACCGGCCGGGACCGGCTCCAGGGCGGCGTCCAGAACGTAGAGGGTGGTGCCGGGGAGGGGGAGGCCGATCGGCAGCGTCCCGGCGGGGGCCGCGTCGGCGGGGGCCGTCGCCGGTACCTCGTGGACGCTCGCGCCCACCGACGCCTCCGTCGGGCCGTACTCGTTGATCAGTCGGGTCCGCGGGGCGAGGGCCCGCCAGCGGTCCAGGGTGGCCCGGGTGAACGGCTCGCCCGCGACGACCAGCACCGGGGCCAGCGCGGCGGCCTGCTCCGGCGTCAACTGATCTGCCAGCAGGTCCAGATGACGGGGGGTGAGCTTGACGAAGCTGTACGGGGATCCGGCGGCCAGGGCGCTGCCCAGGTCGGCCAGGTCGACCCCGGCGGGGACGGTGTGCACGGGCTGTCCGGTGACCAGGGGGGCCCAGAGGTTGGGGACGACGAGGTCGTAGGCGACGGAGGAGAAGAGGGGGGCGCCGCCGGTTCCCCGGGAGGCCAGTTCCCGGGCGGCCCAGGCGATGTGGTTCGCGAGGCCGCGGTGGGTGATCTCGACGCCCTTGGGGGTGCCGGTGGAGCCGGAGGTGAAGATGACGTAGGCGAGGCGGTCGGGGTCGTCGGGGGCCCGGTCGGGCGGGGTGGCCGGGAGGGCGGTGAGGGTGTCGTCGGGCGGGAGGGTGGTGGCGTCCAGGAGGAGCGCGGCGCCCGCCGCCCGGGTGATCAGGGACGTCCGGTCGGCGGGGTGGGACGGGTCGAGCGGGACATGGGCGCCCCCCGCCTTCCCCACCGCGAGCAGCGCGGCGATCAGGTCCGGGCCCCGGTCCAGGCGGACCGCGACCCGGGATTCCGCCCGCACCCCGCGCCCGCGCAGCCAGTGGGCGAGCCGGTTGGCGCGGGCGTCGAGGGCGGCGTAGGTGAGGACGGGGCCCCGCTCGGTGCGCACGGCGGTCGCGCCGGGGGTCGCGGCGGCCCGCCGCTCGAAGAGTTCGAGGACGGAGGGGAGGGCCGCGGCCGGTGCGGCGGGGGTGTTCCAGGTGACCAGTTCGCGGTGGCGTTCGGCGGGCGGGACGGGGGAGAGGTGGGCGGGGCCGTCGGGGTCGGTGGCCATCGCCTCCAGCACCGCGCGGTACAGGGCCGCCACCCGGGCCGCCCGGTCGCGGGTGAGGAACCGGGTGCTGGTCTTCAGGCCGATGCGCCGGGAGACGGTGGTGACGGCGAGATCGAACTCGGTGGTGCCGGGGGCGCGGACGCTGTCCGGGTCGACGGCCGCGCTCTCCAGCCGGCCGAAGTCGACATGGTTCAGCAGGACGTTCACCGGGCGCCGCCCGCCCGCCAGGCGCTGCATCTCCGGCAGCGGGAAGCGCCGGTGCGGCCACAGCGCCGCCTCGTGGGCGAAGGCGCGGGCGACCAGGTCCCGCCAGGTGCGGGCGGTGCCGTCGAAGACGAACGGCACGGTGTTGAGGTGCATGCCGTACACGCGGTCGGCGTCGGCCGTCTCGGGCCGGGTGTGCACCACGACCCCGGCGGTGAACGCCGGGTGCGGGGTGAGCGCGGCGAGCACCTTGCCGTGGGCCGCGACCAGCACGCTCTTCAGGGCGGCGCCGGACGCGGTGGCCAGGGCGCGCAGCCGGTCCTCCAGATCGGCGAAGGGCACCGACACCCAGAAGTGCTCCACCGGCCCCTCGGGATCGCCCCAGCCCCCGGGCAGCGAGAACGCCGGGGGCCCGTCCAGGATCCGCGCCCAGTACGCCCGGTCGGCGGGGCTCTCGAGGGCCCGCCGCTCCCCCGCCACCGCGTCGGCGAACCGGACGGCGGGCGGGGTGTACGGGGCGGGGGCGCGGCCCGCGCACAACGCGGTGTAGCAGGCCAGGAGTTCCCGGATCAGGGAGTGGTAGCTCCAGCCCTCCACGATGCCGTGGAACTCGGTGACCGACAGCCACCAGGCGCCGCCGTCCGCGCGATGGGCGGTGAGCCGCAGCAGCGGGGGCGCGGTGAGGTCGAGGGGCCGGGCCCGCTCGGCGGTGTGGAAGGCGTCCAGGTCGGCGGTGATCTCCTCGGCGCCGAGTCCGCGCAGGTCCCGCACGGTCAGCGGGATCTCGGCGGCCGGGTGGACGAGCTGCACCGGGAGGGAGCAGGTGGTGAGGTCGAAGGAGGTGCGCAGGACATCGTGGCGGGCGGCCAGCAGCGCGGCGGCCCGGCGCAGGGCGTCCGGGTCGAGGGGGATGCCGTCGCGCATCCGGGTGGAGGCCGTGTTCTGGTAGTGGCCTCCGCCTCCGCCTCCGCCTCCGGCGCCTCCGCCCTCTTTGCCTCCGCCGCCCCCGAGGCCCCCGCCCCCGAGGCCCCCGCCCCCGAGGCCGTCGGCTCCGTCGCCGTGGGCGATCCGGTCGACGGTCATGCCGATCTGGGCCTGCGTCATCGGATACGCGTCGGCCAGGCCCTCCGGCAGTCGGGCCCGGTCGGCGGCGGAGAGCAGCGCGAAGGGCCGTACCGGCGCCGTGACGACCGCCCGGTCCCGGCCCGCCGCCAGCGCCGCCAGCGCGGCGACCGTGCGGTGGTCGAAGACGTCCCGTACGGCGAGGTCGAACCCGGCCGCGCGCAGGGCGCCCACCAGGGCGACGGCCCGGATGGAATCGCCCCCGGCGTCGAAGAAGCCGTCCTCCACGCCGACCCGGTCCGTGCCGAGCACCGTCCGCCACACCGCCGCGATCCGCTCCTCGGCCGGGGTGCGCGGGGCGACGAACCCGGCGCCGGTGCCCAGGTCCTCCCGGCCGGGTGCGGGCAGCGCGTGCCGGTCGAGCTTGCCGTGGGCGGTCAGCGGCAGGGCGTCCAGCAGGACCACGGCCGCCGGGACCAGGTGCGCGGGCAGCGAGGCCGCGAGCCGGGCCCGCAGCTCACCGGGGGCCGGGGCCCGCTCCCGGTCCACGGGGACGGCGTACGCGATCAGCCGCCCCTCGCGGGCGACGACGGCCGCCGCGCGCACGGCGGGGTGGGCGGTGAGGGCGTTCGCGATCTCGCCGGGTTCGACCCGGTGGCCGCGGATCTTGACCTGGTCGTCGGTGCGGCCGAGGAACTCCAGTTGCCCGTCCGGCCGTCGGCGGGCCAGGTCGCCGCTGCGGTAGAGGCGGGCGCCGGGCGGGCCGAAGGGGTCGGGCACGAACCGTTCGGCGGTCGCCGCGGGCCGGTGCAGATAACCGCGGGCCACCCCCGGCCCGCCCACATGGATCTCACCGGGCACCCCGAACGGCACCGGGGCGCCGTGCCGGTCCAGCAGATGCACGGCGGTGTCGTCCAGCGGACGCCCGACGACACTGCCCGCGCCGGGGGCCAGGTCGGCGGGGGTGAGGCGGTGGTGGGTGGTGTGGACGGTGGTCTCGGTGATGCCGTACAGGTTCACGAAGGCCACCGCGCCCGGTTCCCTGCGGTCGGCGCGTTCGGTCCAGGGCCGCAGGTCGCCCGGGTCCAGCCGCTCGCCCGCGAAGAGCACCGCCCGGACCCGCAGTGCGTGGTCGCCGAGGGCGGCGGTCAGGCCGCGGAAGGCGGACGGGGTCTGGGAGAGGACGGTGACGCCCTCGGCGGCGAGCAGCGCGAGGAAGTCCTCGGGCGCGCGGGCCACGGCCGCCGGGACGACCACCAGCCGCCCCCCGTGCAGCAGCGCCCCCCACATCTCGAACACGGACACGTCGAACGCGTACGAGTGGAACAGCGACCACACGTCGTCCGGCCCGTACCCCAGCGGGCCCCGCGCCTGCTCCAGGAGCCGGACCACATTGGCGTGGGTGACGGCGACGCCCTTGGGGCGGCCGGTGGAGCCGGAGGTGTGCAGGGTGTAGGCGAGGTGGTGGGGGTCGCCAGGGGCGGTGGGGTCGGTATCGGGGTCCTTGCGGTCGTCGTGGTCCAGGAGCAGCAGGTCGGGGTCCGGGGGGAGCCGGTTCTTGAGGGCCGTCGTGGTCAGTACCGTCCGCGCCCCGGTGTCGGTCAGCAGACGGGCCAGCCGCTCCGGCGGGTGCGCCGGGTCCAGCGGGACGTACGCGGCACCGGACTTCAGGACGCCGAGCAGGGCGGGCAGCAGGGTGCCGTCCCGCTCCAGGCAGAGGCCGACGAGCCGGTCCGGGCCGGCGCCCCGGGCGATCAGGCGGTGGGCGACGCGGTTGGCGCGGGCGTTCAGCTCGGCGTAGGTGAGGGTCTCGGGGCCGGCGGTGACGGCCGGGGCGTGCGGGGTGCGGCGGACCTGCTCCTCGAAGAGTTCGTGCAGGCGCCGGGCGACCGGGCGGCCGGGCCTGCGCGGTCCGGCGGCGGCCAGCAGGGCGGCCCGCTCCCGGTCGCCGAGCAGGCCGAGGCGGGACAGCGGGGTCGCGGGGCGGGCCACGGCCGAGGCGAGCAGCCGGACGTAGTGGTCCAGGAGCCGTTCGGCGGTCGGGCGGTCGAAGAGGGCGGTGGCGTACTCCAGGCGGGCGGCGAGGGTGCCGTCGCGGGCCTCGTTGAGCACCAGGGAGAGATCGAAGCGGGCCGGGGGCGCGGCGGCGGGCACGGGGGTCATGGTGACGCCGGGCAGCCGGTAGGCGTCGGCGGACTCGGTACGCAGGGTGAACAGCACCTGGAAGAGCGGGGTGCGCGAGCGGTCCCGCTCCGGCTCCAGCTCCGCGACGAGCCGCGGGAAGGACACGTCCTGGTGCTCGAAGGCGTCCAGGACGCTCGCGCGGGTGGCGGTGAGCAGCTCGGCGAAGGCCGGGTCGCCGCCGAGGCGCCCGCGCAGCACGAGACCGGTGACGCCGTACCCGAACAGACGCTGCCACTCGGGCCGGTTGCGGGTGGACAGCAGGGTGCCGACGGGGATGTCGTCCTGGCCGGTGTACCGGGCCAGCAGCGTCTGGAACGCGGCGAGCAGCACGGTGAACGGCGTCGTGGTGTGCCGGGCGGCCAGCGCCCGGACGGCGTCGGTGAGGGGGGTCGGCAGGGTGGCGAGGACCGCGCCGCCCCGGTGGTCGCGGACGGCGGGCCGGGGCCGGTCGGTGGGCAGGTCCAGTGGGGGCAGGCCGTCGAGTGCCCGGCGCCAGTGGGCGAGGTTGCGGCGCCCGGCGGGGCCGTCGAGCAGGGTCCGCTCCCAGGCCGCGTAGTCGGCGTACTGGAGGGGCGGCGGCCCGGGGTCGTCGCCGGGGCCGGAGGAGTAGCGGGCGCTGATCTCCTCGGCGAAGAGCTGCGCCGACCAGGCGTCGCAGGCGATGTGATGGACGGTCACCAGCAGAAGGTGCTCGTCGGGGGCCAGGCGCAGCAGCAGACCGCGGATCGGGTGGTCCCGCTCCAGGTCGAAGGGGCGCCCGGCGAGGTCCGCGATCCGGGCGCGGGCCGCCGGTTCGCGGTCGGGGGGCGGGAGGTGCCCGAGGTCCTCGACGGGCAGGGGGGCGGCCGGGCCGGGCGGGTCGACGATCTGGACCGGCTCGGGGTCCTGCCAGCGGTAGCGGGTGCGCAGGATCTCGTGGTGCGCGTGGACGAGGCCCCAGGCGCGGGTCAGGGCGGGCACGTCGAGGGGGCCGGTCAGGCGCAGGGTGAGGGGGACGAGGTACTCGGTGCTGGTGGGGTCCAGTTGGTGCAGGAACCACATCTGGCGCTGCCCGGTCGACAGCGGCAGCGGGCCGTCGCGGCGGACCCGGGCGGGGGCGTCGGGGCGGGCGGCGGCGGGGGCGGTGCCGGAGAGGCGGCGGCGCAGGAGTTCGGCGCGGAGGCCGTCCGGGTCACGGGGTGCGCTGGCGGCCATCGTCGGTCTCCTTCGGCGGGGTGTCGGTGGGGGCGCGGGGGCGCGGGGGCGGCGCGGGGTCGTCGTGGAGGGCCGGGGTGGCCGCCGCGGCGGCGGCCAGCACCGCCATCGCCGCGCCGAGCAGCCCGAACACCGGGGTCGCGCCGAACGCGTCGAGGGCCAGGCCGCCGACGAGGACGCCGAGGACGTTGGCGCCGGTGGCGACGAGCTGGGAGGTGGCCGCGACCCGGCCCTGGAGGGCGTCCGGCGTGGTCCGGATCTGCTGGACGGCGGCGGCGACCCCGAACACCCCGGTGAGATAGCCGCACCCGGCGAACAGGGCGCCCAGGGCGAGGGGGTGGGAGGTCGTCACCATCGCGCCGATCAGCACCGCCCAGTGGGCCAGCCCGCCGATCAGGACCGTGCGCAGGGTGATCCGGCGCAGCCACCAGGTCCCGCCGAGCGCCCCGGCGATGCCGCCCGCGCCGCCCGCCGCGACGATCACCGCGACCGCGCTCCGCGCCCGCCCCTCCTCCTCGACCAGGACGTACAGGGCCAGCGGCAGGATCTGGAGCAGCAGATTGCCGCCCGCGACGAAGCCGAGCGCGGCCCGCAGGAACCGCTGCCGCCACAGCCAGCGCAGCCCCTCGGCGAGTTCGGCGCGCGGCGAGCCCGGCGGTGCGGTGCGCCGCTCCTGGAAGCGGCCCCGGATCAGCAGCAGCGCCGCCAGCGAGGCCAGCCCGGCGAGCGCCGAGAACAGGAACGGGGCCCAGCGGGCGGCGCTCTGGAGCAGCACCCCGCCGGGCTGGCCCAGCAGGACGGCGGCGCGGCCCCGGGCCTCGTTGCGGGACAGGGCGGTGGCGAGCTGCTCCGCGGGGACCACGTTGCGGACCGCGCCGCGCTCCGCGAGCCGGTACACCACGGCGAGGGACGTCTCCAGGAAGGCGACGGCGGCCAGCAGCACCGCCGAGAAGCGGCCCGCCGCCAGCACGGCCACCACCCCGGCCAGCGCCACCGCCCGCGCCGCCTCGCACCCCAGCATCAGCCGCCGCCGGTCGACCCGGTCCACCAGCACCCCGGCCGGCAACTGCACCAGCAGCAGCGGCAGCAGCGCGGCGAACGACACCGCCGACATCACCAGCGGGTCCCCGGTGTGCCAGAGCACGACCAGCGGATACGCCACCCCGGTGACCCGGCTGCCGAGCAGCGAGAGCGCGGCACCGGACCACAGGAGGAGGAAGGGGCGGTTGTGGCGCAGGGGGACGTGGGGGGCGCCCGGGGTCAGCCGTCCCATGGTTCGGCCATGGCCACGGCGATCCTCCGGGGGCCGGTGAAGGGCTCGCGGCCGTGGGCGGCGAGCATGTTGTCGACGACGAGGAGGTCGTCGCGCTGCCAGTCGAAGCGGGTGGTCGCCGTCCGGTAGGCGGCGCGCAGATGGGCCACGGTCTCGTCGGCGATCGGGCCGCCGTCGCCGTAGTAGGTGTTGGTGGGGAGGTCCTCGTCGGCGAAGATCTCCCGCAGGCCCTCGCGGACCTCGGGGGCCAGTGAGGTGATGTGCCAGAAGGTGGCGTGGTTGAACCACACCTCCTCGCCCGAGACCGGGTGGACGCGGGTCACCGGGCGGGTCGTCACGGTGCGCAGCCCGCCGTCCGGCCGCCACTCGGCGGTGATGCCCCTGCCCCGGCAGTACGCCACCACCGCGTCCCGGTCCGTCGTGCCGAAGGTCTCCTGCCAGGGCACCCCGAAGTCGGCGTGGAAGTTGCGCACCACCCGCCAGCCGCCGCGCCGGGCGAACTCCTCCCGCACCGCCGGATGGATCTCCCGGCGCACCGCGCGGATGTCGGCGAGCGGGGTCGCGCCCCGGGTGAGGGCGGGCTCGATGCAGTAGAAGTACAGCGTCCGGGGCCAGACGGCCTGGTAGGAGTTCTCGTTGTGCAGGAAGATCTCCTCGTCCGCCGGGTAGTCGGTGGAGGTGTAGACCTGGCCCTTGATGGTGGAGCGCGGCGAGGAACGCTCGGCGTACGTCAGCGGCTCGCTGCCGGAGAAGGCCCGTACCGCCGCGTCCAGACCGTCGACGCCCCCGACGTCGAAGCCGCGCAGCAGGAGCGCGCCGCGCTCGGCGAGGACCGTGCGGAGCTTGTCGCGGTGGGCGCGGATGTGGTCGAGCACCGGGGTGCCCGGTGCTGCGGTGTACTCGATCGCGGTCATGGGACCGTCACCTCTCGTGAGTGCTCGGTGGAGGGGCCGCGGGCCCCGGGTACGGGCGGACGGCGACCGGTCCGGGCGCACCGGCGGCCGGGTGGGCCAGCGCCGCGAACACCCCGTCGGCCGGCCGGAGGTCCCGCACCAGCCAGGCGCCGGACCCGGGCGGGACGACGACCCGGACCGGACCGGGGTCGGCGGGGTGGACGTCGATGGCGCGCAGTGCGGTGACGATGCCCGTGCCGACCGCCTTGACCACCGCCTCCTTCCGGGTCCAGCAGCGCAGGAAGGCGTGCGCGGGCTCGGCGGCGGCGAGGACGTGGGCCGCCTCGGCGGCGCCCAGCGCGTAGTGCGCCGCCGGGGTGGTGTCCAGGGCGCGGCCCGTCTCGATGTCCACGCCCACCGGCCGCCCCGCCGTCACCGCGAGCGCCCAGTACGGGCCGGACCGGGACAGGCTGAACTCCAGGTCCGTGACCGGCCGGACGAGCCGGGGGCGGCCGTGCTCCGGGTGCGCGCAGCGCGGACAGGGATGCCGCCCGAACTCCAGGGCGGGCGCGGGCACCCCCAGATATCCGGCCAGCACCCGGCGCATCGCCCGGTGGGCGGCGGCGTACCGGGTCGCGGCCGGTTCGGGCAGCCGCCGCGCCCTGCGCGCCTCGGCCGGTGACAGCGGGTCCGGTGACAGCGGGTCCGGGTCCGGTGCGTCCGGCGTCGGCGGGCCCGGCGCCGACGGGTCCGGGGACCGGTCGTCGGGTCCGGGCGGGCTGGGGGTGCGGCCGTGCCAGACGTCCACCGCGTTGGTCCGCTCCCGCAGCCGCCCGTACGCCCTCGCCTCGCTCATCGCCGCCTCAGTCCGACATGGCGACCAGGACCCGGCGGTCGCCGGTGAAGGGGCGGCGGCCGTGGCCGAGGAGGACGTTGTCGATCAGCAGCAGATCGCCGGTGCGCCAGTCGACGTCGACGGCGTGCTCCAGACCCCGGTCGCGGATCTGGAGGACGTACTCGGCGGGGATGGGGCTGCCGTCGGCGAAGGTGACGTTCTGGGGGAGTTCGTCCTCGGGCAGGATCTGCGCGAGCGCGGTCGCGGTGTCGTCGCCGAGGCCGCCCGGGTGCCACTGGTCGGCCTGGTTGAACCAGACCTCCGTCCCGGTCACCGGGTGCCGGGTGGTGGCCGGGCGCAGCGCGGTGACCCGCAGTGTCCCGTCCGCCCGCCACTCCCAGGTGGCGCCGGTCGGGGCGAGGAACGCCTCCACCTCCTCGCGGCTGGTGGTCTCGAAGGTGTCCTGCCAGCTCTTGCCGAAGCCGTACCCCTCGTGCAGGTTCTGCACATAGCGCACCCCGCCCGCGAACGCCTCCCGCACCTCCGCGTCCAGCGACGCCAGCCACAGCGCCGCGTCCACCACCGGGGTCGCCCCGCCGCCGCCCGGCTGGACCTGGCAGTAGAAGGCGAGCCGGGCGGGCCAGGCATGGGCGTAGCTCATCTCGTTGTGCATCGAGATGGTGTATTCCTGCGGATACTCCGTGGAGGTGTAGACATTGCTGCCGACCTTGGTGCGGGGCGAGTTGCCGTGCACATAGGCCAGCCGGTGGGGCAGCAGCAGGTCCAGGACGCCGTCCAACTGCTCCGGGGTGACCTCGAAGCCGCGGAACACCAGCGCCTTCTCCTCGGTGAGCAGCCGGGTCAGCGCCTCGGGGCCCATCGCCGTGAGCCGGTCCACGAGTTCATTGGCGCTGCCCAGGCCCTCGGTCTCGATCTCCAGCGGGGTCCAGATGTCGGTCTGTGTCATCGGGGCGGGTCTCCCAGGGTGTTGGTGGTGAGGGCGTGCGAGGTGAGGGCTTCGGTGATGTCGGTCACCAGGTCCGCCTCGCGGTCCGCGAGGTAGAAGTGGTCGCCCGGGTAGGCGCGCAGCGTGAAGTCCCCGGCGCCGGTCAGTTCGGACCAGGCGAGGACGCCGTCCCGGTCGCAGCCGGGGTCCTGCTCGCCCAGGCAGGCGGTGATCGGGGCCCGGGTCGGCAGCGGGGGCGCGGCGGGGCGGTAGCCCTCGATCAGCCGGTAGTCGGCACGCAGCGCGGGCAGCAGCAGTTCGCGCAGTTCCGGGATGTCGTAGACCTCGGAGCCCAGGGAGCCGAGCCGCCGGACCCCGGCGATCAGGGTGTCGTCGTCGCGCAGATGCAGTCCGGTGGGGCGGGCGCGGTGCGGGGCGGAGCGGGCCGAGACGAACAGCCGTCGCGGGACCACCCCGTGCCGCTGCTCCAGGCGCAGCGCGGTCTCATAGGCGACGGAGGCGCCCATGCTGTGCCCGAACAGGGCGAGCGGCCGGTCCAGTCGGGGCAGCAGGGCGGCGGTGACGGCGTCGGCGAGGGTGTCCATGTCCTCGGCGCAGGGTTCGGCCAGCCGTTCCTGGCGGCCCGGGTAGCGCACCGCGAGGAGTTCGACATCGGCGGGCAGATGGTGCGGCCAGTTGCTGAAGAGCTGGGCGTTGCCCCCGGCGTGCGGGAAGCACACCAGCCGCAGCCGGGGCGGGCCGCCGGACGCCGGGGGGTGGACCCGGAGCCAGGGGTCGTCAGCGGGAGGGAGGGACGGGGGTGGTGGTGTCATCGGCGCGCTCTCCTCTCGGGTCCGGTGGTGTCATCGGGGCTCTCTCGTTTCGGGGCGGGGGGTGTTGAGGACGCTCTCTCGTGTGGGGCCGGGGTGTCGTGGAAGGGGTTTCGGTTCGGGGGCGGGCGGACGTCATCGGTGTGCTTTCGTAGCGGGTCCGGCCGGGTCGTCGGCGTGCTCCTCTTTCAGGTCGGGTGCCAGTGCCGCCGCCACCGCCAGGACCGCCATCGCGACCGCGATGCCCCGGACGGTCGGCAGTGCCCCGAACGCGGCCAGCAGCAGTCCGCCGCAGAACGAGCCGAGCGCGTTGGTGCCGGACGCGATCAGTCCGGCGGTGGCGGCGACCCGGCCCTGGAGGGCGTCCGGGGTGACCCGGATCTGGTGGACGGCGGCGGCCACGTTGAACACCGCCCCGACGAACCCGGTGCCCGCGTACAGCGCCCCCAGGTGCACCGGCACACCCGTCAGGCTCATCGCGCCGATCAGCGCCGCCCAGGCCACGGCCCCGGCGATCAGCAGGGTGCGCTGCCGCAGCCGGTGGTGGATCCGGCCGCCGGCCAGCGCGCCCAGCAGACCGCCGACACCGCCGAGGCCGACCACCACGGCGAGCGTCGCCGACGGCAGCCCGGCCTCCTTGATCCGCAGGATCAGCGCCAGCGACAGCATCTGGAACAGCACATTGGTCACGGCGACATAGCCCAGCGCGGACCGCAGGAACCGCTGCCGCCACAGCCAGCGCATGCCCTCGGCGACCTCCCGCCGCAGCCGGGCGGCACCGCCCTTCGCGGGCCGCCGCTCCTGGAAGTCCTTCCGGATCAGCAGCAGCGACAGCCCCGACAGCAGATACCCGACCGCGCCCGCCCCGAACGGCAGCCAGCGGGCCGCCGCCTGGAGCAGCACCCCGCCCGGCTGGCCGAGCAGCCCGGCGGCCCGCCCCCGCGCCTCGTTCTGCGCGAGCGCGGCCGGCAGATGCGCCGGATGCACCAGATTGCGGACGGCGCCCCGCTCGGCGAGCCGGTAGAACACGGCGAGGGACGCCTCCGCGAACGCGGCGGCGGCCAGATGCGCCACCGTCATCCGCCCGGCCGCCAGCGCCAGCGCCACACTGCCCACCACCGCCGCCCGCCCGCCCTCGCACCACAGCATCAGCCGCCGCCGGTCGACCCGGTCCACCAGCGCCCCGGCCGGCAACTGCACCAGCAGCAGCGGCAGCAGCGCGGCCGTGGACACCACCGACATCGCCAGCGGCGACCCGGTGTGCCAGAGCACGATCAGCGGATAGGCGACGGTGGTGACCCGCGCCGCCAGGAACGACAGACTCGCCCCCGACCACAGCAGCAGGAAGTCGCGGTTGCGGCGCAGCGGGCCGTCCGGCGGGGCGGGCGGCGCCCCGGGGGCGGCGCCCTCGGCGACCGTCATGCCCGGCACCACTCCAGGACCGCCATCGCGGAGTGCATCTTGTTCTCCGCCTGCTCGAAGGCGATGCTCGCCGGACCGTCCAGCACCTCGGCGGTCACCTCGTCGCCCCGGTGGGCGGGCAGATCGTGCAGGAACACCGCCTTCGGGCTGCTCTCCCACAGTGCGGCCGTCACCTGGAACGGGGCGAACACCGACCGCCAGTGCGGGTCGGGCTTGCTGGTGCCGGTGGTCTGCCAGCGGGTGGTGTAGACGGCGTCGAGCCCCGCGGGCAGGTCCGCCATGTCGTGCCGCTCCCGGAACACCGACCCGTACCGCCCGGCCTGCGCCGCGGCCCGCTCCCGGTAGGCGGCGGCCAGCCCGTAGCCGGGCGGGGTGCGCAGCTCCAGCTCGGCGCCGGGGAAGCGGGTCAGGGCGAGGGCGAGCGCGGCGGCGGTGTTGTTGCCCTCGCCGACGTACAGCACCCGCAGGCCCTCGACCCGGCCGAAGTGCCGGTACAGGGTGGTCAGATCGGTGAGCGCCTGGGTGGGGTGCTCCTCCGCGCTCATCGCGTTGATCACGGCCATCCGGTCCTGCGCGGCCCAGGCCCGCATCTCCGCCGGGTCACCCGCCGTCCGCGCCACCAGCACCTCCAGCATCCGGGACATCACCCGCCCGGTGTCCTCGCTGGTCTCCCCGGTGTTCAACTGGAGGTCGCCGGGCCCGTACGACACGATCCGCGCGCCCAGCCGCAGGGCGCCGCTGGAGAAGGCGGTCCGGGTGCGGGTGGAGGTCTTGCTGAAGTAGACGCCGACGATGTCCCCGTCCAGCGGGGCGGGGCGGCCCGCCGTACCGGCGGAGAACGCGGCGCCCCGGGCGACCAGCGCGGACAGATCGGCGTCGGACAGGTCGTCGATGGAGATCAGATGCCGGACGGATGCTGCCATGGGTTCCTCCAGGGAGAAGGGCGGGGCGGGATGCGGGTTCCGGGGCGGGCGGACGTCATCGCGGCTCCCCGGCGGAGCGGCTCCCGGCGGCGCGGTCCTCGTCCGTGACGACCGGGGCGAGGACCTCCGGCAGGGCGCCGCCGCTGCCGGGCGCGTCCGGGCCGCCCGCCGCGCGCCAGCCCCCGGCCAGCCGCCCGGTGCCGAACGCCCCGTCGTCCCGGCCGAGTTCGGCGGTGAGGTGCTTGACGACCGCCTTGCCGGAGTCGGCGTTGGTCAGGGCGACGAACCCGGTGCCGCCGTGCAGCCGGGAGATCGCCATGGTCCAGTAGCCGGACGGCTCGCCCCCGTGCCCGAACTCCAGGTCGTCGCCGCTGTCGTCGACGATCGTGCCGAGCCCGTAGAACGTGCCGGTCTCCCCGGCGAGCAGTTCCCGGGCCAGCGCCTCGGGCACCAGCGCGTCCGGTGCGCCGAGCAGCGCCCGCCGGACGGCGACGGTGAACCGGGCCGCGTCGGCGGCCGTCGTCCACAGGCCCGCCGCGGCCAGATGCGCGCGCCGCCGCCAGCCGCCCTCCAGCGGGTCGCCGTGGGCGTCGTGCCCGAGCGCCACCGGGAGTCCGGCGGTGAGCGGGCGGTCCTGGTCGAAGCCGCTGTCGGCGAGGCCCAGCGGATCGAGGACCGTGCGCCGGGCGAGCGCCTCGAAGGGCTCCCCGGTGGCGTCCTCCAGCACCTGCTGGAGCACCCAGTAGTGGGTGCTGGACTTGCGGAACACCTCGCCCGGCACCAGTTCGCGCCGCACCGGGGCACTGCTCACCGGGGGCCGCCCGGTCAGCAGGTCCCGCAGCGACGGCAGCGGCTCGCCCGGCCGGAACCCGACACTGCGGTGCCGGGCCAGGCCCGCCCGGTGGCCGAGCAACTGGCGGACGGTGACCGGGCCGGGCGCGGCCGGGTCGTCGGCCAGGTGCCAGGACATCAGATGGCGGGCGATGTCGTCGTCCAGGCCGAGGACGCCCTCGTGCGCCAGCCGCAGCGTGATCAGCGCGGTGACGTGCTTGCTCAGCGAGCCGACCTGGAACAGGGTCCGCCCGGTGACCGGTTCGGCGCCGCCCGCGCGCAGCACCCCGTGCCCCTCGACGGCCGTGATCTCGCCGTTGCGGAGCACGGCGAGGGCGGTGCCGGGGACGTTGTGGTCGGCCATCACCGACGCCAGCCCCTCGACGGCCGTTCCCGCCGGGGCGGTTCCGATCAGCGCGGCGGCCTGCGCGACCGCCGCCGGGTCGTTCCCCGACGCCTGCCCGAGGAGCCGGGCGAGGAGTTCGGCGGGCACCTGGACGGTCCCCGAGGGGGCGCTTTCCGGTGCCGGTGCCGGTGCCGGTGCCGATTCCGATTCCGGTTCCGGCCGGGCGGCCCGGATGTCCTCGTCCACCGCCGCCGCCAGCTCGCTCAGGGTGTCGTGCTGGTACATGCGGTAGATGGAGACCGGCAGTCCGTCCGCGCGGGCCGCCGCCAGCACCTTGATCATCAGCAGGGAGTGCCCGCCCAGCCCGAAGAAGCTGTCGTGCACGCCGATCTCCGCGACGCCCAGCACGTCCGACCAGATGGCGGCGAGGGCCCGTTCGGTCGGGGTGCCCGGCGGCCGGTGCTCGGTGCCGGTGCGCAGGGCGCCCCGGTCCGGGACGGGCAGCGCCCGCCGGTCGACCTTGCCGTTGGCGTTCAGCGGCATCGCGGCCAGGGCGACCGAGGCCGCCGGGACCATGTACGCGGGCAGCCGCTCCGCGCAGTACGCGGCCAGCTCGTCCGGCCCGGCCGTCCCGGTGCCGTCCGCCGTCCAGTAGGCGACCAGCCGCCGGTCCCCGGGCACCGGCTCGTGCACGGTGACGAACGCCTCCCGCACGGCCGGGTGGCCGCTCAGCACGGCCTGGACCTCACCGAGTTCCACCCGGTGGCCGCGGATCTTGACCTGGTCGTCGATCCGCCCGAGGAACTCGACGGCCCCGTCGGAGCGGTGGCGGACCAGGTCCCCGGTGCGGTACATCCGGGTGCCCGGCGGGCCCCAGGGGTCGGGGAGGAAGCGGTCGGCGGTGAGGTCGGGGCGGCCCGCGTACCCGCGCGCCACACCCGTGCCGCCGACATACAGCTCCCCGGGGACCCCGACCGGCACCGGGCGCAGGGCGTGATCGAGGACGTGGGTCCGCATACCGGGCAGGGGGCGGCCGATGGGGACCACCTCCTCGCCGGACGGTTCGGTCACCGGGTGGATCGTGGCGCCGACGGAGGTCTCGGTGGGGCCGTACTCGTTGATCAGGCGTCCCGGGCCGAGGATGTCCAGCGAGCGGTCGGCGGCCGTGCCGGGCAGGGCCTCACCGGCGACCACCATGACCGCCGCCAGCTTCTCCGCCTGCTCGGACGTCATCTGCTCGGACAGGAGCTGGAGATGACCGGGCGTGAGCTTGACGAAGCTGTAGGGCGCCCCGGCGGTCAGCGCCCGGCCCAGCTCACCCGGGCCGGTGTCCTGCGCCACCGTGAACACCCGCTGCCCGGTGACCAGGGGGGCCCAGAGGTTGGGGACGACGAGGTCGAAGGCGACGGAGGAGAAGAGGGGGGCGCCGCCCGTGCCGCGCCCGGCCAGCTCCCGGGCGGCCCAGGCGATGTGGTTCGTCAGGCCGCGGTGGGTGATCTCGACGCCCTTGGGGGTGCCGGTGGAGCCGGAGGTGAAGATGACGTAGGCGAGGCGGTCGGGGTCGAGGTCGGGGCCGCGCTCGGGGCCGCGCTCGGGCGGGGTCGCGGGGCGGGCCGGGGCCGCGTCCGGGGTCAGGACCTCGACGCCGGGGTAGCGGTCCGCGTACTGCGGGGCGGTGAGCGCCACCCGGGCGCCCGAGGCCGCCAGGATCGCCGCCACCCGGCGCGCGGGGTAGGACGGGTCGACCGGGACGTACGCCCCGCCCGCCTTCCACACCGCGAGCAGCGCGGCGATCAGCTCCGGCCCCCGGTCGAGCTGGACCGCGACCCGGGCCTCCGCGCCCACGCCCCTCGCCCGCAGCGCCCCCGCGAGCCGCTCGGCGTGCGCGTCGAGCTGGGCGTAGGTCACCGTCCGCTCCCCCAGGGTCACGGCGGGGGCGTCCGGGGCGAGGGCGGCCCGCTCCTCGAAGCGGCGCAGCACGGAGGGGGCCGTCGCCTCCTCGGGCGGGGTGGCGCCGGCCGCCGGGAAGCCGGGCTCGGGCAGGGGCACCGCGCGGGCGTCGCCGTCCGGGTCGCCGGCCATCGCCTCCAGCACGGCCGCGTACAGCGCGGTCAGCCGGTCGGCGTCCGGGCGGGACAGGGCGTGGGTGTGGGTGGTCAGCACCAGGTACCCGGCGACCGCCGACACCGCGAGATCGAACTCGGTCGCCGCCTCCCCGGCGCTGTCGGCGAGGTCCACCCGCCCGGCGTCGACATGGTCGAAGTCCTGGTAGCTGAAGCGGACGTCGAGCAGCCGGGGCACCCCGGCCGCGTGCTGGATGGCCGGCATCGGATGGCGCCGGTACTCCCACATGCCCGCCTCGTGCGCGAACACCTCCCGCACCAGCTCCGCCCGGCTCCGCTCGCGCCCGGCGTCGAAGGCGAAGGGCAGGGTGTTGAGGTACATGCCGTAGACGCGGTCGGCGCCCGGCGCCTCGGGGCGGGCGCTGAAGACCAGCCCGGAGTGGAACCGGCGCTCCTCGGTGAGCAGGCTCAGCGCGGTCAGATGCGCGGCCAGCAGCACGCTCTTCAGCGGCACCCGGGTGCGGGCGGCGAGCGCGCGCAGCCCCGCCTCGTACGGCTTCAGCTCCACCGCCACCCGGTAGCGCTCGCGGGGGGCGCCCCGGTCGCCCGCCCAGGCCGCGGGGAGCGCGAACCGGGCGTGGCCGTCGGTCACGGCCCGCCAGTGGGCGCGGTCGCGCGGCGAGTCCAGGGAGGCCAGTTCGGCGGCGACGAAGTCGGCGTAGCGCACGGCGGGGAGCGGGGCGCCGGACGGTTCGGCCCCGTCCCGGATCCGCCGGTACTCGTCCAGCAGTTCCATCAGCAGCGCGCGATGGCTCCAGCCCTCGGTGATGGCGTGGCAGACGGTCAGCCCGAGCCGCCAGCCGTCGTCCTCGACGTGGGCGGTCATCCGCAGCAGCGGGGCCCGTTCCAGATCGAACAGGTCGGCGCGTTCGGCGGCCAGGAACTCCGCGACCGCCCGCCGCCGCCCCTCCTCGTCCAGACCGCGCAGATCGGCGACGGCCACCGGGATCGCGGCGTCCGCGTGCACCACCTGGAGCGGCTGGGCGTGCCCTTCGAGATGGAAGGAGGTCCGCAGCATCTCGTGCCGCCCGGTGACGGTCCGCACGGCGGCGCGCAGGGCGTCGGCGGCGAACGGCTCGGCCTCGGTGATCCGGAACGACGACACATTGTGGTAGGCGTGCTGGGTGCCGTCGGCCATCATCTCCAGGACCATGCCGAGCTGGACCTGGGTGAGGGGGTAGGCGTCGACCGCGTCGGCCGGGAGCGCGGCCCGGTCCTCGGGGGCGATCAGCGCGAACCGGGCGACAGGGGTGTCCACCTCGGTGCGGGCGGGGCGTCCGGTGAGGTGCTCGGCGAGCCCGGCCACCGTCCGGTGCTCGAAGACGTCCCGGACGCCGACGTCGAAGCCGCCCGCGCGCAGTCCGCCGACCAGGGCGACGGCCCGGATGGAGTGGCCGCCGATCTCGAAGAAGTCGTCCTCGACGCCGATCCGTTCGCGGCCCAGCACCTGCGCCCACACCCGGGCGATCCGCTCCTCGGCCGGGGTGCGGGGCGCGGTCGCCGCGACGGTCTCCGGCGCGGGGCCGGGGGCGGGCAGGGCACGCCGGTCGACCTTGCCGTTGGCGTTCAGCGGCAGCGCGTCCAGCGGCACCAGGGCGGCGGGCACCAGGTAGTCGGGCAGCCGCTCCGCCAGATGGGCCCGCACGGCGGCGGGTTCGGCGGTGGCCGGGGCGTAGTAGGCGGCCAGCTCCCCTTCGTGGACGGTGACATACGCCTGCGCCACGGCCGGGTGCCCGGTCAGCACCGCCTGGATCTCGCCGGGCTCGATCCGGTGGCCCCGGATCTTGACCTGGTCGTCGATCCGCCCGAGGAACTCGATCGCCCCGTCGGGGCGGTGGCGGACCAGGTCGCCGGTGCGGTAGAGACGGGCGCCGGGGGCGGTGCCGTACGGGTCGGGGAGGAAGCGGTCGGCGGTGAGATCGGGGCGGCCCGCGTAGCCGCGCGCCACTCCGGTCCCGCCGATGTACAGCTCGCCGGGGACCCCGACCGGCACCGGGTGCAGGGCGTGATCGAGGACGTAGGTCCGGGTGTTGGGCAGCGGGCGGCCGATGGGGATCACCTCGTCCCCGGCGGCGGGTTCGGTGACCGGGTGGATCGTGGCGCCGACGGAGGTCTCGGTGGGGCCGTACTCGTTGATCAGCTCCGTGTCCGGGGCCAGCGCCCGCCAGCGCTCCAGGGCGGCCCCGGTGAACGCCTCGCCCGCCACCACCAGCACCGGCGCCAGCTCCCGCGCTTCGGATGCGGTGAGCTGCCGGGACAGGACGTCCAGATGCCCGGGGGTGAGCTTGACGAAGCTGTACGGGGCCCCGGCGGTCAGCGCGCTGCCCAGGTCGGCCAGGTCGAGGTCGTGGCCGACGGTGTGCACCGGCCGGCCGGTGACCAGGGGGGCCCAGAGGTTGGGGACGACCAGGTCGAAGGCGACGGAGGAGAAGAGCGGGGCGCCGCCCGGGCCGCGTGACGCCAGCTCCCGGGCCGCCCAGGCGACATGGTTCGTCAGGCCCCGGTGGGTGATCTCGACGCCCTTGGGGGTGCCGGTGGAGCCGGAGGTGAAGATGACGTACGCCAGCCGGTCCGGGTCGTCGGTCCGGGCCGGTCGGGTCGCGGGGAGGCCGGTGAGGTCCGGCAGTTCGGTGAGGGTGACGGCCGCCCCGGCGGTGGCGGCGATCGCGGCGACGCGGGCGGCCGGGGTGCCGGGTTCGACGGGGACATAGGCGCCGCCCGCCTTCCACACCGCGAGCAGCGCGGTGACCAGCTCCGGGCCGCGCTCCAGCGCCACCAGCACCCGGGTCTCGGCGCCGACGCCGAGCCGCCCGAGGTGGTGGGCCAGTTGGTCGGCGCGGGCGTCGAGGTCGCCGTAGGTCGTGGCCCGTCCGGCGTGGCGGACGGCGACCGCGTCGGGGGTCCGCGCCGCCCGCTCCTCGAAGCGGGTCAGGACGTCGGTGGTGTTCTCGGCGCGGGCGGTGTCGTTCCACTCGGTGAGCTGCCGCTCGCGCTCGCCCGCCGGGAGGAGGGCCGCGCGGGCGTCGCCGTCCGGGTCGGCGGCCATCGCCTCGACCACCCGGCGCAGCATCGCGGCGAGCCGGTCGGTGCCGGCCCGGCTGAGCAGGCGCGGCGAGGCGGTGAGCACCAGATGCCCGATGCGGGCGGAGACGCCGAGGGAGAACTCGGTGGGGCTGTCGTCGATGCTGGCGAGGTAGTCGACCCGGTCGTGGTCGACCTGGTCGAAGTCGTGGTAGCTGAACCGCATCTCCACCAGCCGCTCGCCGTCGGCGAGTTCGCGCTGGATGACGGGCATCGGGAAGGCGCGGTACGGCCAGAGGGCGACCTCGCGGGCGAAGACCTGGGCGACCAGGTCCCGCCAGGTGGCGGCGGTGCGGTCGTGCGGGAAGGGCAGGGTGTTGAGGTGCATGCCGTGGACCCGGTCGGCGCCGAGCACCTCGGGGCGGGCGTTGCACACCAGCCCGGTGAAGAACCGCTCCTCCTCGGTGCACATGCCGAGGGTCTTGAGGTGGGCGGCGTGCAGCACGCTCTTCAGGGAGGCGCCCGCCCGGGTGGCGAGGGCGCGCAGCCGGTCCTCCAGGTCGTGGAAGGGCACGGCGACGCGGTGCGGGGCGCCCTCGGCGTCCGGGTCGCCCCGCCAGGCGGCGGGCACGGACAGCCGGGCGTGGTCGTCGACGACCTTCTGCCAGTGGGCGCGGGCCCCGGCGGAGCCCAGCGCGTCCCGTTCGGCGGCGATGAAGTCGGCGAAGCGCGGGCCGCCGGCCGGTGCCTGGGCCCGGTTCGGTGCCTGGGCCGGCATCTGGGCCGGTGTCCGGGCCGGTATCTGGGCCGGTGCCGGGTCGCCGCCGCCGTCGTCGTCCCGGGCCGTCTCGTATTCCCGCAGGATCTCCATCAGCAGGGAGTGATGGCTCCAGCCGTCCAGGATGGGGTGGCACTCGGTGTTGGTGAGCCACCAGCTCCCGTCCCCGGCGACATGGGCGTGCAGCCGCAGCAGCGGCGGGGCGGCGAGATCGAACAGCGCGGCGCGCTCCCGGGCGACGAACGCCGTCAGCTCGGCGAGGAGTTCGCTCTCGGGGAGGTGGGAGAGGTCGGTGACCCCGACGCCCATCTCCGCCTCGGCGTGCACCAGTTGCATCGGCACCGAGTAGCCGGTCAGGGCGAAGGAGGTGCGCAGCACGTCGTGGCGGGCGGTGACGGCCGCGGCGGCGGCCCGCAGCGCGGCGGCGGAGAAGGGCCGTTCGTCGCGGATCCGGAACGCGGTGGCGTTGTGGTACGGGTGCCTGCCGTCGTCGGTGAGCATCTCGACGACCATGCCGAGCTGCACCTGGGACAGCGGGTAGGCGTCGGCGAGGCCCGCCGGGAGCCGGGCGGTGTCCTCGGCGCCGAGCAGCGCGAACGGGGCGACCGCGCGGCCGGGGTCGGTGGGCGCGGGCCGCCCGGTGACCAGTTCGGCGATCCGGGCGACCGTGCGGTGCTCGAAGACGTCCCGGACGGTCAGGTCGTAGCCCGCCGCGCGCAGCCGGCCGACGACGGCGACCGCGCGGATGGAGTGGCCGCCCAGGTCGAAGAAGCCGTCCTCGACACCGACCCGCTCCACCCCGAGGACCTCCGCCCAGACGGCGGCGATCCGCTCCTCGGCGACCGTGCGGGGCGCGACGAAGGTGTCGGTGCCGAGCGCGGCCCGGTCCGGCGCGGGCAGGGCGCCCTTGTCGAGCTTGCCGTTGGTGGTCAGCGGCAGCGCGGGCAGGACGACGACGGCGGCCGGGACCATGTAGGAGGGCAGCCGGGCGGCGGTGTGGGCGCGCAGGGCGCCGGGCTCGGGGTCCGTGCCGTCGGCCGGGGTGACGTAGGCGACCAGGCGGGGGTCGCCGGGGGTGTCCTCGCGGACCTGGACGACCGCGTCGCGGACGGCGGGGTGGGCGGCGAGGGTGGCGGCGATCTCGCCGGGCTCGATCCGGAAGCCGCGGATCTTGACCTGGTCGTCGATCCGGCCGAGGAACTCCAGGGAGCCGTGCGGGCGGCGCCGGGCCAGGTCGCCGCTGCGGTAGAGCCGGGAGCCGGGCGGGCCGTACGGGTTCGGGACGAACCGTTCGGCGGTGAGGCCGGGGCGGTGGAGGTAGCCGCGGGCGAGCCCCGCCCCGGCCACGCAGATCTCGCCGGGGACCCCGAGCGGGACCGGGCGGCCGTGCCCGTCCAGCAGACAGATCCCCAGGTCGGGCAGGGGGGCGCCGACGGGGCTGGTGTGCGGGGCGGCGAGATCGGCGGCGCTGATCCGGTGGAAGGTGGTGTGGACGGTCGTCTCGGTGATCCCGTACATGTTGACCAGCGCGGTGCGCTCCGGGCCGAAGCGGTCGGTCCAGGGCCGCAGATCGGCCGGGTCGAGGCGTTCGCCGCCGAAGACGACCGCGCGCAGCGCCAGCCCTTCTGGGGCGGTCGCGGTGAGCGCCCGGAAGGCGGTCGGGGTCTGGTTGAGGACGGTGACCCGCTCACGGGCGAGCAGCGCGGCGAACTCCTCCGGCGCGCGCACCACCGCATCGGGGACGACCACCAGCCGCCCCCCGTACAGCAGCGCGCCCCACATCTCCCACACCGAGAAGTCGAAGGCGTAGCTGTGGAACAGGGTCCACACGTCGGAGGCGGTGAAGGCGAAGTGCTCGTGGCCGCGGTCCATCAGGCGGGACACATTGGCGTGGGTGAGGGCGACGCCCTTGGGGCGGCCGGTGGAGCCGGAGGTGTAGATCGTGTAGATGAGGTGCTCGGGGCTGCCGGGGGCGTCGGGGGCGGTGGCGGGGCGGGCGGCGAGGGCGGCGGCCTCGGCGGGGTCGTCCAGGAGCAGGGTGCCCGTCTCGCTCCCGGCTCCCTCGATGACCCCGTCGAACAGGGGGGCGTGGGCGCGGGTGGTGACGACGAGGGGGGCCCGGGCGTCGCGGACGATGTACGCGAGCCGGTCGGCGGGGTTGGCCGGGTCCAGCGGGAGGTAGCCCGCACCGGACTTGAGGATGCCGAGGAGGGCCGGGATCAGCTCGGGGCCCCGGTCCAGGGCGAGGCCCACCAGGGTCTCCGGACCGGCGCCCCGGGCGATCAGGGCGTGGGCGATCCGGTTGGCGCGGGCGTCGAGCGCGGCGTAGGTGAGATGGGTGTCCCCGAAGGTGACGGCCACCGCGTCCGGGGTGCGGGCGGCCTGCTCGGCGAAGCGTTCGTGGACCCGCCGGGTGACCCGGACCGGGCGCGGGGCCGGGCCGGTGACCAGGGCGAGTTCGGGGGCGTCCAGGATCTCCAGCGCGGACAGCGGGGCGCCGGGGTCGGCGGCGACCGAGTCGAGCAGCCGCAGCAGATGCCCGCGCAGCCGCTCGACGGTCGCCCGGTCGAACAGGGCCGTGGCGTACTCCAGATGCCCGCCGAGGGCACCGTCGGCGCCCTCGCGGAGCTGGAGGTCCAGATCGAACTTGGCGACCCGCCCCGACCCCGCGAACGGCTCGGCGTCGACGCCGGGCAGCGCGAACGCGGCCCCCCGGTCGCCGTGCAGGGTGAACGCCACCTGGAACAGCGGGGTGCGGGACAGGTCCCGCTCGGGGGCGAGGGCCTCCACGATCCGGGCGAAGGGCACGTCCTGGTGGTCGTAGGCGTCCAGGACGGTGGCGCGGGTGCGGGCCAGCAGCTCGGTGAACGCCGGGTCGCCGGAGAGGTCGCCGCGCATCACCAGGCTGTTGATGCCGTACCCGATGACCTGCTGGAGTTCGGGGCGCCCGCGCCCGGAGACGACGGTGCCGACCGCGAGGTCGTCGCGGCCGGTCCAGCGGGACAGCAGGGTCTGGAAGGCGGCCAGGAACAGCATGAACGGGGTGCAGTCCCGGTCGGTCGCCAGGGCGCGCAGCCGGTCCGCGAGCGCCGGGGGCACGGTGAACGGGACGGCGTCGCCCGCGCCGTCGCGGACCGCCGGGCGGGGCCGGTCGGCGGGCAGGTCCAGCGGGGCGAGCCCGGCGAGCCGGCCGGTCCAGTAGCCCAGGTGCCGCTCGATCACCGCACCGCCGGCGCGCTCCCGCTGCCAGGCCGCGAAGTCGGCGTACTGCACGGTGAGGGGCGCGGGCGCGGCGCCGCCGTACAGGGCGCTCAGCTCCCGCCCGAAGACCTGGGTGGACCAGGCGTCGCAGGCGATGTGGTGGAACACCACGGCGAGGACGTGCTCCTCGGCGCCGAGCCGGATCAGCAGCCCCCGCACCGGCCGGTCCCGGGCCAGGTCGAACGCCCGCCCCAGCTCCGCCTCCACCAGCTCCCGCACGGCGTCGTCGTCACCGGCCGCCGCGTGCTCCAGGGGGTGGGGGCGGGGCGGGTCGATGAGCTGGACCGGGGTGTCGCCGCGCAGCGCGTAGCGGGTGCGCAGGATCTCGTGCCGGTCCAGCACCCCCTGCCAGGCCCGCTCCAGCGCGGCCACGTCCAGCGGGCCGCGCAGCCGCAGCACCAGCGGCACCAGATACTCCCCGCTGCCCGGCTCCAGCCGGTCCAGGAACCACATCTGCTCCTGCCCGTGCGACAGCGGCAGCGGGCCGTCCCGGTCGGCGCGCGCGATGGTGTCCCGGCGCGGGGCGGCCGGTCCGCCGCCCGCGAGGCGCCGCCGCAGCAGTTCGGCCCGCAGCGCCGCCGCGTCACCGGCGTCCGGCCGGTCCCGCCGGTCGTCCCGCCGGTCGTCCGGGCGGTCGTCCGGCCGGTCCAGGGCCCGGGTGTCCTCGGTACCGTGCTCGGTGCTCATGCCTGGTGCTCCTTGGTGGGTTCCGCGGGGGTGGCCGGCGGCGGGCCGGCGGGGTCGGTGGGGTGCACGGAGTCGAGGAGTTCGGCGTCGGAGAGCGCGGCGATCTCGGCCGTGATCCGCTCCTCGACGGTGGCCGCGAGCCGGGCCACGGTCGGGCCCTCGAAGACCGTGCGGACGGCGAAGTCGATGCCGAACTCCTGCTGGATCCGCGAGATCAGCCGGATCGCCAGGATCGAGTTGCCGCCGACGCGGAAGAAGCTGTCGTGCGCGGACGGCCGGGCGCCGAGCAGTTCGGTCCAGATCGCGGCGATCCGCTCCTGCACCGGCCCCGACGGCTCCACCGGGACCTCGCCGTCCGCCGGGCCGCCGCGTACCGGCTCCGGCAGCGCCCGGCGGTCGACCTTGCCGTTGGCGTTCACCGGGATCGCGTCCAGCGCGGTGAAGGTCGCCGGGACCATGTAGGCGGGCAGCCGGGCCGCGCAGTGGGCGGCCAGGTCGGGCAGGGCCGCGCCGGGCCCGGCGGGCACCGCGTAGCAGGCGAGTTCGGGTGCGCCGGACGCCGGGCGGCGGACGGTGACGACGGCCTCGCGCACCTGCGGGTGGGCCTCGACCACGGCCCGGATCTCACCGGGCTCCACCCGGTGGCCGCGGATCTTCACCTGGTCGTCGACCCGGCCGAGGAACTCCACGTTCCCGTCCGGGCGGTGGCGCACCAGGTCGCCGGTGCGGTAGAGGCGGGCGCCGGGGACGGCCCCGTACGGGTCGGGCGGGAAGCGGTCGGCGGTGAGGTCGGGGCGGTGCGCGTAGCCGCGGGCCACGCCCGTGCCGCCGACGTACAGTTCGCCCGCCACCCCGACCGGGACCGGGCGCAGCGCCGGGTCCAGGACGTACATCGTCATCCCGGGCAGCGGGCGGCCGATCGGCAGCACGTCCGGCGGCGGCACCGGGCCGTCGTCCGGCACCGGGTAGACGCTGGTGCCGACGGACGCCTCGGTCGGCCCGTACTCGTTGATCAGCCGCATCCCGGGGGCCAGTGCGCGCCAGCGGGTCAGGGCGGCCCGGGTGAAGGGCTCCCCGGCGACCACCGCGACCGGGGCGAGCGCGCCCGCCTGCGCCGGGGTCAACTGCTGGGCGAGGATGTCGAGATGGCCCGGGGTCAGCTTGAGGAAGCTGAACGGGGCCGCCTCCGCCAGCCGCTTCCCCAGCTCCGCCAGATCGGTCTCCTGCGGCAGCAGGAACAGCCGCTGCCCGCTGGTCAGCGGCGCCCACACATTCGGGACGACGAGGTCGAAGGCGATCGACGAGAACAGCGCCCCGCCCCCGCAGTCGCCCCCGGCCAGCTCCCGCACCGCCCAGGCGACATGGTTCGCCAGACCCCGGTGGGTGACCTCGACGCCCTTGGGGGTGCCGGTGGAGCCGGAGGTGAAGATGACATAGGCCAGGCGGTCCGGGTCGCGGGTGCGGGCGGGCGCGGTCGCCGGGCGGGCGGCGATGACGGCCGCGTCCCGGTCCAGGCACAGCACCTTCAGCCCGCCGCCCGCGTACCGGTCCGCGTACGCCGCCGAGGTGACCAGCGTCCGCACCCCGGCCGCCGCGCACATCGCCGCCACCCGCTCCGCCGGGTGCCCCGGGTCGACGGGCACGTAGGCGCCGCTCGCCTTGCCGACCGCGAGCAGCGCGGTCACCAGGTCGGGGCCCCGGTCCAGCAGCACCGCGACCCGGGACTCGGCGCCCACGCACAGGGTGCGCAGATGGTGCGCGAGCCGGTTCGCGGACACCTCCAGCTCGCCGTAGCGGACCGTGCGGCCCGCGCCCTCCAGGGCGGTGCGCTCCGGGGTGGCGTGGGCGTGCCGCTCGAAGCGGTCCAGGACGGTCAGGCCGTCGCCGGCCCAGGCGGTGTCGTTGAGCCCGGCCGTCAGCCGGTGCCGCTCCGCCGCGCCCAGCAGCTCCGCCTCGCCCAGCGGGGTGCCGGGGTCGGCGGCCACCGCGTCCAGCAGGGTCAGGAAGTGCCGGGCCATCCGCTCGACGGTGGACCGCTCGAACAGCGACGCCGCGTACTCCAGCACCCCGTCGAGACCGCCCTCCGGGGTCCCCCGCATGAACAGCGACAGATCCGTCTTGGCCACCTGCCACGCCTCGGTGAACGCGGCCAGATCGGCGTCCCGGGTGACGACGCTGGTGACGCCCTCGCTGTGCAGATCGAAGGCGACCTGGTAGAGCGGGGTGCGGGACAGGTCGCGCTCCGGCTGCACCTCGTCCACCAGCCGCTCGAACGGCAGCTCCTGATGGGCGAACGCGTCCCGCGCCGCGTCCCGGACCCGCTCCAGGGCCTCGGTGAAGGGCACCCCGGGCCCCAGACCGCACCGCACCACCAGCGAGTTCAGGAAGAACCCCACCATCGACCCGGTCTCCGGCCGGGTCCGCCCCGCGACCGGCGTCCCCACCGGCACGTCCCACTGCCCGCTCCACCGCGCCACCAGCGTGGCGTACGCGGTCAGCAGCGTCATGAACGGTGTCGCCCCGTGCGCCCGCCCCAGCGCGGTCAGCGCGGCGGCCGTCGCGGGCGGCACCCGCAGCGGGACGACCGCTCCGCGCGGGTCGCGCACGGCGGGCCGGGGCCGGTCGGCGGGCAGCTCGATGGGGGTGAGGCCGTCCAGCACGGACCGCCAGTGCGCCAGCTCCGCCCCCATGGCCTCCTCGGTGAGCCGGGCGTGCTGCCAGGACCCGTAGTCGGCGTACTGGAGCGGCAGTTCCGGCAGTACGGCCGGACGCCCCTCCAGTCGGGCCGCGCACAGCTCGCGCAGCTCCCGCTCCAGCAGCACCGTCGACCAGCCGTCGCAGGTGATGTGGTGGAGGGTGAGCAGGAGCAACTGATCGGCACCGGCCCCCTCCGGGCGCCGATCGGCCCCGTCGGGGTCCGCGGCCCCGGCGCCACCGGCCCCCTCCGGGCCGGGGTCCCGCACCAGCAGTCCCCGCCACAGCGGCCCCGCCGCCAGGTCGAAGCCGCGCGCGAACTGCTCCGCGAACAGCGCGGCCACGCCCGCCCGGCCGCTCTCCTCGACCCGCAGCTCGATCCGGGAGGTGCCCGGCGCGTCGATCACCTGCCGCGCCTCACCGCCCTCGGCGGGATAGCGGGTGCGCAGCGGCTCGTGCCGGTCGGCCAGCGCGTCCAGCGCGGCGGCCACGGCGTCCGGCGGCAGCGCCCCCGGCAGCCGCAGGAACAGCGGGGCCACCCACTCGGGGCTGCCCGGGTGCATCCGGTCCAGGAACCACAGCCGCCGCTGCCCCGACGACAGCGGCAGTACCCCGTCCCGCCGCACCGGCACCACCGCGTCCCCGTCCGCCGGTTCCGCCTCCCCGGCCGGGCCCAGCAGCCGGGCCTGCGCCTCGACGGTCGTCGCCGTGAACAGCCCGCGCAGCGGGAGCCGGGCGCCGGAGGCCGCGCGCAGCCGGGCGGCCAGCCGGGTGAGCTGGAGCGAGGTGCCGCCCAGCGCGAAGAAGTCGTCGGCCGCGCCCACCCGGTCCCGGCCCAGCAGCTCCGCCCACACCCCGGCCACCAGTTGCTCGGCGGGGGTGCGCGGGGCGGTGAACTCCGGGGCGCGGGCGGCCCGGGGCACCCGGGGGTCGGGCAGCGCGGCCCGGTCCGCCTTGCCGCTGGGCAGCAGCGGGAACGCCTCCAGCACCCGGAACACCGACGGCACATGGCTCTCCGGCAGCCGCCCGGCGAGGAACGCCCGCAGCCCGGCCGCGTCCACGTCCCCGCCCGCGGTGACATGGGCGGCGAGCCGCTTACCCCCGCCGCCGCCGTCGCCGTCGCCGTCGGCCTCGTACGCGGTCACCACCGCGCCCGTCACCGCCGGGTGCGCGGTGAGCGCGGCCTCGATCTCGCCGGGCTCGATGCGGACGCCGTTCACCTTCACCTGGTGGTCCAGGCGGCCCAGGTACTCCAGGGTCCGGTCCGCGCGCCAGCGGACCTGGTCGCCGGTGCGGTAGAGCCGGTCGCCGGGCACGGTGGCGTACGGGTCGGGCACGAACCGCTCGGCGGTCAGCTCCGGCCGTCCCGCGTACCCGCGCGCCACGCCCGCCCCGCCCACATGCAGCTCCCCGGGCACGCCCACCGGCACCGGCGCCCCGGCCGGGTCCAGGACCAGCGCCCGCATCCCGGGCAGCGGACGGCCGATCGGCACCGGGCCCTCGCCGGGGCCCGTCTCCACCGGGTGGGCGGTGGCGTCGATCGAGCACTCGGTGGGCCCATAGGTGTTCCACACCTCCAGCTCCGCCCCGGCCAGCTCCCGCACCCGCGCCACCAGCGGGAAGTGCAGCGGCTCACCGGCCGAGAACAGCAGCCGCAGCGCCCCGCACCCCGCCCACGCCGCCGCTCCCTCCGCCACCAGCAGCCGCAGCACGCTCGGCACCACCTGGAGCACCGTGATCCCGTGCGCGGCGACCGCCGCCAGCAGCGCCGCCGGGTCCCGCTCGGCGCCCGCCGGGGCCAGCACCACCGTCGCCCCGCTCACCAGCGGCGCGAAGATCTCCCAGGCGGCGGCGTCGAACCCGATCGTCGTCTTCTGCAACACCCGGTCACCCGGCCCGAGCCCGTGCCGCTCCACCGTCCAGCCGACCCGGCCCGCGATCCCGGCATGGGTCACCACGACCGCCTTCGGCCGCCCGGTCGAGCCCGAGGTGAACACCGCGTAGGCCGCGCCCCCCGGGTCGGCGGCGGGCACCGGCAGCGGGGCGTCCGGCCGCGCCGGGTCCGGCAGCGCGCCCGGGTCCAGCCGACGGGCGCCCGCCTCGGCCACCGCGGCGGCGGCCTCCCGCCCGGCCAGCACCAGTTCCGCCCCCGAGTCCCGGAGCAGCCCGGCCAGCCGGGCGGCCGGCTGCGCCGGATCCAGCGGTACGTAGGCGGCCCCGGCCCGCCACACCCCGAGCAGCGCCACGACCAGGTCCACGCCCCGGGGCAGCGCCACCCCGACCGGCGTCTCCGGCCCGGCGCCCAGCTCCCGCAGGCAGCGGGCCACCCGGCCGGACACGCGGTCCAGCTCCTCGTACGTCACCGCCCGCCCACCGGCGACGACGGCGACGGCGTGCGGGGTACGGAACGCCTGCTCGGCGAAGCGTTCCGGAAGCAGTTCGGCGTTCACGGCAACTCCTGTCACAGACCTGGGTGCGGGGCGGGCGCGGGGGCGTCAGGCGGCGGACGAGTCGTGCATCCGGCGGCGCAGGCTCAGCGGGCGCATGTCCGTCCACACCTCGGAGATCCGGGCGAGGCACTCCTCGCGGGTGCCCTCGGTGCCCTCGGCGTGCCACCCGGCGGGGAGCTGCCGTCCGGCGGGCCACAGGGAGTACTGCTCCTCGTCGTTGACCACCACCTGCTGACGGGGGCCCTCGGGCTCGGCGGGGGGCTGGGCGAGGGTCGGGGCGGGGGTCTCGGCGGAGGTCTGGGAGGTGGTCTGAGAGGTGGTCATGGGGGCTCCTTCGGAGGGTGCGGATGGGGAGGAAAGGGGTGTTTCTGGGGTGGCGCTGGGCGCTGTCTGCCGTGGCGGCGGTCCGGGGGTCCGTCAGTCCGGCGGTCCGGCGGTCCGGCGGTCCGTGGGTCCGGGGGTCCGGGGGTCCGGGGGTCCGTCAGTCCGTCAGGAAGTCGTCCACGCGGATGCCGAGCCCCCGCCGTTCGGCCTCCTCGCGGACGAACTCGGCGAGGGCCACGTCCAGGACGCCCAGGCCGAACGGCGAGTAGATGACCGGGCGGGTGCGGTCGGCCGGCAGGGCGGCGGTGCCGCGCAGCAGGGCGCCGATGGTGGCGTGCACGAACTCCCGGCCGCCGCTGACCTGCTGGGCGAGGTCGAGGGAGGTGCGCTCCCGGCAGACGTGATCGGCGTCGTCCACCACGTTGATCGCGCCGAGGATCGTCTCCGGGGTCAGATCGCGCAGCGAGATGTGCAGCACGGTGGTGTCCGGGCCGCAGGCGGTCAGGTCCAGGTGCGGGGTGGCGGCGGTGGTGGCCAGCGAGATCAGCCGGTGCCCGGCGAGGGCGGCGGGCAGATCGGTGACCGGGTACGCCTTCACCCCGGGGGCCGCCTCGGCGGCGCGGATGGTGAACGCCTCGGCGCGCGCCGGGTCGGTGTCGTAGAGGGCGGCCTCGCGCAGATCGGGCAGGGCGGCGGTGAGGAACCGCAGGATCTCCAGATTGATCACCCCGCAGCCGATCAGCAGCACCGCGTGCGGGGCGGGCCGGCCCCGGGTCAGCTCGGCCGCGGCGAGGGCGGCGGAGGCGGCGGTGCGCCGGGCGGAGACCACCGCGGCCTCGGCGAACGCCACCGGCCGTCCGGTGTCCAGGGAGTTGAGGACCAGCGCCGCGCTGGCCCGCTCCGCCCCGGCGGCGACATTGCCCGGGAAGGAGGCGATCCACTTCATCCCGGCGACGGGCCGCTCCCCGCCCCGGTAGGCGGGCAGCCCGATGATCCGGTCCCGGGCGTGCCGCTCCTCCGGGAAGCGCAGGAAGGTGGAGTGCGGCAGCGAGGTCAGCCCCGCGTCGTGCAGCCGGTAGGCGTCGGCGACGAGGTCGATGACCTCCCGCTCCCGCCCGGACAGCACGTCCGTCACATCGGCACGGCGCAGGATCAGCATGGGGGTTCCCTCTCTGCGGGGTCGGGACGCCGTCCGGACGGCACCTTCGGTACTCGGCCGATGGTGGGTTCCGGCCCTATATGGCCCCTATACGGGCCGCACGGCCTCGACGTCGTAGAGCGGGGTGCCGGTCAGCAGCGGGTCCTGGGTGACGCGGACCTCGAAGCCGTGGCCGGTCAGCAGGGCCCGGATCCGGGACAGCCGCCCGTCCGCGTCGTCGTGCACCTCGGCGACCACCGCCCCCACCCGGGGCCAGTGCCCGGCCTCGATGCCGGTCAGCACCTCCAGTTCGGCCCGCTCCACATCGACCTTCAGCAGCTCGACCCGGTCCACCCGGTGGCGGCGCAGCAGCTCCGAGACGGTGACCACGGGCACGGTGAACTCCACGCCCCGGTGCAGTTCCCCGACCAGTTCCGCCGCGTCCTCGGCGTCGACGCCGCTGTTGCGCAGGTAGGCGAGGGTGATCTCGTCGTCGGCGGCGCGGTCGGCGTGCAGCCCGGAGTTGCCGGGCGCCTGCGGGTAGTAGGTGAACGTCCGCCGGCCCGGCCGGTCGGCGACGGCCGTGCGGTCGGCCCGCCAGCCCGGGGCGGTGTGCTCGGCGAGATTGCGGGTCAGGCAGGTGTGCAGGGCGGGCGCGGGTTCGGCGGCGACGATCCGCACCCCGGGGCGGAGCCGGGCGCAGTACACCGACATCAGCCCGATGTTGGCGCCGATGTCGAGGACGGTGTCGCCGGGGCGGAGCCGTTCGGCGGCCCGGTGGTAGAGGCCGGGCGGCAGCATCTCCCGCCACATCGCCACGGCGGCGGGCCCGTTGGTGCACCACACGGCGGGTCCGCCGGGCAGCCGCTGCACCTCCGGGACGTCCTCGACCCTGCCGGTACCGGCATCGGCACCGGTAGCGGCATCGGTACCGGTAGCGGCACCACCGACCGTTCCGGTCATCACGCACCGCCCGTCCCGAGCGCCAGCAGCGCCCGCAGATCGTCGTCGCCGACCAGCGCCACGGCGGCGACCGGGGTGTCCGGTGCGTCGAGGGAGGTCTCCAGCAGCCGGAGCCAGGTGGTGCCGAACCGCTGGGGGGCGGTGGCGTCGAAGAGGTCGGTGTTGTAGCGCAGGACGGCCCGGAAGCCGGTGGCGTCCTGGAGGATCTCCACGGTCAGATCGAGCTGCCCCTCCTGCTGCGGGACGTCGTACAGCTCGGCCCGCAGTCCGCCGAGCCGGACCGGGCCGCCGCCGCGCAGGGTCTCGTACAGGCCCTCGACGGGCAGCCGGTCGGCGGCGACCAGGGTGCAGGAGATCCGGAACAGCGGGCCGCCCGCCGGGCCGCCCGGGATCAGCTCGACGGGCAGGCGGGCGTGCGCGAGACCGGCGCGGAGCTGGTGCCGCGCGGCGGTGACCGTCTCCAGCAGGGTCGTCGCCGGGGTGAACCGGGCCGCGACCGGCAGGGCGTTGACGTAGTAGCCGACGGCCTCACGGGTGCCCGGGGTGAACCGGGTGGTGGCGGGGCAGCCGATCAGGAACGCCGGTCCGGCGCCGGAGCGGTGCAGGGCCGCCTGGAAGGTGCCGAGCAGCCAGGCGAACGGGGTGATCCCCCGCCCGGCCGCCGTCGCCCGCAGCCGGGCGGCGGTGGCGGTGTCCAGGGCGACCTCGTGGGTGGCGCCGTTCAGGGTCCGGCGGGCGGGGCGGGGCCGGTCGGCGGGGAGTTCGGCCGCCGCCAGCCCCGCGCACACCGTCCGCCAGTGCCCGGCGGCCCGCTTCCCGCGTGGCGAGCCGACGAACTCCGCCTCCGCCCGCACCTGCGCGTCCCACCCGGCGGGAGTACCCGGGAGCGCGGAGGTATCCGGGAGTGCGGTGGCGCCCGGGAGCGCGGAGGTATCCGGCAGGGCGGCGGCGCGCGCGCCGGTGCGTGCGCCGTAGAGCGCGAACAGGTCCCGGACCAGCAGCCACTGGCTGGTGGCGTCGCTGACGAGGTGGTGGGTGACGGTGACCAGGACGCCGTCGTCGGGCGCCCGGCGCAGCAGCACCGCCCGGAACGCCGACGCGGCCAGTCGGAAGGGCTCGCGGCCCGCGTCCGTGGCCGCGCGCAGCAGCTCGGGTGCGCCGCTGCCGGGCGGCAGGTCCCGCACCTGGAGCCGTACCCGCTCCGGGGGCCCGGCGTACCGGACGGGGCCGTCGGCGGCGGCCGGGAACCGGGAGCGCAGCAGCTCGTGGCGGGCGGCGAGGGCGTGCAGGGCGTCCTGGAGGGCGTCGACGCGCACCGGGTCGCGCAGCCGGACCGCGAGCACCACGTTGTACGCGGAGCTGTCCGGGTCGAGCTGGTGGGCGAGCCAGAGGGCCTCCTGGCCGGTGCTCAGCGGCAGCGGCCCGCGCTCGGGCACCGCGGGGGTCCGTCCCGTCGTTCCGTCGTCCACCCGGTCACTCCTTCCAGAGGTGGAACACATCACCGAAGTTGGCCCGCACCCAAGTGTCCGAGTAGATGGTGCTCAGATAGCGGTCGCCGCCGTCGGGGAAGACCAGTACGCAGTGCGAGCCGGGCGGGATCCGGTGCCGGATCTTCCACAGCGCGGCCACCGTCGCCCCCGAGGAGCCGCCCGCGAGGACCGCCTCCCGGGCGATCAGCCGCCGGCAGGCCACCACGCACTCCAGATCCGAGATGTGCACGACGTCGTCGGCGGCGTCTGGGTCCATCAGCGGTGGCACCACCGAGGCGCCGTGCCCCGGGATCAGCCGCTGGGTGGACTCCAGCCCGAAGATGGCGCTGCCCAGCGCGTCCACCGCGACGACCCTGGTGTCCAGGCCGCGGGCGCGGATGTGGTCCCGGCAGCCGCGCAGGGTGCCGAAGGTGGAGACGGAGGCGAAGAGATAGTCGACCTTGCCGTCGAGGCTGTCCACGATCTCCCGCATGGTCGTCTCGTGCGCCCGGGGGTTGTCGAGGCTGGCGTACTGGTTGGGCCAGTAGGCGTGCGGGATCGACGCGACCAGCTCCCGCACCCGGCGCAGCCGCACCGGGAGGAACTCGCCGGTCACCTGGTCGCGTTCGGTGACGATCTCGACCTCCGCGCGGAACGCCCGGAGGATGGCGAGGTTCTGCTCGGTGGTCTTGCCGTCCACCACGCAGACGAAGCGCAGCCCGAAGTAGCGGCAGATCTGGGCGAGTCCGACGGCCAGATTGCCGGAGCTGGACTCGACGATCACCGAGCGGCCGGGCTCCACCTCGCCGCTCTCGATCGCGCCCAGCAGCATGCCGAGCGCGGACCGGTCCTTGATGGAGCCGCCCGGGTTGAAGCGCTCGATCTTCCCGAAGACCCGGGAGGAGAAGTGCGGTATGAGCCTTTCCAGTTCGACCAGCGGGGTGTTCCCCACGGTCGACAGAATCCCTGGGAACACCCCGGGGAGGGTTTTCTCGGGCATGGCTGGCCCCTCCCTGTCCTAGGACGCGTCCCGGTGGGCCAGCTCCGTGGCGAGATGGGCGGTGATCGCCTCGATCGTCGGGTGGTCCCAGGCCAGGGTGGGTTCCACGACCAGTGCGTAGCGGTCCTCCACATCCCCGCAGAGGGTGAGCGCGTACACCGAGTCCAGGCCCAGTTCGGCGAGGTCGGCGCCCGGGTCCACATCGGTGGCGGGTCGCTCCAGGTAGTAGGCGACCCGGTCGACGAGCCAGGTGTGGATCGCCTCGGGCGCGGTGTCGGCGGCGGACGCGGTGTCGGTCATGTGAGTCAACTCCGTGAACGGACGGTCGGACGGTCGGACGGCGCCCGACCGGAGAGCCGGGTGCGGAACAGATCGAAGGTGCGGTGGCCGTGGCGGCGGGCGGTCAGCTCGGTGAACAGCGCGTCGGCCAGCGGCTCGGGCAGCGGCCCCTGGACCAGCCCGAGGCGCTCGCCGAGCCGGTGCAGGGCGGCGGTGACCCAGCGGGGGTCGGCGAGAAAGGCATCGGGACCGGGGTCGGAATCGGGACCGGCATCGGGACCGGGGTCGGAATCGGGACCGGAATCGGGGCCGGGACCGGGGTCGTGCGGGTCGTGGGCCGTCCGCCAGACGCCCAGGCAGGCCGCCCCCGCCGTCAGCAGCGCGTAGCGCTCGGCGAGCAGGAAGGCGCGGCGCCCGGCCACCGGGGTGCGGTCGCGCGGCGGGAGTGCCTCCGCCCGGCGCGCCAGATCGGCCAGCGCCCCGGCGAACCGCCCCGCGAGCGCGGCGAGTTCGGGCGGGCCGGAGGCGGCGAGGGCGTCGGCCCACTCCGGGAGCCGGGCGGTGAGCCCGTCGGCGCCGCGCGAGGTCAGCTCCAGACGCCCGAGGTCCAGCGGGGGCAGCGGACCGTGCGGCCGGAACAGCTCGGCCCCCGCCCCCGCCCCCGCGCTCGCTCTCCCCGCCACCGCGGGCCGCCAGGACCGCTCGGCCAGCCGGGCGAGCTGCGGCACGATGTTCGCCAGGCACACCGCGCCCCCGGCGTGCGCCAGCGACACCACCGGCAGATCCCGCGCCGCCTTCTGGAACCCGGCGTGCGGCCCCTCCCGCAGATAGCCGCGCGCGCCCAGCAGCGTCCCGAGCCGGTAGGAGCTGTCCTGGAGCAGCTTCGGCACCAGATACTTCACCGCCGCCGACCGCACCCCCGCCTCCTCCGGTACGAGATGCAGGGTGCGGGCGGCCACCGTCGCCAGGGCGTCGCAGACCAGCAGATCGGCGAAGGCGGCGGCGAGGTGCGAGCGCACCGACGGCAGCGCGTCCATCGGCGCCCCGTACAGTCGGCGCCCGGCGGCGAAGTCCAGCACGGTCCGCATCTGGCTGTCGCCGATGCCGACGACCATGCCCGGCAGCACGCACCGGGTGACCTGGAAGACCTTCAGCACGGTCTCCAGGGCGGCGCCCTCGGCACCGAGCAGGGCACCGCCCGGGACCGGCACGGAGTCGAAGGAGACCCCGCCCAGCAGACAGCCCCGCACCCCGGAGACGGGATGGCGCCCGGAGCGGTCAGTGCGGTCGGTGCGGTCGGTGCGGTCGGTGTGGTCGGTGCGGTCGGTGCGGTCCTCGGGATCGTCGGCCAGGTCGATCAGGAGATGGGAGTGGCCCCGGCTGCCCGGCCGGTCCGAGGTCCGGGCGAACAGAACGGCGGCCTCGGCCCGCCCGATGTTGTTGACCAGGTGCTTCCCGCCGTCCAGGACATACCCGCCGCCGGGCGCGGGCCGGGCGGTCAGGGCGATCCGGGCGAAGTCGCTGCCGTGGTCGAGTTCGGTGTACGCGGCGGCGATCCGGCCGCCCCCGCACAGCAGGTGCGCCGCCCACCGCCGCTGCTCGGCGCTGCCGTCCGCCCAGATCGGCAGCCCGGCGATGAAGCTGGTGACGCCGTTGCCGATGGCGAGGGAGGCGTCCCGCCGGAACAGCGCCCGCAGCAGCAGCGCGAACCGGTCCGCCCGCGCGAACCGCCCCCCGAACTCCTGCGGCACGAACTCGGCGCCCAGCCCGAACGCCGCGAGCGCCCGCTCCCCGTCCGCGAGCAACTCCCCCCGCTCATCGGCGGCGAGGACGGCCCGCAGCCCGAGCGGGTTGCCGGGGTCGTGGGCGTCACCGAGCAACTCCTCCATCCGGGCCAGCCGTTCGAGGGCCGGGTCCGGGGGAGCGGGGGTCAGCAGATCCGTCATGTCGTGGTCCCGGTGGGCTGGAGGAACGGAGTGAACAGGGACGGGGACGGGAACGAGCCGTCCGCCTCCCCCGAGGGCAGGGCGTCCAGCGCCGGTCCGTCGAGGTCGTCCAGGTCCGGGGCGCCGGTCAGGCGGCGCAGCAGCCGGGCGAGGACGGCGTCCAGCCAGACCGCGTCCCGCCACAGCGGGCCCCCGGCGGAGCCGGTGTTCTCCAGCCAGAGGTGGAGCGCGGCGGCACCCGCGTAGAGCAGGGCGTAGCGGCGGGCGGCGCCGAAGGCGGCCTCCGGGACGGCCCGCGCGGTGTGGCGGTGGGCGGCGAGTCCGGTGTGCAGCTCGCCGGCCAGCGCGAGGAGTTCCCCGGCCCGGCGGGCGACGGACGGCGGGGCCAGCGCCGCCGTGCGGGCCACCGCGTCCGGCAGCGACTGCACCACGCCGGACCCGGACCGGGCGTACAGGCTCAGCCGCCCGGGGTCCAGCGGGGGCGGCGGCGCCGGGTCGCGGCGGGCGGCGGCGGCCACCGCGCCGGGGTCGGCGAGCCCGCGCTCCCAGCCCCGCACCAGCACCGGGAACTGCCCGATCAGCGCGGACAGGTTGACGGCCGTACTGCCGTCGAAGATGCCGACGATCCGGTGGTCGCGCTCCAGCTTCTGGAAGGCCCCGTCGGCGAACCCGTCCACCAGCATCGCGCGGGCCCCGAGCACCCCGCGCAGCGCGCCGATCACCTCGTCGCCCAGCGTCGGCACCAGATACTTCACCAGCGCCGACACCGCGCTCTGCTCCTCGGGCAGGGTGTGCAGGGACCGGGTGGCGACCAGGCTCACCGCCTCCATGGCCAGCAGATCGGCCCGGCACTCGGCCAGGGTGCGGGCGGTGTGCGGGAGGTCGGCGAGGGCCCGGCCGTAGAGCCGGTGGCCGTGCGCGAAGCCGGTGGCGATCCGCAGGGCGTTCTCGGTCATCCCCAGCGACATGGCCGAGCACAGGGTCCGGGTGATCTGGAAGCCCTTCAGGACGATCTCCAGCCCCTCGCCCTCCGCGCCGACCAGGGCGTCCGCCGGGACCTCGGCCCCGGTGAAGGCGACCCCGCTGATGTCGGCGCCGCGCACGCCGTGGGTGCGGACGGCGGGCAGGGTGCGCCAGGTGCCGTCGGCGAGCCGGGCGCGGTCGACCAGGAGGAGGGAGAAGCCGCGACTGCCGCCCTCGGGCCTGGTCCGGGCCAGGACGCACCACAGATCGGCCCGGGAGGCGTTGTTGATCAGCCATTTCTCGCCGTGCAGCCGCCAGCCGTCCGCGGTCCGCTCCGCGCGCAGCTCCCCGGCGAGGAGATCGCCGCCGTGGTCGCGTTCGGTGACGGCGAGGGAGACGACGGCCCCGGCGCGGATCCGGTCGCCCAGGGCGGCGGCCTGCCCGGGCCGTCCGGCCACCCAGACCGACACCGCGCCGAGGTAGGTCTTGTGGTGGGCGAGCGCGGCGGTGAAGTCGCGGCGGGACAGGGTGCGGATGAGGTGGAGCAGTTCCTCGGCGGACCGCAGCTCACCACCGTGCCCGGCGGGCACGAACCAGCGCGGCACCCCCAGCGCGTCCAGCTCCCGGCAGGCCGCGTCCGGGAACGCCTCCGCCCGGTCGAGAGCACCGGCCCGCGCGTGGGAGAGGGCACGGGCGGGGTCGCGGGGGTCACCGAGGCGGGTGTCGAGGGCGAGGGGGGTGCTCAGGGGCGGGGTTGGGACCGGGGTTGCGGTCGAGGCCGAGGCCGAGGTTACGGCCGGGGCCGGGGTTGACGTCAGGAGCGGGGTGGGGGCGGTGTTTGGGGGCTGGGGCTGGGGCTGGTCTGGATCCGGGGCCTGGCCCGGGGTCGCTGCCGTGCCTGGCGTCGGGGTCGCGCCGGAATCCCGGGTCGCTGTCGTGCCCGGGGTCGCTGTCGTGCCCGGGGTCGGGGTCGCGTCCGGGGTCGGGGCTGCGCCCGGGGTCGCTGCCGTGCCTGGCGTCGGGGTCGCGCCGGAATCCTGAGCCGCTGTCGTGCCCGGGGTCGGGGTCGCGCCCGGGGTCGCTGCCGTGCCTGGGGTCGGAGTCGCGCCCGAATGCCGGGCCGCTGCCGTGCCCGGGGTCGGGGCTGCGCCTGGGGCCGCTGTCGTGCCCGGGGTCGGGGTCGCGTCCGGGGCCACTGCCGTGCCTGGGGTCGGGGTCCCGCCTGAATCCCGGGCCGCTGCCGTGCCCGGGGTCGGGGCTGCGCCCGGAGTCGGGGCCGCGCCCGGTGTCGAGGCCGCGCCCGGAGTCGCGCCCCCGCCCGGATCCCGGGCCGGGGGCGTGGTTCCCGTGCCGACCGGGGACCGGAACGCGGTGCTCAGCGTGGCCGACAGCTCCTCGTGCAGCGGTGCCAGTTCCCCCGTCTCGAACAGGGTCCGCATCCGGACCCGCTGGATCTTGCCGCTGGTGGTGCGGCTGATGCGGCCCGGCCGGACCAGCACCACCGCGCCGACCCGCGCCCCCAGACCCCGGGCGAGCCCGGCCCGTGCCCGGCGGGCCAGGTCGGTCAGTTCGGCCGGGCGCAGGCCCCGGCCCCGGATCTCCTGCACGGCGACGATCTCCTCACCGCCGCCGTCCGGGGGCGTCGAGGCGAAGACGGCCGTGGGGAGGTCGGTGAAGCGGGGGTCGAGGGCGCGCAGGGCGCGTTCGAGGTCGTGCGGGTACAGATTCCGGCCCCGGACGACCAGCGTCTCCTTCAGCCGCCCGGTGACATAGAGCCGGGCGGAGTGCAGCGCGCCGAGGTCGCCGGTGCGCAGGAAGGGGCCGTCCCCGGCGGCGGTGCGGGCGCCGAAGACCCGCTCGGTGGCGCCGGGCCGGTTCCAGTAGCCGAGGGCGACGCTGCCGCCGCGGATCCAGATCTCCCCGACCGCGCCGCCGGACAGCTCCGCCCGGGTCCCGGGGTCGACGATCCGGACGTCGAGGCCGCGCACCACACCGCAGCTCACCAGGTCCCGGGCCGGGGTGTCCCCGTCGGCGCGGGTGAGCCGGCCGCGGGCCAGCGCGTCGGCGTCGGCGCGCAGCACGGCCGGCGGTTCGGCGGCGGGTGTGCCGGAGACGTACAGGGTGGCCTCGGCGAGGCCGTAGCCGGGGAGCAGGGACTCGGGGGCGAAGCCCGAGGCCGCGAACCGGTCGGCGAACCGGCGCAGGGTGCCCGGGTCGATCGGCTCGGCCCCGTCGCAGGCGTACCGCCAGCTCGTCAGGTCCAGTCCGGCGGTCTGCTCCTCGGAGAGCCTGCGGGCGCACAGGTCGTAGGCGAAGTCGGGGGCGCAACTGATGTCGGCGCGGTGCCGTTCGATCAGCCGCAGCCAGCTCACCGGCCGTTTCAGGAACTCGGTGGCCGCCATCAGCACCGCCGTGCCGCCCAGGTACAGCGGCATCAGCATCATCGCGATGAGCCCCATGTCGTGGTACGGCGGCAGCCAACTGCACCAGGTCAGCCCGCCGTGCCAGCCGTGGCTGTCGCGCATCAGCCGCAGGTTGTGCACCAGCGCCCCGTGCGACACCATCACGCCCTTCGGGTCGCCGGTGGAGCCGGAGGTGTACTGGAGGAAGCAGAGGTCGTCGGCGCGGGGCGGACGCCCTGCCCAGCGCGCCGGGTCCCCGGCCGTCTCCGCCTCCTCGACGGTGGCCACCGCGAGGCCCGCCCCGCTCCCGCCCCCGTCCCGCCACTGCCGTACGGCCCGCTCCCCCTCCCGGTCGGTCAGCAGCAGCCGGGCCCCGGTGTCGGCGGCGATCGCGCCGGTCCGGGTCTCCTGGCGGCCGAACCCGCCGGGCAGCGGCACCGGTACGGCCACCGCCCCCGCGTACACGCACGCCAGGAACGCCCGCAGGAACCCGGTGCCGGGCGGGCAGGCGACCAGCACCCGGTCCCCGGCGGCGACCCGGCCGCGCAGCCAGTGGGCCGCCGCCCGCGCCCGCCGGTCCAGCTCGCCGTAGCTCAGCGTCTCGTCCGCGCTCCCCGGGACGCAGAACCGGATCGCGTGGTGCGCCGGGGCGTCGGCCGCCCGGCGGCGCACGGCATCGGCGAAGCCCTCGAAGCCGCTGCTCTCCAAGCCGCCGCTCTCGAAGCCGCTGCTCTCGAAGCCGCTGCTCTCGAAGCCGGTGCTCTCCGAGCCGCCGCTCTCGAAGCCGGTGCTCTCCAAGCCAATGCCCTCGAAGCCAATGCTCTCGAAGCCGGTGCTCTCGAAGTCGGTCACCCCAACTACTCACCCTCTGCGGCAGGTCGGGCCGCGTTCGATCGGTCGCCCGGCAGCGGACGGCTCTCAGCACACCCCGGTGCGCTATGCCGTTCCTATATGTCGGCTACGAGGTGAAATCTCCCGGAGAGGGGTCAGCCGCAGCCGCCCGCGTGCCCGTCGTCCACCGACCGCTGTCCCCCGGGGAGCGGCTCCTCCCGGTCGTCCGGCCCCGGCACCCGGTCCGCCAGCCCCGCCACGAAGGCCGGAAGCCGGTCCACCCCCCAGTACTTGTCGTAGTGGTCGGTGAAGAACGGCACCCCGAACACCCCGTCCCGCTCGATCTCCAGCAGCACCCGGACGCCCTCCGCCCGCCGGCCGGGGTCGTCGGCGGCCGAGGCCAGCTCACCGCCGTCCAGGCCCAGTTCCGGACCGAAGCCCTTGATCACGGACCGGTCGCAGATGTCCTCGCCCCGCTCCCAGCGCGCCCGCGCGGCCAGCGCCACGTACTCCCGGCCCCTGCCGTGCGAGGCCGCGACCAGATAGCCCAGGTGCGGCACCTCCCACACCGGGTCCCGGTCCACCGGCCAGGTGAACGACAGCCCCCGCCCGGCGGCCAGCCGCCGTACGTCCTGGAGGATGTACCGGTGCTTGGCCGCCGACATCGGCGAGTACGGGAAGGTGCCGCCCGCCGCCGCGAGCAGCCGTTCGCTCTCCGCGTCGGGCTCGAAGAACGGCACCCACTCCACCGCCGCCGCCACCGCCGGATACCGCGTCAGCAGATCGTGCCGGGCCAGCCAGGAGTAGGGGCTGCGCAGCGAGAAGTAGAACCGGGGCGGACGGCGGCGCCGGGCGCCACCGGCACGGGCACCGCTCACAGCGCGATCCCGCCGTCCACCTGGAACACCTGCCCGGTGACATAGGACGCCTGGGGCGAGATCAGGAACGACACCAGCGCGGCCACGTCCTCGGCCGTCCCGAACCGCTTCAGCGGGATCCGGGAGCGCATCTCCTTCGCCGTCCGCTCCGGCAGTCCGGCGGTCATGTCGGTGTCGATGAAGCCGGGCGCCACCGCGTTGGCGCGGATGCCGTGCCGGCCGGCCTCCTTGGCGAAGGACCGGGTGAACCCGATGATCCCGGCCTTGGACGCCGCGTAGTTGGTCTGGCCCGCGTTGCCCGCCACCCCCGCCACCGACGACAGGGTGACGACCGCGCCGCCGCCGCGCCGGATCATCGGGAAGGCGACCGCCCGGCACAGGTTGTAGGTGCCGTCGAGGTTGGTGCGGACCACCGCGTCCCAGTTCTCGTCCTCCATCAGGACCAGCGGCTGGTCCCGGGTGATCCCGGCGGAGGTGACCGCCGCCGCGGGGGCGCCCAGCTCCTCCTCGGCCGCGGTCACGAAGTCCCGTACGGCCGCCCGGTCGGTGACGTCCAGGCGCCGGGCCAGGACCCGGCGGCCCAGCTCCCGCACCTGCTTGCCCACCACGGCCGCCGCCTGGTCGTCGGAGCGGTAGCAGAACGCGATGTCGTACCCGTCCCGGGCCAACCGCTCCACCACCGCCCGCCCGATCCCGCGCGAGCCCCCGGTCACCAGCGCCACCGGGGCGGCGGTCCCTCCGCCGTCCCTCGTCCCGTCCGTCATGACCTCGTTCCTCTCGCTCCTCATATCGTCGACAGGGCGGGCTCGGGGCCCGGCAGGAGCGTGGCCACCTCGCGCAGCGCCACCACGAACGACCCCACCCGCAGCACCTCGCGCCCGCCGGCCAGGGTCGCCCCCGCCAGCACCGCCGTCTCCCCGGCGGCCTTCACCAGCCGCACCCGGTGCTCCAGCACATCGCCGGGGAACACCCGGGCGCCGAACGCCACGTCGTTGATCGCCCCGGCCAGTTCGACCTTCCCGGCCAGCACATCCGGGTTCGGCTGCTCCCACACCGACAGCAGCACCGCGGACTGCGCCCACGACTCCACCACCAGCGAGAACGGATAGGCGTAGGCGTCCCGCCCGGCGTCCTGCCCGAGCGCGTCGTAGCAGGACTCGGTGCCGGACACCGCCTTCAGCGCGGTCAGGCTCTCCCCGGGGACGACCCCGGTGACCCGGTCCACCAGCAGGATCGGCCCGCGGTGCGGGATGGTGCTCTTGATCCGCTCCAGGCCGTACGACGTCGGTGCCGGTGCCGGTGCCGGTGTTGATGCCGGAGCCGGAGTCGATGTCGATGTCATGTGCCGCTCTCCTTCCCGTCCCCGGCCGGGGCGTCGTCCGCCGGGCGGACCCGGTAGCGCAGCCGGATGTCGGCGACCCGCCCCCGGTTGGTCGCCACGGCCGCCCTGAACAGCAGCCCGGCCACCCCGTCCGTCAGGGAACCCGCCCCCGGCGACACATCGGCCCGCACCCGGTCGCCGGGCAGCACCGGGCGGTGGAAGCGGCAGCGGTCCATGGCGACGAGGTCCAGTTCGGCGTCCGGCGCCGGGCCGTTGCCCCGCGCCCACTGCCGGACCGTGCGGTCGGCCGCCTCGATCAGGAACACCCCGGGCAGCACCGGGAACCCGGGGTAGTGCCCGTCGACGACCGGCCCGTCCACGGGCGCGTCGAACGCGGTGACCGCCCCCTCCGGGCCGCTGCGCAGCACCTCCAGCGGGCCCAGCGGCGATGCGGCGCCGTCGCTCATGACGCCTCCCCGAGCTTCGCCGTGAGCAGCTCGTAGGTCCCCTGGAGGGAGGTGATCGCGGTGAGTTCGCGCTCGCCGAGGCGGACCCCGTACTCCTTCTCCAGCCGGACGATGATCTCCAGCGCCATCAGCGAGTCGACGTCGAGATCCTCGGAGAAGTGGGCGTCGTCGGTGACCTCGGCCACCTCCAGGTCGAGGACCTCGGCGACCAGGTCGCGCAACTGCTCCTTGTCGAGCCGGGGCGCGGCGGTGGTGTCGGTGTCGGACATCGGGCTCACGGTCCTTTCGGGAAGGGATGGGTGTGCGGGACGGATTCAGGAAGCACTGCCGGTGCGCAGCAGCACCGCGCCGGTCTGGCCGTCCGGATCGACGGAGGTGACCAGGACGGGCGAGTCGCCCGCCGTGACCGCGGCGGCGAGCTGGACGGCCGCCGAGGCCGCCCCCAGATCGCCCAGGAGCCTGCGCAGCCGCAGCCGGGGCGGCCGGTGTTCGCCCAGGAGCCGGGCCAGCGCGGCGTCCTCCCGGGCGCCGAGCGGTCCGCCGCAGTCCGAGGGCACCACCAGGGCCACGTCCTCGGGCCGCAGCCCGGCCTCCTTGAGCGCCTCCGCCACCGACCGGGCGACGGCCTCGTCGGCGCGCTCGGGGTCGGTGAAGGCGATGAACCGGGCGGCGAGCAGCGCGGCGAGCGGCTCCCGGCCGTGCGCGCGGGCCCGGCCGCGCGGTTCCAGCAGGAACAGCGCGCAGCCCTCGCCGAGCGGACCGGCGGGCTGCCGGTGCGGGGCGCCGGTCCGGGCCCGGTACTCCAGCCAGGCCCGGTCGGTGGAGAACTCCTCCACCGCCCCGCACAGCACCGCCTCGCAGTGCCCCTGGCGCAGCAGCCGGGCCGCGTAGTTGAGGGCGAGGAGCCCGGTGGGGGCGCCGCCCGCGACGGTGGTGTTGGGGCCGCGCAGGGTGTGCCAGATGGCGCTCTGCCCGGCGGCCCGGTTCATCACCGTGTTGGGGAACAGCGCCGGATCGACGTGGTACGGCTTGTCGCCGGTCAGCGAGGACCGGGTGAAGTCCATGATGCTCTGCACACTGCCGTGGCCGGTGCCGAGCACCATCCCGACCGCCTCCGGCACATCCGCGGCGAGCCCGCCACCGGCGGTCTCCAGCAGCATCCCGGCGGTGGCGACGGCCAGCCCGGTGGCCCGGTCCATCGCCCGGGTGCCCTTGCGGCCCAGCACCGCGCGGGGGTCGAAGCCGGGGACCAGCCCGGCCCGTTCGTAGGGGCCGAGTCCGGCGGGCCGGTCGGCGGCGGTCGCCGTCACCGCGTCCAGGTTCCCCCGCACGCCCTCGGTGAACGGCCCGGTGCCGAGCCCGTACGGGGTCGCCGCGGACCAGCCGGAGACGACCAGGGTGTCCGGGTCCGCGCCGGTGGCGAGAGTGACGCTCATCGCTGTCTGCTCCTGGGGTTCGGTGGGGTTCGGTGGGGTTCGGGTCCGGGAGGGGTCCGGTCAGTCGCCGGGGTGGCGGCCCCACGCACCGGCCGCCGCGTGCAGTTCGCCGCCGTCGACGCCGATGGTGTTGCCGGTCAGCCAGGAGGACTCGGTGCGGGAGAGCAGGGCGACGGCGTCGGCGACGTCCTCGGGGCGGGTCAGCCGCCCGTGCGGGTTGTCCTCGGCGGCGCGGTCCACGTAGGCGGCGTGCTCGGGGATCCGGCGCAGCGCCGGGGTGAGGGTGGTGCCCGCCCGCAGGGCGTTCACGGCGACGCCGTGCGGGGCGAGTTCGCAGGCGAGCTGGCGCACATGCGACTCCAGGGCGCTCTTGGCGGCCGAGACGGCACCGTAGCTGGGCAGATGGCGGGAGGTCCCGGCGCTGGTGAGCGCGTACACCTTGGCGCCGGGGCGGAGCAGTCCCGCGGTGTGCAGGTCCTGGGTCCAGTGGACGAGGCTGTGCGCCATCACGTCGAGGGTCATCGCGAGCTGGCGGCCGGTCACCGGCTGCTCCCAGCCGGGGCGGGGCAGGAACGGGACGAGCGTCCCGAACGCCAGGGAGTGCACCAGGATCCGGATGCCGCCGGTGGCGCCGGTGAGGTCGGCGAGCGCGGGCACCAGCCCGTCCCGGGTGGCGCGGGCGGCGGCGTTGGCGTTGACGAAGTGCGCTCTCACGCCCCGGTGTTCCACCTCGGCGACCAGGTCCGCGACCTCGTCGGCGCGGGCGGCGGTGTCGAAGTGGACGCCCGCGATGTGGACGCCCTCCCCCGCCAGCCCGAGCGCGATGGCCCGCCCGATGCCGCTGGACGCCCCGAGGACCAGGCACCAGCTCCCTTCCAGCGACTTCAGCATGCGACGGCTCCCGAGGTGGTGGAGGTGGACAGGGGGACGGAGGAGGGCGCGGGGCGGACCCGGGTCAGGGCGATCTGTCCGGTGCCGGTGGCGCAGACCACCAGCGCGTCCGGGTCCGGCCCGCTGACGGCACGGGCCAGCAGGAGGGCGGGCCGCAGGCATCCGATGCGGGGCGGCTCCGCCGGGGGAGCCGCCCCGGATCCCCCGCGGGCGACCGCTTCAGCGACCGTCTCCGCGCCGCCCCCGGTGGCGGGGGAGCCGCCCGGCGTGGCGGCGGCCCTGGTGATCGTTTCCGCGCCGACCCCGGTGGCGGGGGAGCCGTCCGGCGCGGCGATGGCCTCGGTGACCGTCTCGGCGACGCCCCGGGCGGCGGGGGATCCGCCGGGCCCGGTGACGGCTCTGGCGATCGTTTCTGCGCCGACCCCGGCGACAGGCGGCCCGCCCGGCCCGGCGGCACCCCCGGCGATCGTCTCCGCGCCGACCCCGGTGGCGGGGGAGCCGCCCGGCCCGGTGACGGCCCTGGCGATCGTTTCCGCGCCGACCCCGGAGACTGGGGACCCGCCTGGCCCGGCGACTGTCTTCGCGCCGACCCCGGTGGCGGGGGAGCCGCCCGGCGTGGCGATGGCCTCGGCGGCTGTCTCGGCGACACCCCGGGCGGCGGGGGACCCGCCCGGCCCGGCGGCGGCCCTGGCGATCGTCTCCGCGCCGACCCCGGTGGCGGGGGACCCGCCCGGCCCGGTGACGGCTCTGGCGACCGTTTCCGCGCCGACCCCGGTGGCGGGGGATCCGCCCGGCCCGGCGGCGGCCCCGGCGACCGTTTCCGCGCCGACCCCGGCGACAGGCGGCCCGTCCAGCCCGGCGGCACCCCCGGCGGCCGTCTCCGTGACACCCCGGGTGACGGGGTAGCCCAGCTCGGCGAGCGCTTCCGTGACGACCCCGGCCACGGGGGACCCGTCCAGGTCGAGATGGACCCGCACCGGCACCCCGCCCAGCTCGGCCAGGGCCGCCGCCAGCAGTCGCCGTGCGCGCTCCCGGCCCCGGGCGGTGTCCGGCGCGTCCGGCGGTACGAACAGCGACCGCGTCCGGACGACGGCCCGTGCCGCCCTCGCCGTGGCGGCCGGTTCCAGCGCCAGCACCACCGCCCCCTGCTCGCCCCGGCCCCCCGCACCGGGCGGCGGTTCCTCGACGGCCGCGAGCAGCAGCCGGTCCGCCCGTCCGGCGGCCACCGCGAGCGCGCCGGTGGCCAGGGCGTCCAGTGCGGCGGTCCGTTCGGTGGCGACGGTCAGCGCGAACCCGGTGGCGCCCAGCTCCGCGGCCGGCCGGTTGCCCAGCACATTCACCGCGAAGTACGGCGCCGAGGACGGCGGTATCGCCGCCGCGCCGGAGCCGGTGACGGCCGCGTCCAGCGCGTCGAACAGCCCGGCCGCCCCCGCGTTGGTGGCCAGCAGCAGCGCGGGCCGCCCGGTGGGCACGCCCCCGTCCGCGAGGGCGCCGCGGGCGGCGGCCAGGACGTACTGGGCGGCCCGGGGCAGGTACTTGTAGCCGCGCGGCCCGAGCCGCTCCCGGTGGTCGAACCAGCCGTCGTCCACCGCACCCGTGCCGGTGAGCGCGCGCACGGCGGTGTCCCCCCGGGGCGAGACGACCCCGACCCCGGTGACGGCCAGCTCCCGCGCACCCGCGTTCATACCGCCCCACCCCCGCCCGACGACAGCACCAGCGACGCGTTGTTCCCGCCGAACCCGTACGCGTTGACCAGCACCCGCCGCGCCCCGGCGGCGAGCCGTACCGGTGCCTCGGGGAGCGGGACCGGGCACGCGGGGTCCTGTTCCTTCAGGGGCACATTGGGCGGCACCAGGCCGTGCCGGACGATCAGCGCCGCCGCGACCGCGCCCAGCGCCGCCGACGCCCCACCCGCGTGCCCGAGCAGCGCCTTGAGGCTGTAGAGCGGTACGCGGTCCAGCGCGGCGCCGAGCACCCGGCGCAGGGCACGGCTCTCCAGGACGTCGTTCAGCCGGGTCCCGGTGCCGTGCGGCACCACGCAGCCGACGCCCTCGTACCGGCCGCCGAGGGCGGTCCGCATGGCGCGGACGATCTCCTCGCCGTCCTCCCGGGGCGCCGTCGGGTGCCCGGCGTCGCAGCTCCAGCCCGCGCCCTCCAGTCGGACGGCGTCCGCGCGGCGTCCGGCGGGTTCCAGGACGAGGATCCCGGCGCCCTCCGCGAAGACGGTCCCGGCGCGGTCGGCGGCGAAGGGGCGGCAGCGCTCGGGGTCCACGGCGCCGAGCCGGTTGAAGCAGCCCAGGGCCACCCGGGAGTACGCGTCCGAACCCCCGGCGAGGACCACGTCCGCCTCCCCGGCGCGCAGCAGATCGGCGCCGACGGTCAGCGCGTACGCCCCGGCGGCGCAGGCGTTGGCGATGTCGTGGGCGGTGCCGAACAGGCCGAGCCGCCCGGCGAGCCCGGACGCCAGCCGGAACGGGGGCCGCCAGGCCCCGCCGTCGCCCCGGCCGGGTTCACCCCCACCCGCCTCGCCCCGGCCGCGTTCGTTGGGGCCGGGCTCGCCCATGCAGGAGCCCAGCACCACCGCGACCCGGGCGTCCGCCAGGTCGCCGGGCGCGTACCCGGCGTCGGCGAGGGCCTCGTCGGCGGCCAGCGCGGCGAAGGCGGCGGCCCGTTCGACGCCGGGCGGGGAGCCGGGGACGGGATCGGGGACGAGGCCGATCAGCGGGAGGTCCATCCGGGCATCCGGGTCCGGCGCCCGGTCCGGCAGCCGGATGCCGGCCTCCGTCATGGCCCGCCACAGGGTGTCCGCGCCCGCCCCGTGGCAGGTGACCGCGCCGACCCCGGTGACGGCGATCCCCGCCCCGTCCCCCCGGCTCATGCCGACCGGCCCTCCAGGGCCGCGGTCATCCGGTCGTCGAAGGGCACCAGGGACCAGTCGCGCCGGTTCTTGATGACCGCGTACCCATGGGTGATACGGCCGGTCGCGGTCTGGATCAGCCGCCCGTCGCGCACCACATAGGTGTCCATGCGGGAGTCGTAGGTGAAGCCCTTGAAGACGCTCTCCACGGTGAGGACGACATACAGCTCCTCCTCCATCCGCGCCTCGTCCAGGATCGTGATCCGGGAGTGCGGGACGACCGGGATCCAGTTCCGCTCGTCCAGCATCGTCTTGATGGACACCCCGCGGTCGGCGACCAGCCGGTCCTTGGCCTCCTCCATCAGCCGCAGATAGCCGGACATCTGCTGCCGCTCGGTGAAGTGGCAGTACCAGTAGGGGATCCGGAAGGTCCAGGCGTGCGCGTTGCGCCCGGCGGTCAGCTCCTTGAGCAGGTCGCCCGCCGCGGGGTCGGCCGCCACGGGGGTGACCGCCCGGTCCGGCCGGGCGGACAGCCGGTCGACGGCGAACGGGGCGAGCGCGGGCGGCACCGGCAGCTCCCCGCCGCCGCGCGGATCGAGCCGGAGCTGCACCCGGACGGTGGAGGTGACCGCCTTCAGCAGGGTGTCCCGCCGCACGTGCAGGGTGACCGCGAAGAGGAGTTCGCCGTCCCGGGCGCGGCGGTGCGGGGCGACCTCGGCGACGGCCGTGTCGTCGATGTGGAAGGCGTGCAGGATGCGGGTGTCGAGGTCGACCAGGTCCGTGCACAGCCCGTAGTCCTCGTAGAGGGTGCCGGGGGCGAGCCCGGCCTGCCGCAGATGGTTCAGCACGGCCTCCTCGACCAGGTAGTTGACATGCTTGAAGCCGATCCAGGTGCAGATGTTGGAGCCCTCGTAGCGGGGCCGGATCTCCAGCCGGCTGGGTTCCGCGAGCGCGGGGACCGAGGCGGCGGAGAGGTCAGCGGTACGCGTGGTCACGTCAACTCCGGTGCGTAGGGGTGAACTGGTGGGTGGCCGCGAGGGCGGCGCGGGCTCCGGGCAGGGCCTCGGCGAGCAGCGCGCGCACCGCGTCCGCGAAGGGCCCGGGGCGTTCGGCCATGGCGAAGTGGCCGCAGCCGGCCAGCAGCCGCAGCCGTCCGTCGGGCAGCGCCGCGGCGAGGGCGCGGGCGTCGTCGGGCGGGGCGGCGATGTCGTCGGCGCCCGCCACCACCAGCACCGGCAGCCGCAGCGCGGCCACCTCCAGCCGGGGCGAGCGCAGATAGGCGCCGAAGAACTGCTGCCAGCCGTACGGTCCGATCCGGTCGCGCACCCGCAGGGCCATCGCGGCGCGCAGTTCGGGCGAGATCCGGTCGCCGACCGCGATCCGCAGCCCCTCCTCCAGGATCCGGTGGAAGCCGTTCAGATAGCGCTCGGCGTCCTGCCAGCGGAAGTCCTCGGGCGCGGCCCGGTAGAAGGGGGCGACGACGACGGCGGCGCCCGGGCGGTGCTCCTCGGGGCGCCGGACGAGCGCCTCCAGGGCGGGCCCGGCGGCGAAGGAGTGCGCCACGATCGCGTCGGCGCCGCCGGGCACCCGGTCCAGGGCCCGGGTCACCTGGTCGGCGGGGTCGTCGTCCCGGCTCCACACCGGGTCGCCCTCGGTGCCCCAGGGCAGCACGGCCTCCCAGACCTCGACCCCGGCACCGGCCCGCCGGGTGAACTCCTCCCACACGGTGGGGCTCCCGGCCAGCCCGTGCAGCAGCAGCACCCGGACGCCGCCCGGGGCGGCCCGGCGCCGCCGGACCAGGGCGTGCCGGTGCCCCCCGGCCCCGATCACCGTCCGCCGCCGGAGGCGGAAGCGGAAGCGGAAACGGAGGCGGAGGCGGAGTCGGAAACGGAGTCGGGCACGGGCACGGGTGCGGGCGGGTGCGGGTGCACGGGCGGGGTGAGGAGCAGGGCCGCCGCCGCGTCGTCGGCGCCCGCGTCGCCGGTGCCCGCGCTGGCCAGGACGGGCACGGCGCGGTCCGCCAGCCAGACCGTGGCCGCCACCGTCTGGAGCACCCCGAGCGCGCCGGACGCGGAGCCGTACAGCGCGGCCAGATCGTGCACCGGGGCCCCGCCCGCCGCCGCGCCCAGGGCGGGGGCCGGGGCCTGGAGGCCCTCGGGGTGCTCCGGCACGCACCACAGCCCGACCGGCCCCGCCCTGCGCGACCGTACCTCCGCGACCGCGTCGGCGTGCCGGGCGCGGCGGGCGTAGGGGCCGGTGGCGGCGAGCGGCCGGACCGCGCGGGCCGCCGCCGAGGCCGCCGACTCCAGCACCAGCGCCGCCGCCCCGTCGAAGAGGCCGGGCGCCGCGTCCGCCGGGGTCGCCGTCACATGGCGGACGGCCGCGTTGTCGGGTTCGACGCCGATGACGAGGACCCGCTCCACGCGCCCGGCGGCGATCAGCAGCCGCCCCCAGTGCACCGCGTCGAGCCCGGAGGTGGGCCCGTTGCACAGGGTCAGATTGGCGCCGCGCAGCCCATGGGTGATGGCCACCCAGGAGGCGACGACATTGCTGGAGGTGGCGGGCAGCATCATCGGACTGGTCGCCAGATAGGTGCCGGCGGCGATGGCCGAGACCGTCTCGCAGACCGTGTCGGCGTTGCCGTGGTTGGTGCTGACGACCACCCCGGTGCTCCCGCCCGGCACGGCCGGGGTGCCGGCGTGGTCGATGAGGGCCGCGTCGGTCAGGGCGTCCCGGGCGGCGACCAGGGCGAGTCGGGTCGCCCGGTCCTTGTAGCGCAGGCCGCGTCCGGTGAGCCGGGACACCGGGTCGGGTGCGGTGCGGTGGTCCGGGGGCGGCGGCCCGAGCAGCCCGCCGGGACCGGCCAGCCCCCGGATCGCGGTACCGAGCCCGGTGATCACCACGCCCTCGGCGGAACCGGACAACGCCCGTGCCCGCTCACCCACGCCCCTCACCCCCGTTCCCGTCCTCGGCAGAGCCCTCCGCCTCGATGACCGCGACCGCGTTGAGCCCGCCGAAGCCGAAGGAGTCGATCTGGGCGAGCCGCAGCGGCCGTTCGGCCTGTTCGGCGGTGCCCCGCACCAGCCGGAAACCGGCCACCGCGTCCACCGGATCGTCCAGATACACCGTCGGCGGGACGGTCCCGGTGCGCAGCGCGTCCACCGCCGCGACCAGACTGTGCAGCCCGGACGCCCCGGCGGTGTGCCCGGTCATCGACTTGATCGCGGTCATGTACGGCGACGGGCCCAGCCCCGCGAACACCGTGCCCAGCGCGGTCGACTCGGCCTCGTCGTTGAGGGGCGTGCCGGTGCCGTGCAGCATCACCAGGTCGATGTCGGCGGGCCGCACCCCGGCCCGCCGGTGGGCCTCGGTCACCGCGGCGGCGATGCTCTTCGCGTCCGGCGCCGACGGGTGGTACGCGTCGCAGTTGACGGCGACGCCGCGCACCCGGGCGTGGACCCGGGCGCCGGGTCCGGGACCGTCGGCGGAGCGGCGCAGCACCACCGCCACCGCGCCCTCGCCCTGGAGCATCCCGCGCCGGGCCCGGTCGAAGGGCCGCACCCGGTCGGGCGCCTCGGGATAGCAGCGGTCCAGCAGCCCGTAGGTGCTCTCGGTGAGGGTGTCGACGCCGGCCACCACGACCGTGTCGGCGGCGCCCAGGTCGAGCAGGTCGCAGCCCAGGGCCAGCGCGTACAGCGACGCCGAGCAGGCGTTGGCGACGGTGTGGGTGTCGGCGGCGCCGAACCGGCGGCGCAGCATGGTCCCGAAGTGCAGGTCGGCGGCGTCGAAGGGGACGCCGTCGCGCCAGGACAGCTCCACCGACCGCAGTTCGCGCAGGGTGGTGCCGACCAGCACCGGCACGGCGGACAGATCGCCGCCGAGTCCGGCGTCGGCGGCGGCCTGGGCGACGGCCCGCTCCAGCCAGCGGGTGGCGCGCAGCGGCTCGTCGACGCCCTCGGCGGGCCGGTCGTCGATCTCGTACGCCATCTCGGCCCGGAAGCGGGTGCGGTCGTAGCCGCGCAGCGGGGCGAGGCCGCTGCGCCCGGCGGTCAGCGCGGCGAAGATCTCCCCGGGGTCGCCGCCGATGCTGGCGACGGCGCCCATCCCGGTCACGGCCCAGCTCATGCCGCGCTCCGCTCACGGCCGTCGCGGCAGGCGCCCAGGATCAGCACGGCGTTGTTCCCGCCGAAGGCCAGGGCGTTGTTCTGCACGATGTCCAGCTCCGCCGCCACGGCCTCGTTGGGCACGCAGTCGACCGCGCACTCGGGGTCGGTCTCGCGGTGGTTGATGGTGGGCGGGATGAACCCCTCGGTGAGGGCCAGGGCGCAGGCCGCGGCGGCGACCGCGCTGGCCGCGCCCATGCTGTGCCCGATCATCGACTTGATGGAGACCGTGCGGGGCATGGCGTCGGCCCCGAACACCCGGCGGATCGCGCCCGCCTCGGTGACGTCGTTGGCCTTGGTGCCGGTGCCGTGCGCGGAGACGAAGTCGATCTGGTCGGGGGTCACGCCCGCGTTGCGGTGGGCGATCTCGATGGTGCGGGCGATGCTGTCCCGGTCCGGCGCGACCGGGTGCAGGGCGTCGCAGGCCAGCCCGTAGCCGAGTACCTCGGCGTAGATCCGGGCGCCGCGGGCCAGCGCCGAGTCCAGGCTCTCCATCAGCAGGATCCCGGCGCCCTCGCCGGTGAGGATGCCCTCGCGGTCCTTGTCGAAGGGGCGGCACACCTCGGGGGCGACCGTGCCGAGCCGGTAGAACCCGGTGAACGTCTTGCGGCAGGCCGCGTCCGCGCCCCCGCACAGCGCGATGTCGACGTCGCCGCTGCGCAGGGCGTCGTAGCCGTAGCCGACGGCGTAGTTGCCGGCCGCGCAGGCGGTCGGGATGGTGACCGCCTCGACATCGGTCAGCGCCAGTTCGCGCACGATGCCCGCGGACAGCCGCCCGGCCGGGATCCGCCGGGCCACCGCGGGGTCGTAGCTCTGCGGTCCGCCGGCCATGGCGGCGGCGGCGAGCTGGTCCAGGTCGTGGGACTCGCCGTCCGTGGTGCCCACGGACACCAGGGACCGGCGGGCCCGTACGTCGTCCTCGGCGAGCCCGGCGTCCGCGAGGGCCATCCGGGCGGCGGCCACCGAGAACTGGCCGGCCCGGCCCAGTTCCTCCGGCCGCTGCCCGGTGATCCAGTCCTCGGGCCGGAAGTCGGTGACCTCGCAGCCGTTGGCGTGGGCGAAGCCCTCCGTGTCGAACACGGTGATCGGTGTGACCCCGCTGCGGCCGGCGCGCAGTCCGGCGGCGAAGTCCCGCACCCCGACGCCGATGCTGGTGACCACCCCGAGTCCGGTGATCACCACCCGGCGTCCGGCGGTGTGCGTCGAAGCGCTCATGCAGCTCACCCCTGCTCTGGCTGTCGCTGTCGCGGTCGCGGTAGCGGTAGGGACCTGGACAGGGGGTGCTCAGTGCCGGGCGGCCTCGGCGACGACGGCGTAGACGCCCTCCAGATTGACCATCCGGCTCAGTTCGGCCTGGTCGATGGTGACCTTCTGGGTGCGCTCCAGGGCGGCGAGGATCTCGATGGCGCGCAGCGAGTCCGCGTCGTGCTCCTCCTTGAAGAGGCTGGTCTCGGTGACGTCGTCCTCGTCGATCTCCAGAATGTCGCAGACGATCTCCTTGATCTCCTGCTTGCGGTCGGCGTCCAGGCCGTCCGTCAGGCGCACGTCGCTCATCTCGGCTCCAAAGAGGGATCGGTTCCGGAGTCGGGGTGACTCCGCCATCCAGCGATGGAGAGAGGGTGGAATCGGCCGCTATACGGGGCCTATATGCGGGCGGGTCGGCGCTCGGGTCTCGGAGGCGGCGGGTCTCAGAGGCGGCGGTCTCGGAAGCGGCGGGTCCCGGAGGCGGCGGGTCTCGGAGGTGGCGGGTGTCAGAGGCGGCGGGTGTCAGAGGCCGCCGGCCGCCGCGGCGGTGATCCGGCGGCGGGCGCGGCCCTTGGCCGGGAGGTCGGGGTAGTCGGGGAGGTCGTCGGGGCCGTCCAGCCAGCCGAGCTGGGCGGCGCGCAGTCCGGCCTGGAAGCGGCTGCGGGCGCCGAGCCGGCTCATCAGCTCGGCGGTGATCCGGCGCCCGGTGCGCACCGAGACGCCCAGCTTGCGGGCCACGACCTCGTCGGTGAGCCCCTCGCCGAGCAGCCGCAGCACGGCCTGTTCCTGGGGGGAGAGTTCACCGAAGCCGCGCTCGCGGTGCTGGGGCCGTCCGCTGACGAAGGGCAGGGCCTCCTCCCAGACCCGCTCGAAGAGTTCGCACAGGGCGACGATGATGCCCCGGCCGTGCAGCACGAGGGCGCCGGCGGCGGAGTCGTCCGGGTCGATGGGCAGCACGGCGTGGGCGCGGTCGAAGACCAGCATCCGGGAGGGCAGGGAGGCGGCGGTGCGGACCTGGTCGCCGTGGGCGTGCAGCCAGCACAGGTGCTCCACGGTCGCCGGGTCGTTGTGGACGCTGTCGAGATAGACGCTGCGCATGACCACCCCGCGCCGGGCGAGCGCCTCGCACAGGGGCTGGCTGGCCCGGCGGCTCTCCTCGGTGTGGGAGCCGGCGGCGGCGAAGGTGAGCAGTTCCCGGGAGCAGTTCTGGGTGAGGCCCTCGATCCGGGAGCGGGTCTCCTCCAGCCCGTTGAGCCGTTCGATGACGGCGCTGCGCAGATCCTGCTGGGCGGCGTTGTGGTCGTCGATGAACCGGGCGATCTCCACCCGGGCCTCGTTGAGCTGTTTGTGCCGTTCCATCAGGTCGTTCTCCTGGTGGGACAGCAGGGCCTGGAGGGCGACCTCGGGGCTGACCGCGCGCAGATTCTCCGGCCCGCCCCAGGAGGGTTTCACCAGGGACAGCCGGACGCATTCGTCGAGACCGGAACGGACGAGTTCGGGCGGCCAGCCCAGGGAGGCGGCGAGTTCGTTCACCGTGCACCCCGGCTGGCGCAGCATGGAGCGGTAGATCTCCGCTACATGGGACGGCAGGCCCAGCGGATCCAGCATCGATGATCATCCCCCTCTGACCACACACGTTGCCGCGCGCCATTATGTGGACGCTGTAATTAGTGTGCAACGGAAATGTGCTCAGACGGTCGGGGGCGGACAAGTACGGGACAAGTGCGGGACACATGCGAAAGGGCCCACTCAAGGAGCAGGCCCTTTTGAGACATTTCATGGCCGGGTATCAGCCATAGGTGGTTTTCAGTGGAACCTGTCGGTTCGGCTCGCGTCGGGGTGGATCAGTCCCAGATCGGGTCGTCCGTCACGGGCGGCGTACCGCCGGGCAAGGTGTCCCAGATCGGATCGAAAGCCATGATCCCGCTGATCGTCCCCCGGTCGTCGGCGACGGCGTTCGCGACACCCGCGCTCCCGAGCGCGGCGGTGATGCCGAGGGTGACGGCGGCGGCGTGCAGCAGCATCCTGCTCATAAAGTAACTTCCCCCTTGATTTCCGGTACCTGCATTCCCTGCAATTTCGCGTGGAATTCCATGGAACACAAGGCCGGAGACATTCCCGCTGGGGGTTCCCCGTCCCGGCCCGCGTTCACCCCCGTATTCTCGCCGGGCCCGGCCGCGCACCACCATGAGGGGTGATATGCAGAAACCTGCGCTGGCAGTGTGCTGACACCGGAACGCAATCCCCCGCTTTGCTGCCGGGGAAAGGGGGGCCACCGGGACCGGCGGTTGACCTGGAACTTCACCGGCGGCGGATGGCTGGAACTGACTGTTCCGCGCCCGCCCCCGGGCCGCCCCCCGCCCGTCCCTGCGGCCCCGTCGAACACCCGTATGACCAAGGCCCGTGCAGGTTCATGCCAGCGGACCCGGACCCCCGGTCCGTCCCGCCCCTCCCGTCCCGCCCCGCCCGCCCCGCCCCGGGTCTGACGGGAAACGGCCGGCGGTTGTACGGTTCCCCGACGAGTCGACGGACGAGTTGGCGCACGAGTCGACGGACGTGTCGACGCAACGAATACCCGCGGGTGTGCGCGGGCGACGGGGGAGGCGATGGCCATGGGTGAGGCCGAGGCGCGGATTCCGCGGGTGGCCGGTTTTGCCGGGCCGCCCGCGCGGGGACAGGCGTCGCCGAAGGAGGCTGGCCGGGCGCTGCGCGAGCGGGTGCCGCGGCGGTCGCACGCCCTGCTGGACATCGACGCCGGGCGGCCCGGCGCGGTGGCGGCGGTCGAGGAGTCCAGCCTGGGCCGGATCCCGGAGCTGGCCCCGATCCGGGTGGGCCGGATGGCGGCCACCCCGTTCGCGTTCCTGCGCGGCTCCGCCGGGCTGATGGCGTACGACCTCGCCCGGACCCCGACGACCCGGATCGGCGCCCAGATCTGCGGCGACGCCCACGCCGCGAACTTCGGTCTGTACGGGGACGCCCGCGGTCGGCTGGTCATCGACCTCAACGACTTCGACGAGACCGCCCACGGCCCCTGGGAGTGGGACCTCAAGCGGCTCGCGGCCTCCCTGGTGCTGGCCGCGCGGGAGGCGGGCGCGGGCGAGGACATCTGCCGGGCGGCGGCGCGGGACGCGGTCGGCGCGTACCGGCGGACCATGCGGCTGCTGGCCCGGCTCCCGGTGCTGGACGCGTGGAACGCCATCGCCGACGAGGAACTCGTCTCGCACACCGACGCCCACGATCTGCTGGGCACCCTGGAGCGGGTCTCGCAGAAGGCGCGGGCGAACACCAGCGGACGGTTCGCGGCGAGGTCCACCGAGCCGACCGGGGACGGCGGGCGGCGGTTCGTGGCGGCGCCGCCGGTGCTGAGCCGGGTGCCGGACGCGGAGGCGGCGGCGGTGGTGGCGTCGCTGGCCGGGTATCTCGCCTCCCTGCCCGAGGACCGGCACCCCCTGCTCGCCCGGCACGCGGTGCACGATGTGGCGTTCCGGGTGGTCGGTACGGGCAGTGTCGGGACCCGCTCGTATGTCGTGCTGCTGCTGGACCATCGCGGGGAGGCGCTGATACTCCAGGTGAAGGAGGCGCGGCCGTCGGCGCTGGTGCCGCATCTGCTGACCGCCGGGTTCGAGGTGCCCGAGGTGGCGCACGAGGGGCGCCGGGTGGTGAGCGGGCAGAAGCGGATGCAGGTCGTCAGTGACATCCTGCTCGGCTGGACCACGGTGGACGGACGGCCCTTCCAGGTCCGCCAGTTCCGCAACCGCAAGGGCAGCGTCGACCCGCACGCCCTCTCCGCCGACCAGCTCGACGACTACGCCCGGATGACCGGCGCGCTCCTCGCCCGCGCCCACAGCCACAGCGCCGACCCCCGGCTGCTCTCCGGCTACTGCGGCAAGAACGAGGAGCTGGACGAGGCGATGGCCGCCTTCGCCGTCGCCTACGCCGACCGCACGGAGGCGGACCACGCGGACCTGGTGACGGCGGTGAAGTCGGGGCGGGTGGCGGCGGAGCGGGGGGTGTGAGGGCAGTCGTCCCCCGGCCGGGGCCCGTGGCCTACGCTGAGCGGATGACGACCCCGGAAGCTGAGGACGCGCGGCCCGAGGCGCGCCTGGAGAAGGCCGTGCGGGCGGCCGAGCAGGCGCTGATCGAGTACGAGATCGCGGTGGAGACCTTCCGGGTCGAGGTGGACAACTTCTCCCGGCTGCACCACCAGAGGCTCGGCCCGATGTACGCCCGCCTCGAAGAGCTGGACGCGCAGATCGCCGAGGCCCGTGCCGCCCGCAGCGGTACCGCCGAGGACCTGGCCACGGCCCGGGAGCTGCGGGCGCGGGTCATGCCCATGCCGGACGTGGAGGAGCTGTTCCACGGCTGGATGGACGGTGAGGGGCTCTTCCCCGAGGCCGTCGCGATGCTCACGGACCAGCCGGTACGGCCCCCGCAGCGGGTCCGCCCCAGCGACGGGGCCCGCCGCCGCTACCGCGAGCTGGTGCGCAGCGCCCATCCCGATCTCGCCCAGGACGAGGGCGAGCGCGCCCGCCGCGAGGAGTTCCTCACCCGGGTCAACGCCGCCTACGCGCGCGGCGACGAGACCGAGCTGGCCGAACTGGCCGAGGAGTGGGCCGCCGGACCCCGCCCCCAGGACCTCGCCCCCATCGGCAGCGAGGAGCTGTACGCCCGCCTGGAATGGCTCGCCCGGCGCAAGGAGCTGCTCAGCGCGGTCGCCAAGGAGCTGGAGGAGAGCGCCATCGGCTCGATGCTCCGGCTCGCCCCGGACGACCCGGACCGGCTGCTGGACGAGATCGCCGACCAGCTCATCGCCGAGGTGGCCCGCCGCGAGGCCGACCTCGCGACCGAGACGGCGGCGGCTCCGTAGGGTCCTCGCGATCGAGACGGCGGCTCCGTAGGGGCCCTGGCGGTCGGGACCGCACCGTCCCACCCCGGTCCGGTAGCGTCGGTTCCATGAACTTCGGAGCTGGTGTGCCCACCGTGCAGGTCGGGGACCTCAAGGACGGCGACTTCCTGGTGGACGTACGGGAGGACGACGAGTGGCGGGCCGGGCACGCCGCCGGGGCGCTGCACATCCCGATCAGTGAGTTCGTCGCCCGGTACGGCGAGCTGACGGAGGCCGCCCCGCAGGACGCGCGGGTGCATGTGATCTGCCGCTCCGGCGCCCGCTCCGCCCAGGTCACCCAGTACCTCGCCCAGCAGGGTGTCGACGCCGTCAATGTGCACGGCGGGATGCAGATCTGGGAGGCCGAGGGCCGCCCCGTCGTGACGGACGGCGGCACCCCGGGCTTCGTCCTCTAGGACCCGCCCCGCCCCAGGCACCGGAACCCCCTGTATCCGCCTCCCCAGCGGATGGGCCGCGAGCGGCCCGCCGAGGGCCTCCTCGTGGGCGCCGGGCCGATCCCGGCCTGGCCTGCGGGGGTGTGCGGGGCGGCGCCCGGCTGAGTACCGTTCGCGTTCGAGCACGGTCGGCGCGCGGTGCGGGACGGACGGACACGGAATCGGGGCGGGGCGGAATGGACGCGGACGAGGCGGCACCCCAGGGGCCGGGTGCGCCCCCGGCGGCACCCGAGAAGCCGGGTGCGCCTCCGGACCCGTCCCCGTCGGCCTCCCGGACGCCGGGGCCATCCCCGGACCCGTCCCCGTCGGCCCCCCAGCGTCCGGAGGCATCCCCGGACGCGCCACTGGACGCACCCCCGCCCCAGCCGCCCCGGAGCGACCCCGCCCCTGACCCCGCCACGGGTACCGCCATCGGTACCGCCACCCCCGATGGCCCCGGCATATCCGGCATAGCCGGCCTCCCCCTCCCCTACCGGATCGGTGTCGCCCTCGCGCTCGCCGCCGTGGCCGTCGCCGTCTGTGTCCACCTCGGGATGGTGTTCCTGCACGTCGCCCCGCCGAACACGGTGAGCAAGCAGCATGCCGCCACCATCGACGACTGGGTCTACCCGGAGTTCGAGCAGAACTGGAAGCTGTTCGCCCCCAACCCCCTCCAGCAGAACGTCGCCGTCCAGGTCCGCGCCCAGATCCGCACCCCGGACGGCGCCGTCCGCACCACCTCCTGGTACGACCTGTCCGCCGCCGACGGCCGCGCCATAGACGGCAACCCGCTGCCCAGCCACACCCAGCAGAACGCGCTCCGCCGCGCCTGGGACTACTACGCCGCCACCCACGACGGCGACAACCGCGTCACCGGCCCGCGCGGCACCCTCGCCGAGACCTATGTCCGGCGGCTGGTGGTGCTGCGGCTGGTGCGCGAGGGCGCGGCGGGGGAGGGCGGGTCCGTGGAGCGGGTCCAGGTGCGCTCCAGCACGACCAATGTGGCGCCGCCGCCCTGGAGCGAGGAGGAGATCTCCCTGGACCCGGTGCACCGGGTGCTGCCCTGGTGGCAGGTCCCCGCCGGAGAGCGCACGGGGGACATGGGATGAACCGTTTCTCGCTCGCCGTCTCCCGCGCCATCTGCCGGGTCACCGAACGCCCGCTCGGCCCGTACCAGAGCGCGGTGATCCGGATCGGGTTCGCGGCGACCTGGCTGCTGTTCCTGCTGCGCGAGTACCCGCACCGCGCGGAGCTGTACGGCCCTGACGGCCCCTGGAGTCAGGAGCTGGCCGAGGAACTCGTCGGCATGAACGGCGCGTTCACCGCCCTGCTCTGGTCCGGCAGCCCGCTCTGGTTCGAGACGGTCTACGCCCTCGCCGCGCTCTCCGCCCTGCTCCTGCTGCTGGGCTGGCGGACCCGCACCATGTCGGCGCTGTTCATGGTCGGGGTGCTGTCGCTCCAGAACCGCAGTGTCTTCGTCGGCGACGGCGGTGACAACGTGCTGCATCTGATGTGCCTGTACCTGGTCTTCGTGCGCTGTGGCCGGGTCTGGTCGCTGGACGCCCGCAGGGCCCGCCGGACGGCGGCGGCCCGCGCCCGCGGGGAGCGCCCCACCGACCGCACCGGCCCCGCCCTCTGGACCCTCCTCGCCCTGGCCCTCCTGTCCGTGACCGTCTCGGGCCGGCTGGACAGCGAGTGGACGGTGCCGGTGCTGCTGTGGGGGGTGCTGGCCGGTACCGCCCTGTGGTGGGCCGCCGGGCGCCTCCCGGAGGGCGCCCCGCCGCGCACGCTCCTCGACATCCTGGCCAACATCCTGCACAACGCCGCACTGCTGGTGATCATGGCGGAGGCGTGTCTGATCTACGCCACCGCGGGCTGGTACAAGATCCAGGGTTCGCGCTGGCAGGACGGCACCGCCGTCTACTACCCGCTCAACCTGGACTACTTCTCGCCCTGGGCGGCCCTGGGCGACCTGCTGACCGCCAGCGGCACCCTGGTGATGCTGATCACCTACGGGACGGTCTTCGTCCAGATCGCCTTCCCGTTCGCCCTGCTCAACCGGCGGGCGAAGAACGTCCTGCTGGCCGCGATGATCACCGAGCACGCGGTGATCGCGGTGGTGCTGGGCCTGCCGTTCTTCTCCCTGGCGATGATCGCGGCGGACCTGGTCTTCCTCCCGACCCCGTTCCTACGACGCCTGGGCCGCCTGACCTCCCGCCTGACACCCCGCCGGGCAAGAAAAACGCACGAGCCCGAGGACAAGGACAAGGCCAGGGACAAGGCCAGGGACGAGAAGGAGGACACCCCCACCACCCCCGTAGGCTTCCCGGCATGAACGACCCGCTGAGCGTCTGGCACCGGGCGGCCGACTCCTCGGTCCTGCTGGACGGCTTCCACGCCCTCAAGCACGCCCTGCGCTTCGGTGCCGCCGTCCCGGTGGCGGTCACCACGGACCGTACGGCGACCCTGGCGCTGGCGGCCGACCTGGCACCGGACCTCACCGGCCGTCTGGCCGCGCTGCTCACCGAGGTCCCGGAACCGGCGTACCGCGCGCTGGTGCCGCGCCCGCATCCGACCGGCGTGGCCGCCCTCGCGGTACGCCCGCCGCGGGCGGCCCAGCGGGAGCGGCTGGCCCGGCTGCCCCGCCCGGCCCCGGTGGTGGTCCTCGACAACCCGCGCAACCTCGGCAACGCGGGCGCGGTGATCCGGCTGGCGGCGGGCTTCGGCGCGACGGGCGTGATCACCACGGGCACGCTGGACCCCTGGCACCCGACGGTGGTGCGGGCGGCGGCGGGCCTGCACTACGCGACGGCGGTGGAGCACCTGGAGGTGGCCGACCTGCCACCGGGCCCGCTGTTCGCCCTGGACCCCGAGGGCGAGGACCTCCGGGATGTGAAGCTCCCCGACGACGCCGTCCTCGCCTTCGGCTCGGAACGCACGGGCCTGTCCCCCGAACTCCGCTCCCGCCCGGCCCATCACCTGGCTCTCCCGATGACCCCCCAGGTCAGCAGCTACAACCTGGCGACGAGCGTGGCGATGACCTTGTACCACTGGAGCCTTGGGAATCGCCCCGCCTGAAGGGGCCGGGAGCTTCCCGCGCGGGGGCAAGGGGCCTACGTGCGCGGCAGATTGGCCCCCGCTCCAGCAAGGGCCGATCGCCGTTCCCCCTCCATACGTCGGGGGTACCGTTCTGAGTGACCAGGTCAGAACGGAGTCAGTATGCCCCGGCACGTGGACGATCACATCGGCGCACGGATTGCCGACTACCGGAAGCTGCGCCAACTGACGCAGACGGGACTAGCGCAGCGCGCTTTCGTTTCTCGGGGAACAATCGCCAAAATAGAGGCTGGGCTAACCCCTGCGACACCGACAACTGTTGCGGCGGTGGCGCGAGTGCTTGAGGTTGACGTAGCAGTGCTGAATGGGCAGCCATACATTTCGGAAATGCGACAGGACAAGCTAGATCGCATGATCATGCCACTGTCTGACGCGCTCGATCTGTACGACCTCGGGCCTGATCTGGAGATCACCCCTCGACCGATTGCCCAGATCGCAAATGATGTCAGGGAGCTATGCATCGCTGCCTGCGCGACGGAATATCGGGGTGTGGGATCCAAGCTGCCCGGCCTCATAGGTGAGCTGACAACGGCCGTGAGCCTACTCCCTAGTGGGAGCGACCGTAGCGAAGCAGCGACGTCGCTTAGTTGGGCCTATTGGGTGGCTTACGAGTTTGCCTATCGGCTGGGTTATCACCAACTTGCCATGATCGCCCTGGAGCGAATGGGATGGATGGCGGAGCAAGCGCAGGATCCCTTGTTGCTGGCACTCCGCTTGGGCAAGCGCAGCAGCATGCTGCTGCGACGTGGGAACAATCAGTTGGCGTTGAGGGTGTTGGAGCGGGGGCACCAGTTGATTGATCAGCATGACCACCCTGAATCGATTGAAGCGCTGGCGGTTTCGGGGACTCTGCGCCTGGCTGGCGCTATCGCGGAAGCGCAAGCGAAGAACGAGGATTCGGTGAAAGGTCAACTTGAGCTTGCGCGCAAAGCGGCAAAACAGATTGGCCGGGACGTACCTCGCGTCTATTGGACGTCATTCGGTGTGACGAATGTGGCTCACTTCGATGTCGCCACAGCGGTTGAGTTGGGAAATCTCGGAGACGCAATGAAATCAGCCCGCAGGCTCCGCTTCCCTGTCGACCACCCCAGAATGCGTGTGGGGCGATATCATATCGAAATGGCCAGGGCTTACTCGCAAATGGGAAAGCCTGACTTGGCGGAAAAATCCCTGCACGATGCAAGGGAAGTCGCCCCCCAACAGGCTAGGTACCACCCGTTGATGCGGGAGACCATCGCTGTCTTGGTGCGTCGGCAACGAAAGGCGCCACAGGGGCTTGCATCGCTTGCGGCGTGGGTCGGCATGTAGTCCTGTCAAGGGCCGCGGTGTTCCCGGATCGGGAACACCGCGGCCCTTCCATGTCGGCACTCTGAGGTGAGCACAGGAGACCCCCGCGACCGCTCGAACGGTCCGGGGGCGTGGCCAACCTGAGAGAGCAGGTCAACATGGTGAAGCTTATCCGCCCGTTCGTGGGCTGGGTGCTGGGTGTCTTACTACCGGGGAAGGGGAAGCGTCGGGCGGGTACCCGTCTGGTCCCTGAGGCTCCCGTGCAGCGTTCGGACGCGCCTCGTCCGGGCGTTGCACGGGACCGTGCGCCCAGGTCGCCGTTGGTGGTCCGCCCGTATGTGATCGCTGCGGACCGGGAGCGGGGACGTCAGAAGCGGCGCAGGGTCGCCCTGGTGCTGGCTGCCGATTTCGGCGTGGATCTCGACCGGCATGTGGTCGGCGCCGAAGGGGTGGGGGCGTGACCGGGCCGACCGGGGGTGCCCCGGATGAGGACCGGATGTCGTCCGAGTGCGCGGTTGCGCAGCGTCCGGAGTACGCGGACGGGCACGACCGGTGCCGTCTCCTGGAGGACATCCCGATGCCCCACAGCGGCGGCAAGGTGACCCTGGTCCCGCGCTGCACGTGCCCCTGCCACGACCGGACCGGGGAGGGGGCGCGGTGAACGCCGGTACTCCGCCCACGCCGGGCAACTCGCGCATGACGGTCGAGATCTACCGGGTGGGCCCGGACGGCACGCGGACCGGGCCCACGCGGCGGCGCACGTACCAGCGCGGTCCGGGGCCGCTGACGCTGGTGTCGGACCGGTGGCCGCCGTGCCGTTGCCCGCGCTGTCTGTCGGGTCGGGGCCCGCGGCCCTGAGCGGCGTCGAGACGTGCCGAGAGCGCCGGCTGCCCCTGCCGGACGGGACGGCAACGCCCTGGGCGTACGCGTCGCACGGGCCTCCATGACCTACCACGCCCGTGCCGGGCACCCGAACACCCGACCGCCCCTTCGCGGCTGGGCATGACCCCACAGAAAGTGCGCGAGATGAGCAACGACGACGACCTGTTCGGCCTGATCGGGGATCTCGGAGCGGCGGTCAACGCCGCCAAGGACTCCGACCTCGACCCCCAGTTGCGGGCACTCGCGCAGCAGGCCGCCGAGAAGGCGGCGGCCGAGCTGGCGCGGCACAAGCCTGACAACCCCCAGTAGACCCCCGTCCGGCCACCTGACGACGGCGGTGGCCGGACGGTTCCACAGGTCCGGCAAGCAGCACGCCATCGACTTCGCCGCCGCGTAGTCGCTAGCTCAGCGCGCGGCGCAGCGTCGCCAGCGGGTCGAGGTCCGGGAACGTGCGCCGGATCTCGATCTGCGCCTGCCCGATGAGGTCATCGAGCAGCACGGGCGCCGCGCCGTACAGCAAGTCGTGCAGATACGGCACGACGGCGGATTCGTCGGCGGGCAAACACACTCTCACCCTCAGCGGCGCACCCTCGCTCTTGTACCGTCCCGCCGGTAGTCCGACCTTTTCCGGGTGGACGCACACCGGCGTCCCGTCAGCCGTGTACCGGTGGCCGTCAGCGGGACGGAACGGGCATTCCCCGGTCGGACGCTCGAAGACGTCGAACTCCCCCACAGGGAGACGGCGCGAGGGGCAGATCCCGCAGGCGAGGTGCAGGACATCACCGTTGACGAAGGACTCGGCCACGCAGCGAGCCTAGTCCTCCGGCAGGACCGGGAGCCCTTGTTCCCGGACGGGACCCAGCGGACTTTGACGGGTATCGGCTTCCTCGGGACTTCTGTGTGTGCGGCACTCCATCAGACAGCCTTGCGCGGTACGTCTTGCCGCAACATCTCGCGTGCTCGCTCATGAAGGGCCCGTGCGGCAGGATTCTTGAGGAACGGTTTGAGCGATCTTCTCATTGACTTGATTCTCTGATCAGCACGGCCGGACTGTACGAACGGGTAGTCGTCCATTACCTGACTCCACGTCGCACACGCAGCTTCCAGATGGCCCATGCGCATCTGCCGTTCTGCGAGTGTTGCCCCATCCAGGACTGCCCGGCGACGATGACGCTTGTTCTGCAAAGAGGCATATCGCTTCAGCGACTGCACAGAACCGGCCGTATCCCCCATCCCGTATTTCACTTGTGCGATGTCGTACTCCAGAACGGCGTCCCGGTAGTGTCCCATTACCACCCTGCTGGAAGCACTGGTCCTGCCGATCTCCGTTTCCGCTTCCCGAAGGAAGGTCAACGCTGACCTTTGGTCGCCTGTCAACGCGCTGGCATATGCACGCTGTCCCGCCAGAAATGCCCGCAGGTTGGACTCGATCGACTTTCCTTCATTCATTGCCGCAGAAGTCAGCCCAAGCGCAGTTCGGTTGTGCCCCAACTGAAGGGCCTGGGAACTCATGCCATGGAGTGCAAGGGAGTATGCATTCCTGTCGCCCGCCGCCCTCGCCAGTTCCATCGCCTTCAGATAGTAGCGCTGCCCTAGATTTTGCTGCCCCTCATCAACGGCCATATACCCTGTCAGATAGCAGAGGTCGGAGGCAGCGGAGAGCATTTTGGCGCGCACAGAGTCCGACCCTTCCGCGGTCAGATACGGTGCAACCGTGTTCACGATGAACGCTGCCGCTGTCGGGCGGGCATCCCGGCCGCCAAATTGGTAATCAAGATCGGAGAACTGTTGCGTCATGGCAACAACCATCGCGATCTCGCCATCCCCAATGCGTCGCACCTTGCCCGATTCAGCGGCCGTGATTCTCTCCACGGCATCATGCCAGTTGGGAATCATCATTGCGGTCGAGAAAATACCGGCGCCGAGCACGCTGCGACGAGCCGCGTCCATATCAAGCCTCCCAAGTTCGACGAGTTCCTGAACTATCCCCATTTCTGAGGTTGCGGGTACGGCGGGTGCAGGGAAGCCGGCTTCGGTATGCGAAACCGCCCGATTCAGTCGGCGGGCCAACGCCTCAAGGACAATGGGGCGAACTGGCTCACGAGGTAAGTGTCCCTTGAGCCATTGATTTACGGACGGCTCTTTGTACTTGAGGTGCATACCTCTTTCTGCGCCGATCCGATTCACCGACAGCGCGAACTGCCGTTGCGTCCACCTGGCCTCCCGATGCAGCCTGTCCAAATTCAGATTGGGAGTCTTCATTGACTCTCGCCCCCCGGCGCTGGCGTGGATCTTAATTTCTTAAGCCCTGGTACTGGCTCAACGGTACCGCTCTGCGTCACGAGCCAGTTGCCTAGAGTCATGAGAGCGACATGTAAGGCGTGCGGGGAGTCACCGGACACGACAGGTGATCCGGCTACACCCCTACTGCCGGGCGACCAGCACGGCGTACCTCCTCCCCCCGCGCGAGTCCCCCACTGCCCGTGGCTTGAGCCACCAGCAGCGGGAAGGGGTCCGACTCGTGCGCGCACCCCCCCGCCGCGGGGGTCGGGACCCACAACCACCCTCCCCCGGACAAGGAAACGCACATGGGCGCCACTCTCCCCAAGGGTTGGACGTACTTCCAGTCACAGCCCTCCCTCCAGGGCGAACCCGCGCACTGGTATGCAACCCCGCCGTACGGCGCGCACGTATCCGTGCTGCACGAGAAGTACGGGGCGCGCAAGTCCAGCGACCCGGCATGGAGACTCGCTCACACGGTGTACGCGTCGACCTGGACGAAGCTGTGCCAGGAAGCAGCCGAACAGGTCGCGCTGTACGAGCAGCTCACCGAGGGCGAGCGGTGAGCGTCCCCGCACGACGCGCGGACTACTGTGCGAGCGCGCTTCCGGCCACCGCCACCGCCACACCGGTCCCCGACGTCCGTGCCAGTGCGGCACTCATGAAGTCCGGCAGACCCGATTCCGATCGGGCGGCGAACGGCGCCTTGCGGTTGAGTGCATCCGGTGCTGCTTGATCTCGGCACCCCTCGGTCCGGCCCCGTGAGCGTCGAGACGCGCCGGGAGGGCCGGCTGCTGCACCAAGTGCTCCGCGCTGCCGGACGGGACGGCAACGCCCTGGGCGTACGCGTCGCACTGGCCTCCATGACCTACCACGCCCGTGCCGGGCACCCGAACACCCGACCGCCCCTTCGCGGCTGGGCATGACCCCACAGAAAGTGCACGAGATGAGCAACGACGACGACCTGTTCGGCCTGATCGGGGATCTCGGAGCGGCGGTCAACGCCGCCAAGGACTCCGACCTCGACCCCCAGTTGCGGGCACTCGCGCAGCAGGCCGCCGAGAGGGCAGCGGCCGAGCTGGCGCAGCACCGGCCCGACAACCCCCGATAGACCCCCGTCCGGCCACCTGACGACGGCGGTGGCCGAACGGGCCCGCAAGGCACCCAAACGACAAGGAGAGTGCAGAAGCAAGCTGCGGCTACGCAGCCCCGACCCCTCCACTACTCAGAAGTATTGAGGCCAGCCTACGGAGGCTGATCGATGACTGACCCGCCCAAGCCCCTGGCACTGCACATGCCCCTACTCCAGCCTGCCCCCGTCGAGGGGTGCGCCGTCTGCGGTGCGGCGGCGACCGCTCGCGACTCCGCCCGGAGACTGGGCAGCGCCGTCAGCGAACGGGCGGCGGACGAGACGATCCGGCAGCACCCGCACCGACGCGCGACAGACCAGACCGCCAACGGCGACGGCGACAGCCAGACCCTCGCCCGGTTACGGGAACTGGTCCGTGAGGACAACCGGAAGCGCCGGGAGGGTGGCCGCCCGCTGTGACAAGCCGCAACCCCGGTCCGGCGCCCGCGCGGGCGGCCCGGCCGCACCCGTTCTTCCGCACCCCGCACGAGATCGTCATCGGCACGGTCGTCTTCGATCTCGACTACGAGATGCCCGGCACGGTGCGAAATCTCGACGGCCGCTGGGTCGATCTACAGCGCCCCACGGGACTCGTCTGGCGCGTGCACTTCACCCGGCTGAGGCGGGGCACGGAACGCGAGGTCCGCGAACTGGTCGCCCTGGCCAAGCTCCAGCGTGCACGCGAGCGGGGGCGGTGGTCGTGAGGCGCTTTCGGGATTTCGCCGCAGCGGTTACCGGGCCACTGCTGATCGCCGTGCTGAGCGGGTCCTGCGGATTCGCGCTCTGCATGGTGCTCCGCACCTGAGTTCCCCCCACGAGTGTCGGCAGAGAGCCGATGAACCAAGGCCGGTGCGCGTCCACCGAACGGCCACACCGGCGAGTCCGGCCCGTGCCGGACATGGGCATCCCCCCTTGTAGCTCAGTGGTAGAGCGCGAGCACCTCGCACAGCGCCGGCTCCCCGCTTTCGTTGCCGTTCGCAGGGAGCTTCGAGGCTTCGAGGCCCCGGTTCGATTCCGGGCAAAGGGTCTGCCCGCCCTGCAAGGGCACGGTCCAGGAACACTCGAGCGCCACCAGGGCGGGCGCCCGATGCACCACAACTCGGATCAGAGGAGTGAGAGCGTGACCGCACCTTTTCTTGAGGCGCCGGCCGACGGAGACGCCCCAGTGGCGCCCCGGTTCCTTTGGCTGGACCTGACCCGCAACTGCCAGCTCGAATGCACCCATTGCTACAACGCCTCAGGCCCCTCCGGCAGCCACGGCGACATGAGCCGTGAGAACTGGCTGAGCGTCCTGGACCAAGCTGCGGGGTATGGCATCCGACTCGTGCAGATGATCGGAGGCGAGCCGACCATGCACCCGCACTTCGCGGAACTGGTGGAGCACGCACTCGACGTCGGCCTCAAAGTCGAGGTCTACAGCAATCTCGTTCACGTCGAGGCCGACTGCTGGCGGCTGCTCCAACGTGAAGGCGTGAGCCTCGCCACGTCCTACTACGGGCCTCCGGCCCAGCACAACAGCGTCACGAAACGCCCCAGCCACGCCCGTACGCTCACGAACATCAAGCGGGCCGTTGCGAAGCGCATCCCTCTCCGCGCATCCGTAGTCGTCCTGGACCCCTCTGAGACCGGAGCGGAGGCCACGGCGGAGTTGCACGCGCTTGGCGTGAAGGACGTCCGCGTGGACCACACCCGGCCGTTCGGCCGGGCAGCCGAGGGGCGGAAGCCGCACACCGGTGGTCTGTGCGGGCGATGCGGCGACGGGCGTGCATCCATCGGACCGGACGGACAGGTCTCCCCCTGTGTCTTCTCCACCTGGATCGGCGTGGGCAACGCCCGGCACACCCCGCTGGCCGCTATCCTCGGCGGGCCCGAAATGGCGGACGCCCAAGCGGCAATCCGGCAGGGACGGGGGCTGACCCGCTCGATGAGCTGCGGGCCTGACAGCCCGTGCGGCCCCGATGACCAACAGCCTCCCTGCGGGCCCGAAACCGACGACGAGTGCACCCCCGGATACCCGGGAACCGAGTGCAGCCCGAGGAACTGAAGGATCATGAGTGCCGAGCCCGAGCCCGAGCCCGAGCCCGAGCCCGAGCCCGAGTCAGAGATCAGGGCCCTGATCCGGCCCCACACGGGCGTGGTGCGCGACATCCGGCGCACGGTGCGGGGGTTCAGCACGGACCTGACGGCACGGGTGGACGCCGTGAAGGGGCGCTTCTTCGTCAAGGCGGTGCGGAACCGTCCCGGTGGGAGAGCGGACTCGTTCGCCAGAGAGGCGCTGATCAACCCCTCCGTCCGGCAGTTCTCCCCCCGACTTCGGTGGGAGGTGCAGGACGCCCGTTGGATCGTGCTCGGGTTCGAGTGGGTCGAAGCTCGATCCGCCAGTCTGCTGCCGGGCTCGGTGGATCTGCCGGGCGTTGTCGAACTGGTCGATTCCATCGGTGGAATCGACGTGCCCCGTCAGGCCCGGGACTGGGCCGAGACCCGCTGGGACCGTTTCGCCACCAGCGCGGGCGAGGCCGCCTGGTTCCAGGGTGACGCGTTGCTGCACACGGACGTGAACCCGAGCAACCTTCTCGTGGGGGAGCGACGGTTGTGGCTGGTGGACTGGTCCTGGCCGACCAGGGGTGCCGGTTTCATCGATCCGGCGATTCTGGCGCTCCAGCTCATCGCCTCAGGGCACAGTCCGGCCGAAGCCGAGTCGTGGGCGGCCCAGTGCAAGGCGTGGGGCAGGGCCGACCGGAAGGCGATCGATGCCTTCGTGGCCGCTACGGCGCGCATGTACCGCTTCCGCGCCGCCAAGAGCCCTGACGCATCGTGGTTGGCGGCCATGGTGGTGGCGTGCCGAGCCTGGTGCGAGCGCCGAGGCGTGCGTCTCGCTGAGTGACCGGCCTCCTCGCGCCAAGGCCGTGGCCCGGACGTTTCGGATGTCCGGGTCACGGCTGCACCTGCAAGGTCACCCTTCCCGCCGTACCTCGATCACCCGGAACCGGCTCGCCACGAACGCCCCGTCGGTCAGCGCCGCGTTCGCCGCCGGGTTGCCGCCGGAGCCGTGGAAGTCGGAGAACGCCGCTGTCTGGTTGACGTACACCCCGCCGGTCAGATTCAGGGACAGTTGCGCGGACTCCTCCAGGCAGACGTCCTCGACCGCCCGCTCCACCTCCGCGTCCGTCGTGTACGCCCCGACCGTCATCGCGCCCTTGTCCCGTACGGTCCGCCGCAGCAGTTCCACCGCGTCGGCCGCGGAGTCGACGGCGACGGCGAAGGACACCGGCCCGAAGCACTCCTCCAGGTACGGGGCCTCGTCGTCCGGCTTGGCCGCGTCCAGCTTGACGATCACCGGCGTGCGGACCACCGCGTCCGGGAAGTCCGGGTGCGCCACCTCGCGGGAGGCGAGCGCGACCTCGCCGAGGCCCGCCGCGCCCTCCAGCCGGGCCCGGACGTCCGGGTTGACGAGCGCGCCGAGCAGGGCGTTGGCCCGCGCGTCGTCGCCGAGCAGCCCGGACACCGCGCCCGCGAGATCGGCGACGACCTCGTCGTACGTCCTGGGGCCCTGGTCGGTGGCGATGCCGTCGCGCGGAATGAGGAGGTTCTGCGGCGTGGTGCACATCTGGCCGCTGTAGAGGGAGAGGGAGAAGGCGAGGTTGGCGAGCATGCCCTGGTAGTCGCCGGTGGAGTCGATGAGGACCGTGTTGACGCCGGCCTTCTCGGTGTAGACCTGGGCCTGGCGGGCGTGGGTCTCCAGCCAGTCGCCGAAGGCGGTGGAGCCGGTGTAGTCGATGATCCGGACCTCGGGGCGGGTGGCGAGGTCCTTGGCGATGCCCTCGCCGGGGCGCTCGGCGGCGAGGGCGACGAGGTTCGGGTCGAACCCGGCCCCGGCGAGCACCTCGCGGGCGACGGCGACCGTCAGCGCGAGCGGCAGCACCGCGCGCGGATGCGGCTTGACCAGGACGGCGTTGCCGGTGGCGAGGGAGGCGAACAGGCCCGGGAAGCCGTTCCAGGTCGGGAAGGTGTTGCAGCCGATGACCAGGGCGATGCCGCGCGGGGCGGCCGTGAAGGTCTTGGTGAGGGCGAGCGGGTCGCGCTTGCCCTGGGGCTTCACCCACTCGGCGGTGCCCGGCGTGCGGGTCTGCTCGGCGTAGGCGTAGGCGACGGCCTCCAGGCCGCGGTCCTGGGCGTGCGGGCCACCTGCCTGGAAGGCCATCATGAACGCCTGCCCCGAGGTGTGCATCACCGCGTGCGCGAACTCATGGGTGCGGTCGCTGATCCGCTTCAGGATCTCGATCGACACCAGCGCGCGCACCTCCGGCCCGGCGTCCCGCCAGGCGCGCTGCCCGGCCTTCATCGCGGGCAGCAGGACGTCGAGGTCCGCGTGCGGGTAGCTGACGCCCAGCTCGATGCCGTACGGGGAGGTCTCGCCGCCGACCCAGTCGTCCGTGCCGGGCTGGCCGAGGTCGAGGCGGGTGCCGAGCAGGGCGTCGAAGGCGGACCTGCCCGCGGCGGCGTCCAGGCTGCCGTTCTCCCCGTACGCCTTGGGGTGCTCGGGGTGGGGGGACCAGTACGCGCGGGTGCCGATCGCCTCCAGGGCCCGGTCGAGGGTGGGGCGATGGCGGGTGATCAGTTCGTTCGCCGAGAGGGCGGCGGCGGGCGGCATGGGGGACCAACTCCTCGTCCTGGGCAGAAACAGGGGCAGAAACAGGGGCGGGGGCAAAGGACAGGAAGGGACAGGAAAGGCACGACAGAGCTAGAGTAACCGAACGATCGGTCGGTACAAGGGGGTCCGGCGTATCTGTGGACAACCCGGTGCGGGAGGATCGCGCACATGACAGCACTCGACCTCAGCAGCCCCGTGGCCGTCGCGGGCGCCGGCACCATGGGCCAGGGCATCGCCCAGGTCGCCCTGGCCGCGGGCCATCCCGTACGGCTGTACGACGCCGTACCGGGGCGGGCTCGGGACGCGGCCGGCGCGATCCTGGCCCGGCTGGACCGGCTCGTCGCCAAGGGACGGCTGGGCGGCCCGGAGCGCGACGCCGCCCGCGCGCGTCTGCGGCCCGCCGAGGGCCTCGCCGAGCTGGCGGACTGCGCCCTGGTCGTGGAAGCCGTCCTGGAGGACCTGGACACCAAGCGGGACCTGCTGCGGGCCCTGGAGGACATCGTCACCGAGGACTGCCTCCTCGCCACCAACACCTCCTCCCTCTCCGTCACCGCCCTCGGCGGCGCCCTGCGCGCCCCCGGCCGCCTGGTCGGCCTGCACTTCTTCAACCCGGCGCCGGTGCTGCCGCTGGTCGAGGTGGTCTCCGGGTCCGCCACCGACGTGTGGTCGGCCACGCGCGCGTACGAGACGGCCCGCGCCTGGGGCAAGACCCCGGTGGCCTGCGCCGACACCCCCGGCTTCATCGTCAACCGCATCGCCCGCCCCTTCTACGCCGAGGCGTTCGCCGTCTACGAGGCCCAGGGCGCCGACCCGGCCACCCTGGACGCGGTGCTGCGCGAGAGCGGCGGCTTCCGGATGGGCGCCTTCGAGCTGACCGACCTGATCGGCCAGGACGTCAACGAATCCGTCACCCACTCGGTCTGGACCGCCTTCTTCCAGGACCCCCGCTTCACCCCCTCCCTCGCCCAGCGCCGGCTGGTCGAGTCCGGCCGCCTCGGCCGCAAGACCGGCCAGGGCTGGTACGACCACCGCCCGGACGCCGAGCCCGCCGAACCGCACACCGCGGAACCGGCCGCGCCGCCCGCGTATGTCGTCGCCGAGGGCGATCTCGGCCCGGCCTCCGAACTGCTCGCGCTGATCCGCGAGGCGGGCATCCCGGTCCGCGAGGAGGACGAGGACCACGGCACCCGGCTGGTCCTGCCCGGCGGCGGCCAGCTCGCCCTGGCCGACGGACAGACCTCCGTCGAGTTCCGGGACGTCGTCTACTTCGACCTGGCGCTCGACTACCGCAGGGCGACCCGCGTCGCCCTCTCCGCCTCCCAGGACACCACCACCCGGACCCTCGCCGAGGCGACCGGCCTCTTCCAGGCGCTCGGCAAGAAGGTCAGCGTCCTCGGGGACGTCCCCGGCATGATCGTCGCCCGCACGGTCGCCCGGATCGTGGACCTCGCCCATGACGCCGTCGCCAAGGGCGTCGCCACCGAGGAGGACATCGACACCGCGATGCGGCTCGGGGTGAGCTACCCCCTTGGCCCCTTCGAATGGAGCCGCCGCCTGGGCCGCAACTGGGCGTACGCCCTCCTGGACGACCTCCATCTGCGCGATCCGTCCGGCCGCTACGCGCCGTCCCTCGCGCTCTACCGCCACGCCTACGCCACCGACAAGCGGGAGGGCAGCACCTCATGACCGCCGCCAAGCGCGACACCTACACCCCCGATACCCTCCTCTCGGTCGCCGTCCAGGTCTTCATCGAACGCGGCTACGACGGCACGTCCATGGAGCACCTGTCCCGCGCGGCGGGCATCAGCAAGTCCTCCATCTACCACCATGTCTCCGGCAAGGAGGAACTCCTGCGCCGCGCCGTGAGCCGCGCCCTGGACGGCCTCTTCGCCATCCTGGAGGAGCCCCCCGCGCGCGAGGGCCGCGCCGCCGACCGCCTCGAACACGTCGTCCGCCGCATGGTCGAGGTCCTCATCACCGAACTCCCCTACGTCACCCTGCTGCTGCGCGTCCGCGGCAACACCGACACCGAACGCTGGGCCCTGGAGCGCCGCCGCGACTTCGACCACCAGGTGGCCGAACTCCTCAAGGCCGCCGCCGCCGACGGCGACGTACGCGGGGACATCGAGGTCCGTCTCGCCACCCGGCTGGTCTTCGGCATGGTCAACTCCATCGTGGAGTGGTACCGCCCGGACTCGCGCGGCGCGGACGCCCATGAGGTGGCGGAGGCGGTGTCGCGGCTGGTGTTCGAGGGGCTGCGCCGACAGCAGACCTGAGGGCCTTGAGGGCCTTGAGGGCCGTGAGGGCTTTGGGGGTGCTGGGGGTCCTGGGGGTCCTGGGGGGGCCTTGCGAGTGTGACGGCCGTGGCAGCCCTGACGGTCGTGGAAGAGGGCACCAATGGGCAGGGTGCGGGCGGCTGTGACGCAGGACATTGACAGGTGTTCCGGGCGCATGGATGGATGACGGGATCGACTGTCCGTATCCGTCGGCCCCCCGAGGGCACCGACGGCCCCAGCGACGGAGACACCCGTGAACGCAGTTCCCCGACCGGCGGCGCGCCGGTCGCAGGGCTGCCCCACGGCCCCCGCGCATCTGCTGAGCCTGTTCGCCGCCGACCGGGCCGTCGATCTGCTGCGCGTGAACAGCGCGCTCTGTACCGCGCGGGGCTGAGCCCGCGGCCCGGGACCGACAGCGTGTCCCGGCCGGCCCCCGCCTCCCCGGCCCGCGCCGGGTGAAGCGCGTGCGCGGCGCGTTCGGAGCGCCGCCGCTTCCAGCCCCGTCCCGGTACCGCCACGCCAGTGGCCCCGGTCGATGGCGCACCGCCCCGGTCCGGGGCACACCCTTCCCCACCGGGAGCGAGCGAGGGCGGTTCTGCCCGCCGGAACTCCTCCTGAACGGGACTGACGCCATGCCCTCGGACGACCTCAACAACCTGTTCCTCGTGCTCACCGGCCAGCGGATGCCCGAAGCCGACCCGGCGCTGATGGAGCAGTACCTGGTGCTGCCCCAGCGCGAGCTGGAGGAACAGCTCGGGCAGGTCGAGGAACTCCTCACCCGCGTTTCCCAGTCGGTGTCGGACCAGACGACCGGCGAGTTCGGCGAGGCGTACCTCCGGGCGATGCAGTCCCTGGCGTCGCCGGAGGGGCTGTCGGTGCTGGCCGGGCTGCGGGACACGGCCCGCGAACTCGGCGACACGGCCCAGGAGTCGGCGTACCAGGTCGCCTACACCAACCTGATGATCATCCTCCAACTGGGCCTGTTCCTGGTCGAGTTCGCCCTGACCTTCCTGATGGCGATCTGGAATCCCGCGGGCGCGCTGCTGCGGCAGTCGTTCCTGAAGGCGCTGTACCGGGCGATCCTCAAGAGCCTGGTGGCCCGGGTGGTGGCGTCGATCCTCGTCCAGGAGGTGATCCAGGTCGGCCTCGCGGTGGCGATGGACCGGCTGGCCCAGTGGATGCTGGCCCGGCAGGGGATGCACACCACCCAGGGCAACACCTACCTCTTCCAGGCGATCGGGTTCGGCGCGGTCGCGGGGCTGGTGGCGGTACCGATGCAGTTCGCCGCGTCCTGGCTGGCGCAGAACCTGAACAAGGTGCTGAACCGGAACCTCCGGGGCTCGGTGTCCGGCCTCGTGGACGAGGCCCTGACGCCGGGCGGCGGTCCGAAGGGTTCGGGGGGCGGCGGGGGCGGCGCGGGCGGTGTGCTGCCGGACAGGGTCTTCGCCCGTGACCTCGGCGACCGGGTGACGGACACGGTGGGGCTGCTGGCCCGCGGCGCGGATCCCGACCCGGTCGGCGGCACCTTCGTACGGGACATGGGCGAGATCTTCGGGCGGCGGTTCGGCGACGAGCTGGGGGACGGTCCGGCGCGGGAACTGGGGGAGGGGTGGGCGTCCGCCTTCCTGACCCACCTCGGGCGGGACGACCTCGGCGACGCCCTGCGCCGGGCGCTCGACGGGGGGCTGCCCGCGTCCTACGGGAGCGGTGTCACACGGGCGCTGTCGTCCGGGGTGGCGGATCTGCTGGGCCGCAGCCGGCCGGCCAAGTTCCTGGACTTCGTCGTCCAGGGTGTGGTGGGTGACGGTCTGACGGGGCTGGGCGCGGAGATGGTCTACAACGCCATCGCGTTCCGCCAGTTCAGCGTGAGCGGGGGTGGGTTCCTGACGTCGATCACCAGTGAGCGGACGGCGTCGGCGCTCGATCTGAAGGCGACGTGGCTGGCGGGGAAGGTGCGGACGGCGTTCGAGGGGGGGCTTTCGATCGGGACGCCGGGGGCGCCGGGGACGCCGGGTGCGGGGACGCCCTCGACGACGGCTTCGACGACGGCTTCGGGGCCTGCGCCGGCTTCGACGCCGACGCCTGCGCCGGTTCCTACGCCGACCTCGGTTTCCGAGCCGAGCCCGACTTCGACTCCGGTTCCGGTTCCGGTCCTGACCTCGACCTCGACCTCGACGCTGACCTCGACTCCGGTCCCGACTTTGGCTCCGGTTCCGGTCCCGGTCTTGGCTCCGGTTCCGGTTCAGATCTCGACTCCGGCTTCGACTCCGGTCCTGACGTCGACTTCGAGCCTGCCCTCGGTTCCGGTCCCGGTTCCGGTCCCGACTTCGACTCCGATTCCGGCCCCGACATCGGCCCCGGCCCCGACTTCGACTCCGACTCCGACTCCGGCCCCGAGTCTGACCGGGGTTTCGACCCCGATCCCTACCCCTACCTCAGCTCCGACCTCAGCTCCGACCCCGGTTCCGACCCAGGCTCAGATTCCGACCTCAACGACCCAGACGCCAACGACCCCGACCCCAACCCCGACTTCCACCCCGACCCCCACCCCCACCCCCACGCCAACCCCGCCCCCACCCTCGCCCCAGCCCGCAAGCGCCACCCCGGCGGCCGAACCCACCCCCGCAGCGCCCGCAGCGATGAACACCGGCCCCGGAATCACCGAGGGCATCGATGTCGGCGCCCTCCGCCCCGGGGGCGTGGACGGTGACCCGGGCGGCCCGGTGCCCCCGGTGGTCAGCACGGACGTGGATGACAGCGGACCGCTCCCCGGCGACCGGCGCCTCACCGCCGCCGTCGACGCCGCCGCACACAGCGCCCGCACGGAATTCGACGCCCGCACCTCCTCCCCCACCCCCGCTCCCACCCCCACCCCCGTCCCCTCCTCCACCCCCACCCCCCTCGCCCTCATCAACTGCGTGATCCTCGTGGAGCACCTCGCCCGCCACCTCTACCCCGCCAACAGCCTCGACCTCTTCCAGCGCCCCGACCGCACCCCCGGCGGCACCGGCATCCGCCTCCCCGCGACCCTCGACGACAACCACCTCGGCACCAAGCGCGCCGCCCCGCGTCTCGCCCCCGGCCCGGTCTGGACCACCGTCACCCAGGGCAGCACCCTCACCGACGCCCTCGCCGCCGCCGGTCCCGGCTCGACCGCGCTGATCCTCGCCCAGAGCACCACCGGCCCCGGCCACGCCTACGCGGCCCACCAGACCGACACCGGCACCCGCTGGATCGAGATGCAGGCCGAGGGCGGCCCGAACATCGACCACCGCTCCCGCGACCGGTTCCCCCCAGGCACCCAGGCGGTCGTCATCGGCCCCGACGGCACCATCCGGCCCGACGCCCTGCCGAGCGTCCCCCGCCCCACCACCAGCACCACGGCCGACGCCCTCACCGACCCCCCGGCCACCCGCGCCCACGGCGCCCTGCCCCCCTCCACCCGCACCGGGCCCGGCATACTCCCCGCCCTGCGGGCCGAACTCCGCTCCCTGCTGGACGACCGCCCCGGCACCCCACCCGGGACGCCGACCGGCCACCACCTCCCCGACACGACCGCCCTCGCCGTGGACCGGGCCGCCGAGCGCCTGGATCTCGTCGCCGCCCTCGGACTCACCCTCCCCGGCGCCGATCTCACCGCGCTGCGCGCCGCCGTGGCCCAGGCCGCCCACGACCCGGCCCCGAACCCCACCCCGGAGACCGTCCAGCGGCTGGAGACCGAGGCCGTGTCGGTGACCGACCTCGCCGATCAGCGCCTGCGCGGGTTCCGCCGGGAGAACCTCCCGCTCGCCGAGGTCTACGGCATCACCCCGCACCACCGTTTCACCCCGCAGGACGCCGCCGCCGTGGCCCGCCTGGAAACCCTCGCGGCGCCGACCCCCGACGACCACCACCCCCACCACCGCCGGCGCGCCCTCCTCGCCCTCGCCGAGCGGGCCGGCATCGGCACCAGGACCGGCGCCGTGGTCGACGCGGTCCTCCCGCACGCCCGGCTGTCCCGGCTGCTTGCCCTCGGCAGCCTCGCCTTCACCCTGCACGGCCGGGACTTCGACACCGGGCACCTGGCCGTCCTGCACACCCTCACCGACCCGCTCGCCGCCACGCATCCGCGCCCCCGCGACCTCCAGAGCCTCGTGCGCGGCTATCTGCCACCCACCGACCACGCCCCCGTCACCCTGGCCGACGCCCGGGCCCTGACCGAGCTGGTCGCGGCCCGGCCGGAGGGCGCCGGACGCCTCACCCCCGCCCGGCTGCGCGCCCTGTGGGAGACGGCCACCGAGACCGCCCGTACGGACGCGGCGGCCGTCGCCGGGTCGGCGGCACTCGCGGTCGAGGGCACGGACCCCTTCGCGGCCCTGTCCGAGCAGGCCACCGAGGAGCACGCCACCCTCCGGACGTCCCTCGCCGAACTCCAGGTCCTGGCCGGGCAGCCCTGGCGTCCCGGCGAGCACGACCGAACGGTCCGGCTGCGCGGGCTGTCGGCCCGGCTGCACGACCGGGTGGAGGACTTCCACACCGCGCGCGCCGAGGAACTCGACTCCTCCGCCCGCCCCCGGCTCGACACGGCCCGCGACCACCTCCCCACCGACCGCCGGACGGAACTGGACGCCCTCACGGACCGCTGGGACGAGGCGACCCACCGCCGCACCACCCCTGCCACCGCCTCCACTGTCCACGACCTCCTCGTCCTCACCACCGAACTCGACTCCCTCACCACCGAACCCGAGCCGCAGCCCGTACCGGAACCGGCAGGTCCCACCACCCGCCGCCTCCCCGGCCGCGTCCTGCACGCCCTGCGGCACACTCCCGAACAGCCGCTCCCCTGGGGCGAGTGGGGCCGGGTGGCCCGTGTCGGACCGTTCCCGCTCGACGCCCACGAGGAGTTCGCCACCTGGGGAACCGCCCCGCTGCCCGAACCCCTCCGCGCCCCCGCCCGGACCGCTCTGGCCACGACCCTCGCCACCCTGGGCACGGTGGCCGCGGGCCGCCTCCTGGCCTCGCCCGAAGGGCTCCCGCTCACCCTCCCCGGCCTCCGTCACCCGGTGACCCTCCGGCTCCGGATCGGCGGCCTAGACGGCGATTCCGGCGCCCACTACCGGCGCCCCGAGGACATCGGCTCCGCGCAGACCGGGGCCCGTCCCTCCCAGGCCCTGGATCTGCCCCAGATCATGAACCCGTCGACGTTCGACGGCTTCGGCGACCACCGGTCCGTCTCCCTGCCGCTCGGCCCGGTCGCCACCGCCACCGGCAACCCGCGCCTGCCGGGCTTCGCCCTCGGCCCCACCCTCTCCGCGAACGGCTCCCGGAGCCACGGCACCTACACGGGCGCGGTCATCCAGACCGTCCGCCAGGTCTGGCACCAGCAGTTCGCGTACTTCGAGGCGACGGACAGCACCTGGGCGATCTCCTACCCGAACCCGAACCCGAACCCGAACGAGAACCCGAACGAGAACCAGAACCCGGCCCCCGACGCCCCCCTCACCACCATCACCCTCCCCACCCCCACCCTCCTCGCCTTCCCGGACGACGAGTCCCCCCTCACCACACCCGAAGGCCCTTCCTGGACCACCGAGGTCCGCCCGCCCCTGACCCTGCCCTCCCCGTCCCCGCCCGCCACCTCCGCCGCCTTCCACGCCGTGCTGGGCCGGGTCACCACCCTCACCGAGGCCCTCTCGGTCGACGGCGGCCCCCGCCCCGCGGCGGCCCGCGTCCTGGCACGGTTCCCGGCCGCCGGACCCACCCTCGTCACCGCCGTACAGGATCTGTTCTCGGACGACTTCCTCTACCAGGTGCACGAGCACGTACTCGGCGCCGGATACACCTCCGCGGTCTTCCCCGTCACGGGTACCGGCACCGGCGACACCGGAGGGGACTGGGCGGCCTTCCGGCTGACGTCCCAACTGGTCTCGGCGCAGCACATCGACCTCAGCTCCGGCTATGTCCAGCAGGACGCCCGGCACCTGTTCTGGTCCGGGGAGTCGGAGGGCGCGAGCAGCGGGGTCTCGCTGGGGCTGTCGGGCGGTCTGACGCCGCCCAGCGCCACCACCGCCTCCGGGACCGTTCTCAGCGGGGGAGTGCGGGGCTCGCTCGGCGGCTCGCTGTCGGCCGCCCGCTCGCTCGCCGCCTCACGCGGCGGCGGGGACTGGCGGTACGTCGCCTATCCCAGCGACACCCATGTCTACCGGCTCCGGCTGGACCTCACCACCGACGTCCGGTCGTCCGTCCGGACCGCCACCGGCACGGTCACCCACGCCCTGACCGTGTACGTACGCGTACCCGAGCGCGACAGCGCCCGCTTCGAGGAGGAACTCTCCGCCGCGACCACCACCCCGGACGCACCGACCACCACCCCGGACGCACCGACCACCACCCCGGACGCACCGACCACCACCCCGGACGCACCGACCACCACCCCGGACAACGGGACACCGCCCCCCACCACCCCCCACCCCCTCCCCCCGCCCGGTGTCCTCCACGGGCTCAGCCGCGGCACCTCCGTCGTCGATCTGCTGGCCGGTGCCGACCGGCTGGTCCCCACGGCCCTCGCGGAGATCGACCACGCCCTGCGCGACCCGCGCCTCGCGGCGGTGGTGGCCCCCCTCCCCGCCCTCACCCGGCACACCCTGGAACGCGAACTCGGCCAGCGCTTCTCCCTGGCGGCCCTGCTGCCGTACACCAGCCAGGCTATCAGCGACCGGGCCGGTTTCCGGCGCGGCTTTCCGGTCGTCGGCGGCGACGTGTGGATCGACGTACGGCTCACCATGGCCCCCGCCGGACCCTGGAGCACCGACCGCATCCCCTGGGCCCGGATCGACCACTACCCCATCTCCTACAGCGACCTGGGCGCCCGTGAGCGGGTGGCGGCGCAGTTCGGCGGCGGGGCGGGCGGCGGTCTGACGGTCCGGCCCCCCGGGCTCGCCCTGACCAGCGCGGGATTCTCCGGCCAGTACGGGGGCTCCCTCGCCGGTTCCTCGGCCCTGACCGTCCGCGCGGGCGCCTGGGCGTCGCTGGGGTTCGTCTACGAGGGCCCGGCGCTGGCGATGACCGTCCCGGCGGTGTACCGGCTCCAGGTCGCCGTGGACTTCGTCCCCCGCCAGCCCCACGGCACCGCGTACCAACTGGGCCGCCACCTCCTGGACCGTATCGGCGACACCGTGACCCGCCGCCCCACCACCGCCCAGCCCCAGCAGCCCCCGACCCGTACCGTCCACCGCACGGCCGAACTCCCCGGCCTGATGCGCCACGTCATGGCGGAGGGCCTGGCCCCCAGAGGCACCACCCCGCTCCCCCTCCCCACCCCCACTCCCACCCCCCTGGGCTCGGCGGTGACCCGCCGCCTCCCGCCCCTGTCCCCCGGCACCCCCACCCCCGTCCCGCCGCCCCCCTCCTGGTCCCGTCTGGCGGGCGAGACGGCGGAGGTGCTGCGCCCCGACGACCTGCCGGTCGAGATCCTCGGGATCCGCGCGCTGCGCGCCACCGCCGAGGCGCTGCTGACCGAGGCGGGCATCGCGCCGCACAGCGCGGCCGACGGCCTCGACTCCCTCAACGAGGACGATCTGATCGGCCGTTCGATGTGGGGCGGGGGACCGGTGGCGCACACCTTCACCGTCGTCCGGGCGGGAACGTTCGGGGACCGCCACGCGGTGGTCACCGTGGCGGGGCGGCCGTACTCGCTCACCCCCGAGCCGGGCCGGGTGGAGCTGCGGCAGAGCGACATCATGGACTCCGAGCCCGCCCTGGTCCTCGGCGGTACGCGGAGCGTCTCGCACTCCGTCTCGGGGCGGCTCGGCGATCTCGCCGGGCAGGAGGCGTCCGGGGGAGTGTCGGGGAACCGCACCCTGCGCAGTGTCCAGAGCACGGCCATCGAGTCCCACGAGGTCCTCACCGGCCGCTGGATCTCCCACGAGCCGCGCCCCTACACCCCCCACCGCGGGCACATGCTGTGGACGACGACCGTCCGCACCTGGCAGGGCAACATGGCCGGGAGCTGGTCGGCGGCGGAGCACCGGGCGCAGACGCTGGTCGAGGGCGGGGTGGTGGTCCTGCGCCCGGAGGCGCGGCAGCCGTCGCAGCCGCCGCCGCCCGGGGTCCCCGAGCGCCTGTCCCCGGCGGAGGTCCCCCTGATGGCGGCGGGGGACACCCTGGAATGGACGGGCCCCCATCCGGGCGGGGACCTCAACCCCGTCCTGGCGATGGTCGGCGAGGTCCTGGCCGCCGTGGACAGCCGCCTCCTCCACACCCAATGGCACACCCCCACCGACACCACCGGCACCACCGGCACCACTGCGCCCCCCACCGGCACCACTACGCCCCCCACCGGCACCACTGCGCCCCCCACCGGCACCACTGCGCCCCCCACCGGCACCACCGGCGACGCGCCCCCCACCGGCCCCCGCCGCACCGGCCTGCCCTCCACCCTGCACACCATCCTCGGCCACGACGCCCTGCTCGCCCACCGGGACACCCTCCTCGGCCCCGGCCTGGTCCTGCACCTGTCCCACTCCCTCCCCGGCCTCACCGCGCAGTTCAGCCTCGTCCTGCGGGCCGCCCCGCCCCCCGGCGGCGAGGGCTACACCTACCGGGGCACCACCGACGCCGAGGTCTCCACGTACCGCCTGCACACCCACCGCAGTGTGCGGTCCGGCACCGCGACGCTCGGCTACGGCGCGGGGGCGAGCGCGTCCACCTCGGCGATCCCCGCCACCCCGGAGGTGAGCAGCTACGCCGGGGCGGGCTTCGACGGCAGCCGCTACCGGTCGAGCCAGTGGGGCGCCGGGGACATCCTGCGGCTGCGGGACGTGACGGGGGTGACCGGCGGCAGCCACCGCTACGAGGGGCGGCTGCGGATCACGGCGACGCTGTACCGCGACTACGTCCCCTCCAAGGCGCTGCACGCCCTCAGCCTCGGTCTGGCGTCCCCGGCCCTGACGCTGGGCCGCAGCCTGCGCCTGACCCTGGCCCCCGGCACGACCACCCCCACGACGGCCACGGGCCACGTGGACGTACGGGACGGAGTCCTGATCCCGGCGTCACTGAGCCCGACCACCGCCCTCCCCCACACAGCCGTCCGCGTCGACACCCCGGAACCCCGGGACACCCCGCAGGACCCCCACCAGGGCATCGAGCTGGCGACCCGCACCCCCCAGGATTCGCGCCCCCTGCCCGTGACCCGGGAGCACATCCTGACCCGGGGTGTCCTCCCGGCCGGAGTGGACGCCCAGGCGCTGCGCCGGCTCTTCGACGACTCCCTGACGGCCCTCACCACCCCCGGCGCCGCCCCCGCGGCCGTCTCCGAACTCCTCACCGCCGCCGGACTCCCCTTCGAGGCGTTCGCGGCGGTGCTCGGCCGCCATCAGGTGATGGCGGGCTTCCACCTCACCCTCGGCGACGGCCACACCTTCCCGGACCTGATCCGGGACAACGGCCCGCTGACCACCCTGCGCGGCGCACTCCACATCCGGCACCGCTTCTACGACCCGGTCCCCCTGGGCTGGGTCACCGCCCGCCACACCGCCGAGACCCTCCGGATGTCGGAACACGTCCTGTCCTACGGTTCGGGCGACGACGGCACGCTCTCCGCGAGCGGCGGCCCCAGCTTCAGCACCGCCACCCACACGGTCCCCGTCACCCCCGGCGGCTCCCTGGGCCAGAACCACGACCACGGCGGCGGGGCCTCCGAACGCCTGGTCCAGCCGGTCGCCGTCCGCCGGGAGACGCCCTACCTCCGCGTCAACGCGGGCCTCCTGGTGACGATCCGGGTGGACGCCGCCCAGCGGCAGGGCCCGCTCGCCCACTCCTCCGGCTCCACGCAGCTCACCTACCGCCTGGACCGGGCGACGGAACTCCTCATCGACCCGGAAACCGCCCTCACCCTCGGCGTCCCCCTCCCCACCACGGGCATTCCCACCCCCCACGGCCGCTACTTCCCGCACCTGCCCGACGGCCCCGACCTCACCCGCCTGCGCGCCGCGCACGCCCTGCCCCGCTACGGCGACTGGTCCCCCGTGGCCGCGGACTACGACCCCCACACCGACCGCGTGGTCCTCACCACCTCCCCCTCACAACCGACGCCCCTGACCCTGGATCCGGAACAACTGGCGGCGGCCCTCCTGGACGGCACCGACGCGCAGGACAGCCGTCCCGTCATCCTGGTGGCGGGCGGAGTCTCCCCCGCCTTCGCCGCGGCCCTCGCCCGGGCCCTGGGCCGCGATGTGCTGTCGACCACGGCGGGGATCCGCCAGGACACCGACCTCCACGCCCTCACCCCGGACGGCCTCCCGGCCCCCTGGACCCACTACCGCCCGGACGGCACCACCACCACCCACCACGGCGACTCCCTCACGGAGGTGATGGAACACCGACTCGCCCCACCCCACCGGACCCACCGCACGCCTCCGCCACCGGGCACGACGACCCCGAACCCACCCGTGTGGTGGCGCCCCCCGCCCCCGCCCCCGACCCCGGCGTCCGGCACAGCGGACCACATCGAGGCGATCCTGACGGGGGCGGTGTCCCACTGAGGGCGCGGGCGCCATCCGGCGGTGTCCGAGTCGGTGGGGCCACGGCCTACGTCCAGGTGATCCTGACGGGAGGACCCTCCCGCTGAACACCGTCACCGTCACCGTGACTGTCCCCGTCCCCGGCGCGGCAGCGGACGCAGCGGCACGGGGGCCAGCCCTGCGAGACGGCGGTGAGCGGGCCGGGGGCGGCCCGGTACACACGGCGCCGGGTGCGGCCGACCCGCTGCCCGTCGGGGCGGACGCGGTACGTCTCGATGGTGATGCGGGAGGTTCCGGGTTCGGGAGGGAATCCGGCGTTCACCGGGCGGGCTCCCCGTCGGCGCGGTGCTTCCCGGTGCCGGGTACCGGGCCGCCGAGTCTCCGGTGCAGGGTCATGGAGACAACGGTGACGGAGACAACGGTCATGAGAACAACCGTCATGGAGACAATGCGCACTGTCGTCAGCTCCTCGCAGGCTGATGGCCACGCCCCCGGACCGTTCGCGCGGTCGCGGGGGTCTGCTTCCGCTACTGCTTCGCTGACTCAGCGTGCCGAAACGGCAACGCTCCGCTGTCCCCAAGGTGGGGATGGCGGAGCGTTGACCGGAGGGTGAGGGCCGTGCTAGATGCCGCTCCAGGTGGCGAACGCGCGGAGCTGGTCCGGGGCGCGCCTGCGGGCCCGCAGCAGCGTGCCGACCGTCTCGTGCACGTCCGGGTGGTAGCGGGTCAGTTGCGGGGCTGTCCGGCGGGCCTGCTCCAGGGAGTCCAGCGCGGCGTCGTGGTGTGCGGTCCAGGCTTCCGCGTTCGCCTTGCGGATCAGGAATCCGGCGACCCTGGTGGGCTGGTAGGAGTCGGGCAGACGGACCCCGGTGGCGACGCGCAGCGCCTCCTCGTGGTCGTCCCGGTACATCGCCACGTCGAGGCGGCCGAGCGAGACGTTCAGGTCCCCGAAGGCGAGGGCGTACCGGGTCCCCGGTGGATCGGCCGCCGCGTCCGCCGCCGCACCGGCCTCGGCCAGTTGACCGGCCTGCCCGAGCCACTCCTCGGCGGCGGTGTGGTCGCGCTGGACGGCGGACAGGGCCGAGGCCCGCAGCAGCAGCGTGCCGCGCACCGCCATGGTGGACGGGTCGCCGTCGTCGTCCAGATCCCGCAGGGCCCGTTCGACCAGGGCCACGCCCCGGTCGGGGCGGGACGCCTCGGCGTGGGTGATGACCGCCCGCTCGTAGCGCTCCACCGCGACCTGACGCGGATCGCCGGAGTGCGGGGCGGCCATCGCCATCCGGGCGAGCGCCAGCCGTGCGAGGTCCATGAAGCCGAGCCGGTAGGCGATGATCGCCGTGGTGCGCGCCACCTCCGCCTGCATGTCGTGGGCCCGTTCCCGGTCCCGCCCCGGCGCACTGTGCGTCTGCACGGCGACCGCCGTGTCGGAGATCAGCTCCGGCAGCGCCTCGGCGGCGGCGCCGAACTCCCCCCGGGCGCGCAGCTTCGCGACGCGTGCGGTGCGCTCCGCGAGGTCGTCCGGCGAACACGGCGGGGTGTCCTCCGCCGGCGGGATGTCCCACGCGTCCAGGGCGCTGGCGATCGGCGCGAGCAGCCGGTCGAGCCGGTCCTTCTGAAGCATGTGGATGTAGGGCTGTCCGTGCAGCACGGACAGCGTGACGCCGAGTGCGCGGGCCACCGACGCGAGGACCGAGGGGCTCGCGGGCTGCTCACCGTTCTCGACCCGGGACAGTTGACTGGTGGATACGTGGGCCGTCCGGCCCAGTTCGGCGAGGCTGAGGTCCCGGATGGCGCGGAACTCCCGGATACGGGTTCCGACGTGCCTCTCTGTCTGGTCGGGCATGCTGACTCCCCTGGCGTACTGACATCTCGCAATGTACGCCTGGATCACGGCCGGGAGTACCGCCAACTGCCCACACCACGGACAGGGTTGCCGCGCCCGCCCTCCGGCCCGGCAGCTCCGTCCCTCTCCTCCGCGCCCCGCACCAACACCCCCGCCGGCCAGACCGGAATCCCCGCCCCTCACCCCGGCGGCTCAAGATTCTCCTCCTCGAACACCAGCAGCGTCCGGGTGCTCAGGATCTCCGGGAGCGCGTGCAGTTGGGTGAAGACCAGCTCCCGCAGCGCCCTGTTGTCGGCGACATGGACCAGCAGCAGGACATCGAAGTCGCCGCCGACCAGGGACATGTGCGCGGCGCCGGGCAGTTCGCGCAACTGCTCGCGGACCGTGCGCCAGGAGTTCTGGACGATCTTCAGGGTGATGTACGCCGAGGTGCCCTGCCCGGCGCGTTCATGGTCGACCCGGGCGCCGAAGCCGCGGATCACCCCGTCCTCCACCAGGCGGTTGATCCGGGCGTAGGCGTTCGCGCGCGAGACATGCACCCGCTCGGCCACCGACCGTATCGACGCGCGGCCGTCCGCCTGGAGCATGCGCAGGATGTCCTGGTCGATGGCGTCCAGCGGGCGCGGCGGCGGGATCTCCGCGTCCGGGGCGGGCACGGCGGCCATCGGGGGGTCGCCCGAAAGGTCCCCCGGATGGTCCCCCGGAAGGTCTCCGTTCTCCGGGCCGTCGGCCATTTGTTCAGATGACATCTGCCCCCGCCTCCGTCAGGTGGACGTACTGCGTCCATCTCAGGCTGTGGAGAACCGTTTGTCCACAGCCTGCGGCCGTCCGTAGCCAAAATGTGCCGACTACCGAACAATCGGTAGGGGAGGCGCCGCTCCCCACATCGCCGCTCCCCACCTACGCCCCACCTACGCCCCACCCACGCCTCACCCACACTCCACTCACGCTCCACTCACGAGGAGGTGCCGCACATGACGGTCATGGAGCAGCGGGGTGCCTACCGGCCAGCACCGCCGCCCGCCTGGCAGCCGCGCACGGACCCCGCCCCCCTGTTGCCCGATCCCGAGCCCCACCGTGTCCTCGGCACCCCCCGGGCCGCCGGGACGGACCCCGCCCTGCTGCGCCGCCTCTACGCCGAGACGGTCAAGGGCCGCCGGTACAACGCGCAGGCCACCGCCCTCACCAAGCAGGGGCGGCTCGCCGTCTACCCGTCCAGCACCGGGCAGGAGGCGTGCGAGATCGCCGCCGCGCTGGTGCTGGAGGAGCGCGACTGGCTCTTCCCGAGCTATCGCGACACGCTCGCCGTCATCGCCCGAGGGGTGGACCCCGTAGCGGCCCTCAGCCTGCTGCGCGGCGACTGGCACACCGGATACGACCCCCGCACCCACCGGGTCGCCCCGCTCTCCACCCCCCTCGCCACCCAGCTCCCGCACGCGGTCGGCCTCGCCCACGCCGCCCGCCTCAAGGGGGACGACGTGGTCGCCCTCGCCCTGGTCGGCGACGGCGGCACCAGCGAGGGCGACTTCCACGAGGCGCTGAACTTCGCCGCCGTCTGGCGCGCCCCGGTCGTCTTCCTGGTCCAGAACAACGGCTTCGCGATCTCCGTCCCGCTCGACAAGCAGACCGCCGCCCCCTCCCTCGCCCACAAGGCCGTCGGGTACGGCATGCCGGGCCGCCTGGTCGACGGCAACGACGCCGCCGCCGTCCACGAGGTGCTCACCGACGCCGTACGCCGTGCCCGCGAGGGCGGCGGTCCCACGCTGGTCGAGGCGATCACGTACCGCATGGAGGCGCACACCAACGCCGACGACGCCACCCGCTACCGGGGCGACGCCGAGATCGAGGCGTGGCGCGACCACGACCCGGTGCTGCTGCTGGAGCGCGAGCTGGAGGCGCGCGGTCTGCTCGACGAGGCCGCGAGGACCGCCGCGCGGGAGGCCGCCGAGGCCCTCGCCGCCGATCTGCGGGCCCGGATGAACGCGGACGTGGTCCTCGACCCCACGGATCTCTTCGCCCATGTGTATGCCGAGCCCACCCCGCAACTGCGCGCGCAGGAGGCCCTGCTGCGCGCCGAGCTGGCCGCGGAGCACGAAGGGGCACCGGAATGACCACCGTGGCACCGGCCGTGAAACCGGCCACCATGGCCCAGGCCCTCACCCGCGCCCTGCGCGACGCGCTCACCGAGGACCCGGCCGTCCATGTCCTCGGCGAGGACGTCGGCACACTCGGCGGAGTCTTCCGGGTCACCGACGGGCTCGCGAAGGAGTTCGGCGACGACCGCGTCACGGACACCCCCCTCGCCGAGGCCGGCATCCTCGGCACAGCCGTCGGCATGGCCATGTACGGGCTGCGCCCGGTCGTGGAGATGCAGTTCGACGCGTTCGCCTACCCGGCGTTCGAGCAGCTCCTCAGCCATGTCGCCAAGATGCGCAACCGCACCCGGGGCGCCCAGCCCCTCCCCCTCACCATCCGCATCCCCTACGGCGGCGGCATCGGCGGCGTCGAGCACCACAGCGACTCCTCCGAGGCGTACTACATCGCCACCCCCGGCCTGCACGTCGTCACCCCCGCCACCGTCGCCGACGCCTACGGGCTGCTGCGCGCCGCCATCGCCTCCGACGACCCGGTGGTCTTCCTGGAGCCCAAGCGGCTGTACTGGTCGAAGGACTCCTGGAACCCGGAGGCGCCGCGGAGCGTTGAGCCGATAGGCCGCGCGGTGGTGCGGCGCTCCGGCCGGAGCGCCACGCTCATCACGTACGGCCCGTCGCTCCCCGTGTGCCTCGAAGCCGCCGAGGCCGCCCGGGACGAGGGGTGGGACCTCGAAGTGGTCGATCTGCGCACCCTGGTGCCGTTCGACGACGACACGGTCTGCGCCTCGGTGCGGCGGACCGGGCGGGCGGTCGTGGTCCATGAGTCGGGCGGGTTCGGCGGACCGGGCGGAGAGATCGCGGCCCGGGTCACCGAGCGCTGCTTCCACCAACTGGAGGCACCGGTGCTGCGGGTCGCCGGGTTCGACATCCCCTATCCGCCGCCGATGCTGGAGCGGCACCACCTGCCCGGCGTCGACCGGATCCTGGACGCCGTGGCGCGTCTGCAATGGGAGGCCGAGAGCTGATGGCACAGGTGCTGGAGTTCAAGCTCCCCGACCTCGGCGAGGGGCTCACCGAGGCGGAGATCGTGCGCTGGCTGGTGGAGGTCGGCGAGGTGGTCGCCGTCGACCAGCCGGTGGTGGAGGTCGAGACGGCCAAGGCGATGGTCGAGGTGCCCTGCCCCTACGGCGGGGTGGTCACGGCCCGCTTCGGCGAGGAGGGCACGGAACTGCCGGTGGGCGCTCCGCTGATCATGGTCGCGGTGGGGGCGGACGCGGGCGGCTTCGCCGGGGGGCCGGGGGCGGAGGGTTCCGCCGGTCACGGGTCCGGCGCGGGCTCGGGATCGGGCTCCGGCTCCGGCGCTGCGGCAGATGCCGGTGCCGGAGTCGCGGCCGTGGCTGGCGCTGGTGCCGGTGCCGGTGCCGGGGTCGTGGTCGGCGTCGGGGGCACCCCGCCCCTCGCCCCCGCCAACGGCACCCGCCCCGCCGCCGGGGACTCCGGCGGCGGCTCCGGCAACGTCCTGGTGGGCTACGGCACCACCGACGCCCCGGCCCGTCGCCGCCGCGTCCCCCCGCCCGCGCATACCGCCGTGGCCGCCTCACCCCGCCCCGAGGCGGCCACGGCGGCCCCGGCGGCTCCGGTGGCCCCGGCCGAGGGGCCCGTCCCGGTGATCTCCCCGCTGGTCCGCCGCCTCGCCCGGGAACACGGCCTGGATCTGCGCGAGCTGACCGGCTCGGGCCCGGACGGGCTGATCCTGCGCGCCGACGTGGAGTACGCGGCCCGCGCCGCGCAGGTCCGCGCCCGTGCGCCCCAGGTGACGGCACCGCCGGTCCCCGCCCCCGTCGCGGATGTCTCCCGCGTCCCCCTCAAGGGCGTCCGGGGCGCCGTCGCCGACAAGCTGTCCCGCAGCCGCCGCGAGATACCGGACGCCACCTGCTGGGTGGACGCCGACGCGACCGAGCTGATGCGGGCGCGCGCGGTGATGAACACGGCGTCGGGACCCAGGATCTCGGTCCTCGCCCTCCTCGCCCGGATCTGCGTCGCCGCCCTGGCCCGCTTCCCCGAGCTGAACGCGACGGTGGACATGGCCGCGCGGGAGATCGTCCGGCTGGACCGGGTGCATCTCGGGTTCGCCGCCCAGACCGACCGGGGTCTGGTGGTCCCGGTCGTCAAGGACGCCCAGAACCGGGACGCGGAGGGGCTCACCGCCGAGTTCGCCCGGCTGACGGAGACGGCCCGCGCGGGCACCCTGACCCCCGGCGACCTCACCGGCGGCACCTTCACCCTCAACAACTACGGAGTCTTCGGCGTAGACGGCTCCACGCCGATCATCAACCACCCCGAGGCCGCGATGCTCGGCGTCGGCCGTATCGTCCCCAAGCCCTGGGTGCACGAGGGCGAGCTGGCGGTCCGCCAGGTCGTCCAGCTCTCCCTCACCTTCGACCACCGCGTCTGCGACGGCGCCACGGCGGGCGGCTTCCTCCGCTTCGTGGCGGACTGCGTGGAGCAACCGGCGGTGCTGCTCCGCACCCTGTGAACGGAGAAGGGCGGCGTCCACGCCGTTCCCTGTGATCACCCCGGGCCGCATACTCGGGGGGTGACCTCAGCGGAGCGTTCCGGCAGCGGGTACGAGGGCGCGTCCGGCGACACGTACGGCGACACGTACGGCGACGCGTCTGACGCCGCGTACGACGCCGTCGTGCTCGCCGGAGGTGCCGCGCGCCGCCTCGGGGGTGCGGACAAACCGGGCGTGCGGGTGGGCGGCCGGGCCCTGCTCGACCGGGTGCTCGCCGCCTGCGCGGACGCCCGGACCACCGTCGTCGTCGCCGACCCCCGGCCCACCGCCCGCCCGGTGTCCTGGGCCCGCGAGGACCCGCCCGGCGGCGGCCCGCTCGCCGCCCTCGGCGCCGGAATCCGGCACACCACCGCCGACCGCCTCCTCGTCCTCTCCGCCGACCTCCCGTTCCTCCGGGACACCACCGCCCGGCGGCTCCTGGACGCCCTGACCGGCTCCGGCGCGGACGCGGCGCTGCTGACCGACCCCGACGGCCGGGACCAGCCGCTGGTCGCCGCCTACCGGGCCGCCCCGCTGCGCCGCGCCCTCACCGACCTGGCCGCCGGACACGACGGCACCCTCACCGGCCTCCCCCTGCGCCGCCTCACCCCCACCCTGCACCTCACCCGGATCGCCGACCCGGTCGCGTCCTTCGACTGCGACACCTGGGACGACATCGCCGCCGCCAGAGCACGCATCAGGGAGCATGGGCTCGTGCTGGAAGAATGGATCTCCGCAGTCAAGGACGAACTCGGCATCGAGCTGGACGTCGACTTCCGCGCCCTGCTGGACGTGGCGCGGGACGCCGCCCACGGCGTGGCCCGGCCCGCCGCGCCGCTGACCACCTTCCTCGTCGGCTACGCCGCCGCCCGGGCCGGTGGCGGCCCCGAAGCCGTCGCCGAGGCATCCCGCCGGGCCACCGCCCTCGCCCTGCGCTGGGCGGAGGAGAACGCGGACCCCGAGACCCCGGCCGCCCCCGCCCCCGGCAGCACGGGCGGCGCCGGATGACCGCCCCCGCCGACGACTTCGACGTCGACGAGGTGCTCGCCCTCGTGAAGCGCACCGGCCACCCCCACGCCCACCCCCACCCGAGCCCGCGCACGGTCCCGGCGACGGTCACCGCGGCAGCCCCCCGCCACCGCGCCGCCACCCCCTGGCCCGAGGCCCGTGAGACCGCCGCCCGCGCCGCCCGCCCCGGCCCCGGCGCCCCCCGCCGCACCCCCGCCCCCGTCCCCCTGGACACCGCCCTCGGCCGCACCCTCGCCACCCCCCTCGCCGCCCTCACCGACCTGCCCTCCTTCGACACCTCCGCCATGGACGGCTGGGCGGTCGCCGGACCGGGACCCTGGACGGTCCGCGAGGACGGCGTCCTGGCCGGGCACGCCCCCGCCGCGCCGCTCGCCGACGGCGAGGCCGTCCGGATCGCGACCGGCGCCCGGGTCCCGCCCGACGCCACCGCCGTCCTGCGCAGCGAGCACGGCCGGCCCGACGACAAGGCCCGGCTCCACCCCACCCGCGAGATGAGCCACGGCCAGGACATCCGCCCGCGCGGCCAGGAGTGCCGCACCGGCGACCAGTTGCTGCCGCCCGGCACCCTCGTCACCCCGGCCGTGCTCGGCCTCGCCGCGGCGGCCGGGTACGACACCCTCACCGTCGTCCCCCGCCCCCGCGCCGAGGTGCTGATCCTCGGCGACGAACTCCTCACCGAGGGCCTCCCGCACGACGGGCTGATCCGCGACGCCCTCGGCCCCCTCCTGCCCCCCTGGCTGCGCGCCCTCGGCGCCGAGGTCACCGCGCTCCACCGTCTCGGCGACGACGCCGACGCCCTCCACAAGGCCATCACCACCAGCGACGCCGAACTGATCGTCACCACCGGCGGCACCGCCGCGGGCCCGGTCGACTTCGTCCACCCCACCCTGGACCGGGTCGGCGCCGAACTCCTCGTGGACGGGGTGCGGGTCCGCCCCGGGCACCCCATGCTGCTCGCCCGGATCGGCCCCGGCCGCCATCTGGTCGGCCTGCCCGGCAACCCGCTCGCCGCCGTCTCCGGCCTGCTCACCCTCGCCGAACCACTGCTGCGCACCCTGGCGGCCCGCCCGGCCCCGCAGCTTTACGGCCTGCCGCTCCGGGACGCCGTACAGGGGCATCCGGACGACACCCGGCTGGTGCCGGTGCTGCTGCGCGGGGAGGCGGCCGTACCGCTGCGCTACCAGGGCCCGGCGATGCTGCGTGGCATCGCGGCGGCCGACGCCCTGGCCGTCATCCCGCCGGGCGGGGCGGAGGCCGGGCAGAAGACGGAACTCCTGGACCTGCCCTGGACCGGGACGAGCCTCACGCCATGTTTCACGTGAAACACACCCCCCCAAGCCCAGCCCGCCCCCGACCCGGACCCCGCCCCGCGGCTACTCCACCGCCGGTACCGGCCTGCTCACCGTGATGACCCGGTCGCCGGGGCGCAGGGCCGACAGGCGCTGGTCGGTGTAGTCGAGGACCTGCTTGCCGCGGACCGCGGCCACCACCAGGTCCGCGCAGTCGCGCGGGGAGCGGCCGATCTCGTCCTCGCGGACGCCCCGTTCGATGAGGTCCAGCCCGCTGCCGAGGGTCATCAGATCCTCCAGCAGCCGGGCCACGGACGGGCTGATCATGGACACCCCGAGCAGCCGCCCGGCGGAACTGGAGCTGGTGACCACGGTGTCGGCGCCGCTCTGCTGGAGCAGCGGCACGTTCTCGTCCTCGCGCACGGCGACCACGATGGTGGCCCGCTTGTTGAGCTGCCGGGCGGTCAGGGTGATCAGCGTGGCCGTCTCGTCCCGCTGCGGAGCGACGATCACCTGCGCCGCCGTCTGCACCTCCGCCTTGCGCAGGGTGTCGGTGCGGGTGGCGTCCCCGGTGACGGAGACCAGCCCGTCGTCCGCGGCGGCGCCGGTCGCCTTGCGCTGGGCGTCCACGACGACGATCTGCTCCCGGGGGATCCCCTGCCCGGTCAGGGTCTGCACGGCGTGCCGCCCCTTGGTGCCGTAGCCGATGACCACGACGTGGTCGCGGGTGCGGGAGCGCCAGCGGTGGATGCGGACCTGCTGGCGGGTGCGCTCGGCGAGCACCTCCAGGGTGGTGCCGACCAGGATGATCAGGAACATCACCCGCAAGGGGGTGATCACAAAGATGTTGGTGAGCCGGGCCGCGTCGCTGACGGGGGTGATGTCGCCGTAGCCGGTGGTGGAGAGGGTGACGGTGGCGTAGTAGGCGGCGTCGAGGAGATCGACCGAGCCGTCGGAGTTGTCGGTGTAGCCGTCGGCGTCGACATAGACGATCAGCACGGTCAGCCCCAGGACCAGCATGGCCAGGGCGAGCCTGCGCAGCACCTGCTGGAGGGGCGGGCTGGTGCCCAGGGTGGGCATCATGATGGACCGGCCGGCCTCGGCGTCGTCGCGCGCCTCGACCCGGGAGCGCGACCACAGGCTGCGGAAGATGGACAGCCCGGTCCGGTGGACGCCGGGTCGCTCGTCCCCGCTCATCGTGTGCCCCCTGTGACGGTGTGCGTCGCCGAGATCGTTGCGGTCGGCACCATGGTGCTGGACGCTACCTCACGGTCCGGGCGGCGGCGCGCGGCGGTGGGGGAGCGGGACAGTAGGTTCGGGGGCATGGATCCAGGGCGTTCGGAGGCTTGTCGTGCGTGATCACGTGGTTGTCGTCGGCTTCGGCACCAAGGGGCGGTCGGCGATCCGCGCGGTGTGCGCGGCCGGGGTGCCCAAGGACCGGGTGGTGGTGATCGACCCCAGCGGCAAGGCCATCGCGGCGGCCGAGGCCGAGGGCTACGGGGGTGTCGCCGGGGACGCCACCCGCAGCGCGGTGCTGCTCAAGGCGGAGGTGCAGCGGGCCGGGAAGATCATCGTGGCCCCGCAGCAGGACGACACGGCCGTCCTCGTCACCCTCACCGCCCGGCAGTTGAACGCCGAGGCGAAGATCGTCGCCTCGGTGCGCGAGGAGGAGAACGCGCCGCTGCTGAAGCACTCCGGCGCCGACGAGGTGATCACCAGCGCGGGCGCGGCGGGCCGCCTGCTGGGCCTGTCGGTGCTCAGCCCGGCCGCCGGTCTGGTCATGGAGGACCTGATGCGGCAGGGCAGCGGACTGGACATCGTCGAACGGCCGGTCACCCGCGCGGAGACCGGCCGCCGCCCGCGCGAACTGGACGACCTGGTGGTGAGCGTCGTCCGCGGCCACCGGGTGCTGGCCTACGACGACGAGGCGGTCGGGGCGCTGGAGCTGACCGACCGGGTGATCACCATCGTGCGCACCGAGCCGACCACGGACGAGGCCCCCGGCTGGATGACCCGGGGGCCCGAGCGGCGTCCGTGACGCGGAGGCCGAAGGGCGCTACTTGCGGTTGTAGAGCCGCATGGTGACCGGCCCGAAGATCAGCACCAGTACGGCGGCCCACCCCAGCGACCAGGCGATGTCGGCGCCCGGCCAGTCGCCGTCCATCAGCCCGCGCACCGCCGACGCCAGATGCGTCACCGGGCTGTTGTTCACGAACGCCTGGAGCCAGCCCGGCATGGTGTGCGGGTCGACGAAGACATTGGAGAGGAAGGTCAGCGGGAAGATCACCATCATGCTGACGCCCATCACGGACTTCTCGCTGCGCAGCAGCAGCCCGAACATGGTCCAGATCCACGAGAAGGCGAACGAGAAGACGATCAGCAGCGCCACCCCGGCGAGGATCCCGAGCGGCCCGCCGTCCGGCCGGTAGCCGATGATCATGCCGACGGCCAGCATCACGACCGACGCCATCAGATAGCGCAGGGCGTCCCCGAGGAGATAGCCGACCATCACCGCGGGCCGCCATATCGGCAGCGAGCGGAACCGGTCGAAGACCCCCTTCTCGATGTCCGTGTTGACCGCGACACCCGTGTACATGGTGATCATCACGACCGACATCACCAGGATGCCGGGCAGCAGGAACTGGATGTACTCCCGCGGCGAGGACGCCAGCGCCCCGCCGAACAGGTACGTGTACATCAGCACCAGCATGATCGGGAACGCGGTGACGTCGAAGAGCTGCTCGGGGACGTGCTTGATCTTGAGGATCGCGCGCCAGCCGAAGGTCAGCGACGCCGACCAGGCGCTGGGCCGCGGTGGTCGCTCCTTGGCCACCAGCAGATGCGCCAGCGACTCGGCGCTGACCGGCGCCAGATCCTTGGTCTCCGTGGTCGTCGCGGTGCTCATGCCGCCACCCCGCCTTCCGTCGTGGCGGCCTTGGAGACGCCGCTGCCGTCATCGTCCTTGCTGGTGGTGTGGGTGTCGTGCCCGGTCAGGGCGAGGAAGACCTCGTCCAGGCTGGGCTGGCCGAGGGAGAAGTTGTCGACCGTGATCCCGCTGCGGGCCAGTTCCGCGAGCGCCCGGGAGGCCCGCTCGGCGGCCCCCTGGCCGTTGCCCGCGCCGCCGACCCGGGCGGTCAGCGCCACCGGGTCGGGTTCGAGCTGCACCTCCGCGTCCAGCGCGATCCGCAGCACCTGCCGCGCCTCGTCCCGCTGGGCCGCGTCCCGCAGCCGCAGATGCACCGAACCGGCGCCGACCGACGCCTTCAGCTCGCCCTTGGTGCCCTCCGCGATCACTTTGCCCCGGTCGATCACCGCGATCCGGGACGCGAGCTGATCGGCCTCGTCCAGATACTGCGTGGTCAGCAGCACGGTGGTGCCATGGGCGACGACCGCGCGGACGATGTCCCAGACCTGGTTGCGGCTGCGCGGGTCGAGCCCGGTGGTCGGCTCGTCGAGGAAGAGCAGATCGGGCGTGTTGAGGATGGAGGCGGCGATGTCGATGCGGCGCCGCATACCGCCCGAGTAGTTCTTGACCTGCTTCCCGGCCGCCTCGGTCAGCCCGAACGCCTCCAGGAGCTGGGCCCCGCGCGCCTGGGCGGCCTTCTTGCCGTGCCCGAGGAGCCGCCCCAGCAGCACCAGGTTCTCGGCGCCGGTCAGATCCTCGTCGACCGAGGCGTACTGCCCGGTCAGGCTGACCCGCGCCCGGACCGCGTCGGCCTCCCGGACGACGTCCCGGCCGAAGACCTGGGCCCGTCCGCCGTCGGGCCGCAGCAGGGTGGCGAGCATTTTCACGGTGGTGGTCTTACCGGCGCCGTTCGGGCCGAGGACGCCGTAGACCGTGCCGGTGGGCACCGCGAGGTCGACACCGTCGACGGCCCTGGTCTCGCCGAACGTCTTCACCAGGCCGGCGGTCTCGATCGCGAGGCCGGAGGTCGGCTGGCTCATGGTGGGTTGTCCTTCCGGAGGTCCTTTCACGGACTTGGGTCACGCATGGGGAGACCTTTACCGTGACCCAGACTCATCGGTTTCGCACAGTCTTTTCCGCCGGGACGGGACCAAAGACGGAGGGCCGGGCGGGGGGCGTAGGGCCGGGGGACCAGAGGGGGGCCGTCCCGGCAGGGGTCGGGGACGCCCGTCCCGGCAGGGGGTCGGCGGGCATCCGTCGGACCGGTACCCCCTGTGCCCCGGTACCCCCTGTGCCCCGGTACGCCCTGTACCCCCTGTACCCCTTGTCCCCCCAGCGCCCTCTGTGCCCCGGCACCCCCACCCCACCCCCACCCAGCGGTAGCGTCCCCTCATGCATGCGATCACGATTTCCGAACCCGGTGGGCCCGAGGCGCTCGTATGGGGCGAGGTCTCCGATCCGGTGCCCGGTGCGGGCGAGGTGCTGGTCGATGTCGTCGCCAGCGCCGTCAACCGTGCCGACATCCTCCAGCGCCAGGGCTTCTACAACCCCCCGCCCGGCGCCTCCCCCCACCCCGGCCTGGAGTGCTCCGGCCGGATCTCCGCGCTCGGCCCCGGTGTCTCCGGGTGGTCCGTCGGCGACGAGGTGTGCGCGCTGCTCGCGGGCGGCGGCTACGCCGGGAAGGTCGCCGTCCCGGCCGGCCAGCTCCTGCCCGTCCCGGCGGGCGTCTCCCTCGTCCACGCCGCCGCGCTCCCCGAGGTGACCTGCACGGTCTGGTCCAACGTCTTCATGCTGGCCCACCTGCGGCCCGGCGAGACCCTGCTCGTGCACGGCGGCTCCAGCGGGATCGGCACCATGGCGATCCAGCTCGCCAAGGCCGTCGGAGCCCGGGTAGCGGTCACCGCCGGGACCCGGGAGAAGCTGGCGCGCTGCGCCGAACTGGGCGCCGACATCCTGATCAACTACCGCGAGCAGGACTTCGTCGAGGAGATCGCGAAGGCCACCGACGGGACGGGCGCCGATGTCATCCTCGACAACATGGGCGCGAAGTACCTCGACCGCAATGTCCGCGCCCTCGCCGTCAACGGCCGCCTCGCGATCATCGGCCTCCAGGGCGGGATCAAGGCGGAACTGAACCTCTCGGCGCTCCTCGGCAAGCGCGCCACCATCAGCGCGACCTCACTGCGGGCCCGCCCGCTGGACGAGAAGGCCGCGATCGTGGCCGCCGTACGCGAGCATGTCTGGCCGCTCCTGGAGAACGGGCAGGTCCGTCCGGTGGTCGACCGCGAGCTGCCCATGAACGAGGCCCCGGCCGCGCACCGCCTGCTGGAGGAGAGCACCCATATCGGCAAGGTCCTCCTGGTCACCCCGGCATAGCGCGGGGCGCCGCGCCCCTCCTCTCACCCCCGGCGCAGCCGCAGCCCCAGAAAGGCGAGCCCGAGCCCGATCCCGATCAGCATCAGCCCGCTTCCCAGCGGCAGAATCCGCACCACGGGCCCGGTCCGCCGCCCGGTGTCGGCCACTTCGGCCCCGTCCAGCCCTCCGCCCCCGACCCGCGCGGGGCCGGTCGAGGACGGGGCCGAGGGCTCCCCGGAGGACGCCGCCGGGAAACTCGGCGAAGGAGAAGGCGAAGGCGAAGGAGAAGCGGGAGGAGCCGGAGAGGCCTCCCCCTCCCGCCCGGGCCGCTGCCGCCCCTCCCCCGGGACACTCCCGGCCCTGCTCTCCGCCCCGGAGGGCACCCCGGACGCCACCACCACCGCCACCGGACCCCGCCCCACCCCCTCACCACCACCACCCTGCGCACAGGACACCCCCACCCCCACCACACACAGCCCCACCGCCCCGAGCCCCACCCCCACCCGGGACCCGACCGTTGGCCTGGACGGCGAGGGACGTGTCACGGGACAAGCGTCACATCCCCGGCCCGGACCGGCATTTCCCCGGCGTCCGGGCGGGCGATGCGGCGGATCGGCCCGCACGGGGGGCAGGGCGGTGATGGGGTGGGGGTGTGCGAGAGAATGACGGCATGGAGATGCCGAGGAACGATGGGTCGCCGGAGAACAACCAGCGGATCCTGGTCGTGGGCCAGGACGGCATGGCTCTGGGCGGCGGCGGAGATGACGAGGAATCCCGCGAGATCCCGGTCACCGAGATGGTCGAGCAGCCCGCGAAGGTCATGCGCATCGGCAGCATGATCAAGCAGTTGCTCGAAGAGGTGCGGGCGGCTCCCCTGGACGAGGCCAGCCGGGTGCGGCTGAAGGAGATCCACGCCAGCTCGGTCAAGGAGCTGGAGGACGGTCTGGCGCCGGAGCTGGTCGAGGAGCTGGAGCGGCTCTCCCTGCCCTTCACCGACGAGGGCACCCCGTCCGACGCGGAACTGCGGATCGCGCAGGCCCAGCTCGTCGGCTGGCTGGAGGGTCTCTTCCACGGGATCCAGACGACGCTGTTCGCCCAGCAGATGGCCGCGCGGGCCCAACTGGAGCAGATGCGCCGGGCGCTCCCGCCGGGCATGGGCCCCGAGGGCCCCGGCGAGGACCCGCGCACGGGAGGCCCGTACCTCTAGAACACCCCCCGACCACCCCAGGGCCCGGCCCCACGGCCGGGCCTTTCCCATGCCCACCCGGAGCCCGGAGCCGGGGAGCCCGGAACCCCGGAACCCCGGAACCCGAACCCGGAGCCCGACGGACCCCGGAACCCAGACCCGGCGTGACGCGCCCCCTAGCGGAGCGTCACGCCGGGTTACCCGTCGACACACTCAGTTGGATCTCCGGCATGTCCTGCGGGTCCACATCCGTGCCCGGGGCCGGGAACTGCTTCATGACCGCGCCCTCGCCGTAGGTGTTCTCGTCGACGGTTTCGAGCTGCTGGCCCCAGCCCGCCGCCTGGAGGCACTGCTTGACCGAGTCGATGTACTTGTACCGGAAGTCCGGCATGCGGACCTTGTCCGGGTCGTTGTACGCCTCCTCCGGCTCCGTGCACTCCGTCGTCTCGATCGTCTTGGCCGTGTCCGGCCCCCGGTACCCCGGCTCCTGCTCCGCCGACGCCGAGGCGCTCGCCCCGCCGCCGCCCGTCGTGTCGTCCCCCGTACCGCCGTCGCCGCGCAGCGCCAGGACCGCGATCAGACCGCCGACCGCCAGCAGCGCGACCACCACCGACCCGATGATCACCGGCCGGTTCCCCCGGCCCCCGCCCCCGCCCCCACCGCCCGGCTGCTGCTGCGGGCTGATGGCGTACGCGGGCGGTGTGGCCGGTGTCCCCCCGTAGCCCGCGGCCGGTGTCTGGTAGCCGGCCTGCTGCTGGGGATAGCCGTAGGCCGGAGCGGCCCCGTACGGCTGGGGGTGCTGCTGCTGGGGCGGGACCGGCTGGTACGGCGTCTGGACCGCGCCGTGCGGTGCGCCCGGCCCGCCGCCCGTCTGCCCCACCGGCGGGAACACGGCGGAGCCGACCCCCGCACCGCTCTGCGCCGCGGCGCCCGGCACGATGCTGGGCGGCGCGGCGTGGAAGGACCCCGCGACCCGCAGACACTCGTCCCGCATCGACTCGGCGGTGGGGAAACGCTCGTTCGGGTTCTTCTTCAGCGCCCGCGCGATCAGCGCGTCCACGGCCGGGGGCAGCGCGCGATTGACGGCGGAGGCCGCCACCGGCTCCTCCTGCACATGCGCGTACGCGATGGCCAGCGGCGAGTCCGCCTCGAACGGCAGCCGCCCGGTGACCAACTGGAACAGCATGATGCCGACCGAGTAGAGATCGGAGCGCGCGTCCACCCCGCGGCCGAGCGCCTGCTCGGGGGAGAGGTACTGCGGGGTGCCGACCACCATCCCGGTCTGGGTCATCGACGTCACCCCGGACTGCATGGCCCGCGCGATGCCGAAGTCCATCACCTTCACCACACCGCGCTTGGTGACCATCACATTGCCCGGCTTGATGTCCCGGTGGACCAGCCCCATCTCATGGCTGATCTCCAGCGCCGCGAGCACATCCGCGGTCACCTTCAGCGCCTGGTCCGCGGACATCGCCCCGAACCGCCGTACGTCCTCGTCCAGCACGGACCCCAGCGGACGCCCCTCGACGTACTCCATGACGATGTACGGGGTCGTCATCCCGTCGACCTCGTCCTCGCCGGTGTCGAAGACCGAGACGATATTGGTGTGCGTGAGCTTCGCCACCGCCTGGGCCTCGCGCCGGAACCGCTCCCTGAACGCCTGTTCGCGGCCGAGTTCGGTGTGCAGGGTCTTGATCGCGACCTGTCGGTCGAGCACCGCGTCGTAGGCGAGATGCACCGAGGCCATACCGCCCTGGCCGAGCAAGTCGCGCAGTTGATAACGTCCGCCGGCGAGCGCCCGCCCCGCGTACCGGCCCTGTGCGCCGTCCTGCTGGCTCATCGTTCCGCGTCCCCCATCGGCACAGGCGACAGTGGCCGTGCCCCCGCGCTTCACCGGTGATCGAATGTGTTATTCCCGGCCAAGTCTGCCCCAGGCCACTGACACGTCAAGCGCGGTGCCCGTTCCGTGACCGTACGCGAAAGAAGCGTCGCGGAAGCGTTACAGCCCCCCGGCCCCGGGCGCACAGGATTTGCACGACGATATGGCCGCGGGGTTTCATGACCGGCCCCGCCGGTACCGCGGACCCGCAGGCACCGGACGGGTCCGGGCCGGGTCCGGGCCAACCGTCTCGCACCTCCGGCTCCCCCGGAGGCTGTAGCGTGGCCGACGGAGACCGTAACAACACCGCGCGTTCCGCGGGCAGAAACGACGGCGAGGACTGATGGCACAGCAGCGCGCTCAGGGCCCGTCCGACCCCGAGGCGGCTGGCGGCGGTATGTCAGACGCGCCGGACCTGTGGGGTAACGGCGGGCTGGTCGGCGACGGCCGGTACCGGCTGACCGGCAGACTCGGCCGGGGCGGTATGGCCGAGGTGTTCGCGGCCGAGGACGTACGCCTCGGGCGCACGGTCGCCGTGAAGCTGCTGCGTTCCGATCTCGCCGAGGACCCGGTGTCCAAGGCCCGCTTCACGCGCGAGGCGCAGTCGGTCGCCGGGCTCAACCATCACGCCATCGTCGCCGTGTACGACTCCGGCGAGGACATGATGGGCGGCCAGAGCGTGCCGTACATCGTGATGGAGCTGGTCGAGGGGCGCACGATCCGGGATCTGCTGCTCAACGCCGAGGCCCCGGGGCCCGAGCAGGCGCTGATCATCGTCTCCGGGGTGCTGGAGGCGCTCGCCTACTCCCACCAGCACGGCATCGTGCACCGGGACATCAAGCCCGCCAACGTGATCATCACCGACACCGGCGCGGTGAAGGTGATGGACTTCGGCATCGCCCGCGCCCTGCACGGGGCTTCCACGACGATGACCCAGACCGGCATGGTCATGGGCACGCCCCAGTACCTCTCCCCGGAGCAGGCGCTCGGCAAGGCCGTCGACCACCGCTCCGACCTGTACGCGACGGGCTGTCTCCTCTACGAACTGCTCGCGCTGCGCCCGCCGTTCGTCGGCGAGACCCCGCTGTCGGTGGTCTACCAGCACGTCCAGGACATCCCGACGCCGCCCTCCGAGGTCTCCGACGCCTCCCCGCCGGAGCTGGACGGCCTCGCCATGCGCGCGCTCGCCAAGGAGCCCGACGACCGCTTCCAGACCGCCGAGGAGATGCGCGGCCTGATCCAGTACAGCCTCCAGATGCTGTACGACCAGGGCGGCCACACCGGCACCTGGAACACCGGCCCGGTGGAGGCCCACGACGGCCGGCACACCCCGCCGATGGGCACCTCCGGCACCGCGGTGCTGCCGCATCCCGGCGACGGCACCTCGCAGATCCCGCAGCCGATCATCCCGTCCTACGGCGGCGGTGGCCGGGACGACGGCGGTTTCGAGGGGCACGGCAACCGCGGTCGCGGCTCCGGCAAGCTCTGGATACTCGCGGTGCTCGGCGTGATCGCGATCGTCGCGGGCGTCGCCCTGGCGCTGAACAACGGCAACACCGCGGGCGACGGCGGGGGTTCCAGCCCGTCGCCCACCACCTCGCGCAGTGTCGAGGAGGAGAGGTCGTCCAGCCCGTCGCCCAGCGACGAGGAGTCCCGGCAGCCGACGAACACCGGCACCCAGGAGAACAACGGGGGCGGTGGCAGCGACTGGGACTACACCCCGTCCCAGCAGCCGTCGCACACCCCGTCCCAGGAACCGTCGAACGAGCCCACGGACACGGAGCCGACAGACACGGAGCCGACGAACACCGCGTCGTCGGACCCGGGGAGCCCGGACCCCGGCAGCCCGGACCCGGGGAGCCCGGACCCCGGCGGCACGGAGCCGGGAACGGACAGTGGCGGAATCGGCCTCCCCGGCGGGCCGGAGGGCGCCACCGGCTGACGGGCCGGGCGGCTCCGACAACTGATCACGCGCGCGTGGCACCCCGAACCGGGCTCCACGCGCGCGTGCCGCGTTCGCGGGCCTGCCCGCCCACTACCGGTGCAGGTTCTCCTGCGATCTGCCGGCGGGGCCGAGCCGCGCCCGCAGCCCGTCGTCCGTCGAATGGACCGTCGCGAACTGCGGGGTCACCCGCAGATAGACCGGGCTGTAGGGCTCGCCGTCCACGACGCGGGGGGCGGGTCCCAGTCGGGAGAGTTCGCCGGGGGTCGGCTCCGCCGCCTCACAGGCACCGACGATCTGCACCGACCAGTGCCCGTGCGGCCCATCCGGCCCGCCTTGCCCATCCGCCCCGCCCGGCCCATCAGTGCTGTCCGGCCCATCCGAGCCGTCTGTCAGCGGCGTCCCCAGCGGCCCCAGGCTGTCGGCGCCGTACGCCACCACCTGGCCCTCGCACGCCTGCGGGTAGCCGCCCCGGCCGGGCAGCCGCAGCAGCACCCGGCCGTCGCTCACGATGTGCCGCGCGGGCACCAGGAAGGGCAGCGCCCGCATACTGGCCGCGACCCGGCCGTAGGCGATACGGCCGAGGAGATCGGTGGCGAGGGCCAGCTCGGCCGGCGTGTCGTCGGTGGGCATGCCCACCACTGTGCGTGAGCGCGCGATGCGGCGATAGGGGCGGCGGCCCCGAAGGGCCCGGGACGTAAGTCCCGAAGCGCCGCGCCCCCCGACGGGAGTTCCTACGGCCTCTCCGCCTGCATACGCGCCACATAGGCAGCCGCCTGGGACCGCCGCTGCATCCCCAGCTTGGAGAGCAGGCTGGAGACATAGTTCTTGATCGTCTTCTCGGCGAGATGGAGTTCCTCGCCGATCTGCCGGTTGGTGAGCCCCTCCCCGATCAGATCGAGGATCCGGCGCTCCTGGTCGGTGAGGCGGGCGAGCCGGTCGTCCCCCTTGGCGCCGCCCCCGTCGCGCAGCCGCTCCAGGACGCGCGCGGTGGCCACGGGGTCGAGCAGCGACCGCCCGGCCGCCACGTCCCGCACCGCGGTGAGCAGCTCGCTGCCCCGGATGGCCTTCAGTACATAGCCGGAGGCACCGGCCATGATCGCGTCGAAGAGTGCCTCGTCGTCGGCGTACGAGGTGAGCATCAGGGCGTTGATCGAGCGGTCCGCGGAGCGGATCTCACGGCAGACCTCGACCCCGCTGCCGTCCGGGAGCCGTACGTCCAGCACCGCCACATCGGGGCGGGTGGCCGGGATGCGGGCCAGGGCCTCGGCGGCGGTACCGGCCTCGCCGACCACCTCGATGTCCTGCTCCACGGCGAGCAGCTCATGCACGCCACGCCGGACCACCTCATGGTCATCGAGGAGAAATACCCTGATTTTTCCGTCTTCACCCACGGCGTCAGTGTCACACACGAACCCTTCCCGTGCCCGGGGTGCGCGGGATAACGTGCCGTTGTTCCGGCCCCCTGCGACGCTGTGACCAGGAATTGTTCCCGGCTGACCCGATTTACTTGGAAATCCAAGCAAAATCCCAGGTCAGGTGGGGTTTCACAGAAATGTGGAGCACTGGGTAACGTGATGGTCGCGGGGTGCTCGCCGGGGCACCTGTCACGCCGATTTCCGACCGGCCGCACACACCCCGTGCACCGGCAGGACGATGGGCGAGCCGCACTGGCTACCCGGCGAACCCGGGAAGCCGGACCGACGGAGGAGCACACGTGACCGTGGAGAGCACTGCCGCGCGCAAGCCGCGACGCAGCGCCGGTACCAAGAGCACGGCCGGTAAGCGATCGACCCGGACGTCACCGGGAGCCACCGAGCCCGAACTGGTGCAGTTGCTGACACCCGAGGGCAAGCGCGTCAAGAACGCCGCATACGACAAGTACGTCGCCGATCTCACCCCCGAAGCGCTGCGCGGCCTGTACCGCGACATGGTGCTGACCCGCCGGTTCGACGCCGAGGCGACCACCCTCCAGCGCCAGGGCGAGCTGGGGCTGTGGGCGTCGCTGCTGGGCCAGGAGGCCGCCCAGATCGGCTCCGGCCGGGCGCTGCGCGACGACGACTACGTCTTCCCGACCTACCGCGAGCACGGGGTCGCCTGGTGCCGCGGGGTCGACCCGACGAACCTGCTCGGCATGTTCCGGGGCGTCAACAACGGCGGCTGGGACCCGAACACCAACAACTTCCACCTCTACACCATCGTCATCGGCTCCCAGGCGCTGCACGCCACCGGCTACGCCATGGGCATCGCCAAGGACGGCGCCGACTCCGCCGTGATCGCCTACTTCGGCGACGGTGCCTCCAGCCAGGGCGATGTCGCCGAGTCCTTCACCTTCTCCGCGGTCTACAACGCGCCCGTCGTCTTCTTCTGCCAGAACAACCAGTGGGCGATCTCCGAACCCACCGAGAAGCAGACCCGCGTGCCGCTCTACCAGCGCGCGCAGGGCTACGGCTTCCCCGGTGTCCGGGTCGACGGCAACGACGTCCTCGCCACGCTCGCGGTCACCAAGTGGGCGCTGGAGCGGGCGCGCGAGGGCGAGGGCCCGACGCTGGTCGAGGCGTACACGTACCGGATGGGCGCGCACACCACCAACGACGACCCGACCCGCTACCGCCACGACGACGAGCGGGCGGCGTGGGAGGCGAAGGACCCGATCCTGCGCCTGCGCCGCTACCTGGAATCCTCAAACCACACCGAAGAGGGATTTTTCACGGAACTGGAGGCGGAGAGCGAGGCGTTGGGCAGACGAGTGCGCGAAGTGATCCGGACCATGCCCGACCCGGACCGCTTCGCCCTCTTCGAGCACGTGTACGCGGACGGACACGCGCTCGTCGACGAGGAGCGCGCCCAGTTCGCGGCGTACCAGGCGTCGTTCAGCGATGTGGAGGGGGTCTGAGATGACGGTCGAGAAGCTGGCGGTGGCCAGAGCGATCAACGCGTCGCTGCGGCGCGCGCTGGAGTCGGACCCCAAGGTCCTCGTCATGGGCGAGGACGTCGGCAAGCTGGGCGGGGTCTTCCGGGTGACGGACGGCCTCCAGAAGGACTTCGGGGAGAGCCGGGTCATCGACACCCCGCTCGCCGAGTCCGGCATCGTGGGCACGGCCATCGGCCTCGCCCTGCGCGGCTACCGCCCGGTGGTGGAGATCCAGTTCGACGGTTTCGTCTTCCCGGCGTACGACCAGATCGTCACCCAGCTCGCCAAGATGCACGCACGCGCCCTGGGCAAGATCAAACTCCCGGTCGTCATCCGCATCCCCTACGGCGGCGGCATCGGCGCGGTCGAGCACCACTCGGAGTCCCCGGAGTCCCTGTTCGCCCATATCGCGGGCCTGAAGGTGGTCTCCCCCTCCCATGCCTCCGACGCGTACTGGATGCTCCAGCAGGCCATCCAGAGCGACGACCCGGTGATCTTCTTCGAGCCGAAGCGCCGCTACTGGGACAAGGCCGAGGTCGACACCGAGGCCATCCCCGGCCCGCTGCACAAGGCGCGGGTGGTGCGCCCGGGTACCGATCTGACACTGGCCGCCTACGGCCCGATGGTCAAACTCTGCCAGGAGGTCGCGGACGCGGCGGCCGAGGAGGGCAAGTCCCTGGAGATCCTGGACCTGCGCTCGATCTCCCCCCTGGATTTCGACGCGATCCAGACCTCGGTGGAGCGGACCCGCCGCCTGGTCGTCGTCCACGAGGCCCCGGTGTTCTTCGGCTCGGGCGCGGAGATCGCCGCCCGGATCACCGAACGCTGCTTCTACCACCTGGAGGCGCCGGTGCTGCGCGTGGGCGGCTACCACGCCCCGTATCCGCCGGCCCGTCTGGAGGAGGAGTACCTGCCGGGCCTGGACCGGGTGCTCGACGCCGTCGACCGCGCCTTGGCGTACTGAGGAGAGGGTCGTGACGACGATGACCGAAGGGTCCGTACGCGAGTTCAAGATGCCCGATGTGGGCGAGGGGCTCACCGAGGCCGAGATCCTCAAGTGGTTCGTCCAGCCCGGGGACACGGTGACGGACGGCCAGGTGGTCTGCGAGGTCGAGACGGCCAAGGCCGCGGTGGAACTCCCCATCCCCTACGACGGTGTGGTCACCGACCTGCACTTCCCCGAGGGCACGACGGTGGATGTGGGGACGCCGATCATCGGGGTCCGGGTCGGGGAGGCCCCGCCCGCGGACCCGGCGCCCTCGGTGGAACCGGCGGCTCCGGAGCAGCCGGAGGAGCGCCAGGCGGTCCTGGTCGGCTACGGAGTGGCGGCGTCCTCGACGCGCCGCCGCCCCCGCAAGCAGCAGCCCGCTGCCGCGCCGCCACAGCCCGAACTGAACGGCCACGGCACACCGCCCTCGCCTCCGGCCCAGGAACTCCCCGCCCCGAACCGCCCGCTGGCCAAGCCCCCGGTGCGCAAGCTGGCGAAGGACCTGGGCGTGGACCTGGCGTCGGTGGCCCCGTCGGGCCCGGACGGGATCATCACCCGCGAGGACGTCCACGCGGCGGCGGCCCCAGCACCCGCGCACCCGGAACCCTCCGCCGTACTACCGGAACCCTCCCCCACCCCCCCGGTGTCCCCCCTGGAAACCCGCATCCCCGTCAAGGGCGTCCGCAGGGCGACGGCGGCGGCGATGGTGGGTTCGGCGTTCACGGCCCCGCATGTCACGGAGTTCGTGACGGTGGATGTGACACGCACGATGCGCCTGGTGGCGGACCTGAAGGAGGACAAGGACTTCGCGGGCCTGCGGGTGAACCCGCTGCTCCTCATCACCAAGGCCCTCCTGGTCGCCATCAGAAGAAACCCGGAGATCAACGCGTCCTGGGACGAGGCGAACCAGGAGATCGTGGTCAAGCACTACGTCAACCTGGGCATCGCCGCGGCCACCCCGCGCGGCCTCCTCGTCCCGAACATCAAGGACGCCCACATCCAGACCCTCCCCCAACTGGCCCGCTCCCTCGCCGACCTGGTCGCCACGGCCCGCGACGGCAGGACGACCCCGGCGGCGATGCAGGGCGGCACGGTCACCCTCACCAACGTCGGCGTCTTCGGCGTCGACACCGGGACGCCCATCCTGAACCCCGGCGAGTCCGCGATCCTCGCGGTCGGCGCGATCAAGCTCCAGCCATGGGTCCACAAGGGCAAGGTGAAGCCCCGCCAGGTCACCACGCTGGCGCTCAGCTTCGACCACCGCTTGGTGGACGGCGAGCTGGGCTCGAAGGTGCTGGCGGACACGGCGGCGGTACTGGAGCGGCCGAGGCGGTTGATTACCTGGTCGTAGGGGTGAGAGGGGGAAGGGCGCCCGTCCGGAAGGACCGGTGCCCCTTCCCCCGCCTTCGTCTGTCGGCCGACGTGTCCCAGATGGGTATGCCATCTCCCTCGCACGGATTTCCTGTGCCCCGGCATGCCCCGGCACAGCCGACTCTGTCCTAGGACAGCCCTAAGGGAGACGCCATGCCCGACGCCCCTCACCCGTACATGCAAGTCGCCGAGCGCATCCGGCGTCGCATCCTTGATGGTGCGCTCGGGGAAGGGGAGAAGCTGCCGCCCGTGCGGGAGTTGGCCAAGCGGGAGGGCGTGTCCGTTGCCACCCTTGGCCGCTCCCTCGATCGGCTCCAGGTCGAGGGGTACATCACCACGTCCCGCCGGGGAACCTTCGTCGCCAACGCGCCCGAGGTCGCCCCCTCCGGCTACGACCGGATCACGCGCGTTCTGCGTACCGGATCGGTGCTCGCCGAGGGCGAGACGATGATCGTCACGAAGGCGGAGCTGATCCGGCCGCCGCAGTACGTCGCCGAGATCTTCGATCTGGAGGACGGCGCCCAGGTCGTCCACCGCGAGTGGCACACCGGCAAGGGGCAGCAACGTACCGGCCTCTTCGTGACCTGGCATCCGGCTCACTTCGCCGCCGCCGTGCCCGAGTTGCTGTCGACGTCCCGCGCGTCCTCTCCCGGACTGCTGCCGAGGATTCAGCAGGCCACCGGCAGGCGGGTGGTGGCGGGACGCGACGATCTGCACGGGCGGGACGCCGACGCCCGGGAGGCCGGGTTTCTCGGGGTGCGTGTCGGCTCCCCCATCCTGGCCGGTGCCCATCGGCTCTGGGACGACGAGGGGGTCGTCGAGTACGGGGAATGGTGTCTGCCCTACCGGCTGGCCGTCGGCTATGAGTACGGATTTGAGGCGGCGGTTCCGGAGGTTTCCTGAGGTCCAGAGGCCCAGCGGTGTCGTCAGCGGGCGTCGAAGGCCCAGAAGACGCCTACCTCCTCCGGGGAGACGACGATGAAACCGAAGTCGCCTGTGTAGTCGGTGAAGGGCCACCAACCGGAGACGCGGTCGCCGAGTTTGGTGACGTTGGTGTGGTAAGTGGCCTCGTCTCCGTAGCGGGCCAGGAGGAGGTGGGCGTCTGCGGCTCTGCGGGTGGCCGTTTCCGGGGTCCGGGGCGGGTACGACTCCCATTCGGCGGCCATGATCTCCAGCAGTCGGGTCGCGTGCTCCCTCGTCGTTTCCCGCAGGTGGTCGGCCAGCGTGTCGGGGGAGAGCGGGCGGAACGGGAAGGACGTACGGCCCTCCTCGTGCGTGTCCCAGTCGAGGGTCCGCCAGCCGCGCGGGTCCTCGGTCCGGCGGTTCAGGACGGTGAGCGCGTCGCTCCGCCAGTCCGCCGGTGTTCTCGGGCCGGTCGCCACGAAGGTGTACACATCGTCCAGGAGCCGTACGGCGGCCGACTCCCAGGCGTCGCGGGTCGGGTCCGTTCCGGAGGTCACCGCGCCGCCGCCTTGCCCAGCCAGTGCCCCTCCGTGCTCCACCCCACCAGGCTCCGCCCCCCGCCCCCGTCGGGGGTGCCGCCGTTCAGGGTGCGGTCCAGGCCCGTGAGGGCCGGGGTCAGATGGGGGGCGCGGTAGACCGAGGCTTCCCAGAGGAGGTCCAGGGTCCTGGTCTGCTCGGACGGGGTGGCGAGGGAGAGGAAGTAGAGCATCTGGCGCCAGGCGTACGCCGTGTCCTTGATGGTGGGGAGGGGGCGCGGGCTGCCGGGCAGGCGGGACGCCAGCCGGCAGACGTGGAGGAAGGCGCGGTGGGCCAGGTCGGCCCAGTCGCCGGGCGGGGTGGCGCCCGCGCGGGCGGTCAGGACGGCCAGGTTGTGGGTCGTGAGGATCTGCGCCTGCTCGATGATCTTTCCGTTGGCCGCCACCGAGCGGGAGGCGAAGGGGGTGCGGGGGTGCCCGGGGGGCGCGGTGTGGAGGGTGCCGAGGGCGCCGCCCCTCGTCGCCTCCGCCCTGGCGCGGCACAGGTCCGCGAACGCGGGGGACGTCGTCGCCCGCCCGGACCGGGTGAGTGTCGCCGCCTCCTCGATCGCGGAGTTGCGCAGGGACCCGTAGTCGATCGCGTAGTAGCGCTCGTAGAGGGTGCCCCGGAGGTGTTCCGCCGCGATCCGTGCCGCCACCATGAACTTCGGGCTGAACGTGCCCATGAAGATGTCCGCCGCCAGCTCCTCCGTCAGCGGGGCGCCGAGGTCGGACTCGCGCGCCAGGACCGACAGTTCGCGGATCAGCGGGTTCGGGAGGATCGTGCCGGGGAAGGCGGTGACGGCCAGGGTGGTGAGGCGGCGGAGGGCTGTCTCCGGGGGAGACCCGGGCGTGCCCGAGCGCGGTCCCGTCCGTTCCGGCGCTACCGCGCCCACCCACGGCAGTTCCTCCACCCGCACCTGGCGTTCCAGGTTGAGCAGCAGCAGGGAGCGGCGGTTGCGGAAGGCGCGGTATGTGGCGGCGGACAGGGTGCGCAGCGCCGGGTCCGGGTACGCCTGTGCCGTGGTCGCCGCGACCAACTGCGGGACCAGTTCCGCCAGCGCCTCCGCCGACGGCACCATCCCCCGCTCCACCAGCACCTCCAGCGGCGCGCTCAGCGCCGACTCCACCGGGCGCCGCAGCGCCGCCGGGACGGCGGTGGCGGGCGGCAGTCCGGTCGCCGCCGCCTCCGGGGCGGTCACCGGGGTGAGCAGCGCCGCCGGGTCCGCGATGCCCGCCTCCGCCGGGAGCGCCGCGAGCCGCTCGACCAGCAGTGCCGCCAGGTCGTGGTGGGACGGCAGTGACGCCTGGGCCGCCTGGTCGCGGCGCAGGGCGGTGTGCTGCGCAGAGCCCGGCAGGCCCCGGCGGCGCACCATCGCCGGGACGGCGGCCCGCAGCAGGCCCAGCTCCCTGGGCGGCACCCGGCGCCCCTCGGCCGCCTTCTCCAGCGCCGTCCGCAGAATCCACAGGTTCTCGCCGCGCCTGCGGTGCTTGGCGCAGTGCGGGTGACGGGCCGCCAGGTCGCGGTAGCGGGCCAGCAGCAGCGCGGCCCGCCGCTGCCAGTCCGCGTCCGGACGGCGGGCCAGCACCTCGCCGTCCTCGGCGGTCTCCAGCCAGTGCGCGAGCAGTTCGTCACCGAACGGCGCCCATACGGCGAGCGCCTCGCGCTGGGTCTCCACCGCCGTACTGGGCCGCCGCGCCGCCAGCGCCCGGGACGCCTCCCCCGCCGTGGACCGGTGCACGGTCGCGGCATCCGGCGCCGGGCGCTGTGCGGGGCGGGGGGTGAAACGGAGCCGCTGAGCGAACGGGGCCAGCTCCGCCACCAGGTCCAGCGCCGCGTCCGTCCGGCCCGCCCGCGCCAGCCACGCCACCGTCAGCAGCGCCCCCTCCTCCGGTACGGCCACCTCGTAGTGCCCGCTGTCCAGCAGCGCGCCCAGTTCGGTGAGCCCGGCCTCGGTCAGGAAGTGCGTGAACAGCGCCCCGCGCTCCGCCGGTATCCCCGCCCGTGCCGCCGCCCGGGTCTCGTACGGCTGGAGGGGGCCGCCCGCGCTCGGTTCCCCGGTGGCGAAGCCGCCGCGCACCACCTGGGGGGTGACCCAGGCGGGCAGGCCGCTGACCGGGGTGCGGGAGCCGATGAGCAGCTTGCCGTTCGCCATGCCGGCCAGGACCGACCGCCAGGCGCGGCCCTTCGCCTCGGCGCGCTGCCGGGTGGCGGGGTCGGGGTGGGTCCGGGCGGTCCGCAGGGCCCTGGCCAGTTGGCCGTAGCCGTATCCGGGGTTGGCCTCGGCGGCGGCGGCGGTCGTGGTGTTCTCGTCGGTCGCGTCGGTCTCGTTCATAGCCGGCGTGGCGGGTTCCGCCCCCGCGCCCTCCGGGTGTAGAGCCCGGTGCTCTGCTGCTGAGCTACACGCCGTCGGATCCGACGCTAGAGGTGGGGCAGGTCGGTCGACAATCGTATTTTCCGGGGTGGGGGCGCGGGGTTGGTGCGGGCGTCGGGGATCCGTCGCACCGGCGACGGATCCCCGTACCGCGCCCCCGTACCGCGCCCCGCCCCCGTACCGCGTACGGTCACGCGCCCCCGACCGCTGTCGCCGTCCGGGGTCAGAGCACCGCGAAGCCGTAGTTGAGCAGCTTCTTCGCGTCCGACTCGCGCTGTGCGGCGGACGTGGAGGTCAGGACCGTGCCGATGACGGTCTTGCCGTTGCGGGTCGCGGCGAAGACCAGGCAGTACTTCGCCTGGGTGCCGGAGCCGGTCTTGACCCCGATCGTGCCGCTGTAGTTGCTGAGCAGGGTGTTGGTGTTGGTCCACGTGTAGTCGCGGTAGCCGCCGCTCTTCGTGGTCACCCGCTGCTTGGTGGACTTGGTCTTCACGACCGTGCGGAAGGTGCTGCTCTTCATCACATTGCTGGCGAGCTTGGTCAGATCGCGCGGCGTGGAGTAGTTCGAGCCGTTGCTGATGCCGTCGAACGAGTCGAACTTGGTGTTGGTCATGCCGAGCTGCTTGGCCGTGGTGTTCATCTTGCCGATGAACGACTTCACCCGGGCCGCCCGGGTCGAGCCGCTGCCGAACTTGTCGGCGAGCGCGTACGCCGCGTCGCAGCCGGAGGGCAGCATCAGCCCGTAGAGGAGCTGACGCACGGTCACCTTGTCGCCGACGATCAGCCGGGCCGAGGAGGCGTTCTTGGAGACGATGTAGTCGCTGTACGCCTTCTGGATCGTCACCTTGGCGTCCAGGTTCAGATTCGGCTGGGCGAGGACCACCTTGGCGGTCATGATCTTCGTCGTGGAACCCGTGGCGGCCTTGGTGTCGGCGGCCTTGGTGTAGAGCGTCTTGCTGTTCGCGTTGTTCATCACGTAGCCGCCCTTGGCCACGATCGAGGGCTTGGTGACGGCTTGCGCGGGAGCCGCGGAGAAGGCGGCGGCTGCGAGCATCGCGCCGGAGGTCACGCTGACCGCGGCGGCTCGGCGGAGCCGGGTGCCCTGAATGCCGGTTTTCAAGTGAGATACCCCGATGAAGTTGAATTCCCCTGTTATGCGGCCTTGAGGGAAAGGGGAAGGAAAAGGGCCGCACGTGTGTGACTCGTGAGAAGGGCGAACGGTTGCGCGCCGGATGAAGAAATCTCGGCGCATCGGGCGTCGGCGGCCGAACTGTGGCGGGGCGGGGCGCGGTCCGCATGCTGGACGGGGGCTCCTTGATGCGTACGTGTTGTATCTATCCTGTCGGCATGCCGTCCTCCTCCGTCACCACCGCGCCCGAAGCGCACCAGGAACCCCGGGAGCACCCGGAACACCGGGAAGACCACGCACACCAGGAGAAGGCCCCGCCGCGCCGGATCAAGCAACCGCCCGCCGCGGAACGGGTGTACGCCCATGTGAAGGACGGCGTCCTCGCGCGGCGCTACGAGGGCGGCGCCCTGCTCACCGAGGGCGAACTGGCCGAGGCCGTCGGGGTGTCCCGCACCCCGGTGCGCGAGGCGCTGCTCCGGCTGGAGGCCGAAGGGCTGATCAAGCTCTACCCCAAGAAGGGCGCCCTGGTGCTGCCGGTCTCCGCGCAGGAGATCGCGGATGTGGTGGAGACCCGGCTGCTGGTCGAGGAGCACGCCGCCCGCAAGGCCGTCCCCGCCCCGCCGGGGCTCATCGAGCGGCTCGCCGCACTCCTCGAACGGCAGCGGGCGCAGGCCGAGGCCGGGGACTTCACCGCCGCCGCCGTCACCGACCGCTGCTTCCACGCCGAGATCGTCCGCAGCGGCGGCAACGAGATCCTGTCCCGGCTCTACGACCAACTGCGCGACCGGCAGTTGCGGATGGGCGTCGCCGTCATGCACTCCCACCCCGACCGGATCGCCAAGACCCTCACCGAGCACGCCGAGATACTGGACGCGCTGCGCTCCGGCGACGCCGAGGCGGCCGTCGCGGTGGTCCACCGGCACGTCGGCTGGTTCTCCCACCTCGCGCGGGGTGAGGTGCGGTGAGCGCGGACTCCGGTCCAGCGGAGGGGGAGCCGGGCTCCGGTCCGGCAGGGGGTGGCTCGGGCTCCGGTCGGGCCAAGGGCGGCCCCGGTTCCTCCGGCGGCAGCGGCATCTCCTCGTCCGGCAGCGGCTTCCTGCCCGGTGACCCCCCTGGCGGGCGCCGGGCCGTCGCCGTCTGGTGCACGGGCGTCGCGGTGTACTTCGTCGCCGTCATCTTCCGTACGTCGCTGGGGGTGGCCGGGCTCGACGCCGCCGACCGGTTCGACGTCAACGCCTCGGCGCTGTCCACCTTCTCCATACTCCAGCTCCTGGTCTACGCCGGGATGCAGATACCCGTCGGTCTGCTGGTCGACCGGCTCGGCACCAAGAAGGTGCTGGCCATCGGCGCCGTCCTGTTCACCGCCGGACAGCTCGGCTTCGCCCTCTCCCCCTCCTACGGCACGGCCCTCGCCTCCCGCGCCCTGCTCGGCTGCGGCGACGCCATGACCTTCATCAGCGTGCTGCGGCTCGGCAGCCGCTGGTTCCCCGCCCGCCGCGGGCCCCTGATAGCGCAACTCGCCGGACTGGTCGGCATGGCCGGCAACCTGGTGTCCACCCTCGCCCTCGCCCCGCTGCTGGACGGCATCGGCTGGACCGCCGCGTTCGCCGGCAGCGCGGTCGCCGGAGTCGTCGTCCTGGTGCTCCTGCTGCTCTTCCTCAAGGACCACCCCGAGGGCCACGACCCCGAGCCCGCCCCGCATCTGGGCGCCGCCTACGTCCGCCGTCAGATCGCCGCGTCCTGGCGGGAGCCCGGCACCCGGCTGGGTCTGTGGGTGCACTTCACCTCCCAGTTCCCGGCGATGATCTTCCTGCTGCTGTGGGGGCTGCCGTTCCTGGTGGAGACGCAGGGGCTGAGCCGCGGCTCGGCGGGCGCCCTGCTCACCCTGGTCGTGCTCTCCAACATGGCGGTCGGCCTGGTCTACGGCCAGATCGTCGCCCGGCACCACGGCGCCCGGCTGCCGCTCGCCCTCGGCACGGTCGGCGCGACGGCCGTCCTGTGGGCCGTCACCCTGGTCTGGCCCGGCGCGCATGCCCCGCTGTGGCTGCTGATCACCCTGTGCGCGGTGCTCGGGGCCTGCGGACCGGCGTCGATGATCGGCTTCGACTTCTCCCGCCCGGCGAATCCGCCCGAACGTCAGGGGACCGCCTCCGGCATCACCAACATGGGCGGTTTCGTCGCCTCGATGACGACGCTCTTCGCGGTCGGGATGCTGCTCGACGCCTCCGGCGGGAACTACGGCATCGCGTTCTCCGCGGTGTTCGTGCTCCAGGCGCTGGGGGTGAGCCAGATGCTGCGGCTGCGGGGGCGGGTGGCACGGATCGAGCGTGAACGGCTGGTCGCGAGCCGGGTGTCGTCGGTGCATGTGCCGGTCTAGACACAGGGGTTGGACGCAGGGGTTGGACGCAGGGGTTGCGGTTCTGGGGGCTGCTGCCCCCAGACCTCCGCTGCGGCCCGCGCGCGAGCCTCGCCTCGTCCTCGAACGCCGGACCTCGCCTCGTCCTCCATCCCCGGACCGGCTGTCCGGCTGTCCGGCGTCGGGCGGAGCCTACTTCGTCACCGTGAAGTGCTTCAGGATCGCCGCCGTCAGCTTCGGGTCGCCCTCCAGCTTCAGCCGGTCGGCGACCGACTCCACCGTGATCCGGCCGCAGGCCAGCCGGACATAGGTCTCCCAGTCGAGGCCGAGCGTGGCGGCGGGGCCGAGCGCGGGCGCGGTCTCCAGGGTGCCCCGGCCCTGGATGTCGACCCGGATCGTGCGCAGGAACTCGATCGGGCCGCTCACATCGAAGACGATCGCCGAGCTGCGCGGGGCGTCCGCCTTCCCGGCGACGATCTCGGGCAGCGCGTCGAGCAGCACGTCCCGGGCGACCTGGGCGCCAGGGGAGTCGAGATTGCCGGGGACACCGAGGGCGGTCCGCAGATCCTGCTCGTGCACCCACATGGCGAAGGCGTGCTCGCGCATCGACTCCTCCAGCGTCAGTTCCGCGCCGAGCGGGCCGCGCACCTTGGTGCCGGGGTCGCGGGACTCGTTGCGCAACTGGCGGTTGCGGCGGATGACGGTGTACTCCAGTTCGGCCGTCATCTCCGGGGAGGTGTGGTGGCGGCGGACGTCGACCTGCATCTCCATGTAACGCTGGTGGTCGTTGGTGACATGGAAGAGGTCGCGCGGCAGGGTGTGGATCGGCCGCGGGTCACCCAGCATCTCGTTGTTCAGGCCGATGACATGGGACACGACGTCCCGGACGGACCAGCCGGGGCAGGGGGTCCGGCGGTTCCAGTCGGCCTCCACGAGCGGCTGCACCAGCTCGGATATCGCGTCGATGGAGTGCGTCCAGGCGTCGGCGTAGGGCTGGAGGGTGGGATGCAGACTCACGGAACGGGACCCCTCGGCGGTCGTGTCACGGGCAGGTGGTGGCGGCATTGCCGGTGGGAGGTGGCTGTCGGCGGCGTCTCGGTGTCGCGGTCTCCGTCGGTCCTTCGCTGGGCTCGAACCGGGGAGGACCCCCAAGTTACGCTGCTGGGAGGCAGCCCGGCAGTGCTTTCGTGTGACGATCGTAGGCCCGTGTGGACGGCTCGAATGCCAGGACGGTGGTAGTGTGCGCGCCTCTCTCCTCCAGATCGCAATAGACGAGGGCGAATCGGTCGATTCGCGTAGGGAACGGGTCGCCGCGCTGGTCAGAGCGGAGGCGGGGGCCGCCGACCTGGTGGTGCTGCCGGAGCTGTGGACCATCGGGGCGTTCGCCTTCGAGGAGTTCGGCCGGGCGGCCGAGCCGCTGACCGGGCCGACGCACGAGGCGATGGCACGGGCGGCGGCGGACGCGGGGGTGTGGCTGCACGCGGGGTCGATCCCCGAGCGGGCCCCCGACGGCACCCTCTACAACACCTCGCTCGTCCTCTCCCCCTCCGGTGAGCGAGCGGCGGCCTACCGCAAGATCCACCGCTTCGGGTTCGACAAGGGCGAGGCCGTGCTGATGGGGGCCGGGCGGGAGCTGGTGACCGTACGGCTGCCGGAGACCGTGATCGGGGTGGCCACCTGCTACGACCTCCGTTTTCCTGAGCTGTTCCGCGGGCTGGTGGACGCCGGGGCCGAGACCCTGGTGATCCCGGCGGGCTGGCCGGAGCGGCGGCGGGGGCACTGGACGCTGCTGGCCCGGGCACGGGCGGTGGAGAACCAGGCGTTCGTCCTCGCGTGTGGAACGGCCGGGACGCACGCCGGAGTTCCCCAGGCCGGTCACTCGATCGTGGTCGGCCCGTGGGGGGAGGTCCTAGCGGAGGCCGGAACGGGGGAGGAGGTGCTCCGGGTGGAGTTCGACCCGGCGCAGGTGGCCCGCACCCGCGAGCAGTTCCCGGCACTGAAGGACCGGGTCCTGGGGATCCGGCCCCCGGACTGACCGCCCCCGGCCGCCTTGTCCTGAGCGCCCCCTGCCCCCGCCCCCCACTCCCCCCACCCCCCTCACCCCCGCTCCCTGTCCGCCAACTGGATGACGCACACCGTCACCGCGATCAGCAGCGCCGGATCGGCGTCCTCCCGGACCACGTCCACCCCGTAGGTCTCCCGGACGTGCAGAAAGCGGCGGGAGACGACGGCGAGCAGCTCACCGTCGTACTCGATGGCGAACTCGCGGTCGAGGATCTTGCCGCTGACGTCGAGTTCGGTGCCGTCGGTGAGGGCGACCCGGTAGTGGTTGCGGAGCAGGGAGAGGCGTTTGCGGCGGATGCGGGCGAGGGGCTCGCCGTCGCGCTCGATGACCATGGTGTCCCGCAGCGCGAACATCTTCTGCCGGATGTCGATCAGTACCCGCCCCTGCGGATCCTTCAGCTCGAACGTGTCCCGCAGCCGCAGCGCCTTCCCGTCGACCAGGAACGCCCTGTGGCCCCGGTCGTCCTCGATCCAGTAGTCGTCGCCGATACCGAGCAGCCGCTCGCGTACGAGGAATCTCATGCGGAACGGGTTCCCCCGCGGCCTCCGTCCACCGCCGTGACCCTGCGTTCACACCCGAATGGCAAGCTTGAAGGATGAACGACGAAGCCGCCCCGGAGCCCACCCCCGCCCCCACTCCCCACCGCAGGGCGCGGGTCAGGGCGCCCGAGCTGCTCGGCGACGGCGGCTGGCTGAACACCGGCGGTACCGCCTACACCCTCGCCGACCTGCGCGGACGTATCGTCATCCTGGATTTCTGGACGTTCTGCTGCATCAACTGCCTGCATGTCCTGGACGAACTGCGGGAGCTGGAGGAGAAGCACCCGGACACGGTCGTGGTGATCGGGGTGCACTCGCCGAAGTTCGTGCACGAGGCGGATCACGCGGCCGTGGTGGACGCCGTCGAGCGGTACGGCGTCGCGCACCCGGTGCTGGACGACCCGCGGCTCGCGACCTGGAAGCAGTACGCGGTGCGGGCCTGGCCGACGCTGGTGGTGATCGACCCGGAGGGGTACATCGTCGCCCAGCACGCCGGTGAGGGGCATGTGCACGCCATTGAGCGGCTGGTCGCGGAGCTGGAGACCGAGCACGCCGCCAAGGGCACCCTGCGGCGCGGCGACGGCCCGTACATCGCCCCCGAGCCGGAGCCGACGGTGCTGCGGTTCCCCGGCAAGGCGCTGCCGCTGCCCGGCGGAACGTTCCTGGTCAGCGACACGACCCGGCATCAGCTCGTGGAGCTGGCGGCGGACGGGGAGAGCGTGCTGCGCCGGATCGGCGAGGGCACGCGCGGCCTGGCCGACGGCCCCGCCGACCGCGCCCGCTTCCAGGAGCCGCAGGGGCTGGCCCTGCTCCCGGACGGCACGGTCGTCGTCGCCGACACCGTCAATCACGCGCTGCGCCGCTTCGACCCGGCGACCGGGGCGACGACGACCCTGGCGGGGACCGGCGCCCAGTGGATGCAGGGCGACGCCGTCTCCGGTCCGGCCCGCGAGGTCAGCCTCTCCTCGCCCTGGGACGTGGCCTGGTGGCAGGGCCGGGTGTGGATCGCGATGGCGGGCGTGCACCAGTTGTGGGCGTACGACCCGGACGCGGGGGCGGTGGCGGTCACCGCCGGGACCACCAACGAGGGGCTGGTCGACGGGCCCGGCACGGAGGCGTGGTTCGCCCAGCCGTCCGGGCTCGCGGCCACCCCGGACCGCCTCTGGCTGGCCGACGCCGAGACCAGCGCCCTGCGCTGGGTGGACCCCGACGGCTCCGTCCACACCGCCGTCGGCACCGGCCTGTTCGACTTCGGCCACCGCGACGGCCCCGCCGACCGGGCCCTCTTCCAGCACCCGCTGGGCGTGACCGCCCTGCCCGACGGCTCGGTGGCCGTCGCCGACACCTACAACCACGCCCTGCGCCGCTACGACCCCGCCACCGGCGAGGTCACCACCCTCGCCACCGATCTGCGGGAGCCCAGCGACGCGGTGCTGGCCGGGGAGGACCTCCTGGTCGTCGAGTCCGCCCGCCACCGGCTGACCCGGCTGCGCCTGCCGGAGGAGGCGGTGCGCGTCGCCCCGGTCGCCCACCGCACCGCCCGCGAGGCGACGGACGTGGCGCCCGGCGCCCTCCGCCTCGACGTGATCTTCCAGGCCCCGGCCGGCCAGAAACTCGACACCCGGTACGGCCCCTCCACCCGGCTCCTGGTCTCCTCGACCCCGCCCGAGCTGCTCCTGAAGGGCGAGGGCGCGGACACCGACCTCACCCGCGCCCTGCGTCTGAACCCGGATGTCCCCGAGGGCGTGCTGCACATCGCCGCGATGGCCGCGTCCTGCGACGACGACCCGGCCAACCCCTACCCGGCCTGCCATGTCCACCAGCAGGACTGGGGGGTGCCGGTGCGGCTGGTGGCGGGGGGAGCGGGACGACTGGCGCTGGTGCTGGCGGGGCTGGACGAGGAGCCCGCCCCGTAGAGCGGCCCGATGGCCGGGCGTCTGGGCGTCGTACGGTGCCGCTGTGCGTCAGCCCTCCAGAAACGCGATCAGCGCATTCCCCAGCATGTGCGGATCATCCACCCCGCACAGCTCGCGGGCGCTGTGCATCGACAGGATCGCCACGCCGATGTCGACCGTGCGGATGCCGTGGCGGGCGGCGGTGATGGGGCCGATCGTGGTGCCGCAGGGCATGGAGTTGTGGGAGACGAAGGACTGGAAGGGGACGCCTGCCTTCTCGCAGGCCGCCGCGAACACCGCCCGGCCCGAACCGTCCGTCGCGTAGCGGTTGTTGACGTTGACCTTGAGGATCGGGCCGCCGTTGACCCGGGGGTGGTGGGTCGGGTCGTGGCGCTCGGCGTAGTTGGGGTGGACGGCGTGGCCGGTGTCGGAGGAGAGGCAGATCGTTCCGGCGAAGGCGCGGGCGCGGTCCTCCCAGGTGCCGCCCCGGGCGAGTACCGACCGCTCCAGGACGCTGCCGAGCAGCGGGCCGTCGGCGCCGGTGTCGGACTGGGAGCCGTTCTCCTCGTGGTCGAAGGCGGCGATCACGGGGATGTGGGGGAGGGCCTCGCCGCAGGCGGCGACCGCGGTCAGGGCCGCCGTCGCGGCGTGCACGGACAGGAGGTTGTCCATGCGCGGGCCCACGACCAGCTCCTGGTCCCGGCCCAGCAGCGCGGGCGGCTCGACGGGGTGCGTCATCAGGTCCCACCCGGCGACCGAGCCCGCCGCGAGCCCGGCCTCCTGCTCCAGGAACGCGATCAGATCGCCGTCCCGGACGTCGTTGCCGAGCCCCCACACCGGCTGGAGATGGCGCTGCTTGTCCAGTTTGAGGCCCTCGGACGACACCGAGCGGTCCAGATGGATCGCGAGCTGCGGGACGCGCAGCAGCGGGCGGTCCACGGTGACCAGCCGTGCCGTGCCGTCCCGGAGGGTGAGGCGGCCGGCGATACCGAGGTCCCGGTCCAGCCAGGAGTTCATCAGCGGGCCGCCGTAGATCTCCACCGCGATCTGCCGCCAGCCGTGCCCCCCGGTGTCGGGCAGCGGCTTGACCCGCAGATTGGGGGAGTCGGTGTGCGCGCCCACGATCCGGAACGGGGTGTGCGGTGCCGCCCCCTCCGGTACGTACCAGGCGATGATCGCGCCGCCGCGCAGCACATAGCGCCCGCCCGTGCCCGCGTCCCAGGCGTCGGTCTCCGCGACCTGCCGGAACCCGGCCTTCTCCAGCCGCTCGGCGACGGCCGCGACGGCGTGGTACGGCGACGGCCCGGCCGCCAGGAACGACATCAGGTCTTCGGTGTGGCCGCGGTCGAGGCGGACGGGTTCGCTCATGGGTTCACCTTAACGACGTACCGGGGCCCGCTTCCCTGGGTGGGAGCGGGCCCCGGTGAGGACGGTGTGGAGACCGGCCGGTAGGCGGGTTCAGGGGGCGGCCGGGGTCAGAACGCGGCCTCGTCCAGCTCCATCAGGTCCAGGTCCACCGTCTCGGAGATCTTGCGGGCCAGGGTGACACCCGGCAGGACGTTCGCCGCGAAGAACTTCGCCGCCGCGATCTTGCCGGTGTAGAAGGGCACGTCCTTCGCGGACGCCGTCGGCAGCTTCTCGGCGGCGACGGCCGCGCCGCGCAGCAGCAGATAGCCGACGATCACATCGCCGGAGGCGAGCAGCAGCCGGGTGGTGTTCAGGCCCACCTTGTAGATGTTCTTGACGTCCTGCTCGGTGGCCGCGAGGTCGGTCAGCATCAGACCGACGATCGCCTCCAGCTCGACGGCCGCCTTCGCCAGGTGCTCGCGCGCCCCGGCCAGCTCCGCGCCGCCGGTGCCCAGCGCCAGGAACGTCCTGATCTCCTCGGCCAGCGAGTTCAGTGCCGCGCCCTGGTTGCGGACGATCTTCCGGAAGAAGAAGTCCTGCCCCTGGATCGCCGTCGTCCCCTCGTACAGGGTGTCGATCTTGGCGTCGCGGATGTACTGCTCGATCGGGTACTCCTGGAGGAATCCGGAGCCGCCGAGGGTCTGGAGCGACTGGGCGAGCTGCTCGTAGCCCTTCTCGGAGCCGTAGCCCTTGACGATCGGGAGCAGCAGGTCGTTCAGCGCGTGCTCGGCGGACGCGTCCTCGCCGGACGCCTCCTTGGCCAGGATGGCGTCCTGCACGGACGCGGTGTGCAGCACCAGGGCGCGCATGCCCTCCGCGTACGCCTTCTGCGTCATGAGGGAGCGGCGGACGTCGGGGTGGTGGGTGATGGTGACCTTGGGCGCGGACTTGTCCATGAAGTTCGCCAGGTCGGGGCCCTGGACGCGCTCCTTGGCGTACTCCAGGGCGTTGAGGTAGCCGGTGGAGAGGGTGGAGATCGCCTTGGTGCCGACCATCATCCGGGCGAACTCGATGATCCGGAACATCTGCCGGATGCCGTCGTGCCGGTCGCCGATCAGCCAGCCCTTGGCGGGGTGGCGGTCGCCGAAGGTCAGCTCGCAGGTGTTGGACGCCTTGAGGCCCATCTTGTGCTCGACGTTCGTCGCGTACACGCCGTTGCGCTCGCCCAGCTCGCCGGTCTCGACGTCGAAGAGGAACTTCGGGACGAGGAACAGGGACAGGCCCTTGGTGCCGGGTCCGGCGCCCTCGGGGCGGGCCAGGACGTAGTGGAGGATGTTCTCCTCCAGGTCGTGCTCGCCGGAGGTGATGAAGCGCTTCACGCCCTCGATGTGCCAGGAGCCGTCCTCCTGCCGGACCGCCCGGGTGCGCCCGGCGCCCACGTCGGAACCGGCGTCCGGCTCGGTCAGCACCATCGTGGAGCCCCAGGTCCGCTCGACGGCGATCGAGGCGGCCCTGCGCTGCTCCTCGGTGCCCTCCTCGAAGAGGATGCGGGCGAACGCCGGGCCGGAGGAGTACATCCAGATCGCCGGGTTGGCCCCGAGGATCAGCTCCGCGTACGACCAGATCAGCGAGGGCGGGGCGGTGGTGCCGCCGATCCCCTCGGGCAGGCCGAGACGCCAGTACTCCGAGTCCATGAACGCCCGGTAGCTCTTCTTGAAGGAGTCCGGCACGGGTGCGGTGCCGGTCTCGGGGTCGAAGACGGGCGGGTTGCGGTCGGCGTCGGCGAACGACGCGGCCAGTTCGTTCTCCGCGAGCCGGGTCAGCTCCGAGAGAACGCTCTTCGCGGTGTCGGTGTCCATCTCCTCGAACGGGCCGGTGCCGTACAGCTTGTCGCGTCCCAGTACTTCGAAGAGGTTGAACTCGATGTCGCGGAGATTCGACTTGTAGTGCCCCATGGCGATGGCTCCGTAGAGATCGGCGAGGCACTCACTCCTCGCGCCCCGTTCACATATCCAGTGCTGACTACGATGATGCTACCCGCCGGTAATAAGATGCAACCCCCACCCGGCCACCGGTGAGCGGGGTCCTTCGGGCCCCCGGCCCGCGCCCGCTCGGTACGCTTGCGCGCATGTACGGATACGGGCAGCCGATGGACAACGGTGGCGCGCAGTACGCCCAGCCGCAGCAGATGCCCGGCGGCGTCGGGGGCTACGGGCAGCAGCAGCCGCTGTATCCGGAGCCGTCCCCGCCCTCGCTCGCCGACGCGGTGCGCGCGTTCACCACCGGGCAGATGCCGGCCGAGGACTTCCAGCAGGTCTTCGCCACCTCGAAGGTGTACTGCCCGCGCGGCGACAACCCCGGCTTCCTCGCCCTGCACAACACCCAGCAGCCGGTGATCCCGATGTTCTCCTCGCTGAAGGAGCTGCGCCGGTACGCGGGCAAGGAGTCCAAGTACTTCGTGATCACCGGTTCGGAGGTGATCGATCTGCTGCCGACCGGCTACGGCTTCGTCCTGGACATGGAGGGCGAGCACCGGATGGTCTTCGACGCCAAGGCGGTCGAACAGATGGTCGACTTCGCGATGCGGCGGATGTACGGCTGAGCCGACCGTCACCGTCTCGTCGCGGTCCGCGACTGTTTTCGGAGCCCGGAGGGAATGCCCTCCGGGCTCCCTCCGTTACAGGTGGCAGAAAGTTCAACCATCAACTAAAGTGAGCGCGTACACAAGGAGGTACCGACATGCCCGCTGTAACCGTCGAGAACCCGCTGACGCTGCCCCGAGTGGCCGCTTCCGCCGACGCCGTGGCCCGACCCGTGCTCGCCGTCACCACCGCGCCCGGTGGCTTCGAGGGCGAGGGCTTCCCGGTGCGTCGTGCCTTCGCCGGGATCAACTACCGCCACCTCGACCCGTTCATCATGATGGACCAGATGGGCGAGGTGGAGTACGCGCCGGGCGAGCCCAAGGGCACCCCCTGGCACCCCCACCGCGGCTTCGAGACCGTCACCTACATCATCGACGGCATCTTCGACCACCAGGACAGCCAGGGCGGCGGCGGCACCATCACCAACGGCGACACCCAGTGGATGACGGCGGGCTCTGGCCTGCTGCACATCGAGGCCCCGCCGGAGCACCTCGTCGTGTCCGGCGGTCTCTTCCACGGCCTCCAGCTCTGGGTGAACCTCCCCGCCAAGGACAAGATGATGGCGCCGCGCTACCAGGACATCCGCGGGGGCCAGGTCCAGCTCCTCACCTCCCCCGACGGCGGCGCGCTGCTCCGCGTCATCGCCGGTGAGCTGGACGGACACGCGGGCCCCGGCATCACCCACACCCCGATCACCATGATCCACGCCACGCTGGCGCCGGGCGCGGAGATCACCCTGCCCTGGCGCGAGGACTTCAACGGGCTCGCCTACGTCCTCGCCGGGCGCGGCACGGTCGGCGCCGAGCGGCGCCCGGTCAAGCTCGGCCAGACCGCGGTCTTCGGCGAGGGCTCCTCGCTCACCGTCCGCGCGGACGAGAAGCAGGACGGGAACACCCCCGACCTGGAGGTCGTCCTCCTCGGCGGGCAGCCGATCCGGGAGCCCATGGCGCACTACGGACCCTTCGTCATGAACACCCGTGACGAACTCCAGCAGGCGTTCGAGGACTTCCAGAAGGGCCGGCTGGGCACCATCCCGGCCGTGCACGGGATGACGGAGGGCGGTTTGTAGGGCTCGCTGGAGCCGCATGTGGACGGGTTCGGTCCGGGCGGGGCCGTCCGCGCTCTACCGTCGTGATGCTCGTCGGCGGCTGCGTGACCACCTGTGCCAGTGGCCTGTGAATATCCGTTCCACAGTCATCGTCAGTGCCAGTCCTGCGACGGCGAACCCGCAGGACTGGAAGAACAGGCTGCTGAGACCGGACCCCCAGAACGCCAGGCAGGCTGAGAGGCTACCGACTGTGAAAACCCCAGTCCCTATGAGCCCAAGTAGTACATAGAGCGGTGCAAGGGCATTGCGTAGGCTCCCAGTCGACTCGGACGGTGATCGCGCACCGTGAACGTGCACTGTCACGTGCTGATCGCGGCCAGCCTGATACACGTGCCCTTCGTCCTCAGCGTGGGCATGCATCTGCCAGCGGGAGTGTTCGTTGCCGGGTTGGCCCTCGGCCTTCATCGCTGGTTTCTCCTCAGGCTGGCGGACAGCATTACGTACTTGGGACGGGATCACAGAGGGCCGAGCCAACGAGCCATCTCAAGACCAAGGTCTCCGATGAACTTGAATAGGGCGTCAGCGGGGTCCCGAATGGCGTAGTAGAAGAAGATGCCGACGCTTACGGGTACGTACAGCCAGGGAACCGCATCGATCAGGTGAGAGCTGTAGGAGAGGCGCTCACGAAGAATGGTGAAGCCGGTGGCACCGACGATGACAGCTCCGAGGGAGAAGACCACGGGCCACCAATGAGACGGGTCGGTCCTGTCTGTCCATACGGCGCGTGTGCTGGCACCCGCGATCGCGAGCGGAAGGAGTGGGACCAAGGCGAGTAGCACGCTGAGTAATGTCTCCCAGGTCCCGTCCCAGGGACTTCCTCCCTGGTCGGTGTACTCCCAACCGTCGTCCCCTTGATCGCCATAGTCATCTGCATCGGGCGCCGCGCCATGAAAGTGATACTCCGTGATGTGCTGGTCGCGGCCCGCTTGGTAGACACGCCCCTCATCCTCTGCCTCGGCGTGCATGTGCCAAGGAGCGTTGTCTTCGTCGTCCCAATGGCCTGGGCTCATCGTCCGCTGATGAACTGGTTTCCGCCTGCTTGGTTCACCTGACTGTGATCGTGGGCCTCTGCGTGGAAGCTGATGTTTGCTGGGGATGTGCTGGCCTCCCCTAGCCGCGACAGGAATGCCTCGAACTCCGCTGCAGCCGCTGCATCATTCAGGAAAAGCGTCAACATGCGCCCTTGCCATGCGGACTGAAGAGCCTGTCGGACCTGCTCGACCTCGCTGGCCGGGGTGGAAAGAAGAGTCGATCGGGTCGTGTCGAGGTCCTGTTCCAGTTCACTGGCAGAGTCGGGGCGAAACTGTCGCCACAGAGTGACAACCCCTGATCGAAGCGTGCTCCATCCGTCTGTCGCCATGGCCGATACCACGGCTGTACCGCTGGCGGAGGCCAAGGCAATGAGCGTCGGGTCCACGGTTTCCCCTCCTCAGTTGTATCCACACGTTCGACTGATAGTGAATCAGTAACTTCGCCGTCTGGGTGGCACTCAAGAGAATGATCAACGAGCCGAGGGGCTCGACACATCATCGATGGCGTAGGCGCAGGGAACTCGCCTGGGCGGAGCGGAATCGGCCGGGTTTGTGGTCATGTCCTGCCCGGTGAACTGCGCTCGCTATGTCCATCCGTTCAGTGACACCTGTGGACCGTCGGTGAGGTAGCGGTCGAGGGCGCTGGCGGTCGTGTCCACGAAGGCGCCGGGGATGGCGTCGGCATCGACCCAGCGGACCTGGGAGTGCTTGCGGGGTTCGCGGTTCTCGGGTTCGCCGGTCCATTCATGGGCGGCGAAGACGATCGTGAGGAAGCCGTTGGGGGCTTCGACGCCCCAGGCGCCGTGGATGATGTGGGCGACATTGAGGGACTCGGGCTTCACGGTGAGGCCCGTTTCCTCGTGGAGCTCGCGGACCGCCGTTTCGGTGATGGGCTCGCCCGGCTCGCTCTTGCCGACGGGAAGGTCCCACAGGCCCTGGGCGAACTTGGCGTTCTCGCTGCGCTGGAGGAGGACGACGCGGTTGGTGGCCTTGTCGTGGACGATGACGGCCGCGACCAGCAAGGTCATTGATTCGAGCGCAGGCTTGAGGGCTTGGGAGCGGTCGTCGGTCTGTTGGGCCACGATGTTCCCTTCGTCGGGCGGGTTGTTGGGCATGTTAGGCGAGGGCCTCGCGCGCGCGGCGGGCGAGATCGGCAGCACCCGGGACGCGGCGGCGCTGGTAGACCGCGAGGGTGGACCGGATCGAGGTGATCGCCTTGCGGGTGCGGTCGGAGGTCATGCCCTCCATGAGGACGAGGGCTTGGGTCCAGGCGGCGACGGCTTCGTCGGCGCGGGTTTGGGCGGCAAGGCTGTCGCCGAGGTCGGCGTGGGTGAGGGCGTGGACGCGCTTGTACTTTTCGGGGTCCCAGCGGGTGAGGGCGTCGCGGTGCTGCTGTTCGGTGCCGATGTGGTCGGCGAGGTCGGTCAGGGTGCGGGCGGTGTGGCTGGCTACGGTGCCGGCAGCGGGGCCGCTGACGCGGGAGTAGCTGGGCTGGTGGTCGTCGTCCCGGAGGAGGGCGTCTTCGGCGGCGAGGAGGGCACGTGCGGCCGACGGGCTCTCGTTGGTGGCGGCGTAGGCGCGGGCGTGGGTGATGTGGAGGAGGGCCTCGGTCTGGCCGTCAACGTGGCCGAAGCCGCGTCGCAGGGCGCCTTCGACGAGGTCGACGCAGTGGTGGGGCTGTTTGAGGCTCAGGGCCTGGTGGGCGAGGGCGCGCATCATCCAGGCGGCGTGGCCGTGGGGATCGGCTTCGCAGGCGAGTTGGTAGCCGACCTGGTAGTAGCGCTGGGCGGCGCCTTCGTGGCCCAGGTCGTGGTGTTTCCACCCGGCGAGGTAGGCGAGTTCGGCGACGGCGCCGAAGGCGGCCCGGCGTAACGGCTCCGAGGGGAAGCGTCCACGGAGCATCGGGGCGGCGGTGTCGGCGAGGTAGGCGGTGACGGTGGTCAGGCCGTGGCCGCCGCCGAGGCGTTCGTCGGCTGCGCTGAAGGCCGCGGTGATGTGGCGTACGACGTCGATGTCCTCGGCTCCGATGAGGGAGCGGCCGGTGCGGGCGCGGAGCATCCGGGAGGTGGCTTCGTGGTCGTGGAGGAGCGGCATGGCGACGCCGGCCGTTGTGAAGGCGGCGATGGCAAGGAAGCGGCGGCGTTCGACGTCGGCACGGCCGAGGTCGGTGACTGTCTCGACCGGGTCGCCGTTCGAGGTGGCCTCGGCGTCGCGGGGCTGAAGGCCGATCTGGGCCTGGGTGACGACGTGGCCTAGGCGGCGGGAGAGGGCTTCGGCAAGGTACTGGCCGGCCTGACCTGAGGGCGCGCGGGTGCCGTTGGCCCAGTGGGAGATGGCGGACTTGTTGGTCTGGAGGAGTTCGCCGTTCTCGGCGGCGATGCGGCGGACGTCCTTGGCAAGGGCTTCGTACGTGCATCCGGCAGCCTGGATCGTCTCGAACAGGCGGGAGTTGGCATCGGTCGGCGCTGGCACGTTCCTCCGTCCCGGAGCTGTAAACCGCGTATACCGCTTGGGCTCGGTCACACCGTACCCACTCTGCGTAGCGGGCGGTTCACTTATCGACAGCCGCCCCACTCTCGGGCCGGGCGGCCCCCACGTTTCTTACGCCCTACCGGGCTCGGGCATTCCTATGCCCTGACCCGGACGATCAGAGACGGAGACACGGTGACCACCATCGACACCGCGACCATCACGGTCGAGCTGCCCGACGCCTTCGACCCGCGCTGGAGCCGCTTGCCCGGCATCCAGGTGGACGGTCGGCGCATCACCATCGACCCGGCCGAGTACTTCTTCCGCTTCGAGTCCAACACCTGGCTCGTCGCTGACTGGGAGCTGGTCAAGGGCCAGCTTCTGGACGTCGACGAGACGACCGAGAGTGCGGTCGAGCAGTTGGCGCTCGACTTCGTCAAGAACCACGGAGAGTCCACCTCCGACGCCGCCCGCGTCCTGGCCACCGCGTACGAGGTGTACGCGTACCTCCTCCGCGACGAGCACCTCACCGGCCTCGGCCTCCCGCAGATCACCGCCGACCACCTGCGGATGCTCCGCGAGGCCGCCACGCTCATGGCGCTCAACAAGGTCGAACTGGACGGGCACATCGCCAACGTCGGCCCATGCTGGTTCTTCCCCGCCGCCACCTCCGTCGTCTTCGACCTGGACGACGAGACGGGCGGGATGCTCGACGAGGTCTACCACGGCGGCTGGTTCAACGAGCACCGCCGCGTCGAGTCCATCAAGGCCCACGCCGCCCTCGGCGGCCGGCTCGTGCACGGCTGCCAGTCCGTGCCGGACCAGTCCGGCGGCGTCGTCGCGCCCTACGGTGCCTCGATGGCCAACTTCCGTGACGACCTCGCCGCGTTCAAGGCGGGCTGGATCGAGCAGGTCTACGCCCACCGCGTGACCACGGCCGAGTAGCCCTCACCCCCGTACGGCTTCGGGGCGGACAGGCACGTTCGCCCGCCCCGGAGCCCACCAACCCCTGGAGACAGCCCCATGGACCAGAGCCTGACCGCCGCCCTGCTGGACGACCTGTGCGCCCTCATCCGCAAGCCCCTTCCCAAGCGCACGGAGATCCGCGTCTGGGGCCTGTCCGGAGTCGAACGCGTCACCTTCCCCGACGGCACCACGGCCGTCTTCAAGTACGCCAAGGAGCCCTTCGACCGCGAGGCCCACACCCTGCGGATCGCCCACCAGCGCGGGCTGCCGGTCCCCGAGCTCCATGCCACCGCCATGCAGGACAAGTGGCTCGGGATGCTCATGGACGATCTCGGCACCCCGGTACGGGACGCCGACGACCTCGACGGCGTCGCCGCCGCCGTGACGCTCCACACAGCCCGCCCGGCAATCGGCCTGCCCTTCCTGGACGGCGCGGGACTCGCGGCCCTGCCGAGCCAGGCCCTCGAACACCTCCAGCGGCTTCGAAAGGCCGACCGGTGGACGGACTGCGACGACATCGAGACGGCCCTGGGGAAGATCTCCGCAGCAGCCGAGGCCCGTACCCAAGGGGCAACGCTCGATCCATTCGGCTGGGTGCACTCCGAGTTCCACCCCACGAGCGTCCACATCGGGGAGGAGGGCTGGCACCTCCTCGACCTCGCCCGCGCCTTCACCGGCCCTGGCCTGATCGATCTCGCCTCGTACCACGGCACCACCGACGCGCCGAGCCCAGTCCGACTGCGGGCGTTCCTGGAGCAGTATGTCGCCGCAGGCGGGCACGAGGACGCCCTCGCCGCCCGTGGCGGCCTGACCGCTGAGGCATGGGCCCTGGGCTGGCACCGCATGTGGGCCGTCGAGTGGTTCATGGAGCAGGCCATCCGCTGGATCAACGACCCGACCAGCGACCCCGCGTACATCCCCGTCGTCCGCCGCCACCTCAGCGACGTGGTCCAACTCCTGGAGGTCTAGGTGCTCGCCCAGATCTCCCCCTGGTACGCCCACGCCGCCCAGCGCCTCGCCACCGCCCCTGCCCACGCCCTCACACCTCCCGCACGGATGGAGTGGAGCACCCACCCCGGTCTGGGCCCCGGCGCGGAGATCCTCGGCCGGGACCTGCGCAGCAAGCGCATCCTGGAGCTGGGCTGCGGCCCCGGCCACAACGTCGCCCACCTCGTCCAGCACCACCAGGCCCGCGTCACCGGAGTCGACCTCGTGGGCCTCCAGGTACGGCGGGCGCGCTCACACTACGGCCACATCGACGGCGCCGCCTTCGCCGCCGGCCACGCGCTGCACCACCTCCAGGCCACCGGCCAGACCTTCGACGCGGTCTACTCGGTCTTCGGCGCCGTCGGCTTGGTCGCCCCTGAGCTCCTGCTCGCCGCTATCTCCCGCCACCTCGTGCCCGGCGGTGTACTGGCCTTCTCCGTACCGCACCCGGCACGGGCCGGAAGACATCCTTCGACGGACGACCGCCCCCGCGAGGACTACGTCACCCTGCCCGACCGCACCCGGCTGCCCATCGCCCGCTGGGAGTACGACGCCGACCGCTGGGCCGCCCATCTCTCCCGGACCGGCATGCGGATCACCTCGGCCATCGAGCTGCGGCACCCGCGCCTCGACCCGTGGCCCACCACCTTCCTGATCACCGCCCGGAAACGCTGACCGACGGAGGCAGCCATGTCCCTGCCCTACCTCCTCCTTGACATCGACGGCGTCCTCGTACCATTCCCGGCGCCCGACGGCAGCACCCCACGCACCCACGTCCGCCACACCGTCCTGCCCACTGGCCGCGACCCTGACAACCCGGTATCGATCTGGCTCCACCCTGCCCACGGCCCGTTGCTCGCTGGCTTCCTTGCCGGTGGTCTCGTCGCCCCCGTGTGGTGCACGAGCTGGCGCAAGGACGCCACCGTCATCGTCGGCCCGCTCCTCGGACTGCCGGAGTTCCCGTATCTCGACCTCCCCCGCCCTCAGATCACCACCAGCCACCCGAATGGCTACCTCTGGAAGCGTGACCACGTCGAACCGTGGCTCGGCGGGTCAGCGGTTGCCTGGGTGGACGACGACTTCACCCACCTCGACCACGCCTGGGCCGCCGAACGGACCACCCGCGGATGTCCCACGCTGCTCGTCGAGCCGGACCCGTACGTCGGCCTTCAGGAAGCACACCTCGTGCAGATCCAGGAATGGGCCTCCCGCTACCGGATGGCGACGGGGTCTCCCGAAGCCGCGTAGCCAGGCCGGACCCGTAGGCCCGTCGCTTTCCTCAGTGGGGCTCCGCCTAGGCGTTCCGGTGGGCGATGAAGCGGGCTACCGCGGCGTCCAGTCGGGCAGCCGTCCTCCTCACGCCTTCCAAGACGGCGCGGGCTTCGGTCGCCTCCTCTCCGGAGTTCAGGGGCCCGTCGGCCGATCACCGGCTGACGCCCAGTCATCGCCCTTCATCGCGCCCTCTCGGCGGAGCCCCGGCACTCACCCGGGCGGGCCGTCCGGACAGGACAGCCCGCCCGCCGCGTGATCCGCTGAAGGGATGCGCCTGCTACCCGAGCCCGTACGCCGCCTCGCCGCCTGGTGCGCCGTCATCCTGCTGGCGGTGGCCGTGGCCTGGATCGGGATCCGGCTCTGCTCGGTGCTGCGCACCGCTGTCGTCCCGGTCCTGCTCGCGCTGCTCGGCACGGCGCTGCTGCGCCCCTTCCACCGGCGGCTGGTCGGGGCCCGTGTCAACCGGTCGCTGGCCGCCGCCCTCACCTGCGTCGCCGTGGTCGCCGTCGTCGGCGGCGCGGTCTATATCGTCGTCGCCGCGCTGATCGACTCCGGCGACCAGATCATCTCCTCCCTCAAACAGGCCGCCACCTCGCTCGCCCAGCACTTCGGCGCGGCCGGCACCTCGCTCAACGACCTCGCGACCAACTCCCGCGATCTGCTCAGCAAATTCGGCGGCACCGCGGCCTCCGGGGTGATCAGCGGGGTCAGCGTGGTGGGCGAGACCATCGCCCTGGCCGTGCTGGCGCTGCTGCTGGTCTTCTTCTTCCTGCGCGACTCCGACCGGGCCGCCGGGACGCTGCGCTCCCTGTCGCCCCCCGGGACCGCCGACACCATCGAGGCCATGGCCCGGCGCGCCTTCCGGGCCGTCGAGGGCTTCATGCGCGGCACCACCGTGATCGCCTTCATCGACGCCGTGTGCATCACGATCGGGCTGCTGATCCTGCGGGTGCCCGGCGCGATGGGGCTGGGCGCGCTGGTCTTCGTCGGCGCGTACATCCCCTACCTCGGCGCCTTCATCTCCGGGGCGGTCGCGGTGCTGGTCGCGCTCGCCGACCGGGGGTTCGTGATCGCGCTGTGGGCGCTCGGGGTGGTGCTCGCCGTCCAGGTGCTGGAGGGGCATGTCCTCCAGCCGGCCATCCAGAGCCGGACGGTGCAGATGCATCCGGCGGTGGTGATGCTCGCCATCACCGCGGGGGCGTCGGTCGCCGGGATCCTCGGCATGCTGCTCGCCGTCCCGCTCACCGCGGCGGCCTTCGGGGTCATCAGCGAACTGCGCGACCACTACGCGCCGGGGGCGGGTGCGTCGTAGGACCGTGCGACCGGTCCGTCGTGGGGGCGCCCCGGTCCAGGAGGGCAGGGACCCGGACCGGGGCGGTTCCCGTGAGGGGCGTACGGCGGTGGAGGTTCCGGACCTCGCCGGGTCCGGGGACGGGGCATCCGGCCCGTCCCGGGTCCTGCGGCGAGGCATCCGGCCGCCGATTCACGGGCTGCGTCTTCGACGATACGGACGGTGAGGGGATGGGTGCTGTGTGTGAGGGGTCAAACGCCCGGAACGAGGGAAACGGGTGCGGACCCGTCACCCGGGGTCACCTGGCGTGCGCCCGGGGCACGGTGCGTGACGGGGGCGGCCCCTGCTCATGCGGTTGGGTCGCCGGGTCAGCCGGCCTCGTCCTCGTCGGGGAGGCCGTAGTCGTCCAGCTCGTCCATCTCGTCCAGCTCGTCCAGCTCCAGGGCCAGGAGGTTGTCGGCGGCAGGCGTGATCCCGGGGGCGTTCGTGCCCTCGGCCTCGCGGAGTTCGAACCAGATGCTCTTGCCCTCGCCCCGGGGATCGACGCCCCAGGCGTGCGCCAGCAGCTCGATCAGGATCAGACCGCGGCCGGAGGAGGCCAGCTCCCCGGGGCGGCGCTTGTGGGGCAGGTCCTCGCCCGCGTCCGTGACCTCCACCCGCAGCCGCCGCCCACCGGGCTCCCCGCTGATGTCGGCGACGAGCAGCGCGTCGGTGTCGGTGTGCACCAGGACATTGGTCAGCAGCTCGGAGACCAGCAGGACGGTGGAGTCGACCTGGTCCGCCGACGCCCAGTCGTGCAGCAGCTCCCGGAGCTGCTGCCGGGCCACCGCGATCCGCTCCGGCTCGGCCTGCGCGACCGTCAGCATGGTCCGCCGGACCGGGGTGAGGACGGCCGCCGGACCGCCGAGCCCCGGGGCGTCGCTCTGCCGGTGCAGGAGCAGGACGGCGATGTCGTCCTCGCGGCGGTCGGCCAGCGGGCCGGTGGTGTGGTGCGAGGACGGCCCGTGCACCGCCTGGACCAGGGCGTCGGCGAGGGTCTCCAGATCGCCGGTGTGCTCCTCCAGGGTCGCCCGGATCCGCTGCCAGCCGGTGTCCAGGTCATGGCCGCCGGTCTCGATCAGCCCGTCCGTGCACAGCGCCAGCGTCTCCCCGGGCTGGAGCGCGAAGGTGGTCGTCGGATAGTCGGCGTCGGGGTCGATGCCCAGCGGCAGCCCGCCCGAGGTGGCCCGCCGCAGCACGGTCCCGTCCGCCATCCGGATCGCCGGGTCGGGGTGGCCCGCGCGGGCGATGTCCAGGACGCCGGTCGCCGGGTCGGCCTCGACATAGAGGCAGGTCGCGAAGCGCGGGTCGGCGCCGGAGTCGTCGTGGTGGGAGCCGATGCCGTGCAGGAAGCGCGAGGCGCGGGAGAGGACCGCGTCCGGGCGGTGGCCCTCGGAGGCGTAGGCGCGCAGCGCGGTGCGGAGCTGGCCCATCAGCCCGGCGGCGCGCACGTCATGGCCCTGGACGTCCCCGATGACCAGGGCGAACCGGCGGCCCTCGCCGGGCAGCGGGATCACGTCGTACCAGTCGCCGCCGACCTGGAGGCCGCCGCCGGTCGGGACATAGCGGGCGGCGACCGTCATTCCGGGGATCTTCGGGCCGAGCGTGGGCAGCATGGAGCGCTGGAGGCCGTCGGTCAGCTCCCGCTCGGACTCGGCGACCCCGGCGCGGGCCAGCGCCTGGGCCAGCATCCGGGCGACCGTCGTCAGCACGGACCGCTCGTCGGGGTTGAAGGCGACCGGGTAGGCGAAGGCCGCCATCCAGGCGCCCATGGTCCGCCCGGCGACCGTCAGCGGCAGAAACGCCCAGGACTGGCGGCCGAAGCCCGCCGCGAGGGGCCAGGTGACCGGGTAGCGGGACTTGTACTGCTCGGGCGAGGAGAGATAGACGGCCCGGCCGGTGCGGCAGACCTCGGCGGCCGGATAGTCGGTGGCCAGGGACATGTGCGAGAAGGGGTCCTCGTCGCCGGGCTGCTGTCCGTGGTGGCCGACGATGGTCAGCCGGTCGGCCTCCACCCCGAACACCGCGAGCCCGTCCGGGGTGAACCCCGGCATCGACAGCCCGGCGGCCACCCGCAGCACCTCGGCCGTGGACCGGGCCTCGGCCAGCGCCCGCCCCGCGTCCAGCAGGAACGCCTCCCGCGAACGCCGCCAGTCCCCGGTGACGGCCCGCCGCCCGGCCGGGGTGCCCGGGGTCGGCTCGGTGACCTCCTGAAGCGTCCCGATCAGCTCGTAGGCCCGTTTCTCCGGGTCGAAGGACGGCTTGGAGCGGCTGCGGACGATCCGGATGATCCGGCCCCGCTCGTCCATGACCCGGATCCGGACCTCGGCGAGGGTGTCCTCGGCGACCGCGAGCTGTACCACCCCGGTGATCTCGTTCCAGTCCACGGGGTGCAGCCGGGCTCTGACCTGGGCCTCGGTCAGGACGCTCGGTTCCGCGGGCAGCCCGAGCAGCCGGGCGGCCTCGGCATCCACCGTGACCTGCCCGATCGAGGTGTCCCAGTGCCACAACCCGGTGGCGAGGGCGGCGAGGACCTGCCCCACTGCCGGCAGGGGCTCACCAGTGCGCATTGCCCCACTGTAAGAACAGCCGATCGAACAGTGCCACTGATGCCGCCCGCCAGTGGCGTACGGCACGGTCGTCCGGGGGCGGGCACGGGGGCCGTAATGCAGGGGAGGGGCGGTCCGGGCGGCCGGTACCCTGGGGGGCACCCCGGAGGCGATGTTTCACGTGAAACACGGTGAGACAGACCCTCCACCACCCGCACTTCCCCATAGACCCGATCTACACCCGTATACACCCGTATACACCCGATATACCTCCGATCAGCGAAGGCTGGATGAACGACGATGCATCGGTACAGGTCCCACACCTGCGGCGAGCTGCGATCCTCTGACGTCGGCACCGACGTCCGGCTCAGTGGCTGGCTGCACAATCGGCGCGACCTGGGCGGCATCCTCTTCATCGATCTGCGCGATCACTACGGGATCACACAGTTGGTGGCCCGCCCCGGCACCCCCGCCTACGAGGCCCTGGACAAGGTCTCCAAGGAGTCGACGGTCCGGGTCGACGGCACGGTCGTCTCCCGGGGCGCGGAGAACGTGAACCCCGATCTGCCGACCGGTGAGGTCGAGGTCGAGGTCGGCGAGGTCGAGCTGCTCGGCGCCGCCCAGCCGCTGCCCTTCACCATCAACGCCGAGGACGGGGTGAACGAGGAGCGGCGCCTGGAGTACCGCTTCCTCGACCTGCGCCGCGAGCGGATGCACCGCAACCTGATGCTGCGCACGGCGGTCATCTCGGCGATCCGGCACAAGATGACCGCGCTGGGCTTCAACGAGATGGCGACGCCGATCCTGTCGGCGACCTCCCCCGAGGGCGCCCGCGACTTCGTCGTACCGTCCCGGCTGAACCCGGGCAAGTTCTACGCCCTCCCGCAGGCGCCGCAGCAGTTCAAGCAACTGCTGATGATCTCCGGCTTCGACCGCTACTTCCAGATCGCGCCCTGCTTCCGCGACGAGGACGCCCGCGCGGACCGCTCGCCGGGCGAGTTCTACCAGCTCGACGTGGAGATGAGCTTCGTCGAGCAGGAGGACGTCTTCCAGCCGATCGAGCGGCTGATGACGGAACTCTTCGAGGAGTTCGGCGGCGGGCGCACGGTCACCTCCCCCTTCCCCCGCATCCCGTTCCGCGAGGCGGCGCTGAAGTACGGCTCCGACAAGCCGGACCTGCGGGCGCTGCTGGAGCTGGTCGACATCACCGATGTCTTCGAGGGCTCGGAGTTCAAGGCGTTCGCGGGCAAGCACGTCCGGGCGCTGCCGGTGCCCGCCGTGCAGGACCAGCCCCGCAAGTTCTTCGACCAGCTCGGCGAGTACGCCATCGCCCAGGGCGCGAAGGGCCTGGCCTGGGTGCGGGTCGGCGCGGACGGCGCGCTGACCGGCCCGATCGCGAAGTTCCTCACCGAGGAGAACGTCAAGGTCCTCACCGAGCGCCTCGGCCTCGCCCCCGGCCACGCGGTCTTCTTCGGCGCGGGCGACTTCGACGAGGTCTCCAAGATCATGGGCGCGGTCCGGGTCGAGGCGGCCAGGCGCGCCGGGCACTTCGAGGAGAACGCGTTCCGCTTCTGCTGGATCGTCGACTTCCCGATGTACGAGAAGGACGAGGAGACCGGCGCGATCGACTTCTCCCACAACCCCTTCTCCATGCCCCAGGGCGGCCTGGAGGCCCTGGAGACCCAGGACCCGCTGGACATCCTGGGCTGGCAGTACGACATCGTCTGCAACGGAGTCGAACTCTCCTCCGGCGCGATCCGGAACCATGAGCCGGAGATCATGCTCAAGGCGTTCGAGATCGCGGGCTACGACCGGGACACGGTGGAGGAGAAGTTCGCCGGGATGCTCCGCGCGTTCCGCTTCGGCGCCCCGCCGCACGGCGGTATCGCCCCCGGCGTCGACCGGATCGTCATGCTCCTCGCCGACGAGCCCAACATCCGCGAGACCATCGCCTTCCCCCTCAACGGCAACGCGCAGGACCTGCTGATGGGCGCCCCGACGGAGCTGGACGAGGCCCGGCTGCGGGAGCTGCACCTTTCGGTGCGGAAGCCGCAGCCGAAGTAGGACGCGCGACGGCGAACGCCGAACGCCCCGCCCCGGCTCGCGCCGGGTGCGGGGCGTTGTGCTGCCCGTGGTGGATCAGCGGGCGACGAACTGGGTCAGGATGGCCTGGACCTCGTAGATGTCGACGCCCTTGGTGAAGGTCTTCTGGACCGGGGTCGGCGAGCCCGAGACCCAGATCTTCAGTTCCGCGTCAAGGTCGAACGTGCCGGCCGTCTCCACCGCGAAGTGCGTGATGCTGCGGTACGGGATCGAGTGGTACTCGACCTTCTTGCCGGTGATGCCCTGCTTGTCGACCAGGATGAGACGGCGGTCGGTGAACAGGATGGTGTCGCGGATGAGCTGGTACGCGGCGTGCACCTGCTCGCCCTGGCCCAGGAGCCGGGTGTAGTCCTGGGCGGCCTGGGCCGGGTCTATGGCGTGCGCGTTACCGAAAAGAGCCATGGTGGTGTCCCCCCATTTGAATGATCGTCCGGAATGTATATCTTGCGGGCGGGGGGTTTGGCCATGGGGGATCGGGTACCGGTTGGACCCCGGTGCCGGGTGGTCGGTCCCGGTGGTCGGTGGTCGGTGGCCAGCGGTCGGTGGTCGGTGGCTAGCGGTTGGTGGCCAGCGGTCGGTGGTCGGTGCCTGGTGTCCGGTGGTCGTCAGGCGGATTCGGTGGGCTCGCCGCCGAAGCGGTCCTTGTAGGTCTCCAGGTCGTCGTCCGTCAGCTTGGCGAACAGGACCGGGGGGACCCTGAAGGGGGTGCCGGGCGGGAGGGTGGTCAGGGACCTCGCCTCGGCGGGGGTGACCCAGGTCGCGTCATCGCCGGGCAGGGTGAAGGCCGCCCGCATCTCCGCCGACGTTGACGGGATGATCGGCTCCGAGACCACCGCGTAGAGGTGGATCAGGTTCATGGCGGTGCGCAGGGTGAGGGCCGCGGCCGGCTGGTCGGTCTTGATCTCCAGCCAGGGGGCCTTCTCCTCCAGATAGGAGTTGCCCGCCGACCAGAGGGCGCGCAGCGCCGCCGCCGCCTTGCGGAACTGGAGGGCTTCGAGCTGGGTCTCGTAGTCCGACAGGAGGCGGGCGATCTCCTCGCCGAGCTTCGCCTCCGCCTCGCCGGGCTCGCCGCCCGCCGGGACCTCCTCGCCGAAGCGCTTCCTGGAGAAGGACAGCACCCGGTTCACGAAGTTGCCGAGGGTGTCCGCCAGGTCCTTGTTCACCGTCGCCGTGAAGTGCTCCCAGGTGAAGGACGAGTCGTCCGACTCCGGGGCGTTGGCGATCAGGAAGTAGCGCCAGTAGTCGGCCGGGAGGATGGAGAGCGCCTGGTCGGTGAAGACGCCCCGCTTCTGGGACGTGGAGAACTTGCCGCCGTAGTACGTCAGCCAGTTGAACGCCTTGACGTAGTCGACCTTCTTCCAGGGCTCCCGGACGCCGAGTTCGGTGGCCGGGAACATCACGGTGTGGAAGGGGACGTTGTCCTTCGCCATGAACTCCGTGTAGCGGACGGGGTCGGGGCCGGTGTCGGCCTCGTACCACCAGGACTTCCAGTCGCGGGTCTCACCGTCGGGGGCCTGGTCCGACCACTCCTTCGTCGCGCCGATGTACTCGATCGGGGCGTCGAACCAGACGTAGAAGACCTTGCCCTCGGCGGCCAGCTCCGGCCAGGTGTCCGCCGGGACGGGGACGCCCCAGTCCAGGTCGCGGGTGATCGCGCGGTCGTGCAGGCCCTCGGTCAGCCACTTGCGGGCGATGGAGGAGGCGAGCTGCGGCCAGTCCGCCTCGTGGGCGGCCACCCACTCCTCCACCTCGTGCTGGAGCTTGGACTGGAGGAGGAAGAGGTGCTTGGTCTCGCGGACCTCCAGGTCCGTGGAGCCGGAGATCGCCGAGCGCGGGTTGATCAGGTCCGTCGGGTCCAGGACGCGGGTGCAGTTCTCGCACTGGTCGCCGCGGGCCTTGTCGTAGCCGCAGTGGGGGCAGGTGCCGACGACATAGCGGTCGGGGAGGAAGCGGCCGTCCGCCGGGGAGTACACCTGACGGATCGCGCGCTCTTCGATGAAGCCGTTCTCGTGGAGGCGGCGGGCGAAGTGCTGGGTGATCTCGCGGTTCTGGGGGGAGGAACTGCGGCCGAAGTAGTCGAAGGCGAGGGCGAAGCCGTCGTAGACCGCCTTCTGGGCGTCGTGCGCCTGCGCGCAGAACTCGGCGACGGGGAGGCCCTGCTCCTTCGCCGCGAGTTCGGCGGGGGTGCCGTGCTCGTCGGTGGCGCAGATGTAGAGGACGTCGTGGCCGCGCTGGCGGAGGTAGCGGGAGTAGACGTCGGCCGGGAGCATGGACCCCACCATGTTGCCCAGGTGCTTGATCCCGTTGATGTACGGAAGGGCGCTGGTGATGAGGTGTCGAGCCATCCGGCTGCTCCAGGTTCTCTGCTGGTCTGTGCTGGTGAGGGGTGGGGAGGTGAGGTGGGGAGGGGTGGGGGTGTGTGGTGGTGGGTCGGTGAGCCTTCAAATCGTAGCCGACAGGGGTGGGCCGCCCGCTTCTCGATTTCCGGGGGACTGGCGGAGGGGGAGGAGGGGCGGCCCGGGGGAGTGGGAGGGGTGGGGGTCAGGGGCGCCAGTTCCTGAGGATGCCCTCGTGGACTTCCTTGTCGGTGAGTTCCAGGGGGGTCTCGCCGGCCAGGAAGTAGGAGGTGTTCGGGGTTTTGAGCTTGCGGAGGTAGTCGAACGCCTTGTTCTCCGGGTCGCCGAACGCGACGAAGGAGAAGTGGATCTGGGGGTGTGACTTCGCGGCGGCGGTCAGGGCCTGGGTCGCGGGGGTCTTGGCGTCCGGGGCGCCGTCGGTCTGGAAGACGACCAGGGCGGGGTGGGCGGTGCCTGTTTTGTCGTAGTGGGTGAGGATTTCTTCTACGGCTGCGTGGTAGCTGGTGCGGCCCATGCGGCCGAGGGTGGGGTGGACTTCGTCGATCTTGGTGTGGTGGTCGGTGGGGGTGAGGTCGGTGGTGCCGTCCAGTTCGGTGGAGTAGAAGACGACGTGGACGGTGGGGGTCGGCTCCGCCGGGGGGAGGTGGGGGTGGGTGGTGAGGGCGTAGGTCTGGGTGGCGAGGGCCTGGGCTGAGCCGTCCTTGTAGTACGGGCGCATGCTGGCGGAGCGGTCCAGGGCTAGGTAGATGTGGGTGGGGGTGAGTGTGGGGGCGGGGGTGGGGGTGGTTGTGGGGGTGGGCGGCTCGGCTTCGCCGTCGCCGGGTGTTTTCCCACCCGCACCGCCCGTGCGGGTGGCGATGGCGGGTGCGGGGTGTTCCTGTGGGGCGGGCTCGCCGTTGGCGGCTGCGGGTTCGGGGGTGGGGGTCGGCTCCGCCGGGGTGGGGGAATCGGGGGTCGGGTCCGATGCCTCGGGGGTCGGGGTCGCTGATTCGGGGGTCGGGTCCGATGCCTCCGGGGTCGTGGCAGTGGTTTCCGGGGTGGGCTGTGGGTCCTCGGTGGGGGCGGGGGGCTCCTCGGCGACCGGGGTCGGCGGCTCTTCGGTGGCTGCCGGGTCCTTGACCTCGGGGGTTGCCTCGGCGGCGGGGGTCTCGGGCTCGGTGGCGGGCGTCTCCGGTTCGGGCTTTGCCTCGGCGACCGGCTCGTCCAGCTTCTCGGCGGCTGCCTTCGGCTCGATGGGCCCGGGTTCGTCCACCGGCTCGGCCTTCGGCTCTGCCGCCTCGGGGCTGGCCTCCGGCTCGTCGGCGGCCTTGGGCTCGGCCTCCGGCTCGTCGGCTGGCTCGGCCTTCGGCTCCGCCTGGGCAGGCTCCGTCTCCGCCGGAACGGCCTCGGTCTCCGGCTCGGCGCTCTCGGGCTGCTCCGCCTCCGCGATCTCCGCCTCGGCGGTGACCGGCGTCGCCTCCTGCGGTTCAGCGGCGACCGGCGTGGGCTCCTCGGCCTCGGCCGCGACCGGCGTCGCCACCTCCGGCTGAGTAGCTGCCACCTCCTCCGTCTCAACGGCGGTCGGAGTCGTTTCCTCCGCGTCACCCGCGACCGGCGTTGACGCCTCTGCCTCACCAGCGACCGCCGCTGCCTGCTCCGCCTCACTCGCGGCCGGAGTCGAGGTCTCCGCCTCACTCTCGACCGGCGTTGACGCCTCCGCGTCACCCGCGGCGGCCGGAGCCTCCTCCTCCGTCTCGGCGGCGGCCGGAGTCGCTTCCTCCGTCTCGCCTGCGGCCGGAGTTGCTTCCTCCGTCTCGGCGGCGGCCGGAGTCGCTTCCTCCGCCTCGGCGGTGACCGGCGTCGCCTCCTCCGCGTCACCCGCGGCCGGAGCCGCCTGCTCCGCCTCAGTGGCGACCGGCGTCGCCTCCTCCGACTCACCTGCGGCCGGAACCGATCCCTCCGCCTCGCCCCCGACCGGCGTCGATCCCTCCGCCGCGTCCGCCCCCGGCGTCGCCTCCGCCGCGTCCGCCCCCGGCGTCGATCCCCCGGTGCCCTCTCCCCCCACCGGCTCCGCCGGCCTCGGGACCGTGACATTGTCGAAGGCCGCCGAGACCAGGTCGTGTGCCTGTGGGGAGGACGACCGGGGTTCCGGGACCTGGACCGGGGTCGGTTCCGGGGACGGGGAGGGGATCGTGGGCGTCTGCGCCGGGGCCTGGGTCTGCGTGCGGGTCCGCGACTCCGTTTCCGTGTCGCCGCCCCCGCCCCCGCTCCCGCCCGCTTCCGCCGAGGTCTCCGCTCCGGCGCCGACCGTTGCCGCCGTTGCGGTGTCCTCCGTCGGGGGTGCCAGGGTGCTCGTCGCGGGGGTGCCCGCACCCTCCGGCTCGGCGGATCGCGCTCTGCGTGAGCGGCTGAATGCGTTCCGCAGGAGAGTGAGAATGCCCATGTGCGCAACCCTTCGCGTGAGTTGATGCCCGTCGATCCCTGGCCAGGACGGACACGTAAGGTTAGCGGCCCGATGGGGTGATCTTGGGGAGGGATCGGGTGGGCCGCCTCACCCGCACCCGCCACCCGCATCCGCCCCCGAACTCGCCACCCGGACCCGCTGCCCGGCGCCGGTGTCCGCACCCGCGCCCACCCACGCCGCACCCTCCCCCACCTGCGCCGCACCTGCCCCGCTCCCGCCCCCCACCCCGCCCCCCACCTGCCCCGCTCCCGCCCCCCACCCGCGCCGCACCCACCCCATCTGCCCCGCACCCGCCTCCCACCCCCCTGCCACACCCGCCCCCTGCCGCACCCACCCCCACCCCACCCCACTCTCACCCCCACCTCCGACATGTACATGTCGGCCATACATGTGACTGATCTACGCGCCTAGCGTCACCCGTCGCTCGGATACCTTTACTTCACTCGCCGTTCACGCGTCGGCTCCGCTCCCGCACAAACGTGCTCCTACCGTCCGTCACGCTGGATAAATGGGGAAGCAAGGGGAGAACCACGTGCGTATGCAGTTGCCCATCATCAGGACCTCCGACGACTCGCACCCCGGGGGCCGTTCCGCGCTCACCTGCCGCTTCCGCTGCGGGGACGCCTGTTTCCACGAGGTGCCCAACACCACCGCCAATCCGTACGTCGGCGATGTCATCGCCACCGCGCTGAGCCGCCGTACCGTGATGCGGGCCGCCGCGGTCGTCACCGCCGCCGCTGCCGCGGGGACCGCCGTGTCGACGGCGGTGGCGCCGGAGGCGCAGGCCGCGCCCGCCGAGGGGTGGGGCGGCGCCAAGGACCGGTCGGCCAAGGGGCTGCGGTTCACGCCCGTCGCGCCGAACACCCACGACGCCGTGACCGTCCCGGACGGGTACCGGCAGAACATCGTCATCCGGTGGGGGGAGCCGATTCTGCGCGGCGCCCCGGCCTTCGACCCGGACAGGCAGACCGCCAGGGCGCAGGCCGGGCAGTTCGGCTACAACAACGACTTCCTCGCCCTGCTCCCCGTGCCGGGCGAGCGCGGGCGGCAGATCCTGGTCGCCAACCATGAGTACACCGACGAGGTGCTCATGTTCCGCGACTACGACTCCGCCAACCCGACCCGCGAGCAGGTCGAGATCGCCTGGGCCGCGCACGGGCTGACGGCCGTCGTGGTGGAGGAGGATCGGAGGAGTGGGAAGCTGACCATCGTCCCGCGGCATTCGCTCAATCGGCGGGTCACCGCCACCACCGAGTTCCGGGTGACCGGGCCCGCCGCCGGGTCGCCGTTGCTGCGCACCTCCGCCGACCCGACCGGCACCAAGGTCCTCGGCACCCTGAACAACTGCGCGGGCGGCGTCACCCCCTGGGGCACCACGCTGCACGGCGAGGAGAACTTCAACCAGTACTTCGCCAACGCCACCCGCCCCAACGACAAGCGCTACGGTCTCGGCGCCGCCGCCAGCGAGCGCAAGTGGGAGCGTTTCGACAAGCGCTTCGACGTCGCCCAGGAGCCCAACGAGCCGCACCGCTTCGGCTATGTCGTCGAGCTGGACCCCAGCGACCCGGACTCCACCCCGCGCAAGCACACCGCGCTGGGCCGCTTCAAGCACGAGGGCGCCACCGTCCGGCTCACGGACGACGGCCGCCCGGTCGTCTACTCCGGCGACGACGAGCGCTTCGACTACTTCTACAAGTTCGTCGGCAGCAAGCGGATGAAGAAGGGCAGCGGGCGCAGCGTGCGCGAGCACAATCTGTCGCTGCTGGACGAGGGCACGCTGTATGTGGCGAAGCTGACCGGGGACTCGCCCGCCATCGAGATCGACGGGAGCGGCAAGCTCCCGGCCGACGGTGAGTTCGACGGGTCGGGTGAGTGGGTGCCGCTGGCCACCGCGACCAGCAAGGGCGCCGTCTCGCACGTCGCCGGGATGACCGCCGACGAGGTGTTCGTCTTCACCCGGCTCGCGGGTGACAAGGTCGGCGCCACGAAGATGGACCGCCCCGAGGACGTCGAGCCCAACCCGCACTCCGGCAAGGTCTACCTCGCCCTCACCAACAACTCCAACCGCGGCATCGGCACCAACGCCAAGGCGGACGAGGCCAACCCGCGCAACGCCAACAAGCACGGGCACATCCTGGAGCTGACCGAGCGCTGGAACCGGGCCGACTCCACCAGCTTCGCCTGGACGCTCTTCCTGGTCGCCGGTGACCCCAAGGACCCCGCGACCTACTTCGCCGGGTTCCCGAAGGAGAAGGTGTCGCCGATCTCCTGCCCGGACAATGTCGCCTTCGACGACCACGGCAATCTGTGGATCTCCACCGACGGCAACCAGCTCGGCTCGCACGACGGCCTCTTCGGCGTCGCCACCCGCGGTGACCGCAAGGGCGAGCTGAAGCAGTTCCTCACCGTGCCCAAGGGCGCCGAGACCTGCGGCCCGATCATCCAGGACCGCCGCGTCCTGGTCGCCGTACAGCACCCGGGCGAGCTGGACGGCGCCTCCGCGGAGAACCCGCTGAGCGCCTGGCCCGACGGACCCGGCAGGATCAACCGCCCGGCGGTCGTCGCGGTCTACCGCACCGACGGCAGGGACATCGGCGTCTGAGGCAGCCGCAGAAGGTCCGGGGGAAGGGCTGGGACCGGCGTCGCCATCTGCCGTACGGCGTCGTGTTCCAGCCACTCCCGGTACGCCGGGGCGAGTCGGGCGACCTCCCAGTACGCCTCCTCCAGCGCGGGGAAGACCCCGTCCAGCTCCGTCTCGGTACGGGCCGCGGTCAGCAGCCGCACCCCGATCGGGTCGCCGCGCAGCGGCCGTACGGCCATGTCGGGGCCGGCCGCGGTCGGCTGGCAGACGGTGATCACCTCGCCGGTGGCGACCAGCGCGCCGGCCGTGTGGTAGTCGCCGTGCTGGACGAGCGGGCTGACCCCGGCGGCCCGGAACATCCGCTGCACCGCGTCCCACTCGCCGTCCACCGACGAGTCGATCATCCAGCGGTCCCCGGCCAGGTCACGCGGGTCGACCGCGGTCGTCGCCGCCGCTGCCGGATGGTCGGCGGGCAGCGACACGAACTGCGGTTCGCGCTCCACCAGCACCCGCAGCCGCAGCTCCGGCGGGATCCGCAGCGGGCAGCCCTCCACCTCGTGCACGAAGGCGAGGTCGAGCTGGCCGTCGGCGACCATCCGCAGCAGGGCGTTCGGCGAGACGTTCATCTGGAGGGTGGGGTCCTGGCCCTGGCCGCGCAGCCGGCGCAGCCAGCCGCCCAGGGCCTTGCTGGCGGTCGAGCCGATCCGCAGATCGGTGCCGCCCGCCGCCGCGGCCCGCGCCTCGGCGACCAGGGAGCGCATCTCGGCCACCAGCGGGCGGGCCCGGCTCAGCACCAGACGGCCCAGGGGAGTGGGGCGGCAGCCGGACCTCGCCCGCAGGAACAGGGCGCCGCCCAGCTCCTGTTCGATCCGCCGCAACTGGGTGCTCAGCGACGGCTGGGCCACGCCGAGCTGGCGGGCGGCCCGGTGCAGACTGCCCGTGTCGGCTATGGCGCACAGTGCGCGGAGGTGTCTCACCTCAAGCTCCATGCCCTCGGAGGCTAAGGCGGAAGCCGGGGTTGCACCAGACGTACAAATCCGCTGCAACGGACGTCAACCGGGACTCCGGGCGCGGTGGTCGCTCTCCCGATAGGGTGGTGCTATCACCTGCTGACATCATCACAGCGGCCCCACAGGCCCGGAAACTCTCGTGTTGAACGACTCACCCCCACCAAGGAGTCTTCGATGCGTATCTCGTCCCCCGGCTCGTTCCCCGGCTCGTCCGCTCCGCTCCGTACGGCGGTCGTCCTCGCCCTCGGCATCGCGACCGCCGGGTTCGGTATGACGGCCCCCGCGGCGGCGGCCCCCGCCCCGCTGGAGTCCCCGAGTACTTCCGTCCCCGCCCACTTCCTGTCCAAGTCCGCCGAGTCGGACGCCAGCCGCGCCTTCTTCGAGGCCGTGCTGAAGTCCGTCGCCGAGCAGCGGGCCGCGAACCCGAGGTCGGCCGCGGCGGTCACCGTCACCTACGACGCCTCGCGCGCCCCCACCTTCGCCGCGCAGATCGCCCGCTCCACCCAGATCTGGAACAGCTCCGTCGCCAACGTCCAGCTCCGGCAGGGTTCACCGGCCAACTTCAGCTACCGCGAGGGCAATGACCCGCGCGGCTCCTACGCCTCCACCGACGGGCACGGCAGAGGCTTCATATTCCTCGACTACCGCCAGAACCAGCAGTACAACTCGACCCGGGTCACCTCCCACGAGACCGGCCATGTCCTCGGTCTGCCCGACAACTACTCGGGCCCGTGCAGCGAGCTGATGTCGGGCGGCGGCCCCGGCACCTCCTGCACCAACGCCGTCCCCAACGCCACCGAGCGCGCCCGCGTGGAGCGGCTGTGGGCCAACGGTCTGGCCGCGGCCATGGACAAGGTGCTGGAGAAGAGCCGCTAGGGAGGGGGCGTCGGCCCGCCCCCTGTTCCGCCGCCGTCCGACGACAGCCGTCAGATGACCGCCGTCCGACGACCGCGGCACGAGCGACCTCTTTTCCGGCAGCCCCCCACCCGGTACGGCCCGCCCCCTGCACGGGGCGGGCCGTACCCGGTTGAGGGGACTCACGGGCGGGGGGAGGTGATCGCGCGGGCCGCGGCGACCTCCTGGCGCAGGGGCTCCAGCACACTGCCCGCGGGCCCGGTGAGATCGGTGCGGACCGGGTACAGCACCTCCACCTCCCGCAGTCCCTCGGACAGTTCGCGCAACTGCCGGGCGATCTGCTCGACCTCCGCCGGGGCGGGCGGGTCGGCGCCGTGCTTGACGCGGACCCGGGCGGCGGTCGTGGCGTCCACGATCCGCTCCACGGCGACGACCAGCGGCCACCAGGCGGCGGCCCGGCGTCCGGTGGGCGGGGGTTCGGTCAGCGCGCGCTGGAACTCCGTCCGGACGACGGACAGATCGCGGTAGAGGCGGCGGCGCATCCGGGCGCGGGCGGCGGGGTCGGTGTGGGCGCCGAAGGCGGCCTCGACATACCCGGCGCTGTCGGCGACGGCGTCCGCGACCCGGGCGCCGACGCGGGTGTGCCAGCTCTCCGGCCAGAGCAGATACCCGGCGATCAGCGCGATGGCGCAGCCCATGAGGGAGTCCAGCAGCCGGGGCAGCAGCAGGGCGGTGCCCTCGCGGTTGAGGGTGTCGGACAGCAGCAGGATCACCGGGGTGATGGCGGCGGTCTGATACCCGTAGCCCCGGGGGGTGAGGGCGGGGATCAGCGGGGCCAGGACCAGCATCACCGGTACGTCCCACCAGCCGCGCGGCACCTGGGAGAGCACCGCCGCCGCGACGACCAGCCCGGCGACCGTGCCGAGCGCGCGCAGCAGGGCCCGGGAGAACACCGAGCCGAAGTCGGGCTTGAGGACGAAGGTGATGGTCAGGGCGACCCAGTAGGAGCGGGGGACGGGGACGAGGGAGACCAGGGACTGGGCGATGCCGATGCACAGGGCGAGGCGCAGCCCGTAGCGCCAGGAGCCGGCGGAGAGGACGGCGGAGCGGGCGGCGCGGGCGGCCCGTACCCGTGGTCCCGCGGGGCGGCCGAGTCCGTCGCCCATGCCGTTCCCGTAGGGGTCGACGTCGGGGGAGGTGACGACCTCGGCGGCGTGCCGCAGGGCGTGGTCGAGGGCGCGGGCGGTCTCGGTGCGGGGCTCGGGGAGGGTCAGCCCTATCGGGCCGCGGTAGCCGGTCTCGACGGCGTCGGCGAGATGCCGGGCGGTGGCGGGGATGCCGGGCGGCAGCGGGGTGCCCGAGAGATGGGCGGCGGGGGCGGCCTCGACGACCGGGGTGATGGCGTTGAGCTGGGCGATCAGCCGGGTGAGGTCGGCGCTGCGGCCGTGGTGGCGGGTGCGGTGGCCGAGGACCAGGTCGTATGCCTGGTTGAGGGACTGGGTGGCGGTGTGCCGGGCGTCCTCGTAGCCGTCGGCGCCGCTGGTGGCGAGGAGCGCGGCGACGGAGCGGTAGGCGTCGGCGACGGCGGTGCGTTCGGGGACTCCGGAGCGCAGCGGCCAGGCGATCAGCGCGAGCAGCAGCACGAGCAGCCCGCCGCCGGTCATCAGCAGTGGCGCGGCCCACCAGGGCCCCGGCATCGGCAGGCCCGCGCCGATGACGGTGTTGAGCAGCAGGAGCAGCCCGGAGACGGAGGCGACGGCGCCGATGGACGAGATCATCCCGGAGACCAGGGCGACGGCGGTGACGGCGGCGACGGTGGACCAGCCGTGCCCCTGGACCAGCGCCCCGAGGGTGATGCCGATGGCCCCGAAGAGCTGCGGGATGGCGATGTTCAGGATCCGCATCCGGTAGGCGTCGGCCGTGTCGCCGATGACCCCTGACAGCGCGCCCATGGACGCGAGCGCCCCGTACGCGGGCTGCCCCACCGCGAGCCCGACGGCCAGCGGCAGCGTCATGGCGACCGCGGCGCGGGCGACGGCGGGCCGGTTGACCGGCGCCTGCTGCGGCCTCAGATTCCGGACCAGCCAGTCGGGAGGGGTGAGGCCGCGGCTGCTGGGGGGCTGGGGAGGCATGGGTCATTATGGCCACGGGGGCGGTATCGGGCCGGGTGGGCGGACTGGCTGAGGGGTGGATTGGCGGACGGGTGGACGGGTGGACGGGTGGACCGGCTGACCGGCTGACCGTCGGACGGCTGACCGGCTGACCGGCGGACGGGCTGCGGGTGAGGGCTACTCCGGTGCGTGGAGGGTCAGCTCGGCAAGCACCGCCCGGTGGTCGGTCCCGGCCGGGTCCAGGAAGCGGGTGGCGCGGGCGGAGAAGTCGCGGGAGACGAGGACGTGGTCGATCTGCGCGCCGAGCGGGGGCGCGGTGCGGGCGGGCCAGGTGGGGGTGCGGTCGTGGCCCGTGAGCCGGGCGGCGTCTCTCATCCCGGCGTCGAGGACGCGCCGGAAGGCGGCGTGGTCCTGGGTGGCGTTGAAGTCCCCGGCGAGGATGGCGGGCGCGTCGGCGTGGGCGCGGGCCCAGTCCCGCAGGACGTCCAGCTCCTCCCGCCAGACGTCGAGCCCGGCGGGCAGCGGGGGCATGGGGTGCGCGAGCTGGACCCGTACGTCGTGCCCGCCGACATCGGCGACGGCCCCGGGCATGCCCAGGGTGCCGGGGAGGGGTTCGGCGGGGGTGAGGGGGAACCGGCTGAGGATGAGGGACCCGGCGGAGCCTTCGCCTTCGACGGCGGCGCGGTAGGGGTATGTATGGGCGGGGTGCCGGTCGCTGGGGCGCCGGTCGGCGGAGTGCCGGTCGGTGGGGTGTGCGTCGGCGGGGTCTTCGCCGGCCAGTTCGGCGCGCAGGCGTCCGTCGCAGTGCCGGTCGCACTCCTGGACGAAGACCAGGTCGGGCCGCTCGTCCCGGACGAGTCCGATCAGCGCGGCGGTGCCGCCGCCGAACTCGACGTTGGAGGTGAGCACCCGGACGGTGGCGAGGGGCGTCCCGCCGGGCCGCTCGACCGTCCCGTACGGCTCGATGTACCAGGCGAGCAGCCCCAACAGGGCGACACCCCACACCACCCCGGTCCACCACCGGGCGAGCCCCGCGAGGAGCAGCCCGAGCCCGGCGGGGGCGAGCAGCCAGGGCAGGAAGGCGAGGAGCTGGGGGACGGGGGTGACGCCGTCGGCGTCGGCGAGCCGGAAGCCGAGCACGGCGGTGACGGGGACGAGGAGGAGAACGGCGAGAACGAGCCGGGGCCCCCGGCGGGGCACGCCGGGCGCGTGGGCGCCGGGGGGCGGGGGCGCGGTGGTGGCGGTGTCCACGGCGGGGGCCCTTCGTGCTCGCGGGGGTGGGGCTCGGGTGTTCTCCGGGACCTTGCTCGGGTGCTTCTCGGATCGTTGGTGGGTGCTTCTCGGGTGCTTCTTGGTGGAAGGACGTGGGGGTGGGGGCGGGGGGTTGCGCGGGGCACCGGGGGCAACGGACGGTGCTACGACGCGAGACGGGCCATCGCCTCCCGGACGGCGGACAACCGCGCCCGGTTCTCCTCCACCCACTGCGGCCCGACCTCGACCGGCACCCGCACCGCGACCCGGGTCGACGGCGAGTCCTGCACCGTCACCTCCACCGGGTCGTCCGGTATCACCTCGACCCAGGCGGTACGGTCCCCCGCCGGCCACTCGGCCCCCTCCTCGGCCTCCAGGGCGTCGAGACACCGCTCCCACTCGTCCAGATCCTCCACGGACACCTGGATCCCGACCCGCCCGGCGACGAAGCCGCTCTCCACGACGATCTCGGCCGCGTAGTACCGCTCGTCCCCGACGAGGAGGGGGTCGGCGCAGATCACCTCGACGGAGACGCTCTGTACGGGGTCGCCGAACCGGAGGAGTTCGAGTGTCGGTGTTTCGCCGACTGTCATGACTGCCCCTTGTGCACTCGTCGGACCTGATCGCCGCTGATCCTCTCCTGGGCGGGTGCGGCGGGGGCACCGGGGGCGGGGGTCCAGTCGGGGGTGAGGGCGCCGGATGCGAGCAGGGCCCGCCTCAGGGATTGGCGGGTGGGGCGGAGGTTGGGGGGCACTCAGCGTGCAGCAAGCCGGACCCCCGGGAGTCCGGCTTGCTTGCGGAGATGCTTGAGCATGGCGGCCAGTTCCAGCCCCGACCGGTCAGGCTGATCAGGCTGGAAGGCCAGCGTTCACGTACTCCTCGAAGGGCACCGACTCCGCGATGGCGATGCTCTGGTACTCGACAAAGGAGGAGACATCTCCCTCGAACACTTGGCGGTTGATCTGTGTCCCGTCCGCCTCATAGTTCATGAGGATCACCTCCGACCGGTCGAACATCCAGAAGTCCTGAACGCCCTCCAGAGGGTTTGGTCGGTCGGTCACATCGAGGATGCGAATGTGGTCGCCGACCCGGGCGTGCACCCGGTAGTAGCGGCTGAACTCGAAACGCAGGTAGGCGGAGAGCGGTCGGGTCACGATATGCACGCGGCCGTAGTGCTTTCCCTCGCCGCGATGGCGTGAGACGCGTTCCGTGTACGTGGAATCCGTGTAGGGCTCCAGCGGCCGTCCTTCGCGGAAGGCTGCGAATTCCTCGGCCTCTTGGGGCACGAGGTACTGCGGGAGGGTTTCGAGTCGCCATGCTTCGTGTTTGATCTCCTCGAATCGACGACTCCAGCTCTCGCCGGACAAGAGCATGCGCGGCCCCCTTCAAGGCTTGAGCAAGTGGTCAGGCACTGGTCCCGAGATCACCAGTGGCGCGGGCCATCACCATGAGTACCGGTGATGCCGGGGACGGCTGGCTGCGGCCGATGTCCTGGTAGCCCCAGGACCGGTAGAGGGCGTGGACCTTTCCGTCTCCGGCCGCCGGGTTCACCATGAGGGTGACGTAGGGCTCCTTGCGGGTGGCGAGCAGGGTGTCGTGGAGGCGTCTGGCTGTGCCGGTGCCGCGCCATGCGGGGCGTACCCCGATTTCTTTGAGCGCTATCGCCGGGTGATTGGTGAATTCGGTCGCAGGTTCCGGTGAGGTGCGCTGCCAGTAGCGGTTGCCGTGTTCGATGGTGTTGCCGTAGGCGTAGCCGACCGGGAATGCGTTCGCATACGCCAGGACCGCAGTGAATCCGGGCTCGTTTCCGTGCCGGTCCAAGCGTTCACCGAAGGCGGTCACGGCGTAGTTCGGGAGATGGAGCAATGGTGCACGCACCTCGGCGTAGACGTCGATCAGGTCGCCGCGAATGTCGTCGAGTGTGGTGAAGGCGCGGAACTCGATCGTGGGTGTCGTGGTCATCGGGTGGTCCTCCAAGCGGCGACATGCTCGGTCCAGTCGTGGACGAGAGGGCTTCCAGGTGCCTTGGCGCGCAACGCGGCCCCGAACTCCTGAAGCATGCGGGACACCCGGGCGTGCTGGGTAGCGGCATCGGCTGGCACGGTCATGGCGGTCGCTGTGGAGGCGTCGGCATCGCCTTGCGCGAGCTGGGCGTGGGCGAGGCGGGTCGTGGTGATCGCCCGGGACCGGATCATGTGGGGCCGGAGGGCGACCAGGCAGCGGTGGGCGTGGTACTCGGCCGTCGGGTGATCGCCGAGCGACAGATACGCCGAGAGGGACAGCGAGTCCAACTCTGCCTGGTCGTAGAAGGCCAGCATCCATACCGGCCGGAAGTCGTCGGATTTGGCGCGGAGCATGGCGTCCTGCGCCTGTTCGAGAGCGCGGCGGGTGCCGGTGCGGTCCTGCGCGGTGCCCAGGATGGCCGCCTGCCGGGCGAGGCCGAGAGAGGCAAACAGCGGGTCCCGGCGGGTGATGTGCAGGCCGCGGGCCACGTCGTTCGCGGCGAGGGCGTCCGCGGGGCGGCCCATGTGCCGGTACATCGTCCCGGCGTGGCTCCAGATACGGAACTTGATCGCCTGGTCGCCGGACATCTCCGCGAGGGACTGAGCCTCACGCATGTGCCTTGTCGCCACGTCGTACCGGCGGCCGTCGATCGCCGCCCACATCGCCGAGGAGCGGAACGCGGCTGCCGCCGCGTACAGATTGCTGCGGACGCGTTGGGCCGCACTGCCCGCGTTCTGGAGGTTCAGAGCCTCGTCGGCGAGCGCGGCGGCTCGCTGTTCGATGCCGAGCTGTCCGCCATGGCGGTGGTCGCTGGCGATGATCTCGGCGAATCGGTGCTGTAGACGCTCGACGTCGCTCATGCCGATGCGGCGGGGTGCCGCCGTGCCGGGAGCCGCTGCGGCAGCGGCAGCCGCCGCGATGCCGCCGACGAGCGAGCGCCGATTCATGTCGGGGTCCTCCTGCGCGGGGTCGGGGGCGGACGGCATCCGGCCCCGGGGTACGAAGCCGAGTGCGGTTGCAGGCAGTCCGGAGACGTCCTCAAGGGCTTTGCGTGCTGCCGACTTCGGCCATCGGACCCGGCCCGCCTTCCATGCCCGTACCGAGGAGCCGTCGAGTCCGCCGGGGCGGCCGGTTAATCGCTCCTGGGCTGTGTTCACGGCCTCGGCGAGGGTGTTGGAGCTGTGCCCGTGCTCCTTCATCCACGCCTCAAGTGCCGTGTTGCGCGCGGTGTTCATGTACTCAACGTAGCCGTGTGATCCCCGGGCGTCAGGTGGAAAGGCCGTGATCGCCCTAGGGTGTTCCTCGCGATATCCCTCTCATCGTCCTAAGTGTCCTGGTGTGGAGGGGGGTTACCTGGTCATCGGACGCCCTAGTGGGCGCCGACGTCTACCGCGAGCACCACTGCCGAGGGACCGACGATGGCGAAGACCAGCGCACAAGTTGCACCGCAGCGATACCAGGAGCGCTACCCGGCGACGCCGGAGGCCGCCGCTCGGGCGCGGCGGGACATAGTCCTCGCGCTGGAGACCTGGGGGCTCTCGCTCCTGGCCGATGCCGCCCGGCAGATCGTCTCCGAACTGGTCGCCAACGCGGTCGAGCACACCGACGCACCGCACATCGGTACGTCGATCACCCGGACCGGCGACCGGTCCGCGCGCCTCGTCGTGACCGACAACTCACCGACCAGACCGGTCGCTGGCTCGCCGGACACCGAGGACGAACACGGCCGGGGGCTGCTGCTCGTCGCCGCCCTCGCCCACACCTGGGGCTGTGATCCGGTGCATGGCGGGAAGCGAGTCTGGGCCGAGTTGCGGGCGGACGGTCCGTGACAGCCGTCGGCACGGCGGACGGCACCCTGCCGTCCCTGGACCAGCTCGGTCCACGGCAGCAGATGGCCATCGACTGCGCCCGCTGTGCCCGCCGCCTCGGGATGGACGGCCGGGTGTGGGGTGAGGTGCGGTACCGGGGTCGTCCGTTCAGGCTGTGGGTCTGTGTGCCGAATTGCACTGCACCGCGCAGGTAGCCGCGCGCCCAACGGACCAACCACCTGTCCTCCGGGCGGACCGAGCACCCGTCGTGTCGGGTCCCGGAGTTCAATCACCGCACGAAAAGCCCCTTGCATAAGGAGACTTGAGCATGAGCTTCGTAAGCGTCGAGATCATCCCACCAGCCCCGTGGGGGCTGCGCCGCATGGTGCCGCTGGCCAACGGTTCACCCTCGTCATGGCGTTACGTCGGGATCGACCGGGCCACGCAGACCGGCCGGTGGGTCGGGGACGACGGTGAGATGACGCCGGCCGAACTCGGCAAGCACGGTACGAGTGTGAACACCTACCCGCCGACCCAGATCAGCAAGGACGGGAAACAGGATCCGGATTCCGGTCATGACGCGACCCAGGACTAGGGAGAGCACACCATGGACAGGCGCCCGGTTCTGGTCTGCACGGAGTTCGAGGACGCGACCGCCGATATGGTCATCGCGGAGCTGAACCGGCGCCGGGTGCCCGTCCTCCGGTTCGACCCGGGGCGGGACTTCCCGGCGTCCGCGACACTGGCCGCGCAGGTAGGGCCGGTCGGCTGGTGCGGCCGACTGTCGGTGGGGGAGCGTACGGCTGATCTGTCCGCCGTACGCTCCCTCTACCACCGTCGGCCGAGCCCCTACCCGACAGGGCGCGGCGAACAGGCGGTCCGGTTCGCCGCGCATGAGAACCGGCGCGGCCTGGGGGGCGTACTGGGAGCGCTGCCGGGGTGTCTGTACCTGAGTCACCCGCAGGCCATCGCACGGGCCGAGTACAAGCCCGCGCAGTTGGCCGTCGCGGTCGATGTCGGATTCACGGTCCCGGCGACCCTGATCACGAATGACGCAGGGGAGGCGGGGGCGTTCTGCGCCGGGCAGCCGACTCTCTACAAACCTCTCCATGCCGGAGCGTACGAGGTCGATGCCCGGCCTGCGGGCATCTGGGCGGCTCCGGTCGGGCCGTGCGAGATTGACGACGCGGTGAGTCACAGCGCCCATCTGTTTCAGGCGCAGGTGGCCAAGGTGGCGGACATCCGGGTGGTCGTGGTGGGCGAGCGGGTCCTCAGCGCTCGGATCACCGCGCCGCCCGGGGTGGTGGACTGGCGGGCCGAGTACCGCAACCTGACCTATGAGGCGGTGGCCTGCCCGGAGGAGACGAAGGGGATGCTGCTGCGGTTCCTCGCTGGCTTCGGGCTGCGATTCGGCGCCTTCGACTTCGCTGTGGACGCCGACGACACATGGTGGTTCCTGGAGTGCAACCCCAACGGCCAATGGGCCTGGCTCGAAAGCACCGCCGGGCTTCCTGTGGCCCACGCAATTGCCGATCTGCTGGAGAACGGAGCGAGCCGACATGACTGACCCCCTTTCCTCATCCTCGGAACACGCACGGGCGGACCTCGCGCGTCGGCTGTCCGGGCCCGGCGTTCTGCGCAGCCCCGCGTGCGGGGCGGCAGTCCGTTCCGTGCCTCGTGAGGCGTTCCTCTCGCGGGGCTGGTTCGAGTACGAGGAAGGCGGCTGGTACCGGCCCGCGACCGTCCATGCCCCGGGCGGGCTGGCCCGGGTCTACGAGGACGACACGCTCGTGACCCAGGTTGCCGGAGGTGTCTTCCCCGACCAGGTCGAAGGGCGGATCGCTGCCGCTCCGTCCTCTTCGTCAACCCTGCCGAGCCTGGTCGTCCGCATGCTCGAAGAGCTGAGGGTGTCGGAGGGGGCACGCGTTCTGGAGATCGGCACCGGCACCGGCTACTCAACCGCTCTGCTGTGCAGTGTCGTCGGCGAGGACAACGTCACCACGGTCGAGGTCGACCCCGAGGTGTCCGCCCGTGCCGGAATCGCCCTTGCGGGGGTCGGGTTCCGGCCTGGGCGCGTCGTCGCCGACGGACTGCGCGGCCACCAGGAGAGCGGCCCGTACGACCGTGTCCTCGCCACCTGCGGTGTCCATACCGTGCCGTCCGACTGGCTCGCCCAGACCCGGCCCGGCGGGGACATCCTGGTCACGGTCGGCGGGTGGATGAACGCATCGGAACTCGTCCGGCTCACAGTCGGCGATGACGGCACGGCCGACGGCCCGGTGCTCGGCGGGCACGTCTCGTTCATGCTGGCCCGCCCGCAGCTTCCACCCCCGCTGGGCATACTGCCGGGGCTCGATGAAGGAGCCGCGGTGCCTGCCGGGATCGGTGCGGATGTGCTTGACGACTGGACCGCCCGGTTTGTCGCGCAGTTCGCCGCGCCACGCGCACAGCGGCTCACCCTGGACCGGGACGGCCGGACCGAACACATCGTGATCGATGTGGACGCCAGGGCGTGGGCGGTCCTGTTTCAGGACGAGGATGACCGGTGGCTGGTCAGACAGGCGGGCACGGTACGTCTCTGGGACGCGATCACCGGGCACCTCGCCGGGTGGCAGGCCGACGGATCCCCGTCCGCCGACAGGATGCGCCTGCACGTCGGCCCCGGCGGGCAGCACCTCACCTGGATCAGGTGACAGCCCGCCGGGGCGCGCCCCCGTCACACCTCGGACCTCTCAGAACATCGTGTTGTCGTTCGCCGAAGTCTCCGGCACCGCCTGCACGCTCTTCCAGTGCTCGACGATCTTGCCGTTCCGCACCCGGTACATGTCGATGACCGCCTCGCCCCGCGTGCCCGGCACCGCCGTGACATGGCTGTGGACGGCGACCAGGTCGCCCTCGGCGATGACCCGCTTGGTGTCGTAGGTCAGTTCGGGGTTCTCGGCGAGGTACGTGCTGACGCCCTGCTTCACCGCCGCCGCGCCGTCGCCGAGTTCGGGGGCGTGCTCGCGGACATCGGGAGCGACGTACCTGTCCACCGCGGTGACGTCCCGGCCCTTGTACAGCCGGTTGACGTACTTCTTCACCAGCTTCTCGTTGCGCGCCGTCTCCCGCTTGGAGACCGGCGTGCCCGGCTGCGGGGAGCTGAGCGTCGAGAACATGTCGTTCCCGCTCACCGTCGTCGCCGGGACCGGCTGCACCACGTCCCAGTGCTCGGCGATCTTGCCGTCCTGGAAGCGGTAGATGTCGAAGAGAGCCACTCCCCGTGTCCCCGGTACCTGGACCGGGTTGCCGTGCACGATCACCAGGTCGCCCTCGGCCACGACCCGCTTCACGTTGTACTGGAAGTTCGGGTACTGCGACCGCATCCACCCGGCGAAGCCCTTGAACGCCGCCGCCCCGTCCGCGATGTTCGGGTTGTGCTGGATGTAGTCGTCCCGGATGTACTGGTCCACGAGGCCGTAGTCGCCGTTCGGGATCACACCCGTCAGGACGCGTACGGCGACGGCCTTGTTGTACTCGGTGTCGTACGACGACGGCGTGGACTTCGCCACGGCGGCGGGCGATGAGGCGCGGGCTGCGGACGCTGCGGGGACCGCGCCCCCTGCCAGGGCCGCCGTGACGACCAGGGCGAGCGCGGCGACCCGGGTCCGCGGGCGAGAGACGTGCATGGGGGAGTTCTCCGTTCGAGCGGATGGGGGAGGGAGAACGGGGAGAAGCCGGGGCTTCACCGCGGCGGCTTCCCGATTCCCGATCCCTCTCACGCTCTCCCGCCGGACCGTCCCCTGCCCAGACGATCAGCCAGGTCTGCCTCTTGTGCGGTTTCCCTCTGCACATACGGACACCGGGCCGGGACCGGCTTTGGGCGATCATCCGGCGTGACCTGTTCGGTCGCTGTCCGGGCACTGTGCAACGGCTGTCCGCGATCGCAATCATGATGCCGGGTGCCGGGTGCCGGGTGCCGGGTGCCGGGTGCCGGGTGCCGGGTGCCGGGTGCCGGGTCATGGGGGAGGGGGCAGGGGGCAGGGGTCCCGGGTTCCGGGTCCCACGTGAGCGGACGCGTCACCGCACCACGTCGAAGACCTGCTTCTGGATCCCGTTCCCGTACGCCTCCTGCTCCACCAGCCGCAGCTTCTGCGTGTCCTTGTCCGTGGCGCTGAACAGGCGCTTGCCCGCGCCCAGCAGCACCGGGAAGACCAGCAGGTGGTAGCGGTCGATCAGGCCCGCGTCCGAGAGGGCGTGGTTCAGGGACGCGCTGCCGTGGACGATGATCGGGCCGCCCTCCGTCTCCTTCAGCGCCGCCACCTCGTCCAGCGAGCGCAGGATCGTGGTGTCGCCCCAGTTCGTGACCAGGTCGGTGTCCTTGAGGGTGGTCGAGACGACGTACTTCGGCATCGGCTTGTACTCGGCGAACTCCTCCATGTCCGGCCACACCGGGCTGAACGCCTCGTAGCTCGCCCGGCCCAGGAGTATCGCCGCCGCCTCCTGCTGCTCCCGGCCCTTGATCTCGTACGCCTCCGGGAGGAACTCGAAGTCCTTGAAGGTCCAGCCGCTGTTGCGGTAGCCGGGCTCTCCGCCCGGTCCCTCCATGACGCCGTCGAGGGAGATGAAGGCGGTGCTGATCAGGGTGCGCATGGGGGCTCCTCAGGGCTAAGGCTACGGCTGCTGCCGCGCTGGTTCCGTGGTCGGTTCCGTGGTCGGTTCTCCTCCAGGATCGTGCCGACAAATAAAATTGTCAAGACAGTGGGAGTTTTCGGAGAGAGGGAGGGGCTGCGGCGGGGGAGGGGGAGGGGGAGAGGCGTGGGGTGCGTACTGGGGTTTCGGGGGGAGCGCCCCTCTCCGCCGTGCGAACCGGCACGCCAGCGCCACCACCCCGCCCAGCGCCAGCAGCAGCCACGACACCGTCCGCAGGGTCGCCGTCAGGGCGTCGTACACCGCCCCCGCCGCCGGTTCCGGCATGCCCGCGGGGAGGTCGGCCAGTGTCAGGCGGCGGCCCAGGGCCACCGCCACCCCCAGCACCGCACCCCCCGCCGCGACCCCCAGCGACATCGCGGTCAGCGCCCGTCTGCGGCGGGCGGCCAGCGCGATCCCGGCGACGGCCAGCGCCACCGCCGACAGCGGCAGCCACACCGCGGCGACCTCCAGCACCCGCAGCCCCTTTCGCAACGGGGCCAGATCCGCCGCCGGGAGCACCGCCACCTCGGCATGCTCCACCGGCATCCGCGGGCGGCCCACCAGTACGTTGTCCTCGGCCAATTGCCGTTCCACCGCGTCCGCGACCGGCGCCAGATCGACGGTCACCGGGCCCCGCTCCCCCCGGTTCACCGCGTCCAGCACCGCGTCATGGGTCGCCCGGTTCGCCTCGTCCCACCCCGCCTGGAACGCGTCCGTCCGGGTGAAGGAGCGCACCGCGTCCCGCAGGAACGGCGCCAGCCCGCCGTTCCCCGCCCGCTCCGCCAGCCCCGTACCGAGGGTGTCCGCGACCACGGCCTCCACCGCCGGATCCGACGCCAGCGGCGCCACCGTACGGACATAGCGGTCCCCGCTCACCAGCCCGTACGTCACCCAGCTCGCCAGCACGGCGGGCGGCACCAGCAGACAGGCCAGGACCAGGAGCGCCGCCGCCGCACGGCCCCGCAGGCGGGCGGTGCGGGGGCGGGTGCGGGGGCGGCGCGGCGGTCTCGGCGGGGGCATGGCTCCAGGCAACGCGGTGCCGGTGCGGGGCGCGAGCGCTGTACGGCCGTACGGTCGTACATTGCCCCAGCGCCCGGGAGACGCGGTCAGGAGACGCGGTGGCCCTCCGCGTCCTCGTGCGTGTAGTACCGGTAGAAGAGGACCACGAACACCACCGCCGCCACCGCCAGGGACATGAACACCGACCGCAGGATGCTCGCCCCGGCCTCGCTGTACAGGAACCCGAACGCGCAGCCGCCGAACGCCGCCCACAGCACCGCGTGCACCTCGCGCCGCAGCTTCGGGGCCGTGCGGAGCAGGGCGTAGGACAGCGCGGCGAAGGCGAGGGCCGCGACAAAGCCGAGCAGGACGTTCCAGCCGGTGATGGGTCCGCCGGAGCGGTTGTTGGCGGCGACCCAGTAGCCGTAGATCAGTCCGGTGCCGGCGGGGACCGCCCAGAGGGCGATCCGGTGGGTCCGGGCGCTGAGCACATCGGGCAGCCGGGTTCCGGTCCCGGTCCCGGTCCCCGGGGTCGTGCCGGGTGCGCGGGCGGGCCCGGGTGCGGGTGCGGCGTGAGCCATGAGCGCGCTCCTCTCTCTTCGCCCCCGCCTTCCAGAGCACACCTGCGGGCGGCGACAGGCAAGTCCAGCGGTGGGCGGGACCCGGACTCGGATCCGGACCCGGTAGGGCGGTCATGAGGGACCTATGGCCGGATGCGCGGGCGTCCCCGGCGTGTTTCGCTGGCCCTATGAGGTCCGGTGGCGACCGGGCGCTGAGACCCGTGAGCAACGACGGGACCGGTCGGCGCCCGCTGGACCGGCTGCCGTGGACGGGCCGGTCGGGACTGTGGCATCAGTACCGCACCCTGCGCGTCCGCGGTCGCAGCGTGACCTGGGTGCCACCGCTGCTGCTCCTCATCGGCATCGTCACCATCGACTACTGGACCGGCACCGAGTTCCGGATCATCTCCTGGGTGGTGCTGGTGCCCGGCATCGCGGCGGCCCTGTGCCAGGTCTGGACGACCGCCGCCTTCACCGCGCTGGTGCTGGCCACCTATCTCTTCGTGGAGGCATTCTGGCCCGACCGCTTCACGCCCCGCCTCTCCGACTTCACCCTCATCGCCATCGGCGGCGTCCTGGCGACCCTGGCCTGCGCGGTCCGGGTGCGCGGCGAGGAACACGTGCTGCGGATGCGGGACGTCACCGAGACCGTCCGCCGGACCGTGCTGCGCCCCCTGCCCCCCGGCTGGGGCGGGCTGGAGCACGCCGAGGTGTACCTCGCCGCGGACACCGAGGCCCGCGTCGGGGGCGACTTCTACGACATCCAGCCCGGCCTGCACGGCACCCGGGTGCTGCTCGGCGACGTCCAGGGCAAGGGGCTCGGCGCGGTCGAGGCCGCCTCCGCGCTGCTCGGCACCTTCCGCGAGTCCGGCTACCACGAACCCGCCCTCACCACGGTCGGCGAACGCCTCGGCATCCGTATGGCCCGCCACCGGGGCCGGGTCCGCGACCTCGGCCGCGACGACGAGGACCGGTTCGCCACCGCCGTCCTGCTGGAGTTCCCGGAGGACGACCCGGACGCCCTGCTCCTGATCAACTTCGGCCATGAACCGCCGCTGATCGTCGGCCCCGGCGGCGTCCGCGCCCTGGAACCCGGAGACTCCCTCCCGCTCGGCCTCGCCGAACTCGAACCCCCCGCCACCGCCCGCCCCCTCACCGCCCACCGCATCGCCCTCGCCCCCGCCGAGACCGTCCTGCTCACCACCGACGGCGTCACCGAGGCCCGCGACGCCGACGGCGTCTTCTTCCCGCTGACGGACGCCGTCGCGGCGGCGGTCCGCGCCGATGTGCGCTGCGTCGAGCCGGGGCGACTGGTGACGGTGGTACGGGAGGGGGTGCTGCGGCACTGCGGGGGGCGGCTCGCGGACGACACGACGGTGTTCGCGGTGCGGCGGGGGTGGGGGCGGATGGGGGGTGGGGGGTCGTAGGGGCGGGCGCCGGGCGCCGGTCCCGGTCCCGGTCCCGGTCCCGGTTACGGGGTCCGGTTACGGGGTGAGGGTGCGAACCGGTCCGGGCGGCGCAGCCGGGGCAGACCCCGGACCACCGCGATCCACACCTCCTGCGCCAGATCGTCCGCGAGATGCGGATCCCCGGTCATGCCCCGGACGTACCGCCGCACCGGGGTGTGCCAGGCGTCGACCAGTTCGCGGAACGCCGCCCGTTCGCCGAGCTGGCAGCGCACCACCACCCGGGTCAGCGCCTCGTCGTCGGCCACGCGCACACTCCTCTCGGACGGTGTCGTACACCCGGACAGTCGGTGCGCAGCACCGGCAGGTTCAGGGCGACTTGGGGATTCGCGGAAGGCGAGCGCGTTACCGTGCTGGGTGGTACGTGATCGTGGAGGAGGGGCCTCATGGGTGGAACCGTGCTGCTGATCGCCGGGGCGCCGGTGGGGCGGGGGCGGCTGGTGGAGGCGGCCGGGGTGCTGCCGGTGCTGTCCGCCGTGGCACCGGGGGTGCTGGCGGGGGCGGAGTCGGCCCATGTCGTGGAACTGGCCGATCCGCTGGAGCCGCAGGCGGTGCTGACCCGGCTGCGGGCCGCCGCCGCCGCGCCCGACCCGCTCACCCTGTTCGTCGCCGGGCAGCTCCAGCTCGACCGGCGGCAGCGGCTGCCGCATCTGGCGCTGGCCCGCACCACCCCGGCGACCGTGCGCTACACGGCGTTCCCCTGGCACTGGTTCCGGGAGGAGCTGCGCCTGCGCACCCCCGGCAGCACCACCCTTCTGCTCGACCTCCACGCCGACCCCGAGTGCTGGCAGCACTTGGGCGAACACCCCCTCGACCTCGGCGGGGGACACGCGGTCTACGGGCGGATCGCGCCCCCGCCGGGCCGCCGTTCCGTCGGGCAGCCGTCGTACATGAGGGCCGTCGCCACCATTCTGCGCAGCGGGTACCGGCCACCGCTGGAGCAGCTCCATCAGCAGGCCCTCGCCCGGATCGCCGAGGAGAGCGAGGGGGCGCGCGAGCCGGGGATCGTGCTCGGGGTGGGGCCCGAGGTGTCGGGGGGTGTGTTCGGGGCGGGGCCCGGGGTGCCGGGGGGCGTGTTCGGTGGCGTACCTGGTGGCGTACCCGGTGGTGTATCAGGTGGGGCACTTGGGGGCGTGTCCGGCGGCGCATCCGGCGGCCCACTCGGATCCCCATCCGGCGGCGCACCCGGTGGGGATCCGCACTCCGCGCTGGCGGACGCGGTGCGTGCCGGGCGGCACCGGGACGCGGACACGCTGGCCGAGCGGTGGGAGCAGGCGGCGGTACGGGCGCACGGGGCGGGGTCGGGGGAGGCGCTGCACTGGGCGGAGGTGCGGGCGGATCTGGCGATGCTGGCGGGGGACCCGGTGCGGAGCTGCCGGACCTGGCTGACGGTGGCGGCGGCCCGGCTCGGCGCGGGGGAGGCGGCGGACGCCCCGGCGGTGGAGGCGGCCGTGGACCGGGCGCACCACCAGTGGGGGTGCATCCGGGACACGACGCGGGCCCGTGAACTCGGGCCCGCGCTCGCGGAGTTGCGGGGCAGGGTTCCGGGGCGGCGGGCGGGGGCGCTGGACCATGTGCGGCGGCAGTTGGCGGAGTTGCAGGGGGCCTGAGGCGCTCCTCCCGGGTGGTGGTGGGCGGCTGCGGAGGCATCAGGGGTCAGGGGGCAGGGGTCAGGGGTCGATGTCAGCCGGAGGGGTTCGGGGCGGAGGCGCGGCGGGCCGTGTCCCGGTGGGTGACGGCCCGGGTCACCTCGTCGATCGCCGTGCGCAGGAGGTTGCCGTAGGCGCCCGGCGGGAGGCTGGGGGCGTAGCGGCGGGCCTCCGTGAGCTGTGCGGCGGCGGCCTCGAACGCGCCGAGGCGGCGGTAGTTGTCGGCGAGATTGAGGTGCAGGGAGGGGCGGAAGGCGTCGCGTGCCAGCCCGGGGTGGTGCCGGTCCAGCCGCTCCTGGGTGAGCGCGTCGGCGGCGTCCAGGGCGCGTACGTCCCAGGCGAGGGCCTCGGCGGGGTCGTCGTGGAGGTCGGCGAGATGGTGGGCGAGGGTGCAGCGGTGCAGGGCGTCGCCGGTGACGCCGATCTCCGTCCACAGGGTGTGGAGGGCGGCGCGGGCGGCACCGGGGTCGGCGGGGGCGGTCGCGAGGGCTGTGGCTATGGCGGCCATGGTGGGGTCGAGGGTGGGTTCGGGGGCGGATTCGGCGGCAGGGGTGGGGGTGGGGGTGCTCATGGGGTGGGGGTGGTTCCTTTCGTGCGGTCTCGGGGGCTGCCGGGCTCCCGCCGGGCGGGGGCGGGTTGGCGTACGGGCATCGCCCAGGTCGTGAGGTCGCCCCGGTCGGCTGAGCGGACGGTGGCGGGGGCGCCGGGGCCGCGCAGGTCGAGCAGGACATCGGGGCCGAGGGCGGTGCTGATCGCCGGATAGAGGGTGGTCACGGCGAAGGCGATGTCCAGGCGGGCACCGGTGACGGCGGAGAGCGGCGGAGTGGGCGCGCCCGGTGTGAGACGCAGGGTGATGACGTCCTCCGGGTGGGTCTCCAGGGCGCGCAGGAAGGGCTCCTTGGCGAGGGTCGCCCGCGTGGTGACCTCGGGCAGCGCCGCCACCATCGCGTGATGGTCGGGGAAGGCGTCGGGCAGGGCACGGCAGTACGGGTCCTCCCGGCCGGTCCGGCCCAGCCGCAGCCGTACCCCGTCCGGGGCGGCCGTCTCGACGCGGACCAGCGGGCTGCTGCGGATCCCGGGGACCGCGGCCCGCAGATCGTCGCCGTCCAGGGTGGCGGCCCAGGGGACCCGCGTCGCCGGTGCGGCCGGGGCCAGGGTGCGGGTGGCGAGGCGGTAGCGGTCGGTGGCCGTGAGGGTGACCGCCTCGGGGGTGGCCTCCAGCCGCACGGCGCCGAGGACGGGGTGGCGCGGGTCGTGCGCGGTCGCGGCCAGCACCTGCTCGATCGCGTCGGCGAGAACGGGGCCCTTCAGGGCGGCGACGGGGTGTGCGGCGGCGGTGCCCTCCGGGCCGGTGAGCGCGGATTTCAGCCGGTCGGCCCTGCGGCGGACGTCGGCCGCCTCGCCGAGCACCCGGACGACATGGGCGTCGATGAGCCGGGCGGCCTCCTCGGGTCCGGCGTCCAGGATCACGGCGATGTCGGGCAGCGGCAGCCCGATCTCGCGCAGCCCGCGCAGGGCGACCGCCCGGGGCACCTGGTCCGGGGCGTAGTGGCGGTAGCCGGTGACCGGGTCCACCTCGGCGGGCGGCAGCAGCCCGGAGTCCGCGTAGAAGCGCAGGGCACTGGGGGTGAGACCGCTCCGGCGGGCGAAGCGCCCGATGGGCATCAGGGGGTCGGCGTTCGGCACCCGGCCATGGTCGACCTTCGACCGGGTCGAAGGTCAAGCGGGGGGAGGGGGTGAGGGGGGGAGGGAGAAGGCCGGGGGCCCGGGGGTGCCGGGGGTGCCCTGGGGCCCGGGGGTGGCGACCCCGGCCCTACCGCCGTACCGACTGCGTCACCCGGTCCCCCCGGTCCGGTGACGCGTCCCCCTGAGCCGGTGTCGATGTCGATGCCGGTGTCGGGGTCGCCTTCGCCGGGCCCGCGTTCGCCGCCGCGATCAGGGCCGTCGTGGCGATCAGGGCTGCGGCGAGGGCCCTGGCGTAGGGGGCGGGAGGGCGTCCGTTGCGGGCGGGGGTACGTCCGGGCACGGGAACCTCGCAGGGGGGTGAACAGGGGGGTGACAGTCGCGTGTTAAGCGCCCTTAATCCAGGGCCTAACGTAGAGGTTCGGGACGGTCGACCGGAAGAGGGGCAGGGGGAGTTACGCCATTTCGCCGATGGGCGGGCGAGCGGGTCACCGGTGCGGGGGCGGCGAGGCGGGGGCGGCGAGGCGGGGCGGAGCCCAAGTCGCCTATGGGTAAGTGGACTTACTGGCATGATTAAACGCATGGCGAACCGGGACGACCCCGAGACCATCGGGCGCAGGGTGCAGCGGCTGCGGCACGAACGCGGGCTGACCCAGCGGCAATTGGCCGAACCGGCGTACACCCCCGCCTACATCTCGACCCTGGAGGCGGGCCGGGTGCGCCCCTCCGACGAGGCGCTGCGGCATCTGGCCGACCGGCTCGGCGTCGGATTCGACGAACTCGCCACCGGCCGCCCCGCCCGCCTCGCCACCGATCTGCGCCTCAGGCTCACCGAGGCCCAGCGCACCCTGGCCACCGGCGCCGCCGAGGAGGCCGCCGAGCAGTACACCGCGCTGCTCACCGAGGCCACCGCCCACGCCCTCCCCGCCGAACAGGCCACCGCCCTGCTCGGGCTCGGCGAATGCGGTCTGGACACCGGGGACATAGTGGCCGCCCGGCGCTCCTTCGAACGGGCCGAGCAGGTGCTCGGCGAGGCCGATCTGCCCCTGCCCGCCCGCGTCCCGGCGGTGCGCGGCCGGGCCGTCTCCCACTACCTCGCCGGCGAGCTGCGCTACGCGGTCTACCTCCTGGAGTCCACGCTCGACGAGCTGAACCGGGGCGGGCTCCACGACCCCGACGCGCTGCTGCTGCTCTACGCCAGCGTCATAGGGCCCTACATGGACATGGGGGCGCACGCGCGGGCGGCGAAGGCGGCGGAGTTCGCGCTCGCGGTCGCCCCGCGGTCGGGGGACCCGGCGCTGGTGGCCCGGATGCACCGGCAGGTGGCCCGCACCCTGCTCGCCGAGGGCCGTATCGCCGAGGCCGACGCCTCCCTCGCCAAGGCCGCCGAGATGTACCGCCAGCTCCAGATCCGCACCGAACTCGCCAACTGCCACTGGATGCGCGGGTACGTCTGCGCCCAGAACGGCGAGCTGGAGCGCGCGGAGGCCGAGTTGCGCCAGGCACTGGACATGCTGTCGGCGACCCGCGCCGCGCTCTACCGCAGCCAGGCCGCGGTGGAGCTGGCGGACGTCCTGCACCGGCGCGGCAAGTCCGGCGAGGCGGCGGCGCTGCTGCGGGAGGTGCTCGGCGACCTCTCCCCCGAGCGCGGCGCGGTCCACGCGGCGGCGGCCCACCGGCTGCTCGGCATCATCGCCGAGGACGCCCGCGACACCGAGGCCGCCGAGGAGCACTACGTCCGCGCCCTCAGTCTGCTGGAGCGGGCGGGCGCGGCCGGTGACCTGGCCGACCTGTGCCGGATGCTGGGTGATCTGCTGCGCCGCACCGGCCGGGTGGAGGCCGCGCTCGACGCCTACCGCACGGGCCTCGGCCACCGCACCGCCCCGGGGACCACGACCCTGGGCCCGGCACCGGCACAGCCGCCGCTGTGAGCCGGTGAGGCCCGCCCACCCCCTCAGACCTGCGCCCGGCCCTGCTTCCGCACCTGCGCCAGGCGCTCCGCGCCCAGTTCCGCCGCCGTCCAGGTGGACTCGGTCAGGATCTCGCCCAGGCCGCCGTTGGTGATGGTCAGGGCGTCGTCGCCGACGCGGACGGCGGCCACCTCCAGGGTGAGGGTGACCGGCTCGCCGCCCAGGTCCCGGGTCACCTCCACCCGCAGGCCCTGCCGGGCGTCGCCCGCCTCCGGCAGCGGTACCCCGGTCACCGTCACCGTCCGCCGCTCCCCGCCCGGCCCGGTCGCCACGAACTTCGCGCAGTCGCCGCGCGGCAGCTTCCGCAGCCACGTCAGGGCCCGGTCCACCTCGGCCGGGGCGCGGCTGGTGACCTGGTAGCGCAACTGCCCGTCGGCGTAGTCGTCGTCCAGCCCGATCGCGGCCCGTGCCGGGACGCCGAGCAGATCGTCGGCGTACAGCGCGTCGAGCAGCCGGCGGCAGTGGGGGGTGGTGGTGGCGGCCTTCAGGAAGCCGTCCCGCCAGGTCGCCGCGCCCCGCGTCGGCATCCACGGCTCGCCGAGGTCGGTCTCGCTGATCAGCGCGGAGCGCGCTTGCGCGTCGGTCAGGGCACGCACCCCGTCCGGCGCGGGTGCCTTCCCGGCGGGCTTCGACGCCTTCGCCGCCGGGCTCTCCTTGAGATACGGCCGGGGCGGCGCGGTCTCCTGGTAGGCGCAGCCGCTCGCCACCAGCAGCAGGGTCGTCCCGAACGCCGCGGCGAGGACCAGGGCACGGATGGCCGGAGGGCTGGGGATCGGGGGTGCCATCGGGTGCCTCCAGGGGGCGGGGCCGGGGTCTCCACGGCACCACCACCCCCGCCCGCCCACCAGCGCGCCGGTCCGTACGGGTGACCGGCGCCCCTACGCCGCGCCCTCCCCGCGCACCGCCGCCAGATACTCGGCGATGGCGTCGCGGTTGCGGGCGAGGAAGTCGATACGGGCGGTCATCCGGGTCAGCTCGTGCTCCAGGGTGGCCAGCATCTCGGGGGTGGCGTCGGAGAAGTAGATGGTCCGGGGCTTGTCCAGACAGGGCAGGATCTGCTTGATGATCCGGGTCGGCAGCCCGGCGTCCAGCAGCCCCCGGATCTGGAGCACCCGGTCGACATGCCGTTCGTCGTACTCCCGGTAGCCGTTCGCGGCCCGGTCGGCGGCGATGAGACCCTGCTCCTCGTAGTAGCGCAGCAGCCGCCGGGAGGTGCCGGTGCGCTGCGACAGCTCTCCGATACGGATACGGCTGTGGACGCGGCTGTGGATTCCGGGGCGGGCCGGGGGGCTCTGGGGCGGGTGCATGGCGGCGGCGTCCTCCGGGTGGGTCGGTTGAGGGGCGGATGCGGTGGGTTGGACGGGTTCGGCGGGTTCGGCGGGTTCGGCGGGTTCGGCGGATTCCCTGGATTCCGTGGATTTCTTGACCCTCACATGAGTGTGAAGGTTCGAGCCTAGGTGAGGGCACCGCCCACCGGACCGGCTCAGCCCTCCGCACCCGCATCCATCACCCGAGGTGAACCCCGTGGAACAGCAGCTCTACGACTACAGCCCGATCACCGACCGCCCCCCGCTCCACTGGCCCGGCGGCGCCCGGGTCGCCTTCTACGTGGGCCTCAACATCGAGCACTACCTCCTCGACCGCCCCGCGACCAGCACCTTCCCCGACACCGCCGCCTTCGTCCCGGACCCCCTGAACTACGGCTGGCGCGACTACGGCCCCCGGGTCGGGATCTGGCGGCTGATCGAGAGTCTCGACCGGCACGGGATCCGGGCGAGCGCGCTGCTCAACTCCGACGCCGGGGAGCGCTATCCGCAGATCGTGGCGGCGGGCCGGAGCCGGGAGTGGGCCTGGCTCGCGCACGGCCGGAACAACTCCACCTTCCAGACCGGGATGACCCGCGAGGCCGAGCGGGAGTATCTGACCGGGGTGGTCGACAGCATCGAGCGGACCACGGGCGTCCGCCCCCGGGGCTGGATGGGCCCGGCCCTCACCGAGACCCTCCACACCCCGGAACTCCTCGCCGAACTCGGCCTGACCTACGTCCTGGACTGGACCAACGACGACCAGCCCTACCCCCTCCGGGTCCCCGGGATGCTGAGCGTCCCGTACACCGTCGAGCTGAACGACATCAGCCTCTTCCTGGGCAAGGGCTACACCGGGCCGGAGTTCGTGCGGGCGGTCAAGGACCAGCTCGACCAACTGCGCGCCGACTCGGCGGCGGAGGCGGGCGGAAGCGGCCGGGTGATGGCGCTGGCCCTGCATCCGTTCGTGATCGGCCAGCCGTTCCGGCACCGGTATCTGGACGAGGCCCTGGAGTACATCGCCGGGCACCCGGATGTGTGGCTGACGACGAGTGACGAGATCGCCGGCCACTACGCCGGTGCCGCCGCCCGTACGGACCCGGCGTCCTCCCCGGTGACGGCGGCGACATAGAGATCGACGTACCGCTCCACATCCACCTCCAGGGCCACGTCCACCAGCGCCTGGGGGCGGGTGCCGTCGTGGATCTCGGACTCGCCGTGCCGGGCGCGGAGATCGACGATCGTCTGACCGCGGGTCGGGCCGGGGCCGAGGGAGACCTCGACGGGGAGCCGCCGGGTGGTGATCCCGCCGGGGTCGGCGACCGCGCACACCGCGCCCGCGTCGCCGAGCCCACCGGCCGGGTCGTCCCCGTCCGGGCCCTCGGGGTCGGGGGCGGAGGGGCGATGGGCGAGCAGTTCCCCCGCCAACCGGGCGCCCGGCTCGTCGCTCTCCCGCAACCGCCGTACCACCCGCCCCGGGACCTTCACCCGCATGAACACATCCAGCCCGTACATGGTGATCGGCACCCCGGCGGTGAGGAGGACGGCGGCGGCCTCGGGGTCGTGCCAGACGTTGAACTCGGCGACGGGGGTGGCGTTCCCGGCGGCGACGGCCCCGCCCATCCACACGATCCGTTCGATGTGGGCGGTCACCTCGGGGTGGGTGCGCAGGAGCAGGGCGATATTGGTGAGCGGGGCGGTGGGGACGAGGGTGACCGGGCGGGGCGAGGCGAGGATCTCGCGCCGCAGAAGGGAGACGGCGTCCAGGTCGCAGGGGGTGCGGGTGGGGGCGGGGAGGCCCAGGTCGCCCATGCCGTCCTCGCCGTGCACATGCTTCGCCGAGCGCGGCTGCTCGATCAGCGGGCGGGCCGCTCCGCGGGCCACGGGGATGTCGGGGGCACCGGCCTGCTCCAGCACGGTCAGGGTGTTGCGTACGACGCCGTCGACATCGGTGTTCCCGGCGACGCAGGTCACCGCGCGCAGATCCAGGCCCGGGTGGCGGACCGCGAGGAGCAGGGCGAGGGCGTCGTCGACGCCGGTGTCGCAGTCGATGATCACCGGGATGGGCTGACCGGTCACGCGTACTCCTTGGACATGGGTTGACTTGGGTTGAGATGAGTTGACTTGGGTCGACTTGGAGTGGCTGGGTTTGACTTGGATCGGCTCGGGTTGGGTCGGGTTGGGCTGGGTGGGTCGCCCCCGGCCTCGGGCTGACCCTCGGGCTGGCCTCCGGGTGGCCTCGGGGCGGACGACGACATCCTCTCCCCATCCTTTCCCTTCCCGCACCGGTCCCTCGCGGACGCGACGCCGACGTGCGGGGCACGGACCCGGGGGTGATGCTGGTGGGGTCCGGCACGGCCGGGGGCCCGGATGGACAGCGGGTCCTCGACCCCTGATACCGGAAGAGGTGCGTCGACATGACCTCTGGGAGGCGCTCTCGCGGACTGCTGTGCGCCGTGCTGCTGCTCCTGGCGACCCTGCTCGCCCCGGCGGCGTCGGCCACCCCCGCGGCCCCGACCCCCGCGGCCCCGACCCCCGCGGCCCCGACCCCGTCCCCGACCCCGTCCGGCACTCTCGATCCCGACCTCACCGCCCGCCTCGACCGGGCCATCGCGGACGTCCAGCGCGAGGCGGCCATCCCCGGGGTCGTCGTCGGCCTCTGGATGCCGGGCAAGGGGGACTACGTCCGCGCCACCGGGGTCGCCGACAAGGCGACCGGGCAGCCGATGGCCGACGACCTGTACGTACGGATCGGCAGCGAGACGAAGACCTTCACGGTGACGGCCCTGCTCCAGCTCGTGGACCAGGGCCGGGTGGGGCTGGACGACCCGGTCTCGCGGTACGTCCCCGGCGTACCGGACGGCGACCGGATCACCCTGCGCCAGCTCGCCGGGATGCGCAGCGGCCTGTTCCCGTACACCTCCGACCCCGGGTTCGACCACACCCTCCTCAGCGACCCGGACCGGCGCTTCACCCCGCGGGAGCTGCTGGCGTACGGCTTCAAGCATCCGAACACCTTCGCGCCGGGGGCGAAGTTCCAGTACTCCAACACCAATCTGATCCTGCTGGGTCTGGTGGTGGAGAAGGTGACCGGGAGGCCGGTGGGTGAGGTGATCGAGGAGCGGGTGGTGGCCCCGGCCGGGCTGCGGCACACGCTCTTCCCCGACAACGCCGCGATCCCCGACCCCCACCCCCAGGGCTACACCAACCAGACCCTGAACGGGTCCACCACCGTCTCCACCAACTGGGACCCGACGTGGGCCTGGTCGGCGGGCGCGATGATCTCGACCCTGGACGATCTGCGGAGCTGGGCGAGGACGGTCGCCACGGGCACCCTGCTGACCCCGGCGACCCAGGCCGAACGCCTCGCCACCCTCCCCACCGGAGTACCCGGCACCGGCTACGGCCTCGGCATCTTCGACAGCGGCGGCTGGATCGGCCACAACGGCTCCATCCCCGGCTACGAGACGGTGACGGTGTACCTCCCCGCCGAGCGGGCGACGCTGGTGGTGATGCTGAACACGGACATCACCTACCGGGGCCAGGAGCCGTCGTCGCTGGTGGCGCGGGCGGTGACGCAGGTGGTGACGCCGGATCATGTGTACGGGCTGCCGGTGCAGGGGCGGTAGGCGGGGCGGGGAGCCGGGCCCCGGCGTTCGTCGCGGGTGCTCAGGAGGAGCGCGGCGCTGGAGGAGCGCGGCGCCGGACCAGGGCGCCGCGCCGGTGGGTGGGCGGGGAGGGTCGGGTACCCGGGCGGGATCATCGGCCCCGGGCCCGTACAGGACTCCCCGTCCTCCCGTGTCCCCCGTTCTCCCCGTGTGTTCCCCCGGATCCGTGGAAGGCCGGCATCCGCTCCGGGTGGTGCTCCCGGCCCGATGGGCGGGGACGGAGCGTGACGCGGGGAACCCCGGATCACCCGGGCGAGCGCTCCCACGCCCGCCGCGCCCCACTGTTGCCCCGAACGGCCGTACGCCGCCATGCTGTTGCGGCTGACCGCAAACGCTCAGTTCACCGGGGGAGAGCGACATGCTCCGCGTCCACTTCACCGCCGCCGATCTCGCCGCGACGCGGATGTGCCGGGTGTCCGATCCGCTCTGGGACATCGCGATCAGCCTGCACCGGCTCCAGACCCGCCAGGGCCGCTGGGCGCACGCCGACTGGTACCGGGCCACCCGGGAGCAGTTGCGGGAGAAGGGGCTGGAGCGGGCCGTGCGGCAGGTGCTGCTGCCGCTGTACCCCCGCGCCGCCTACTTCCCCGACTTCCTCACCCCCTTCGCCGCCACCGAGGGGCTCGACGCCGGGCTTGAGGCGGTGCTCGCGGCGCCGGAGAGCCGGGTGCGGGAGGAGATCGGGCTGCTGGACGAGGTCGTCGGGGCGCCCGACTGGACCGCCCGGCTCGGGGAGCGCGCCGCCCGGGAGGACCTCGTACGGCTGCTGCGGGCCTATCACGACGTGGCCGTCGCCCCGTATGCCGATCGGGTGCACGCGCGGGTGGAGGCCGAGCGGGGGGTGCGGGCGAGGGCGCTGCTGGACGGGGGCGCCGAGGGGATGCTCGCCGGGCTCGGGCCCTGGGCCCGGTGGGAGCGGCCCGTGCTGCATGTCGAGTACCAGCCCTCCGTGGACCGGGATCTGCGGCTCGGGGGGCGGGGGTTACTGCTCGTGCCGTCGTACTTCCTGCTTCAGCGGCCTCTGTCGTTCGCCGATCCGGGGCTGCCGCCCGTGCTGGTGTATCCGCTGGTCCACGAGGCGCCCGCCCGGCCCCGGGGGGCCGCGCCGCTGGCCGCGCTGGTCGGGTCCGCCCGTGCCGGGGTCCTGCACGCCGTCCGGCACGGCGCCACCACCGGCGAGATCGCCCGCGCCGCCGGGGTGTCGCTGTCCGCGGCCAGCCGGCACGCCACCGTGCTCCGCGACGCCGGGCTGATCAGCAGCGTCCGGCAGGGGGCGGCCGTGCTGCACACCCTCACCCCGGCCGGCGCCTCCCTGCTCCGGTCGGCGTCGGCCCCGGCCGCTCACTCCGGCCACTCCGACGACCCCGTCGAGCGCAGCACCCCCCACAGCGACGGCTGACACGGACGCACGTCAGCGCCGCCCGCCCGGGCACCCTCCGTACCGCCCCCGCCGCCCGCCCGGGCACCTCCGTACCGTCCCCGCCGCCCGCCCGGGCACACCGCCGAGAACGCGCCCGACGCCGGCCGATCCCGTACCCGACGGCCCTGATCGACCGTCACCCGTGGCGCGGTCCTGGCCTCTATCCCAGCCACACCGTGGTGTCCGGCCCCACCCGCCCGTCGCCGGTCAGCGGACCGCTGGTCAGCAGGACCTCGCCGGGCGGGAGGGGGACGGGCGCGGCGGAGAGGTTGGTGAGACAGCGCCAGCCCTCGGTGCGGGCGAAGGCGAGGACGTCCGGCCCGGTCCCCGGCTCCGCCGCCCAGACGAGGGACTCCCCCTCGGTCAGCTTGCGGCGCAGCCGCAGGGCCGCGCGGTACAGCTCCAGCGTCGAGCCCGCCACCCCGTCCTGCGCCTGCGCCGAGAGGGCCCCGAAGCCCGCCGGCTGCGGCAGCCACGCGCCGCCCGCCCCGAACCCGTACGACGGCCCGTCCACCGTCCAGGGCAGCGGCACCCGGCATCCGTCGCGGCCCTTCAGGGCGTGCCCGGTCTGCTCCCACACCGGGTCCTGAAGGGCGTCCGGGGGCAGATCGGCGACCTCGGGCAGGCCCAGTTCCTCGCCCTGGTAGAGATAGGCCGAGCCGGGCAGGGCCAGCATCAGCAGGGTCGCCGCGCGGGCCCGGCGCAGCCCGGCCGCCGGGTCGACGGGCGGTTCCTGCCCGCCGGACAGCAGCCAGGCGTCCGCGCCGGTGCCCGGGGGCAGCATCAGCCGGGAGGCGTGCCGGATCACATCGTGGTTGGACAGCACCCAGGTCGCCGACGCCCCGGCGGCGCGGGCGGCGGCCAGCGACTCGGTGACGACCCGGCGCAGCGCCCCCGCGTCCCAGGGGGTCTGGAGATACTCGAAGTTGAAGGCCTGCCCCAGTTCGTCCGGGCGGGCGTACCGCACCCGGCGCCCGCTGGGCACCCAGGCCTCGGCGACCGCCGTCCGGGGCGGCCGGTAGCGGTCGAAGAGCCGCCGCCAGTCGCGGTAGATCTCGTGCACCTCGTCCCGGTCGAAGAACGGGTGGGTGCCGGGCGGCAGCCGGGTCAGGGCGGCGTCGCCGCTGAGCGCCGGATCGCCCAGATCGCGCAGGGGGTCCCGGAGATCCTTGACCAGGGCGTGCGCCACATCCACCCGGAAGCCGTCCACGCCCCGGTCCGACCAGAACCGCAGGGTGGTGCGGAAGTCCTCCCGGACCTCCTCCCGGTCCCAGTTCAGATCGGGCTGCTCGGGGGCGAAGAGATGCAGGTACCACTGGCCGCCGTCCGGCAGCCGCCGCCACGCGCTGCCGCCGAACACCGACAGCCAGTCGGTCGGGGGCAGTTCCCCGTCCGCCCCGCGCCCGTCCCGGAAGACGTACCGCTCGCGGGCCGGGGAACCGGGCGGCGCGGCCAGTGCCTCCCGGAACCAGGCGTGCCGGTGCGAGGTGTGGTTGGGCACCAGGTCCACGATCACCTTCAGCCCGAGCCGGTGCGCCTCGGCGGTCAGGGCGTCGAAGTCGTGGAGGGTGCCGAGGCGGGGGTCGACGGCCCGGTGGTCGATGACGTCGTAGCCGCCGTCGGCCAGTTCGGACGGGTAGAACGGGCTGAGCCAGAGCGCGTCCGCGCCGAGCCCCGCGATATGCCCGAGCCGCGCGGTGATCCCCCGCAGATCACCCGTCCCGTCCCCGTCGGCGTCGGCGAAGCTGCGCGGATAGACCTGGTAGACGACGGCCTGCCGCCACCAGTCGGGGTCCCGGGAGGAGAGATCGGGCCCTTCGGGGGGTTGGTGGCCCTCGGGGGGTTCGGGGCCCTCAGGGGGGTCCGAGTGCTCGGGGGCCTCAGGGTGCTCGGGGTGTTCGGTCACGCCCGGAAGTCTGTCCAGCCCGCCGGGACGGTGAAACCGCAGGCACGCGGGGGAAGGCTGCGGGCGTACGGGACCTCTTGCGGGAACCCCCGGTACGGGGACCCCTTCCGGGGGACCCCCGGTCAACCCGGGCAACCGCCCCGCCCCTGGTCGAAACCCGCGCACGGCCCGTTCCCGCCGGTTCACCCGCCCCGGCACTCCTCGCGCCATTCACGCTCGGCATCCGTATGCCTACGCTGTGATGGTCGGTATGGACGGCATCGGGGGTCGCATGGGGTTCGGGTTCGGGCAGCGGCGTGGTGGGCAGTTGCCGGTGGAGTTGACCAGTTTCGTCGGCCGGGGCGCGGAACTCGCCCAGCTCCGGACGGCGCTGGAGCAGTCGCGGCTGGTGACGCTGGTCGGCCCCGGAGGGGTCGGCAAGAGCCGTACGGCGCTCCGCGCGGCCGGGGCCGCCGCCCCGCGCTACCCGGACGGCGTACGGCTGGTGGAACTCTCCGCCCTCCGCGACCCGGAGCTGATCCCGGCCACCCTCGCCGGGGTGCTGGAACTGCCCGAGCAGCCCGGGATGACCCCGCTGGACGCGGTGGTGGAGCATCTGCGCGGACGGCGCCTGCTCCTGGTCCTCGACACCTGCGAACACCTGGTGGACGCCTGCGCGATGCTCACGGACATCCTGCTGCGCGAGGCGGGCGGGCTGACCGTCCTCGCCACCAGCCGCCAGCCCCTGGACGTCCCCGGCGAGCACTGCATCCCCCTCGCCCCGCTGGCCCGGGAGGACGCGGCGGACCTGTTCGTGCAGCGGGCGGCGGCGGTGACGGCCGGGTTCGCCGGGACCGGCGCCGACCGGGAGCGCACGCTCGCCCTGGTGGACCGCCTGGACGGCATCCCGCTGGCCCTGGAACTGGCGGCGGTGCGGCTGCGGGCGGTCCCGCTCGCCGAACTGATCGCCCGCCTTGACCGCCGCTTCGAGGTGCTGACCGGGGGCCGCCGCACCCGTCTCACCCGCCACCAGACCCTCCGTACCGCCATCGACTGGTCGCACGACCTGTGCACGCCCGAGGAACGCCTGCTGTGGGCCCGCCTCACGGTCTTCGCGGGCTCCTTCGAACTCTCGGCGGCCGAGCGGGTCTGCGCGGACGCCGAACTGGGCGCCGAGCAGGTGGTGGAGGCGCTGATCGGGCTGGTGGACAAGTCGGTCGTCCAGCGCATCGGCGAGGACGGCGGGCGCTACCGCCTGCTGGACACCATCCGCGAGTACGGCGCGGGCCGCCTGGAGCGCGTCCCGGACGCGGGCCGGGGTGTCCGCCGCCGCCACTTCACCCACTACGAGCGGCTGGTGTCCCGGTTCTGGGACGAGTTCCTGAGCCCGGAGCAGGTGGCGCTGCACCGGGCGGTGCGGGAGGAGATCACCGACATCCGGGCGGCCCTGGAGTGGGCCTGCGCGGGCGACGAGGGCCGGGCCAAGGACGCGCTGTGGATGGCGACCCGGCTGGGCCCCTACTGGCGGGCGGCCGGCACGCTCTCCGAGGGCCACCACTGGATCGACAAGGGCCTGGCCCGCGTCCCCCAGGACTGCCCCGAACGGGCCTGGGGCCTCCAGATGACCGGCATCTTCGGCGTCTGGACCGCCGACCTCGACACCGCCCTCGACCGCTTCCCCCGGGCCCACGAACTCGCCGTCCGCATCGGCGAGGACCGCGTGGAACGCTCGGCCGCCGCCTACCTCGGCGCGATGACCGCACTGGGCGGCGACATCGAGACCGGCCTGGCCGAACTGGAACGCAACCGCCTGCGCATCGTCGAATCCGGCGACGGCCTCGCCATCGGGGTGGTCCACTACGAGGCCGCCCTGCTGCGCGCGGTCCTCGGCGACACGGACGGCGCCCTGGACCTGTGCCGCACCGGCCTCGCCTACCTCTCCGGGGTCGGCGAACGCCAGCTCTACGCCTCCACCCAGAGCACCCAGGGCATGATCCTCTGGCTCAGCGGCGACCACGAGGAGGCCGAACGCTGCTTCCGGGACGGACTGGAGGCGGCCGGGGAGATCGGCGAGGTGCTGGTGGCCGCGCTGGCCTGTCTGGGCCTGGCCTGGTGCGCGGCGCAGCGGGACCGCCCGGTGCGGGCCTGCTGGCTCCTCGGCTACGCCCAGCACGCCCGGCGCCTGGGCGGCGACCCGGTGGCGCTGCTGCCGAGGCTGCTGGAGGAACTGGAGTCGGTCGACAAGGCGGTCCGCGCGGCGCTCGGCTCCGCCGAGTACGAACGGTGGCGGGAGGCCGGGGGCCGGATGTCGGGGCAGGAGGTCCTGGAAGGAGTCCGCGCGGACATCGATGTCCCGATCCCCCCGCAGCCGACGGCTCCGCCGGGCGTCCGTCTCCCCGCCCGCTCCCCCGACTCCCTCACCCGCCGCGAACGCGAGGTGGCCGCGCTGGTGGCGCAGGGCCTGTCCAACCGGGAGATCGCCGAACGCCTGGTCATCTCCAAGCGGACGGTGGACGCGCATGTGGAACACATCCTGGCCAAACTGGGGATCGCGTCCCGCACGGAGATCCCGGAGATCCCGGCGACGACCTAGCCGCTCGGCGTACGTACGTATGGGCCGCCCGAGCGGTACGTGTACCGATCTTCCCGGCTCCTGGCCGTCCCGCCCCCGCGGGCACGGCAGTCTGGTGTGAGCCGCCCGGGGGACGGGCGTGCGGGTCGCCGGCAGTTGGTCAACCCCCACGGCTGTCATGGCAAGGCCCCCGCACCACACCTCCCCTCGGCGGCACGCAGCGGGGCTGCCCCTGGTCGGCGGGGCAGCCCCGCTTTCATGCGCTCCCCCGGCCCCCGGTGTCCATCCGGAAGAAGACGGTCTTGGAGGCGGGGCCGGGACCCCCGTGGACGGTCGTCGTCCCCCACCGGTCGGCACAGGCGTCCACCAGCAGCAGCCCGCGCCCGCGCTCCGCTTCAGCACCGGCTCGGCACAGGGTCGGCACCCCCGGCAGATCGTCCCGCACGGTGACGGTGACGGAGGCGTCCGAGACGGTGACCTCCATGTGGATATCGGGGGTCCGGGTGTGCTGGTAGACGTTCGTGACCAGTTCGCTGGTGCAGAGCCGCGCGGACTCGGCGAGGGCGGCATGCCCGGTGGAGCGGAGCAGGGAGGCGACCAGATCGCGCAGTACCCCGGGGGCGGTACGGGCGTTGGCTGTGGTGAGGCGGTAGGAGGTGGGGGGTGTGAGGGGCATGGGGGTGACTCCCAACGCGGTTGTGGCTGGGTGGTGTTGGGAGAGACGGTAGCGTATGCGTAGCACGCTTGTTACCGACATTCAGAAATGGTTTTACGGCCTCGTCGGCCGACAGAATGGGGAGCCTGATGCCACCGAGGAAAGTGCCGACCGCGCGGCAGCGCCGACTGGGTGCGGAGCTGCGCAAGATCCGCGAGCACTCGGGGCTCACACTCATCCAGGCCGCGACCGAACTGGGCACGGACCGGACGACCATGAGCAACATCGAGTCGGGCCGGTTCGGGGTGAGCAGCGAGCGCGTACGCACCTGGGCCGCGCACTACGGCTGCCCCGACGCCGAGTATGTGGGAGCCCTCGCGGGCATGGCGGAGGAGCGGGGCAAGGGGTGGTGGGAGGACTATCGCGGGGAGTTGTCGGCCGGGCTGCTCGATCTGTCGGAGATGGAGCACCACTCCGCGGCGCTACGAGTGGTGCAGATCATGCATATGCCCGGCCTGCTTCAGACCGAGTACTACGCCCGCGCCGTGTTCTCCGTGGCGGTACCGCCATTGAGTGACACGGACCTGCGGCGACGGCTCTCGCACCGGCTGAAGCGCCGTGATGTCCTGGATCGACCGAAGGCGCCGAGCTGTACTTTCCTGATCCATGAGGCTGCTCTACGGATGGTGTTCGGCAGCCGGGCCATCGCCCGATCCCAGCTCACCCACCTCTTGGAGGAGTCCGAACGGGACAACGTGTCCGTGCGCGTTGTGCCCTTCGCCATAGGCGGTTTCCCCAATGCGGGAAGTTCGACACTCTATGCATACGGGGCGGTTCCCCAGCTCGACACGGTCCAGACGGACACCCCGCACGGCCCCGCCTTCCTGGACGCCGAGACCCGCTTGTCCAACTACCGGGCTGTCCTGGACCGGACCGAAGAGAGGTCGCTCGACGCCGGTCAGTCGCGTGACTTCATCCACGAGATCGCCCAACAGGTCTGAAGACAGGAGAACCATGAACATCCAGTGGCAGAAGTCGTCCTTCTCGACGGACGCGGAAGGCAACTGCCTCGAACTGGCCACGCACGGCGGCGAGATCCTCCTGCGGGAGAGCGAGGACCCGGAGTCGATAGTCACGACGACCCCGGCGAAGCTTGCGGCGTTTCTGGCCGGGGTCAAGGCGGGGGAGTTCGACCACCTGGTCTAGAGATGGCTCGGGCTCTTTCATCGGTCGGCAAGCAGCATGGAGGTGTGAGAGACATGACTCTGCACTGGCAGAAGTCGTCGTTCTCGACGGACGCAGAGGACACCAACTGCCTCGAACTGGCCATGCACGGCGGCGAGATCCTCCTGCGGGAGAGCGAGGACCCGGAGTCGATAGTCACGACGACCCCGGCGAAGCTTGCGGCGTTTCTGGCCGGGGTCAAGGCCGGAGAGTTCGACTACCTCGTCTAGACCGGGCCGCAGCTCCGGCCGGCGGATCATGGCTGGTCGGGCATCGGCATGAGGCCGTACGACGATCGGCACGGGCGGCAGGCGAACAAGGTGCCGTGCGCCCCGGGCCCCGATCCCTGCTCGATCACCTCGATCAGCCGGACGCCCCGCGCGTAGTTCTGGTGCCACGCGCACCAGCCGTACCCGGAGGGGTCGCGCGGGGCTGCCGCTGAGGATTGAGGGCTCTCGGCCATGGCGACTCCAACCGGTCGGGCATCCCCGGAGGGAGCCGTCGTGCCCATCGACGCTAGGCACGTACCAAGCGTCGGCTCCAGCAATGTGCACCGATGTTCACCTCACTCGATGTCTCCTTGACCGGCGTCAGCGGACAGTGAACCGTGATGTACATCGCTGAACACCAAGACCGCCGGAGGCGATCGTGGATATGGGACCGGGCGGTCCCGCACGGCGAGTACACGATCACCTAGCGGAAGGCACCCGGCCGGCTCATGCCCCTGTCCCCGTCGTCCTCGGCCCAGGCCGCGCGCGAAGCCGTCGCGCAACGCCTCAAGGAGCTGCGCGCCGATGCCGGGATCTCCGGGTCCGAGCTGGCCGGGCGGTGCGGCTGGTCCCACTCCAAGACCTCCCGGATCGAGGGCGCCCGCACCCCGCCGTCCGCCGACGACATCCGGCGGTGGTGTGCGGCCTGCGGCGCCGCCGGGCAGGCCGCCGACATCGTCGCCCAGTCCCGTACCGCCGAGTCCCTGTACACGGAGTGGCGGCGCAAGGTCCGTACCGGGCTGAAGCAGCTCCAGCGGAGCTACGTACCGCTGTTCGAGGCGACCACCCTCTTCCGGGTCTACTCGCCGACCATGGTGCCAGGACTGCTCCAGACCGAGGGCTACGCACGCGGCCTGATGACCTCGATCACGCGTTTCCGGGACGTCCCCGACGACACGGCCGACGCGGTCGCCGCCCGACTGGAACGGTCCCGTGTCATTCATGCGCCCGGCCGCCGATTCGTCCTCGTCATCGAGGAGGGAGTGCTCCACCACCAGCTCGGCGACCACGACGCCATGGCCGCCCAGCTCGGCCATCTCCTGACCGCGGGCGCCCTGCCCCAGGTGTCGCTCGGCATCATCCCCGCCGCGACGGCCGCGCGCCCCATGTGGCCGCTGGAACTGTTCCACGTGTACGACGACACCCTCGTGTCGATCGAACTGCTCGCGGCCCGGGTACAGGTGACCCAGCCGTCCGAAGTCGCCCTCTATGTCGCGGCATTCGAGGAGCTGCGCCGCATGGCCGTCTACGGGGCGCAGGCCCGCGCACTGATCCTGCGGGCCATCAAAGCCCTCCACTGACCGCCGGCAGGGTCGAGCGGACTCAGGTGGCCTACGCCTCCCCGACCCCCGAGATCTCGTACCGCCTCACCTCCGCCCCCAGGATCCGGGCCGACTGCTCCGGCTCCGGGCCCGTGTCGCGGAAGTGGGTGAGGGCCTCCTCGGACTCCCAGCGTTCGTAGACCTGGATGCGGTCCGGTTCGAGCGGGTCGGGGGAGAGGGTGAAGTCGAGGCAGCCGGGTGTGGCGCGGGCCTGTGCGATGACCGGGACGCATCCGGTCAGATAGGCGTCCCGGTCCTCGGCCTCCACCCGCAGGTGTCCGGCGATGATGAGCATGGTGTTTCCTTCCCGGGGGTGGAACGGGGTCGTCGGAGGGGTGGACCGGGGTGCGGGGGCGGACTCATCGGTCACGACGGACACCGCCTGCACCGCTTGCCCCGGAGCGCGCTCCAGCACCGGCCGTCCGCCGTCCGCCGTCCGCCCCGGACGACGAGCATGCGCTGCCGCCCGCGGGGCCCGGGCGTGGCTGATATCCCGTCGTTTGCGGGGGAGTTGAAAGGATGCCGACAGGTGTGGGCGTAACGGGCGGCGGGCAGGGAGACCCCGGACCGAGAGGGGAACCATGCCGTCACCCGAGCCACCTTCATCCCGAATACGGCGCCCGCCGGCGCGGGCGCCCGAACCACAGCCGGTGGCGGGGCCGCCCACCGCCGCCGCCGTCTTCCTGGTGCTCACCCTCGAACCGGGCGGAGCCGCCGTCGCGCGGGAGGTGCTGGGCGCGGTCGAGGGGCTCACCCGGTCCTTCGGATTCGGCCACCCCGAGGGGCGGCTGACCTGCGTCGCCGGGATCGGCGCCACCGCCTGGGAGGCCGTGTACGGCAGTCCGCGTCCGGCCGGACTGCACCCCTTCCGGGAACTGGCCGGGCCCCGCCACCGCGCCCCCGCCACCCCCGGCGACCTGCTCTTCCATCTCCGCGCCGACCGCCCCGACCTCTGCTTCGCGCTCGCCGCCGAACTCGTCCGGCGGCTCGGCGACGCCGCCCGCGTCCAGGACGAGGTGCAGACCTTCGCGTACTACGACTCCCGCAACCTGCTGGGCTTCGTGGACGGCACCGAGAACCCCGTCGGCGACCTCGCCGCCGACACCGCCCTCGTCGGCGACGAGGACCCCGCCTTCGCGGGCGGCTCCTACGTCCTCGTACAGAAGTACCTCCACGACGTGGAGGCATGGGGCAAGCTCACGGTGGAGGAGCAGGAACGGGTCATCGGGCGCACCAAACTGACCAATCTGGAACGGGACGACGCCCCCGGCTCCCATGTCGACGTCAACACCCTCACCGCGCCCGACGGCACCGAACTGCGCGTCCTGCGCGGCGCGATGCCCTTCGGCCGCCCCGGACACGGCGAGTTCGGCACGTACTTCGTGGTCTACGCCCGCGATCCCGAGGTGCCCGCGACCATGCTCCGCCGGATGTTCCTCGGCACGGACGGGGCCGCCGCGCCCGATCCCATCCTGGACTTCTCGCGCGCCGCGACCGGCACCGCCTTCTTCGCCCCTTCCGCCCGGTTCCTGAAGGAGGCAGGCGGGGACGGGGACTGACGGCCGTCGGCCGACGACTGCCTACCCGGCGCGGCCGTCCTGGCCGCCCAGGGCAGATCACCAGCAGGCGGAGACCTTCGTCGGCCGGTCGGTCGTCACCAGGTCGGGCGGGCGCTCACTCCGCCGTCCACGACCAGGTCCGTGCCGCTGATCCAGCTCGCCGCGTCCGAGCAGAGGAAGACGCAGGCGTTGCCTATGTCCTCGGGGCGCCCGAGGCGGACCAGGGGCGCGGCCTCGGTCCAGCGGCGCACTCCCTCGGGCCAGTCGGCGGCCAGCCCGGGGCGGTCCACGAGGCCGGGGGAGACGGTGTTGACCCGTATGCCGTCGGGCCCGTACTCCAGCGCGGCCGAGCGGGCGAACATCACCAGCGCGGCCTTGGCGGCGTTGTAGTGCGCGTGCCCGGTGGCGGGGCGGTGCGCCTCGATGGAGGCGATATGGACCACCGCACCTCCCCCGCCCCGCTCCCGCATCACCCGCGCGGCGGCCTGCGTGCACAGGAACGCGCTGGTCACATGGGCGTCGTACATACCCCGCCAGTCGGCGCCGGTGAGATCGTCGAGGGGGGTGACGGGCTGGATCCCGGCGTTGTTGACCAGCGCGTCCAGCCGCCCGCCGCGCCAGGCGGCGCTCTCCTCGACCAGTCTCCGGCAGTCCGCTTCGCGGGTGAGGTCGGCGCCGACGGCCAGGGCCCGGCCGCTGCCGCCGTCCATCGCCCCGATCCCGGCGACCAGCGCGTCCGCCCGCTCCCGGCCCCGGTGGTAGTGCACGACCACATCGGCCCCGGCCCGCGCGAACTGCCGGGCGATGCCTCCCCCGACCCCACCGCTGGCCCCGGTGACCAGCACGACCCGGCCGCGCAGATCGGGGTGGGGGGAGGGCGGGGAGGGGGAGGAGGAGGGTGGGGAGGGGGAGGGGGAGGAGGGTGGGGGTGGGGTGTGGGGTGGTGCGGGGTCGCGAGGGGTGTCGGGCATGGGTGCGGGGCTCCGGGGGTGGGGTGGGGTGGCGCGCGGTCGGGCCCGGCGTCCGGCGGGGGCAGGGGCGGGGGCGGGGGACCTTCGGGGCCGGTCGTCCGGCGGCGGCAAGCGGGGGCAAGCGGCGGCAAGGGGCCTCGGGCCCCGCCCGTCATCCGGCCGGGGTGTCGTCGTCCGGCCCCGTCATCCGGCCGGGGGCGTCGGCGCGGTGCAGGGAGCGGATCAGGTCGGCATGGCGGGCGTGGTGGGACGCGAGGCGCTCCACCTCCTCCGTGTCGGCACCGTCGTAGTCCTCGGGGAGGAAGCCCGGGGCCATCGTCGTACCGAAGAGCGACCAGCGTCCGCCAGGGGCGACCCGGGCGCCCATCCAGGCTCCCGCGGGCACCACGGTCTGCACCTCGCCTCCCGGGCCGCCGAGCCGGGTCAGACGGTCGGTGCCGTCCGGGAACAGGGTCAGGAGGGTGAGGGGGTCGCCCTCGTAGAAGTGCCAGACCTCGTCGGTGGGGAGGCGGTGCAGCGCCGAGAAGTCCCCGGCGGAATCCTTGGTGGAATCCCCGGCGGAACCCTCGGCGGGACCGTCGCCTCCGTCGCCGCCCGTCAGCAGGACGATGATGGCCGTGCCCGACGGGCGGCCGTCGGGGCCGGGCGGGCCGGCCCACGTCTGCCGGAACAGCCCGCCCTCGACCGGCAGGGGCCGCAGCCCGTAACGGGCGGCGACCTCCTCGGCCGAGGGCGCTCCACCGGAGCGGGAAGAGCCTGCGGGGCCGGAGAAGCCAGCGGGCCCGGAGGAACCGGAGGGGCCAGCGGGGCCGGTCAGAGTCCGAACTCCTGCGGGGCCAGACCCAGCACCCCGCACGCCTCGCGCAGCACCTGCTCCTCCGCCGGGGCCACATAGCCGTCGGCGCCCGCGACCACGATGCCGGTCTGGATGACGGCCCGCGCCTCCGTGGGCTTCTTCCCGGCCTGGGCGATCACCTGGAGGACCTGGGTCTTGCCCTGCGGGAAGTCGAAGGCCAACTGGTCGACATGCTTGTTGAACCGCTGGCGCAACTGCTCCGGCGGGAAGTTGGCCAGCACGTCATTGGTGAGGATCAACTGCTCCACATGCTGGCGCTCGGCCGGGTCGACATGGCCGTCGGCCGCCGCGACCAGCGCGCACATCGCCATGCTGGCGTCCCGGTAGGCCCCGCTCTTCAGCTCGGCCTTCAACGAGGTGAGCTGCGACTTGAGCGCGCTGACCAACTGGGCCTTGGAGCCGCCACTGCCGCTGGACGAGCCGCCGTGCCCCCCGCCGTGCCCGGACTGGCCCTGGCCCCCGAATCCGCCGAGGCCACCGCTCTGACCCGGCTGCCCGTGCCCACCCTGCCCGCTGGAGCCGCGCCCCTGTGCCTGCTGCTGAAGGCCCTTGGCCTGATCCTTGATCCGGTCCCACATCGCCATGCCAGCCACCTCGGCCTCTGCCGTCTTCCGTCATCACACTTCTGTCGTCGTTCTGGCAACGTCTGCCCGCCCAGAGGAGTTCCCTCACCTCCCGCGCCCCGCCGAACCCCGATCAGCCGCCCGCATCCGGGCTACGCGTCCCGCGCCCGCCCCACCCCCTCACCCACTCAGCCCCCACCCACTCGTGCCACCCCCCGCGCCGGGCCACCGTGGCACTACCGGGCCGGACCCGCGGACCGGTGGCAGCACCGGCACCCGGAGGCACCCATGGCGGACGGCAACGGCGCTGACGACCGGCCCACCCCCACCCCGAGCCCGAGGCCGACACCTGGCCCCACCCCGAAACCCACCTCCGACGACATCACCGACCTCCGCTCCCGGCTCGCCGCGCTGGAGCGGACGCGGGGCGAGGAACCGGCTCCCCGGCACCGGGCCCGGTCGGCGCTGGCCGCCGTGCTCATCGTGCTCGGCTGTCTGCTCGCGCCGCTCGCCATCGTCGCGACCTGGGCCGCCGACGAGGTCGGCGACACCGGCCGGTACGTCGACACGGTGGCGCCGCTGGCCGGGGAACCGGCCGTCCAGGACGCCGTGGCCAACCGGGTCACCGACGCCCTGATGGCCCACATCGACCTCTCCACCCTGCTCTCCGGCGCCCCCCGCACCGACCGGCCCCGGCTCGAAGCGGCCCTCGGGAAGCTCGGGAACTCCCTGGAGAGCGCCCTGCGCAGCTTCGTGTACGACAAGGCGCGCGAGGTGGCCGCCTCCCACGCCTTCCAGACCCTGTGGACGGACGCCAACCGCCGCGCCCACGCCGCCCTCGACAAGGCCCTCACCGGCAAGGGCGGCGGTGCCGTCGAGCTGAACGGCAACACCGTCACCCTCGATCTCGGGCCCGTCGTCGACCAGGTGAAACAGCGGCTCGTGGATGCCGGACTGACCGTCGCCGGGCGCATCCCCGCCGTCCACACCGACATCACCCTCGTCACCTCGGACGAGGTCGGCAAGGTGCGGACGTACACCCGGCTGCTCCAGCTCGCCGGCAACTGGCTGCCGGTGCTGGCCGTGCTGCTGATCGCCGGCGGGGTGCTGGCCGCGGTGCGGCGGCGCCGGGCGCTGGTCGCGGGGTGCCTCGGCGCGGCCGTCGCCGTCCTGGTGCTCGGCATCGGGCTCGACGCCTTCCGGGCCGTCTATCTCGACGCCCTCCCGGCCGGGGTCTCCCAGCCCGCCGCGGGCGCGGTCTACGACACCCTCACCCGCTATCTGCACACCGGGGTGCGGGTGGTCGCGGTGCTCGGTGTGGTCGTCGCCCTCGCGGCCTGGCTGTCCGGTCCCGGGCGCCGGGCCGCGCGGGTACGGGGGCTGTGGCGCGACGGCATCGGCGCGGTGCGGGGCGTCGCCGACCGCGCCGGGCTGCGGACCGGGCCCGTGGGGCCCTTCGTCCGGCGCCGTCGGGCGTGGATCGTCTGGGCGCTGGTCGTGGTGGCGGTGGTGGTGTATCTGGTGTGGTCGTATCCCACCGGGTGGGTGGTGGTGGGGATCGCGCTCTGCTTCGTTCTGGCGCTGGCGGTGGTGGAGTTCCTGGCGGCCCAGCCCGCCGAACCGGCCGGGCCCGCCGAGCCCGCCGAGCCGGTGGGACCCACCGGCCGTCCCGAGCCCACCGAATCGGCCGAGCCGGGCGAATCGTCCGGGCCGGGCGAATCGTCCGGGACCGCTCGGGGCGGCGGCGTTCAGTAGCGGAGCGCCCGCCCCACCTCCGCCTTCACCGTCCCGGAGAGATTGTGGGTGCTGCGGGCCGTCGCGGTCGCCGACTTCCCGGCCGCCACGTCGGAGACGGTGACGACGACCAGGTCGAGGAGATTGCCGCCCGCGTCCTTGAAGTCCACCTCGACGGCGAAGGACTTGGTGGCGTCGGTGGTGTTGCGGGCGGTCACCTCGACCGTCGTCCGGCCGTCGCTCGCCGTGGCCGGGGCGGCGAGGGAGACCTCGCTCCCGGCATCGACCCCGCCCTTGACCTCGTCCAGCTTGGTGCGGGCCTCGGCACTGGCCGACGCCAGGGCGTCCGCCCCCTGCGACGCCAGGGACTCCGCCGCCGAGGCGGCGCTGCTGGCCGCGCCGGTCGCCCGGGAACCGACGGACGAGGCCGCCGACGCCGCCTTGCTCGCCACCTCCGACGGGGAGGAACCGCTGGAGCAGCCCGCCGCACCGCCCGCCGCGACCGCCGCCGCCAGCAGGGCGAGGGCCGCCCGCCGTACCCGATGACCTGCGTGTGCCCACCGTTGTGTCACTGCGCGCGCTCCCTGCTCTGCCCACCCCCGGCCGGTGCTGTCCCCACAGTGATGCGCCACCGGACGCCCTCCGCACGCGCGGGCACCGCGCCCCGTCACCCGAACGGCCGTCCGCGACTGGCCGGACCACCCGATCGGCCGCACCGTCGAAGGGTCGGAGCACCGCGCCGACCCGGGCCCGCCGCCCCCGGCAGGGCCCGCCGTCCGGTGCCCGGGAACGGAGTCCCGCCATGACCGCACAGCCCCACTCCGGAGCACCCTCACCCACCGGCTCCCACGCGCCCAACAGCCCCTGGGCCACCGGCGGTGTCACCTTCGCCGGGGTGCTGATGCTGCTCAACGGCCTGCTGGTGATCTTCCAGGGCATCTCCGCCATCGCCGCGGACGACATCTACACCCGGGTCGGCGACTACGTCTACAAGATCAACCTCACCGGCTGGGGCTGGATCCTGCTGGTGCTCGGGGTGATCTCGGTGATCGCGGGCTGGGGCATCCTCTCCGGCGCCACCTGGGCCCGGGTGGTCGGTATCGCGCTGGCCTCGCTGAGTCTGGTCGCCCAGTTCCTGTTCCTGCCGTACCAGCCGCTGTGGTCGGTGTTCATGATGGCCATCGACGTGTTCGTGATCTGGGCCCTGGCGATGTACGACCCGCAGGCGCCGCCCGCCCGCCCCGACCAGCAGCCCTGACCGCCCCCAGGGGCCCGGGGCGGCCCAGGGGGCTTGGGGGCCGCCCCACCGGACGGTGAACCCACACCCCCACCTGGCGCATTCGTTCGAGTCACGCCCCTCGATAGGGTGAAACACCGTCAATCCTGCGACGCGTGATCACCCATCTGAAACGCGCCGCACTGCTCCTCGCCACCACCCTGCTCGCCCTCACCGCCGCCGCGCCCCCGGCCGTGTCCACCCCCCTGTCCCCGGCCATGTCCCCTGCGGGGGCCCAGGCGCGCACCCTCTCCCTCGCGGCGGCGGTGCAGGTGCTGCCGCCGGCCGCCGAGTCCCGCGCCGGTTACGAACGCACCAGCTTCAAGCACTGGAACGCCGGCCGGATCCCGTCCGACGGCTGCAACACCCGCGCCGAGGTCCTCCTCGCCGAGGCGGTCGAGGCCCCGCAGGTGGCGGCCGGCTGCAAGCTCTCCGGCGGGCGCTGGTGGTCGTACTACGACGCCCGGTGGATCACCTCCGCGTCCGCCCTGGACATCGACCACATGGTGCCGCTCGCCGAGGCATGGGACTCGGGTGCCTCCCAGTGGACCGCCGAACGCCGTGAGGCGTACGCGAACGACCAGGGCGCCGACCCGTCCCTGGTCGCCGTCTCCGCCGCGTCCAACCGCAGCAAGTCCGACCAGGACCCGGCCGAGTGGCTGCCGCCGGCCGTCGAGTCGACCTGCCGCTACACCGCGGAGTGGGTGGGCACGAAACTCCGCTGGGGCCTGACCGTCGACACCACGGAGGGCCACGCCCTGGCGCAGGTCGCGGAGGGCTGTCCGGCGACGACGGTGACGTACGACCCGGCGGCCTAGCCGACGGCGTTGGCGACGACGGACGGGCTCAGCCCCGGAAGACCTTGTCCCGGTGCCAGTCGCGGTGTCCGGCCGCGACCGCCGGGGCTCCCGGCCGGGGTCCGGTCAGCGCCCGCCCGGCGAGGTCGAGGACCTGCCTACGGGCGGCCTCTCCGGCGCCCGTGAACGCGGCCGAGACCAGCACCCGGTGCCCGCCCTCCGCCGCCTCGTCCTCCCCGGCGCCCACCATCCCGAGCACCCCCTTGTCGAAGAGCTTGTGGTGCAGCGCGCACAGACTCAGCGCGTTGTCCAGGGTGTCCGGTCCCTCGAACGCCCACCACCGCACATGCGCCGCCTCCAGTCCCACGGAACGGCCTTCGAGCCGCCCGTCGTAGCCGCAGAACGCGCACCGGTGCTCGTACGCCGACAGCACCAGGTCCCGGATCCGCGGGTCGCGCCGCTGCACCCGCCCGTACCCGTACCGGTACCGCCGCTCATCCGCCTCCGCCCCCACCGGCTCCGGCAGCAGGCCCACCGCGTCGCACAACTCCTCGTGCAGCGAGGGCGGGAAGTGCCGGTCCAGCAGCAGCCGCACCAGATCGCCGAGCAATCGCGGCTCCCGCTCCAGCGCCCCGCGCAACTCCGGTACGAGCCGCCCGGTGGCCCCCGACTCCCGCAACGCCCGCACCCCGGTGCCGGGACTGCCCGGCCCGAGGTCGGTCCGCACCTCCCACAGCCCGTCACTCACCAGATGATGGAAGGGGTAGGCCGGGGTCGTCGGGCGGGGCGGCCCGAACTCGGCGAGCAGCCGCCGCAGATCGTCCTCGACCGCGCCGTACCGCAGCCCGGCCCCCGCGTCCTCCCGGAACCGGGCGAGCGCGTAGAGCAGCAGCAACGGTTTGTGCGGGGCCCGCGCCCCGTCCCGGCTCCACTGCCGCAGCCGCGCGGCCCGCTCCAGCCAATCCATTCTTCTCCTCGGAGGGAATCCTCGCCTTTGGGCGGGGAGGGAATCCGGTCTCAGGACTGCTCTGACCCGCAGGCTACGACGGATGTTTTTGCTGCTCGATGTACTGACGGACGATCGACAGCGGAGCCCCTCCACACGATCCGGCGAAGTAGGAGCCGGACCAGAACCGGCCGTGCGTGATGAAGCGGTTGACACGGCCGGTGAACTCCTGGCGCAGGTAGCGCGAGGACACACCCTTGAGCGAGTTGACCAGGTTCGAGAGGGCGACCTTGGGCGGGTAGTGCACCAGCAGGTGCACATGGTCGCCCTCCCCGTTGAACTCGATCAGGTCCGCGCCGAAGTCCGTGCACACGTTCCGCATGATCTCCTCGCAGCGCGTCAGCATCTCGTCGTTGAAGACCTCACCCCGGTACCTGGTCACGAAAACCAAGTGGCAATGAAGGTTGTGGACGACGTGACGACCACGGCGAATATCGGCATTTGGTTCCCAGCGTGGTGACATACACCAAGCGTAGTATGATCGACGGATTCGACCGGAAGGAGGTGGGCTGGATGATCCGTGCGTACAAGTTCCTCATGCGGCCCACCGTGGGCCAGGCCGCCGCGCTCGCCGCGATGCTGGCCGATCACTGCTCGCTCTACAACGGCGCGTTGCAGGAACGCCGTGACGCCTACCGGCACACGTCGAAGACGAGCATCGGATACGGCCGGCAGTCCGCACAGCTCAAGGAGATCCGCGCCTTCGACCCGGAGCGTCAGGGCCGCTGGTCCTTCTCCTCCCAGCAGGCGACGTTGCGCAGGCTGGACAAGGCGTTCCAGGCGTTCTTCCGTCGGGTCAAGGCCGGTGAGACGCCCGGCTACCCGCGTTTTCGGGGTGTCAACTGGTTCGACACGGTGGACTTCCCCAAGGACGGGGACGGCTGCCGCTGGGACTCCACTCCCAACGACCCTGTCACCCGCGTCCGGCTCCAGGGTGTCGGGCACGTCAAGGTCAACCGGCACCGGCCGGTGGTCGGCAAGGTAAGGACCGTGTCCGCCAAGCGCGAAGGCAAGCGCTGGTACGTCGTCCTGACCGCCGAGCAGCCGCAGCCCGAGCCGCTGGCCCCGACCGGCAGCGTGGTCGGCATCGACATGGGCATAGCGTCGTTCCTCACCACGTCCAACGGTGAGCACGTCGACAACCCACGCCACGCCCGCAAGGCCGCCGCCGAGCTGGAGGCCGCACAGCGGGCACTGTCCCGGTATCCGCGCCGCAAGGCGAAGGACCGCACCGGCAACCACCAGCGGGCTGTGGAGCGCGTCGCGGCCCTGCACGGCAAGGTGCGACGTCAGCGCCTCGACCACGCGCACAAGACCGCGCACGCCCTGGTCGCCGAGCACGATTTCATCGCGCACGAAGACCTCAGGATCCGCAACATGATCAAGACCGTCACACCGAAGCCCGACCCCGGCAAGCCGGGCGCGTTCCTGCCCAACGGGTCCGCCGCCAAGACAGGTCTGAACCGCTCGATCGCTGACGCCGGTTGGGGGGTGTTCCTGACGATCCTGCACGCCAAGGCTGAAAGCGCCGGACGGGACGTGATCGCCGTGGACCCCCGCAACACCTCCCGGACCTGCCCCGAATGCGGGCACGTCTCAGCGGAGAACCGGCCCACACAGGAGAAGTTCCACTGCATCTCGTGCGGCCACACAGCGCACGCCGACGTCGTGGGAGCAACCAACGTTCTACGGGCCGGGCTGGTCCGTCGCGACGCCAACCCGGCTTAGCGAGAAGCCACCCCGTTCACGGAGTGGAGGAGTCACGGCCGATGATGCTAGCCGTGCGCGCGGCGGACCGCCCCGCCCCGGGCCCCTTCTGCTCCTTGCCGCTACGCCGATCCCGTCCCCCGGCGGCGCAGCCACCAGGCGCCCCCGCCCAGGGCCACCAGCACCGCCGCCGCGATGCCGATCACCGCTCCCGTCGACATGCCGTCGTCCCCGGCGTCCGTGTCCGCCGCCGCCTGTTCGGGGGAGGCCGTCACCGAGGGGGCGGGCTCCGCCGTGCTCGGGTCGGTGCTCGGGCTGGGGCTCGCGGCCGGGCTCGCCGGGATGGGGGTCGCGCCCGCGGCGGCCGGGGCCAGCTTCAGGGTGGGGGCCGGGTGGCCGTGGCCGCCGTCCTCGCCGGTGTCCTCCAGCTCGATCCACCGGTCGATCTGGCCGTCGGCGTACGACTGGAGCGTCTTGAAGACGAGTTCCTCCGCGTCCGGCAACTGGCGGACCGTCACCGAGAACGCGGCGTCCGCGCCCACCGCCAGCTCCGGCCCCGACACGGTGTAGCCCCGGCTGGTGGCGGCGTACGACCAGCCCTCGGGGCCCTTGTCGAAGGTGATGTCGGCGGGGGTCAGGCCCTCGGGGAGGATCACCTCCAGCTTGCTGATGCCGGACGTGTCGGACTCGGACGCCGCGTGGAAGTCGAGGGTGACGTTCTCGGCGAGGGCGCGCGCGTTCTGCGCCTCGACCTCGGTGTGGGCGAACGCCGGGCCCGTGGCGACGGCCACCGCCGCCACCAGCGTCGCGCCCAGGGTGGTCAGCCGTCGCGCGGTGGTGCGGTGGGGCGGGGTGGTGGGGTCGGTGGGACGGGACACGGCGGGCTCCGGGGGTCGGTCGGTTGTGGGGCTCTCGGGTGGGGGCCGAGCTGTCGGGTGGACGGGTGGGGGCTGAACTGTCGGGCGGGTGGTGGCGGTCCGCGGTGGGGCCGTCCTCTCAGGAGTCGGGCGGCGGGGGGTCCGAGTTCCCGGGGTTCCGAGTGACCTGGGTCACGCGTCCGTGGGCGAGATCGCGACGCCGGGCGGGGTGGCCGGGCGGGGGACAGGGGGGGCGGGTGGGGCGAAGGGGGCTGCGGGGGACGGGGGGCGGTGAGTTCGGGGTGGGGGAATTCCCTTTTTCTGAGGGCCCCTGAGGGGCGCGGGGTTCTTCAGCGCTTTCATTCCGGGTCCCGCAATACCCCGAAAGTGGCGGACCCTCGGTCAATGACCGGCCGTAAATATGAACATACGTCCAGGGCTCTGGGGAATGAATAACGCCGTGAATCCACGCCCCCGGTGACCAGAAATCGTGCTTTCGGCGCCGCCCAATACCGGGGAAACTCGAAGCAGCCCGAGAGGTCGAAATGGATGGAGAAAGGGGGTGAGGTGCCGGATGATTCCGTTGGATCGGTTTCTCGCCGACTGTCTGCACGAGGTGCGGACGGCCGGGGAGGACGGCGCCGTCCCGGTGCCCCCCGACGCGGACGGACGGCGCGACGCCCGGCACAGATTCGTCGCCGCCGGCCTGGCCGCCCTCCGCGCGGACCACGCCGGAGCGGGCTGGACGCAACTGAATCTCGCCCCGCCGGACGCGTCGGCGTACCCCGCGCTCTACGCCCGGCTCGCTGAGATCGCCCGGGAGGAACTCGGTTCCGGGGCCGCCGTGAATTTCTTCTTCATGCACAAGCCCCCGGGAATGCGGGTGCGTTTTCAGGCGTCCGCCCCGCGCACCACCGAAGAACTCCACCGGCGCGTGACCCGGCGCATGGCCGAACACCCCGAAATCTTCGGCAATCCCCGGCGCGCGGTCTACGAACCCGAGTCCTATCTCTTCGGCGGCCCCGGCGCACTGCCCTGGGTGCACTCCCTCTTCACCGCCGATTCCCTGGCCTGGCTGGATCATCACGCCGCCCGCCCCCTGACCGCCCCGGCCGACTGGCGCCACTCCCTCACCCTGCTGCGCGAACTCCTCGACGGCCTCGGCATCGTCGGCTGGGAGCACCGGGGCGTCTGGGGCACCCTGCGCGAGGAGGCGGGCCGCGCCCTCGGCGGGGAGGCGGCCCGGCAGCGCGGGGTGGACCGGGCGATCGACGGCATCCAGCGCCTCTGGCGCCTGGACCGGGACCGGCTGACCGCCGGACTCCCCGAACCCCGGCGCCGCGCCCTGGACACCCACCGCACCGCCGTCCACCGCGCCGCCCTGGACTGGCGCGAGCGGTACTTCGACGCGGGGGACGACACGGGGGACGGGGCAGGTCCGTCCATCGGTCCCCGCCGGGCCGCCGCGTACTGCGTCGTCTTCCACTGGAACCGGGCCCGCTTCTCGGCCGCCCTCCAGCGCCTGCTGACCGAGGCCCTGGCCACCGAGGGCACTCCGACCGGGGGCACTCCAACCAAGGGCACTCCGACCGAGGGCGCTCCGACCGAGGGCACCCCCGCCGAACCGGCTCCGCCCGCGCACCGACCGGTGGTGGGGGTGAGCGGCCATGACCGATAGCCGTACGGAGACCGGGTGTACGGGTGGCCCGCCGAGCGGGTGCGCGGGTGGCGGGTGTACGGGGGGTGGCTGTACGGCCGGGTGTACGGGTGGCGGCTGTCCGGACGGCTGCTCCTGCGCCCCGGCCCTGACCCCGGCCCAGTCCCCGACCCCGTCCCACCCCCTCCCCGCCCACGGCACCGCCCTCCTCCGTGCCGCCGGGCTCCCCGCCTCCGTCTGGGCCGCCGCGGGCAACCCCGCGCTGTCCGCCCGCGCCGCCGCCCACCACCGCGCCCGGCACGACCTCGCCGACCGGGCCCGCGCACTCGCCGACGACCTCGGCACCACCGTCGTCCCCCGACTCCCCGCCGGCACCCCGGCGCGCGGCGCCGTCCTGGCCCTGCGCCGCCGTCTGCACGCGGGCGCCGCCCCCGGCCCCGCCGACGACCGGCTGCTGACCGGCGTCCCCGAGGTCCCGGCCGCGCTCCGGCACCGGGCCCGCGAACTGTCCGCGGCGGACCGGGCGCTCGCCGAGGAGTACGAGGCGCTCGGCGCCGCCACCGCCGAGGAGTGGGAGCGGGTCGGCGCGCTGTGCTGGGACGCGGTCCGTACCCGGCCCGTGCTGCGGGTCTTCCTCGACTCCACCGCCCCCGAACTGACCGGCACGGCCGGGCGCCGGCTCGCCCGGGGCGAGCACTGGTCGAGCCCGCGGCTGCGCAAGACCTGCACCTTCCTGTGGCGGGCGCTGGCCCGCGCGGCGGCGAAGACGACCCCGAGGGACTGGGTGGGCCAGCTCGCGGCCCTACCGGTCGTACCGGGTGCAACCGGCGTACCGGGTGCACTGAACCTCCCCCTGCTCCCCCCGGGCGCCCACCTCACCGACCTCGCCGCCGAGGTCTCCCACAACGTCCACACCCTCCGCACCCGCCTCACCGCCCTCGACCTCACCACCGCCGACCCGGCGACCCTCATCACCGTCACCGCCCTGCACTTCACCACCCCCGGCACGGAATCCACCCCCGGCACGGAGTCCACCCCCGGCACGGAGTCCACCCCCGGCACGGAGTCCACCAGCGGCAGCGCCACCCCCACCCCCACCCCCGGTCACCTGACCTGCGCTGTGCTCGACCCCGACCGCCCTGGCACCCTCCGCCGGGTGCGGCTCGTCCGGACCAGGCCGCTGGACGCCGTCGTCGCGCGGCTCGCCGCCGGGCCCCGGCCCCTGGGCGAGATCGAGACGGAGCTGCTCGGGGGGATGACCGGCGACCGGGCGGACACCGCGAGACGGGCGCTGCGGGACTTCCTCGCCCATCTGCACCGGCTCGGCGTCCTGGAGAGCTGCGCCGTGCCCCGCCGGGTGCGCGGCAACTGGACCGCGCCCGGCCCCGTCCTGCCCCACCCCACCCCCTGGCCCGGCGGCGCCCCGGCCGTCCCCGCCGACTGGTTCCTCGACTCCTACCGCCGCGCCGAGGCCCCCGGCCCCCGCCGCCCCCTTACCGTGCCCGCCGAGTCCCCCGGCCCCCGCCGCCCCCTCACAGCGCCCGCGGAGGCCCCCCGCCCCCGCCGCCCCCTCACCGTGCCCGCCGAGGCCGCCGACGCCGTCCAGGCGGCGCTGCGCACGGTCGCCCGGATCGACGCCCTGCGCCGGGCGGACACCCCCGGGACCCCCGGCGACCGGCCGGACCCCCTGCCCGGCCTCACCACCGAGCCCCGCCCCCTGGCCTCCTTCCTCACCGCCCTGGACGAACCCGGCCCCGGCGAGGAGCGGCCCGCGCCGACCGCGACCGCCGCCGCCTCCCTCTACTCCGGCTGGCCCCCCGCCCGCACCCCCGGCTCCGGCTACGCCCAGCTCCTCGCCCATCTGGCCGGGCGGCTCGACGCCGGGTCCGTCGACCTCGACGACGCCCTGCTCGACCGGCTCGGCGCCCCCAAGGCGCAGGAGTCGCTGCCGCCCTGGCCGCTGGACTGCCTCGTCCGGCCCCTCGCGGCGGACGGCGGGCCCCTCGCCGTGCTGGAGTCGGCGTCCCCGGCCGGTGTCCTGGACGCCCGGTTCGCCGACACCCTCGACGCCCTCACCCCCGGCGGCTACGGCAACACCGCCCGCTACCGGGCCTTCCTCGCCGCCGTGGAACGCGCCGCGCGCGTCCGGTTCGTGGAGGTCCTCGTCCCGCCGCTGGCCGAGCGCGCCGCCAACGCCGTACGCCGCCCCCTGCTCACCTCGCTGTGGACGGGCGACCCGGACCCGGCCCCGTACCACGGCACCACCTCGCCGGACGGGGCCCGGCACCTGCCGCTGGACCGGATCACCCTGCGCCGCGAGGGCGACCGGGTGATCGCCGAGGCGGACGGGGTGCGGATCGTGCCGCTGCACCACGCCACCCGCACCCCGGTGCCGCCGTACGACCAGGTCCTGCGGGTGCTGCTGACGGCCCGGCACCCCGGGACCGCCGCGATCCTGCGGCTCGACGGGCTGGCGGCGGCCTTCCCGGCGGCGGCCCGGGTGCCCCGGCTGACGGTGGGCGGCGGACGGGTGGTCGTCGCCCCGGCCACCCACCGGGTGCCGGACGCGCTGCTGTGGGACCCCGAGGCCGACGACCGGGACAAGCTGATCCATCTGGCCGCGCTTCGCGCCCGCACCGGCATCCCCCGCCACGGCTTCGTCCGGCCGCACCCCGCCCCGGGCCGCCCGTCCGAGTCCCAGACCCCGATGGACTTCGACGCGCTGCCCGCCCTGCGCACCCTCGACCGGCTGCGCGCCCGGCACGAGGGGGGCGGACTGCTGATCGAGGAGGCGCTCCCGGCGCCCGGCGCCCACCTCCTGACGGACCCGGCCCACCCCGGCGACGGCCCCGGCGCCGCCCAACTGCTCCTGAGATCCCCGTACACCCCCGACCTCCTCCCCGGCAGCGGCGTCGACGCCCTGGTCGACGCGGCAGCAGCCGCGCTGCGCGGCTGACCCCAGAACGCCCCGGAATCCGACCGGGGTCGGCACCACCCCAAAAAAACCGCTCGAACCGAATGGAGAACGTCATGCCTTCCATCGACACGAACGACCTCGACAACCTCATCACCGACCTGGAGACCCGGATCACCGACACGGAGCTGGGTGAGACCGCCGCCGCCAACACGGTCGGCATCTGCACCATCCTGGTCTGTAGCGTCCTCAGCGTCTGCTGATCCCGGCTCACGCCCTCACTGACTCACGCCCTCAATGAGCCACGAACTCACTGACCGACGGACTCACTGAGCCGCTGAGCCGCGGGTGCGCCCTCGACTTCAGTCGCCGGCGCACCCGCCCCAGCCCCCCCTCGCAGCCCCCCGCCTCGCAGCCCCCCCCGCAGCCCCCCGCGCAGCCCCCCGCGCCGTGAACTCCCGGGAGAAGCACGCCAGATGGCCCCACCCGCCACCACCACCGCCCCCGGGGCCACCGCCCCCGGGGCCACCGCCCCCGGGGCCACCGCCCCCGAGGCCACTGCGCTCACCGCGCTCGCCGTCACCGTGCTGCGGGACTGGACGCGGGCCAGAGCCAGAGAGCGACCGGCCGCCGCCCCCGACACCGCCGCCCCCGACACCACCGCCCCACACACCACCCCCGACACCGCCGACCCGGGCGTCCCCGCCCTCGCCGCGCTCCTCGCCACCGCCCGCCCGGACGACCCGGAGACCACCGCCGTCGCCGCCGCCGCGGTCGCGAGCTGGGCCCGTACCGCCGGACGCGGCTCGGGCCACCCCGGTCTGTTCAGCGGCGGGCTGGCCGGCACCCTGGCGGGCCTGCGGCTCGGCGCCCTGCTGCACCCGGCCCTGGACCGCCCGGCCGACCGCCTCCACGCCCATCTGGCGGCCCCCCGCCCCTACCGCACCACCGAAGTCACCATCACCGACTACGACTTCATCATGGGCCCCGCGGGCACCCTCCAGGCGCTGCTGCTCACCGACGCGGCCCCGCCCCCCGCCCTCCTGGACCATCTCACCCTGCTGTGCGCGGATCCGGACCTGAGGCGGCTGCGCGCCGGACGCGACGCCCGCTTCCCCGAACTGGACTGGCTGGAGGGCCGGGTGAACACCGGCATGGGCCATGGCGCCGCGGGCCTGCTGACCGCCCTCACCGCCGCCGCCCGCCGCACCGGGGACCCGCCCCCCGCCCTCACCCGCGCGATCGGCCACCTCGCCCACTGGCTGACCGCCCAGTCCTTCCCCGACGCCCGCTCCGTCACGAGCTGGGACGGCGCCGGACTCGACGGCCCCCCGCCCCCGGGCGCCCGCGCCCGCCAGGCATGGTGCTACGGCGCCCCCGGCATCTGCTGGGCCCTGTGGGACGCGGCGGACGCGACCGGCGACCGGGAGACCGCCGACTGGGCGGCGGGGGCCTTCACCACCCTGTGCGACCACTACGACGAGTCGTTCCACCTGTACGGCGACCCGCCCACCGACCGCCTCGGCTGCTGCCACGGCGCCGCCGGGGTCCTCGCCGTCGCGGACGCCTTCCACCGCCACGCCCGCCACCGGGGCGCGGCGGCCCTGCGCACCCGCCTCACCACCCATCTGACCGACCGCGCTGGGGAGCTCCCCGCCCTGGCCGCCGCCGACATGGGCCTCCTCGGCGGCGCCCCCGGCGTGCTCTGCGCGCTGCTCACGGCGGCGGATCCGGAGGGCCGCTCCCGCACCTGGCTGCGCTGCCTGGGCCTGCGCTGACGCCCAGTGGTGCCCCGTCACACCTCCTGCGGCTGGAGGAACCGGGCCAGCAGATCGTCCAGCGAGACCAGGCCGGTGAGCCGGCCGTCCGCGTCACGGACGACACCCAGCGAGGCCCGCCGGGTGCGCAGCAGCTCGATGGCGTCGGCGACCGTGGTGGTTTCGGCCAGCTCCGGCACCGGACGGGCCAGGGCGCGGGCGTCGGAGGTGCGGCCCTGGGCGCGGGCGACCAGGGCGTCCCGGGCGTGCACCGAGCCGAGGACGGCGCCGTCGGCGTCGCGGACCAGCAGCCGGGTCCGGTCGGAGCCGGCCGCGACCCGCAGGACCGTGTCGATGCCGTCGCCCGCGTCCACCGAGGTGATCCCGGCGGCCGGGACGCTCAGCGCGCTCACCGGGGTCTCGGGCTCGGTGAGGGTCCGGGTGAGCAGGTCCGAGTCGGTGCCGCTGATCAGGCCGAGCCGCTCGGACTCGGTGACCAGATGGGTGAGCTGCTCCCGGTTGTGGACCGAGGCCAGCTCGTCGCGCGGGGTGACCCGGCACAGCCGTACCAGCGCGTTGCTGATCCGGTTGAGGACCAGGATCAGCGGCCTCACCAGCCGCACCACGCCCCGGAAGAGCGGGGAGAGCAGCATCGCCGACCGCTCGGGGTGGGCGATGGCCCAGGACTTGGGGGCCATCTCCCCGACGACCATGTGCAGAAACACCACGATGATCATCGCGATGGCGAAGGCGACGGCGTAGCTGAGCGCGCTGGGCAGGCCCAGGCGGTGCAGCAGCGGGTCCAGTTCGTGGGAGATCGCGGGCTTGGAGACCGAGCCCAGTCCCAGGGTGCACACGGTGATGCCGAGCTGGGCGCCGGCCAGCATCAGCGACAGCTCGCGCATCCCGGCGAGCGCCGCCCTGGCACCGCGCTCGCCCCGCGCGACCGCCTTCTCGATCCGGTGCCGCCGGGCCGCGACCAGCGCGAACTCGGCGGCGACGAAGAAGCCGCTGCCGATGAGCAGCAGCACGGTGACGAAGAGGGCCATCGGGAAACTCATGACAGGCCGTCCTTCGGGTCGTCGTCATCGCCGTCATGGCTGTCATGGCTGTCATGGCTGTCATCGGCGTGATGGCCGTGATGGCTGTGATGGCCGTTGTCGTCGTCCGGGGGCTGCGGGAGGTGTACGAGCCGTACCCGGGCCGGGACATGGCGGTCCAGGGTGCGGACCTCGATGGCGGCCCGGCCGCCGCCGGCCGGCAGGTCCACGGTGAGCCGGTCGCCGATCGCGGGGAAGCGGCCGAGGCGGTCGACGATCAGTCCGGCGACGGTGTCGTAGTCGTCGTCCTCGGGCAGGGTGATGCCGGTGGCCTCCGCGATCTCGTCCAGGCGGCGGCGGGCGTCCACCAGCCAGCCGCCGGTGGGGTCGGGGACGGCGGGCGCGGTGACGGTGTCGGACTCGTCGGCGATGTCGCCGATCAGCTCCTCGGCGATGTCCTCGTACGTGACGATCCCGGCGACTCCGCCGTGCTCGTCCAGGACGACCGCGAACTCGTCGTCCAGCTCCCGCATCCGGGCCACCGCGTCCGGCAGCGGCAGGGTGTCCGGCAGCAGCAGCGGGCGCCGGGCGAGGGTGCGGGCGGTGGTGCCGGTGAGCCGCCCGGCGGGCAGCGCCATCAGCTCCCGTACGCCGAGCACCCCGGCGATGTCGTCGGGGTGGTCGCCGAGGACCGGGTAGTTGGAGTGGCCGTGGCGGCCGATCAGGCCGATCGCGTCGGCGGCGGAGGCGTCCTCCCGGACGAAGACGGCGTCGGCGCGCGGCACCATCACCTCGTCGAGGGTCCGCTCCGAGAACTCCAGGGCGTGGTCCAGCAGGGCGGCGGTGTCCGGGGGCAGCTCGCCCCGCTCGTGGGACTCGCCGATCAGATGGCCCAGCTCCTCCAGGGTGGCCCCGTGGTGCAGCTCCTCGACGGGCTCGATGCCGATCCGGCGCAGCAGCCGGTTGGCGGCCCCGTCGAAGATCCGGATCACCGGCCCGACCATCTTGAGGTAGGCGAGCGTGGACGCGGACAGGGACTTCGCGAGCCGGTCGGGCACGGCGATGGCGAGGTTCTTCGGCGCCAGCTCGCCCAGCACCATCTGGACGACGGTCGCGCCGACGAAGGCCAGCACCACGGAGATCGAACCGACCGCGCCCTCGGGCACCCCGATCCCGGTCAGCACCGGGCCGAGCAGGGCGGACACGGACGGTTCGGCGATGAAGCCGACGACCAGTCCGGTGACGGTGATGCCGAGCTGGGCGCCCGACAGCATGAACGACAGCCGTCCGAGCACCTTCAGCGCACGGGCCGCCGCGCGGTCACCGCGCTCGGCCTGACGGGCGAGGGCGAGCCGGTCGGCGGAGACATAGGCGAATTCCTGGGCCACGAAGTAACCCGTACCGGCGGTGAGCACGAGTACGGCCAGCAGCCCCAGCCAGGCTTGAACGGCACTCATCGAACACCACCCCGCCGGGTGCCGCGCTCTGCGTCCTGACTGCTATGGCGGGATGGTCGGGGACTGTGCCCCGGGGGGTCCGTCGGTCTGGCGGACAATGCGGCCACTCCTCAGTTTGCTGTGGAACCTTGCAAACGATTCTGGCCACCATCGGGTTCCCGGGCAGCCCGGGACACCCCGCCGGACGGGCGCGGTGCACAGCGCCCGTCCGGCCGCGGCGGCGACGACGACACGCACGGTCACCACCGCCGCGTTGTGGAGGAACCGGGCGTGGTCCGGATTCCCTAGTGCGCGGCGTCCCGCACCACGACCCCGGACCCGGACGGCAGACCGGCGGTCGCGGCGGCGGCCGAGGCGTAGTTCTGCTCGACCCGGGCGGCCTCGGCGGCGTTCGGGGTGACGCTGTTGCAGCTCACGCCACCCGTGGAGCCGGACATCAGGGAGGAGCAGGGTCCCGGCTTCACATCCGGCAGCCCCAGGCTGTGGCCCAGCTCATGGGTCACGATCCGGACGACGTTGTAGCCCGCGGTGACGCCCTCGCGGCCGACCCAGACGGTGACCGTGCCGGTGGTGCGGACCGGGCCGAGGTTGGCGCGGGGCCAGCCGTTGTCCGCGGTGACCCGGATGTTGACCCGCTGACCGGCGGTGGCCTTGACGAGCCGGACATTGCTCACCGAGCTGTTCCAGATGCCGACGGCCTGCGTGACCTGCGGCTTGAACTCCGCGGCGGTGCTGTCGTCGTAGGTGAGCGTGGTCACGGCCGCGACGGCGGCCGGAGCAGCCGCGGCGGGCACGGCACCGAACGCCACGACCGGAACGGCGAACACCGCGCCGACGGCGATACCGGTGAAGGTACGTCGAAGCATGATCCGATTCCTCACTCTGCGGGCCCCTGTGGGGGGTGTGGGGGATGGGGGGTGTGCATGGAGCGGGGGTGGAGACGGGTGGGGCGGGGTGGGGCGGGGTGGGGCGGATGGAGGCTCAACGACGTGTCCATGACAGCGCCGGGAAGGATGATAGGGCGGGCGGGACGCGGGGGGAACCGGGCCCGGCCAGAAGGGAGTTGGGTCACCCCGGGAACTCAACCCCCCGTCCGTCCGACTCCTGAGGCACGCCCCTCGATCGCCCCCAGCCGAGCAGGAGTCGTCACGATGCAGCCAGAGATATCGCCGGAGCAGTCACCGGAGAAATCGCCGGAGCCACAGCCTGAGGCGTTGGCGGGGACCGCCGAGCAACCGGCGGCGGGGACGCGCCCCGTCGATCGCCGGGTGACCCTGCGCTCCGACCTGCGGGCGGCGATCCCGGACGCGGGCGCGGCCGTCGCCGTCACGGCGGCGGTGTTCGTCTTCTTCTGGGCGCGGATGGAGTCGGGGACCTCCGACACGGTCGCGGTGATGCCGTTCATGAGCGACCCGGCCGAGTACTGGATGTATCTGCTCAGCCAGGCGTTCGGCTGGTCGGGCCTGCTGTGGGCGTGGGGCACGGTGATGCTGGGCCTGGTCCTGTCCGGCCCCGGTGTCGGCCGCCGCCACCGCACCCTGGAACGCTGGCACCGCACCACCAGCCTCACCACCATGGCCCTGATGGCCGCCCACGCCCTGATGTTCGCCGCCGAACTCGTCCGCTACGAGGAGAAGCTCGGCTGGGCCGCCCGTCTGTGGACCGGCTTCGCCGACTCCTTCGTCCCCGGCTGGTACGACTCCGGCACCGGCCGCACCGCCATCCCCATCGGCCAGGGCGCCCTGTACCTCGCCATCCCCCTGGGCCTGCTCTTCTACGTCCGCCACCGCATCGGCACCACCACCTGGCGCCGCCTGCACCGCTTCGTCATCGTCGTCTATGTCCTCAGCGTCTGGCACACCCTCCTCTACGGCACCAACGTCTGGTACGGCTCCTGGCCGCGCACCGCCCTCTGGCTCCTCCAGATCCCCGTCGCCGCCCTTCTCCTGCTCCGCCTCCTGCGCCCCGCCCGCCCCTCCGAACGCCTCCCCGCCCCCGGCGGGAACGTCCGCCTCCCCGCCTGGACCCTCCGCGCGGCGGGCCGCCTCACCGCGGCGGCCGTCGTCATCGCCCTGGCCGCCGTGGTCGTCACCGGCCGGGACGGCGGCCGGGACCGCCCGGCCGAACCCCCGACGACCCAACCGCACGTCCACGAGACGGAGTAGACGGGGCGGGCGGAGCGGACGGGGTGGGCGGCGCGCACCGGCGTACAGTGGCCCCAGGCCGTGACTGGCGCTGAGGTGGAGCACCACCGGGGAGCGGCCCGACCGGATGTCGTGGCTGCCGTGCGCCTGGGCGAGTGGTCCGCACTTGCCCGGAGGGCAACCACCATGTCCCAGCCCCAGACCGACACCCACACCACCGCCCGTCTCATGGACGGCACCGTCCCCGCCCGCCGTATCGTCGCCGAGGCGACCGCCACCGCGGCGGAGATCGCACGGCGGACGGGCACCACTCCCTGCCTCGCGACCGTCCTGGTAGGCGAGGACCCCGCCTCCGCCACCTATGTCCGTATGAAGCGCGCCCGCTGCGCGAAGGCGGGCATCCGCTCCCGGCACATCCCGATCCCCGCGACCACCACGACCGCCGAACTCGTCGCCACCCTCACCGCCCTCTCCGACGACCCCGACGTCCACGGCATCCTGCTCCAGCACCCCTGCGGCCCGCACATCGACGAGCGCGCCGCCTTCGAGGCCATCGCCCCCGCCAAGGACGTCGACGGAGTCACCACCCACTCCTTCGCCGCGATGAGCTTCGGCCTCCCCGGCGGCTTCGTCTCCTGCACCCCGGGCGGCATCATGCGCCTGCTCGCCGAGTACGAGGTCCCCCTCGCCGGGCGGCACGCGGTGGTCGTCGGCCGCAGCGCGATCCTGGGCAAGCCGGCCGGCATGCTCCTGCTGGCCCAGGACGCCACGGTGACGTACTGCCACTCCCGGACGGCGGACCTGGCGGCGATCGTGCGGGAGGCGGACATCGTCGTCGCGGCCGTCGGGCGGCCCCGGCTGATCGGCGGCGCCGACCTCAAGCCCGGCGCGGTGGTGGTCGACGCCGGGTACAACCCGGGCAACATCGGCGACGTCGACTTCGACACCGCCCGCACCCGGGCCGGGCTGATCACCCCGGTGCCGGGCGGGGTTGGCCCCATGACCATCGCCGTGCTCCTGGCCCAGACGGTACGGGCCGCTGCCGCGCAACTGGGCGTGCGGGGCGGTGTCTGAGGGGCGGCGCCTCGTTGATTGACAGAGCTGGCTAATGTCGTTAGCTTGAATGTATGGCTAATGACGTTAGCCTGCTCATCGACCGCCGCCCCACCAGTTCCCCCTTCCCCCTTCCCCCTTCCTCCCCCCGGAGATCCCCATGGACGACGACCGCCCCTCTCCCCCTTCCGGAATCTCCGGAACCCCGGGAATCTCCGGAACCCCGGGAACCCCCAAAACCCACCACCTCCACCTCGACGGCGGCACCCTCGCCTACGACGTGGCGGGAACCGGACCGCTGATGGTGCTCGCGCACGGCATGGGGGACGGCCGGGCCGCCTACCGGGCCGTCACTCCGGTGCTGGTGGCGGCCGGGTACCGGGTCGCGACCGTCGATCTGCGGGGCTGCGGGGAGTCCAGCGCCCACTGGCCGGAATGGAGCCGTACCGCCCTCGCCGGGGACCTGATCGCCCTGATCCGGCATCTGGGCGGCGGCCCGGCCGTGCTCGTCGGGCACTCGATCTCCGGCGGTGCCGCCACCATCGCCGCGGCACGCGAACCCGCGCTGGTCTCCGCGGTCGTGGAACTGGCGCCGTTCACCCGTGCGCAGTCGGTGCGCCCCGGCGATCTGCGGGTGAGGCGGTTCCGGCGCGGCATGCTGCGGCTGCTCGGCGCCGGGCTGTTCGGCAGCGCGCGGCTGTGGCGGTCGTATCTGGAGGTCGCCTATCCCGGGGTGCGGCCGGACGACTGGGGGCGGCGGCTGGACCGGATCGACGCGCTGCTGCGCGAGCCGGGGCGGATGGCGGCGCTGCGGGGGATGGGGCGCAGTGACCCGGCGGACGCGGGCGCGCGGTTGGGCGCCGTACGGGCGCCGGTGCTCGTCGTGATGGGCACCGCGGATCCCGACTGGGCCGACCCGGGCGCCGAGGGGGCGGCGATCGTGGCCGCGCTGCCGTCCGGGCTGGGGCGGCTGGAACTGATCGAGGGCGCGGGCCACTATCCGCACGACCAGTACCCCGAGCGGGTGGCGGAGCTGATCCTCGCCTTCGTACGCGAGGAGCGCCCGCCGGGTGGTGATGTCAGTATCTTGTGATCTCCTGTCAAGAATTTTCATGCACTCTTCTTGTCTGTGCACGAACAAGTCCATAGTTTGATGCTCGCCCGTACCTCGAAACCAATCCCCCATGGCCATGCGAGGAATCCGTGAGCATCTCCAGGCGAACCGTCATCAAGTCGGCCGTCATCGGCACGGCCGCCGCCGCCACCGCAGGCACCCTCACCTCCGCCCCCGCCGTCGCCGCGTCACCGCCGGGCGATGTCGTCGGCAAGATCACCGTCGGCTATCAGGGCTGGTTCGCCTGCATCGGCGACGGCGCCCCCATCAACACCTGGTGGCACTGGAGCCAGAACGCCTCCCAGCCCCCGTCCCCCACCAACACCACCCTCGTCTCCTGGCCCGACCTGCGGGACCTGACCCGGACCTACAACACGGCGTACGCCAACCTCGGCAACGGACAGCCCGCGGCGCTCTTCTCCTCCTGGGACCAGCAGACCGTGGACACCCACTTCCAGTGGATGCGCGACCACGGCTGCGACACCGCCGCGCTCCAGCGCTTCAACCCCTTCGGCGCCGAGGGACCCACCCGCGACGGCATGGCGCAGAAGGTCCGGCAGTCGGCGGAGGCGTACGGCCGGAAGTTCTACATCATGTACGACGTCACCGACTGGACCGCGATGCAGAGCCAGATCAAGGAGGACTGGACGAACAAGATGCGGGCGCACACCGCGTCCGCCGCCTACGCCCGCCAGAACGGCAAACCCGTCGTCTGCATCTGGGGCTTCGGCTTCAGCGACCCCGGCCGCCCCTTCACCCCCGCGCCCTGCAAGGACGTCGTCGACTGGTTCAAGGCGCAGGGCTGCTACGTCATCGGAGGCGTCCCCACGCACTGGCGCAACGGCATCGAGGACTCCCGCCCCGGCTTCCAGGACGTGTACCGCTCCTTCGACATGATCTCGCCCTGGATGGTGGGCCGGATCACCGATGTGGCCGGCGCGGACCGCTTCCTGCGCGACCTCAACACCCCCGACCTCGCCGACTGCGCCGCCCGGGGCGTCGACTACCAGCCCTGTGTCATCCCCGGCGACCTCCAGTCCGGCCACCGCCGCCACGGCGACCTGATGTGGCGGCAGTTCTACAACCTCACCGGCCTCGGGGTGCAGGGCTTCTACATCTCCATGTTCGACGAGTTCAACGAGGGCAACCAGATCGCCAAGACCGCCGAGACCCAGGCCCAGATCCCCACCGGGTCCGGCATCCGCGCCCTGGACGAGGACGGCACGGCCTGCTCCTCCGACTACTACCTCCGCCTCACCGCCGACGGCGGCCGGATGCTCAAGGGCCAGCTCGCCCTGACCGCCGTACGCCCCACCGTCCCCTACCCCGGCGGCCCCCAGCCCCCCACCGGCGACCTCGCCCTGCGCCGCCCCGCCACCGCCAGCGGCCACACCCAGGTCTACGCCCCCGCCAACGCCGTCGACGGCGACCCCGCCACCTACTGGGAGAGCGTGAACAACGCCTTCCCCCAGTGGCTCCAGATCGACCTGGGCACGCCCCTCACCATCACCCGCCTCGTCCTCACCCTGCCCCCCAACCCCGCCTGGGCAACCCGCACCCAGACCCTCTCCGTCCTCGGCTCCACCAACGCCACCACCTTCACCACCCTCTCCCCCACCACGGGCCGCACCTTCAACCCGTCCACGGGCAACACGACCACGATCACCCTCTCCGCCCCCGCGACCACGCGATACGTCCGTATCCACATCACCGCGAACACGGGGTGGCCCGCCGGGCAGTTGTCGGGGGTGAGTGTGTACGCCACCTGAACGGGGGCGGGAGCCCTGATTCGGCGACGACAACCCCGGTGCTGCCGGGGCCGGGGTTGTCCACGCCCGCCGTAGCTCTCTGTAGCTCGATACCCGGACACGCCTTGACTCCCGTCAACGCCTACTTGAACATGCCTACTGGACCAGTCCACCAGTCGACGGGAAGTCAGTTATGGCACTGCCGAAGTACGACCAGATCGCAGCCGATGTGCGGGGGCGCATCGTCCGGGGCGAGATCAAGCCGGGCGACGCGCTGCCATCCGAGCGTGAGTTGACGGAGCGTTGGCAGGTCGCGCGTGCGACTGTGGTGCGGGCGCTTGAAGTTCTCCGTAACGAGGGTCTTATCGAGACACGGCAGGGCACGGGAAGCAGCGTCCGGCAGCGGACACCCCTCGCTCGCACGGCCGGCGAGCGATACCGAACGGCCGTGGCCACCGGCCACATCTACACGGCCGGTGAACACGCCGACATCCTCGGGGCGGACATGGTGCCCGCTCCGGACGATGCGGCAACGGCACTCGGCGTCAACCCGGGCGACCAGGTGGCCCGCAGGGAGCGGGTGACCTTCGAGGGTGAGCAGCCGACCTCCATGAGCTACTCGTGGTTCACGTCCGCCGTCGCCGAGGCCGCACCACGGCTGCTTCAGCGTGAGCGCGTACGGGAGGGGACGACCCGCTACGTCGAGATGCAGACCGGCCGACGACCGCACACCGGTCGCGACTGGTGGACTTCGCGACTCGCGACGGACCGGGAACGGGAGTTGCTGAAGCTCCAGGCTCCGGCGGCCGTGGCCGAAGTGCGCCATGTCTCCTACGACGCGGACGGCCAGCCGCTGGCCTACGAGGTGGCCATTACTCCGGCGGGCCGATGGGCGCGCACGGAGGAGTATGCGATGTCTGACTGATCGGCAGATGTCGAACTGGTTTACGGGCCCTCGCCGTTGGCGGGGGCCTTTTCTGCGCCGGTCTTGACATGACTAGTCCACCGGTGGACTATGCATGTGTGCGGTGAGTGACGACGTAGTGACGCGTCACTGATTTCGCCGTGGTGATGTGCGGCTTCCATAAGACCCCCGCGACGGGCCAACGTCCGGGGGCGTGGTCAACCTGGAGAGCAGGTCAACATGATGCAGCCTATCCGCATGCTCCTGGCTTGGGTGCTGGGCGTCTTACTGCCTGGTAAGGGGAAGCGTCGGGCGGGGGCCCGTCCGGTTTCTGAGACGTCCGCGCGGTGTCCGTACGTGCCTGGCTCCTGTGCCGCCGTGAGGGGTGGCGTGCGCCGGTCGCCGTACGGGCTGTGCGGCCTGCTGGACGAGGCCAGCACGGCGTTGACCCGGCCCTATGCGCTCGCTTCTGAGGGCCGGGGAGGCACGCGGTGAACGTCGGTACCCGGCCCGAGCCAGGCGACTCGCGGATGACGATCGAGACGTACCGGGTCGGCCCGAACGGCACTCGGAAGGGCCCCGTCGTGCGGCGGGTGTTCTACGGCGTTCCCGGGCCGCTGATGCTGGTCTCCGACCGCTGGCCGCCGTGCCGCTGTCCCCGCTGCCGGACCGGCGTGGATGCGCAGCCCGGCACTCTCGGGTTCACCGGACGGGAGGTGTGACGCGATGTTCCCGGACAAGAGACAGCATCGTCGGCGCTGCGGTGCACGGAGCCGGATGCCGGTCGATCTGGGCGCGTTGATGCTCGCGCACCTACCCGGCACCAGTGATCCCCGGGAACTGGGCGATGCCGGCCATGGGGAGGTGTGGGTGGAAGACGGCGTGCCTGGGAGCGTGGCCGCCCCGGAGGACGTGGCCTGCGTGCTCCACGACGGGCATCAGGGCTGCCGTACCTTCGAGTACCGGGAGGCGGGCGGGTTCGAGTGCCTCGCCGAGGGTGACCCGCGCGGCACTCCGTAACACCCGTGTTTCGGGAGGGGCCCCGCACCCCGAGTGGGTGCGGGGCCCCGAGCCAGGGTCGGCCGATCTCGCCGGGCGCGACTGCTGACGCGGCACGCCTGCGGACCGCAACGCGATTGTCCTCGAACCCCGGACCGAGGACAGCACCGGCGTACCGTGGTGGAGGAGCGTCCCTCACACGCACTCGGTGACGACGTCTGCGGCAGGCACTTGGCCGCTGGAGTGACTCGCGTCCCCAACTCCGTTGTTACCGGGGCTAGAACGCGTAGGGGTCCTCCTTGAGTGCATCAGCGATGTGATGGAGGACGTCCCGCACCCCCATTGGAGCGCCCGGCAGTTCGTCACCTTCACGGGCCACGGCTGACAGCAGATTCAGGCTGACCACGGATGACATTTCGTTGATGGCGTGGATGAGTCTCGTCCCCTCCTCCTCTGCCGCCTGCCATGACTTCTCCTTGAGCAGACAGGCCAGCAGACGTACAGCGGCAACGTTCCGATACCCGACCTCAGCAGTACCGGCAGGGGTCAGTGCCCTCTCCAGGATGGGGATCGCCTGACGTGATTCCCCGGATTCATGCAGCGCCCTGCCCTGCTGCCGGTCAATCTCCTGCTCCGTGATCCACCATGCCCAGTGCGGCCCGTCCTCCGGTGCGCCTTCCTGAAGGAGCGAGCGGGCACGCCCGAAGGTCCTTTGAGCCTCCGAGCCGAGCCCCGATCCGGCAAGGCCCTGTGCCTCCCTGGCCCGGAAAATGGCCTCAACGGTAGGTACGAGCGGCCCTCTGTCGAGGACGGACCTGGAAATCGCCAATTCCTCGCGCGACCGCCCGACCCAGCCCGACAGCATTGCCTGATTCTGTAGGGAGATCAGCTCGATCGAGCGATCGCCGCACAGGTTCGAGAGAAACAGGGCCTCCTGGTTGAAGCGCCACGCTGCGTCGAACCTCCCCGCGTTGAACAGAGCCCACCCGGAAATCTCAGCCAACTCTGCCGCGGCCGACTGGATGTCGCGCTCTTCCCTCTGGGTATGAATGCCTTCGCCTATGCGGCGATGCACCGACTTGTAGGAGCTGGCGGCCGTTTCGGCGATGGGTAGGCCGTTCATCTTGTTGTCGAGGGCGATGAGATGCCGGGACATTTCGCGAATGGTGTGAGCGAAATCCCCTGCATGCTCCTGCCGCAGGACAGGTTGGTGTTCGCTCGATCGTGCTCCAGCGGTCCGCCGCTCTCGCGCAGCCGCCTCTGTTAACTCGCCTTGTGTGCCGAGTAGTTTGTCGAGTCCTTTTGCCAGGGAGAGGGACGGTCGCTGTTTTCCGTTGAGTACCCGGCTCAGATACGACACGTCGTAGTTCAGGATTCTGGCGGCACCCCGCAGGCTCACGCCCTGAGCGGCCAGGGCCGCGCGCGCCCGGGTCGGAAATTCGTCCATGGCCACTCCGGAAGGTGTTGACCGTTGACTGTCGAGTCTAGTCAACGCCGGTCAACTCCCGCAGTTCGCGGCGGTTCGACAGCGTGGGGAGAGCAAGGACCCCCGCGACGGGCAAACGTCCGGGGGCGTGGTCAACCTGACAGAAGCAGGTCAACATGCTGAAGCCTATCCGCCCGCTCCTGGCTGGGGTGCTGGGCGTCTTACTGCCGGGCAAGGGGAAGCGCCGGGTCGGTGCCCGTCCGGCCGCGCAGCCAGTCGCGCGGTGTCCGTACGCGCCCGCTGCCTGTGCCGCCGCCTGGTCTCGTGCGCCCCGGTCCCCGTACGGGCTGTGCGGCCTGATGGACGGGGCCGGTACGGCGTTGATCCGCCCGTACGTGCTCGCTGGCGAGGGTGGGGAGTGGGCCCGGTGAACGGCGGCGTCCGCCCCGAGCCGCGCGACTCGCGCATGACCATCGAGACCTACCGGGTCGGCCCGGACGGCAGGCGGAAGGGTCCTGTCGTCCGGCGTGTGTTCCGAGAGGTTCCCGGGCCACTGATGCTGATCTCCGACCGCTGGCCGCCGTGCCGCTGCCCCCGCTGCCGGGCCGGCGTGGGCGCTGAGCCCGGCGCTCCCGGGCCCGCCGCAGTGGGCGACCCGCGCGGCACGCCGTAGCACCCGCGTCCCGGGACGGGCCTCGCACCCGCGTTCCAGGAAGGGCCTCGCACCCGGAGTCGGTGCGAGGCCCCCGAGAGGCGGGTGCTAGCCGAGTGCCCGGTAGGTGCTCCAGCCGCTCGCGATTTTCGTCCGTGCCCCGAACGACCCCTTCCCGTCGCCGTTGTTGCGCCACAGGGTGCCGCCGGTGTCGCGGGAGATCAGGTCGGGGCGGCCGTCGTCCGTGATGTCGCCGACGCCGATGACCGCGTTGTAGGAGCCGCCCCAGTTCGTCAGCACCTTGGTGCGGGGTGCGAAGGTGCCGTCGCCCTTGCCGTTGTAGCGGTAGACGGTGTTGGACGAGTCCTGGGCGAGGAGGTCGGGCCTGCCGTCGCCGGTGAGGTCGCCGGTGCCGATGATTTTCTTGTAGTTCTTCCAGTTGTCGTAGAGCTTGATGCGGGCGGAGAGCTTTCCGGTGCTCGTGCCCTTGTAGAGGTAGACCGCTCCGGTGGACGCGCTCCGGACGATCAGGTCGGGCCGCCCGTCGCCGCTGACGTCGCCGGGCGAGGTGAGGGCGTTGTACTGGGTCCAGCCGCTGGTGCCGAGGGTGGTGTACGGCGTCGATGGCTTGGGCGCGGCTCCGCAGCCGGGCTTGTACAGGCGCAGCGCGCCGCTGCTGTAGCGGACCAGGACGTCGTTGCAGCGGTCGCCGCTGAGGTCGCCGAAGGGGACGGCCGTGATGGTGGTGGGCCAGCCGGTGCCGGTGAGTTTGGTGCCCAGCTTGCCCGTGCCGGTGGAGGTGTGGAGGGTCAGGCCGCCCGAGGAGGTCAGGGTGAGGAGGTCGCCGCGGCCGTCGGGACCGTCGGGGCCGCCGAAGTCCCGGCGGACCGCGGCCCCGCGGGCCAGGGTGCCCTTGCCGCTGGTCACCGTGATCGGAGTGGCGGTGCCGATGCCGGTCGCCCGCAGGGTCCAGGAGAAGCCGCCGGTGGGGAAGTGGGCTCCGTTGGCTGTCGTGCCGTTCCAGGTGACGGCGGCGCGGGCGGGGGTTCCGGTGCCGGTGAGGGTGCGGGTGGCCCTGCCGTTCGCACCGCTCTGGAGGGAGGTGAGGGTGAGCGACCAGGAGGTGACCGGGCGCGAGAGGACCCAGCGGCCCTGGAAGGGGGTGCCGGGGGCGACACGGTCCCCGGCCGAGGAGTCGAAGGCGGTCACGGGGGAGGGGGCGATGCCGGTGGTGGCGACACGGGTGCGGTCGTAGTCGTCGAACCAGGCGACCAGGCCGGTGTACTCGTCGACCGTCCAGCGGAACCGGCGGTCCATGGGTGCGTCTGTGCCCGTGCCCGTGCCCGTGGTGGGCAGGCCGGTCGCGAGGGTGCGGGTGGTGCCGGTGGTCGCCTCGGTGAGTACGAGGGTGTTCGCGCCGTGGTCGTGGCGGACGGTGAAGCCGTCGCCGAGCAGGACATCGCCGGGGGCGACCGCCCTCGCCGTACCGGCCTTGCTGTCGTACACGCCCGCCGAGGCGGTCCCGCACGCCCAGTACACCCAGCGTCCGGCCGCCTGGAGTTCGCTGGGCACGCAGGCCAGTCCCGGCACGGTCACCGTGCTCAGGGTCCGCTGCCCGGGGAGGTCGTACGAGGTGAGCTTGCCCGGGGTGGTGGTGGCGCTCCACAGGGTGGGGCCGTTCAGGGCGGCGGCCCGCACGGACCGCTTCAGGAGCTGGCCCTGGCCGAACTCGCCGACGTACTGGGACGGGGCGGTGCCACCGGAGTCGTAGACCGCGTAGTCGTCGGAGACGTCGACGATGCGCCCGCCCCGTCCGCCGAACTCCAGGGCGCCGCCGGTGCCGAGCCGGACCAGCCGGTCCTCGGTGCTGCCGGACTCCGGGTTGCCCCCGCCCCCGTCGAGGTGGACGTCCTCGGCGTCGAGGTTGCCCCAGAGGGTGTTGCACAAGGTGCCGGGGTAGGCGCAGCGGGCGGCGGAGACGCGTGCGTCCGGTACCGGCTCGGATGCGGTCAGGGTCGTGGCGTTGTCGGTGGTCAGGCTGCGGAGGGACGTGGTGATCGCGCCGGCGGTCGGGTCGTGCTCGGCGACCCGCAGGCTGCCGCGGCTGAGCGCGATGCCCCGCTTCGTGTTCTCGGTCGCCGGGATCTGCCAGACCTTCCGCATGAGCGGGGTGCCGTCCGCGTCCTCGGTCACCCGCCACACCCACCAGTCGGCGGCGCCGGTGCCGCCGGTGACCAGCGCGCCGCCGCCGCCCGCCGCGAGCGTGTGGTTCCCGGCGCTGGTCAGCAGGGTGCGCTGCACCGAGGGGTCGTTCACATCGACCGCGAGGAGGCGCGAGCCGAGGGCGGGGGAGGTCAGGGGCAGCAGCAGCCAGTCGCCGACGAGGACCGGGTCCCCGTCGAGTTCGCCCGGGTTGGCGGGCAGGCGGACGACCCGCTCGGCGGCGGTCGGGTCGGTACGGGACTTCAGGTGCAGCTCGGCCGTGTTCGGCGCGTACCAGCCGATGCGGTCCTCGCTCAGCAGCGGGTGGGTGGTGGCGGGGAGGCCGGTGAACACCTTGGTGCTCACGGCCGTGGCGAGGTCGATGTAGTAGAGCGTGGTGCGTCCGCCGTCCGAGCCGAGCACACCCGCCGAGTCCGCCGCGTGGACGCCGTTGCTGCCCAGGTTCGTCGCCTCGCCGGTGACCCGGCGGACCCGCCACTCGCCGCCGGTGCGGTCGAGCAGCGAGGAGGCGGTGACGATCGTGCGTCCGGCGAGGGCCCGGTAGGTGCCCCGGGCGCTGTCCCAGGTGACGGCCTCGGAGCGGCTCGTCGCCGGGTCCCAGAGGGTGATCTGCGCGGTGGGCGTCGCGGTCGGCAGGGCGACCAGGTCGGAGTCCGAGCCGAACCAGGCGGTGCGGCACGCCGAGTCGACGCCCGTGCAGCCGGTGCCCGGGAGGTAGACGGTGCCGTCGGCGTTCTCGACGGTGACGGTCCCGCCGGTCGCGTGGTCCGTCCACAGCAGCCCGGTCCGGCCGGTCTGCCGGTGCAGGAATCCCGTGTCGCCCTCGATGAGGGGGCGGTCGGTGCGGGGGGTGGTGGAGGCGGGGGCGGTCAGGGTGGTGGTGGCGGTGGTGTGGGGGGTGGTGGCGGTGATGCCGGTGGTGGCGGTGGTGGCGGTGATGCCGGTGGTGGCGGTGGTGGCGGTGATGCCGGTGGTGGCGGTGGTGGCGGTGATGCCGGTGGTGGCGGTCGCCGGTGGGGCGGCGGCGGCTTGGGGGTCCGGCAGGGTGGTGACGGGCGTGGTGGCGATGGACGCGGCGGTGACGGTGACCATGACCGCGAGTGAGGAGACGGCGGCGGCGAACCCGCCCCGTCTCGGGGCGTGTCTGCCCACGTGTGGATTCCTCCCCTGTGAGGGCCCATGCCCTCGCACAAGTGGCCGAATCGTAGCAAGGGGGGTGGCTGGTCGCCCCGGGGCGGGTGGGGGCCGAACTGCCGCCGAGGGGCAGGTGTTTGCCTGTCGGGGGCGGCGGGCCCGCCGCTGGGGGTAGGGCGACTCAGTGGGCCCGCCCGCCGTTGCCGGAAGGCTGACTCAGTAAGCCCGTCGGCGTCGGTAGTAGGCCACGGTGACCACCGCGAGGAGCGGCCCCCAGGCCAGCAGTGGCAGATAGCAGGCGGTCATCAGCCAGTAGTGGCCGCCCTCGGGGGATCCGGCGGCGCCCATGTTGTCCGCGTCGTTCCAGCTCAACGCGCCGGTCACCGTGATGAGGGTGACGAGGGCCGCGCCGAGCGAGGCGGGGATCACCGCGACCGGTACGGGAATGCGCCGACCGCCCAGGAACGGTACCCAGCCCGGTAGTTCCTCGCCCCAGCGGTGGATCAGGCCCAGGGTGAGCAGGCCGAGCACCTCGGCGAACAGACTGAGTCCGATCAGATAGGGGGACCCTTCGCCGGGGAAGTTCTCCGGGCCCAGGACCTCATCGGTGAATCCGGAGTCCCAGCCCAGGGCAACGGCGATACGCCACAGCCCGGACGGCACCAGGGTCAGTGCGGCGGCGTGTGCCACCAGGCGGATGGAGCGGGGGACCTGCGGTGCGGGCGGTCGGGTGGACGCGGGCGGGGTGTCAGTCATGGTGGCCCGCTCGTCCGGGCTGCGCGGAAGGGCGGGCTGCGGCAACCTCTCGGGGGCGGCGGTGGCGGCGGGGGTCGCTTGGGCTGCGGGGGCGGGTTCGGCCGCGTCCTGCCCGAAGCGGGCCGCGATGGTCGCCGTGACTCCGGACGTGAGGTCGCGCATGCGGAACTCCCTTGCTCTGGGGTGTGTCGGTGTCTGTGTCGGTGTCGCCTTGATCGGTGGACCGGCTTGCTCGGCTCGATCGGTGGATCGGTGGATTGCCTTGATCGGTGGATCGGCTCAAGCCTCACCGTCGGCGCCTCTGGATCCCATCCGCCGGTCGGCACAGAGATCGCGCGGTCGGCCGGTCGCTCTCCGCCGTTCGGCAGAGAGCCCCGCCGGATCGGTGCCCCGTACGCTGATCACCATGGGGGAACCGACCGGGCCCGCCGTCACGGTGCTGGGCGCTGTGCCGTTCATCGCGGCTGCTGGGACGCTGGTGTGGGCCGTCGCCCGCCGCCGTGCCGGGGTTCGTGGGCGGCTCGGCCGACTCGCCCGCCCCGCCGCTGTCTGCGCGGCCCTCTCCCTGATCACCGGCTTCGCCGTACCGACGGCCGGGGGCGATGGCGATGCCGGGGCCGGGGCCGGCTGGAAGCTGGCGGAGAGCGCCGTTCTCCTGCTTCTCCTGGCCGCCGTCACCCGCTGGTCGCCGCCGCGTGAACTCCTGGTGGTCGTCCCGCTGATCGCCCTCGCGGTGACCCTCTGGCCCCTGCCGCTGGTGACGGGGGAGTCCTTCCTGGAGGCCATCGGGATCGCCGCCTTCTGGCTGGTTCCCGTGATCGCGGCGGTGGCGGCCGGTGCCTACCCCCGCCGTCAGGAACTCCGGCGCCGGCGTGCGGTGGCCGAGACCCGCAGCGCCCTGCGCCTCCACCTCTCCCGCGACCTGCACGACTTCGTCGCACATGACATCAGCGGGATCGTCGTCCAGGCGCAGGCGGCCCGCTTCGTGGCCGCCACCGATCCCTCCCAGGCGGTGCTCGCCCTGGAACGCATTGAGAGGGCCGGTCTGAGCGCCCTGGCCGCGATGGACCGCACGGTGCAGATGCTGCACGGTCCGGAGGAGTCCACCACCACGCGCCCGCTGCCCGATGTATCCCAACTACCCTCCCTCGTAGCCGACTTCACCGCAGCAGGGGGCACCGAGGCACGTCTGGACCTGCCCCCTGAGGCCGCGCGGGCGCTCTCCCGCGCGGCGGGCGCCGCCGCGTACCGCATCGTCGTCGAGGCGCTGACCAACGTCCGCCGGCACGCCCCCGGCGCCGCCCGCGCCGACATCGTGTTCCGGGTCACGCCCACCACCGTGGAACTCCGGGTCACCAACGACCGCGGCACCCGCCCCGCCCCGGTCCGACGCCGTGCCGCTCGTGGCGGCCTCGGCCTCCCCGCCCTCACCGAGCACGCGCGAGCCCTCGGCGGCACCCTCTCGGCGGGCCCGCACGGCGACGGCGGCTGGCGGCTCACCGCCGCCCTGCCGGTCACACCCCCGGATGAGAACTGAACCGACACAGAACAGAACAGAACAGAACGGAAGAGGCAGCATGATGGCGCCGTCCACCCCGACCCGGATCCTCATCGCCGACGACCAGGACGACGTCCGCAGCGGCTTCCGTCTGATCCTCGGCTCCCAGCCCGACATGACGGTCGTCGGCGAGGCGGCGGACGGTCTCACCGCCCTTCGGCTCGCCCGCACCCTCGCCCCGGACCTCGTCCTCGCCGACATCCGCATGCCGGGCCTGGACGGCCTCGAACTCACCCGCCGCCTCTCCGGGCCCGGCGTACCCGACCCGATACGTGTCCTCGTCGTCACCACCTTCGACCACGACGACTACGTCGGCACGGCGCTGCGCGACGGCGCCTGCGGCTTCCTGCTCAAGCGCTCGGGGCCGGGGCTGCTGATCGAAGGGGTCAGAGCGGCGATGGCCGGGGATGTCCTCATCAGCCCCCAGATCACGGTCCGCCTGCTCCGGACCCTCGCGTCGGCTCCCGCAGCGGCGGCGCCCACCACCCTGTCCCCTCTCACCGCCCGGGAGGGGGAGATCGCCCGCCTGGTCGCCGAGGGGCTCACCAATGCCGAGATCGGCGGGAGGCTCTTCATCTCGGCGGGCACGGCCAAGACCCATATCGCGAACATCCAGGCGAAGCTGAGGGTCCGCAACCGGGTGGGGATCGCCGCCTGGGCCTGGGAGAACGGGCTGGGCGGCGACGGGGGCTGATGGTGGGGGGTGGGGAGTGGGGGGGAGTGGTGGGGCTGATGGTGGCGGCCTGCCGGGGGACTACCGGGCGGGTGCGTGCTCGGTCCCCTTGCCTTGCCGTCCTCACGACAGCCCGTGATGCTGGCCGGGTGCCAGGACAGAGCGGGCGAAGGCGGCGGCAGGAGAACGCGGGGCAGCGGCTTGCCGCTCTCGCGGCGCCGGACGCGGGACAGTGGACGGTCGTCGTTGAGACTCCGGACCGGACGGAGATGCTTACCCGGTTGCGCCGTCTTCAGGAAGCAGGGGTCGACGGGGCGATGATCCGGATCGACACGCTGTGCGGGCGCCTGGCGCTGCCGACCGTCTACCGGCTGAGCCACTTCGTGACGGCCCGCGCCCCCGCCCGGGAACCCGGACACGGGCACTGAGGTCATCGATCCGGTCGCAGGGCGGGGTGTGGGTGAGGGGGAGGGGGGGGAGGAGGGAGGGTGACGGATGCGGCGTGGTTGTCGCCGCCAGGCGGCCCTGAGCGAGGTCCGGTGGACGGCACCCCAGCGCCCAGCGGTCGCGCCCGGCCGGGTGGGCGATGTCTCCGCGCTGCCGGTGCTGCGCCGCCCCCCGTGCCGGGCGGGTGGTGGGGGAGGCCCGACCCCGTCCGCGGGAGGCGGCGTTGGCGTTGGTGCTGGTGGTTCAGTCCGTTCGTAGCAGGGTGTGCAGGGGGCGGGTGGCGGCCTGGGGTGCGGGGCGGGTGAGGTGCAGGGCTGTGTGGAAGTGGCCCTCGGTCTCCTTGCCTCGGGGGTCGTCGCCGGTCGCGGAGACCGCGGTGACGGCGTACCGCTGCTCGGCGTCGTCGGTGAAGCGTCGTTGGGGGTAGGTGCGGGAGGTGTCCTTCTCGGTGGTCATGCCCAGCCCCGCGAGTCCGTCGGCGATGTGCCGGTAGGAGCCGGTGCGCAGTACGAAGGCGGCGACCCAGGGCCGTTCGGGCATGTTCTGGAGCAGTGGCCGGAAGGTGCGGGGGGAGAGGAAGCTCGCCCCGCCCGTCACGGTGATCAGACGGGTGCCGCGGGTGGCCCGGTACAGGGCGGGGCTGGGCGTGGCGGTCTCCAGGTTCTCGGTGAACCCGTCGTCCAGGAGGCCGGCGGCACGGGCGTAGTCGACGGCCGGTGCGGAGATGTCGAGGCCGATGACGGGTACGGCGTCCGGCCGGCGGCGGGCCGCGTAGTAGGCGCGGTCCCGGTCGGCCAGTTCGGCGGTCGTCAGGTGGGCCGCCTGCGGGGTGGTGTAGTGCTCGAACAGTTCCTGGAGCGTCACATCGTGGTTGAGCAGGGCGGCGTTGATGCCGTAGGAGCAGCAGATGTCCAGGACCGTGGCTGTCGGCCCGCCCCCGGTGCCGCCCGTGTGGTGCCCGCGGGGCCGGGGGAAGCCGGTGAGGGGCAGGAGGCTGCGGAAGACGCTCTGTGCGTGGTGGGGCGTCTGGTACCCCAGTGCTCCCAGGGTGCGGAAGTAGGGCCTGGGGTCCGGCTGGTGGTAGATGTCGTCGAAGCGGGTCATCCCCACGGGTGTGCCCGGTACGTGGCCGTTGCGAGCGGTGGTCATCGGGGCCTCTCTGTCCGGTTGGAGCAGGCATAGCGCACCGCGCCTTCGGCGGGGAAGAACGCCTTCCACCGCCCGTACGGACTTCGGCCACGGGGCGCCCATCGGCCCCAGGAGAGCGAGCTGCGCGGAGGAGCCGGAACTGCGGGGTGCCGGGGCGAGGCCGGTGTAGACGGCGAGGCTGGGCTCGGTCAGCGCGGCGGCGTCCGTGCGGGTGGGTCGTCGTCGGATCCCACGACCCGGTCCTCCGGGTGTGAGGGCAGCCAGGTCGAGGGCAGGGTGACTGTTGCGGGAGCAGGAGTGCCGACAGCGCCGAGAAGCCCACTCGGAACTGGACCCGCCACACTCCCGAAGTGAACCGTGCTGCCGGAGAACACCGCGCCGCTGAAATCCACCGCGCCCCTGGAGAACTCCGCGCCGACGAAGTTCACCGCGCCGCCGGAGAACTCCGTGCCGACGAAGTGCACCGCGCCCCCGGCGAACACCGCCCTGCCGAAGTACACCGTGCCTCCGGCGAACACCGCGCTACCGAAGTGCACCGCGCTGCCGGAGCACACCGCTCTGCCGAAGTCGACCATGCCGCTGGAGAACTCCGCACCGCCGAAATGCACCACGCCGCCGGAGAACACCGCTCTGCCGAAGTCCACCATGCAGCCGGAGAACACCGCGCTGCTGAAATCCACCGCGCCGCCGGAGAACACCGCCCTGCTGAAGTCCACCGTTCCGCTGGAGAACTCCGCTCCGTTGAAGTCCGCCGTGCCGTCGGAGAACTCCGCACCGACGAAGTCCACCGCGCTGCCGGAGAACATCGTGCTGCCGAAGTTCACCGTGCCGCCGGAGAGCGTCACTCTGCCGAAGTCCACCGTTCCGCTGGAGAGCACCGCTCCGCTGAAGTGCACCGCGCCTCCGGAGAGGACCGCTCCGCCGAAGTCCACCGTGCCGTCGGAGAACATCACCCCGCTGAAGTCCACCGTTCCGCTGGAGAGCACCGCCCCGCTGAAGTTCACCGCGCTGCCGGAGAGCACCGTTCTGCTGAAGTCCACGGCGCCGCCGGAGAGCACCGCTCTGCTGAAGTCCACCGTGCCCCCGGAGAACACCGCGCCGGTGAAGTCCATGGGGCCGTCGATGGTGACGCCGGTGAGGTCGAGGTCGCAGCCCTGCCAGGAGCGGTGGGTCCCCCGTGGGCGTCGGTAGTGGTCGCCGATGAGGCGCATGATGGTGTGCCGGACCTTGCCGAAGGCCAGGTAGCGGTGGTGTTCCTCCCGGTGACTGGGGTCATTGCCGGGGTCGGGGGCGAAGGGGAGCTGGAGATAGGCGCACAGGACGTCGATGCAGGTCTGGCGCAGGCCCCGGTCGGGGGCGTCGTCGGCGAGGCCGGCCAGGGCGTGGACGCCGCCGAGGCGGACGGCCGGGGAGCCGGATCCGAGCTGCTCGACGGCGGCGGTGAAACGTTCGGTGTGCAGGCGGGTGGCCTCGCGGTGGGCTCCGGCCTCATCGACCCGCTGGCGGCGGTAGGCGACGACCAGGGCCACGAGCGCACCGGCCCCGGCGACCACGCCGAAGGAGAGCTTCACCAGGTCGAAGAGTGTCCTGGCATCAAGCTGCGCCGTACGGTCGATCTCCTGGACATCCAGCAGGAGCACCAGGCCGAAGAGAACGCCGCCCGCGACCAGCATCGCGGCGGCGAAGGTCACGGTCAGGGCCCTGCCGACCCGCCACAGCCGTAACTCCCGATCATCCAGGGGCGTCCGCAGGTGCGCGCCCGGTCGCTGCCTCCGGCTGACTCTCATGACGACCGAGACAGAACCTCGGGCCCCACGGTTGCAGCCGGATACGGGTCCGGCGCTGAAGCGCCCATTACGTGCCTGGATCAGGCCCAGGTCCGGGGAGAGGCGGTCGGCCGGGCGGCCGTGGGCCTGTGTACGGCGGCGTACTTACCGCTGATCACGAGGGGCAGGGGGCGCCGGTGGCGAGCGGAGACCGGCTGAGCGGAGACCGGCTGAGCGGAGACCGGGCGCGCGGAGACGGGATGAGCGGAGACCGGTCGGCCCAGCCGGAGCCGGGGCCCGCCCACCGCTCCGGGCGAAGCCCTCGGCGTGCAGCCAAAGAGCGGTGTCCCGGGCGGTGGAGGCGTATGGAGGACGCATGGCGACGATCGCATCCGATGGCCGAAACGATCGTTGCCGGGCGCGTGGAGGTGTACGTAGGGTGCGGTTGCGGTCGACCACCTCACCCTGACCCCCGGGAGCACCTCGGTGGAGGCATCCACTCAACTGGCCGACACGCTGCGGCGCCTCGGCGTGGTGAACTCGGCGCCGTGGTCCAGGTCCATCTAAGGGACAGCGGCGGGAGGATGGCGGATCTCGTGGCCCAGCTTCACCGGGAGCTGGGGGTGTCCGAGTACTGGGCCCGGCAGGTGTGCGGCGGAAGGAAAGTGCCCAGCCTTGAGTTCCTCCATGGTCTGGTCCGGTTCTTCCGGGTGGACGGGGGAGAGGCGTTCTTCACCGCCTCCGCCGACGAGGCCCTCGACGGGCCGCCTCATCCAGCTCGCGTTCCGGGCCTTCCCGCCCGGTATTCCCTTCTCCGGGATGCGCCCGGGCTGCGGTGACCGCTCCCTCTGCGCCACCGGCCTCACCATGAGCATCCGCTGGCGGGAGGCGCCCTCCGGACGACGTCGACGCCCCCTGGCCGCAGACGCCCCGCCACCACGGATCGGCCCCGAGGTCCGCGACCGGATCGACGCCATATCCCGGGCACTCCACCATCCCCGGACCCTCGACTCCGTACGCCGGAGGATGACCCGAACAGAGAGCGTGACCCGCCATGACTGATCTCTCCGCCCCCCGCAGACCCGCCGCCGTGGTCATCGGCGCGAGCGCGGCCGGGCTGTTCGCCGCCGCGGTTCTCGCCGAGTTCGCCGACGTCACACTCGTCGAACGGGACACCCTGCCGGACGGGCCCGAACCCCGCCGCGGAGTCCCCCAGGCCCGCCACGCCCACCTCGTGTGGAGCGGCGGCGTACGCGCCATCGACGACCTCCTGCCCGGCCTCGTCCAGGACGTCCTCGCCCGGGGCGGACGACTCGTCCACATCATGCGCGACATGGTCTCCCGCGCCCCCAACGAGGTGTGGTTCCGCCGCTTCACCAACACCCCTCACCGCATACTCCTGTGCTCCCGCGACCTCCTCGACGCCGCCCTGCGCGACCGGGTCCTCGCCGACAGGCGCATCACCCTGCTCCAGGACTCCACCGCCGTCGCGCTCGACGCCACCGCGCGCCGCGTCACCGGCATCCAGGTCCGTACCGGCGACGACCTGCTCCGCCTGCCCGCGGACCTGACCGTCGACGCCTCCGGCCGTGGCTCCCGGACCCCCCAATGGCTGGAGGATCTCGGACTGGGCAGCGTCACCGAACGCGAGGTCGACGCCGGTGTCACCTACGCCACCCGCCTCTTCCGAGCCCCGCACACCGGCACCGGCATCGCCTTCCCCATCGTCAATGTGCAGGCCAACCCCGCCAAAGCACCCGGCCGGGGCGGCATCATCCTCCCCGTCGAGAACAACCGCTGGATCGTCACCCTGTCCGGCACCCGCGGTGGCGAACCCACCAGCGACCCGGAAGCCTTCACCGGCTTCGCCCTCGGCCTGGACGACCCCGTCATCGGATCGCTGATCAAGAACGCCACCCCGCTCGGCGATGTCACCATCTCCCACGCCACCGCCAACCACCGCCGCTACTACGAGAACCTCACCCACTGGCCCGACGGCTACACCGTCCTCGGCGACGCCATCGCCTCCTACAACCCCGTCTACGGACACGGCCTGACCGTCGCATCCCAGGGCGCCCTCGCCCTCCGCGACATCCTCCGCTCCACCCACCTCACCACGCCCGGCACCGCCCGCCGACTCCAGCGCGCCGCCACCCGCCCCGTCGCCGCGGCTTGGGACCTCGCGGTCGGCCAGGACGCCTTCTACCCCGGAGCCACCAGCACTCCGCCCACCCGCATCGAGAGACTCCTCGCCCGATACCTCGACCGAGCCGTGGAAACCGGCGCCACCCACCCCCGCGCCCTCGCCGCCCTCCTCGACGTCATGAGCATGGAGAAGCCGGCCACCCGCCTCTTCTCACCGGACATGCTCATCCCCATGCTGCTCGGCCCCAGGAAGCCTCAACTCCGGTCGGCACCCCTGACCGACGAGGAACGCCGGGCCGCCGCACACTGACCCGGTTCCGTACCGCGTCTTCCGAGGCCACCTGGGCGGGGCGGGCCGCTACGGACTAGGGTGGCATGTCGGACAGCGGGAGCGGAGCTGTGACATCCCGTGCCGAATTCGCCCCCGGGGCGGGACAGTGGGCCGATGGGCCGGGAGAGTCGTATGGAGAAGAGTCCGGACACCGAGCTGCTCGGGTCCATCAGGACCGTGATCCGCCTGGCCCGCATCGTCCAGCAGGCGTGTGAGGAGGCCGGGCTCACCCTGGCCCAGTACCGCGCGCTGAACAGTGCCGTGGACGGCGGGCAGCGGGCGTACGAGCTGGCGCGCTACACGGCGGTGAGCCGCCCCGCGGTGTCGGCGCTCACCAATGGCATGGTGCGGGCCGGTCTGATCGAGCGCAGCGAGACGGCGGGGGACGGGCGGGGGGTGGTCTTCTCGATCACCCAGCACGGCGTCGACACCCTCCGGGGCGCGGAGGGTCTGCTGGTGCAGCGGATCAAGGACGTTCTCGGGGAGACCGGGGATGCCGTCGAGGCTTTCAGGGCGCTGCGCGTGGAGGAGATCGAGGCCGCGCTCGACATACAGGCCGAGAAGGACTTCGGCGGGGGCGGGCGGCGCGCCGGGGCCGGGCGGGCGAAGAACGGCTGATGCGTCACGGCCCGTCCAGGGCCGCCCGCCCGGGTGACCAAGCTGCGGAGTGCGTCAGTCGCCGGGCGGTCCGGCATCGGTGCCCAGATTCTCCGGCCCCCCCGGATCTTCGACGCCCGGTTCTACGGCCCCCGCTGCTCCGTGCCGCCGAGCCGCTCGGGGGACGTACCCTCTCCCGGCCCCTGGTCCCCTTGGCCCCGCTGGTCCCCCTGGTCCCCCTGGTCCCCCTCTGTCGTGGGCTCCTCCCGCTCGGTTCCGCGCATGGTGGTGCGCAGGGGGGTTTCCCGGAGGGCCAGGGAGGCGGCCAGACCGACCAGGGCGATCACCGCGGACACCAGGAAGACGACGGCGAGGGCGTCCTGGTACGCGGTCTGTGCCGCCTCCCGCAGGGCCGGGTCCGGTACGGGTCCGCCGCCCGGCTCCGCCGCCGCGGTGCCGGTGAGCCCGGCCACGCGGTGGGTGACCACGGCGCCGAGAAGGGACACGCCGATCGCGCCCGCGAGCGACCGGAAGAAGGTGACGGTGGCACCGGCGGCACCCACCCGGTCGGTGTCCACGGAGTTCTGCGCCACCAGGACGTAGTTCTGCATCACCGCCCCGATCCCCAGCCCGACCAGGACCGTCGCCGCGAGCAGCAACGGCAGCGGCAGGGGACCGGCACCGGTCACGGCGGGCAGGGCGAGCAGCGCCAGCCCGGTCACCAGCAGGGCGGAGCCGCCCACCAGGAACACCTTCCAGCGCCCCGAGCGGGTGATCAGGGTCCCCGAGCCCAGGGTGCCGGCGAGGGTGCCGAGCATCATCGGCATGCCCAGCAGTCCGGCGGTGGTCGGCGCGTACCCGAGGGCGAGCTGGAAGTACTGGCTCAGGAACAGGATCACCCCGAACATGACCACCCCGACGGAGACGCTCCCCAGCGCCACCAGCCGGGTGTTCCGGTCCCCGAGGACGGACCGGGCGATGACCGGTGCCGGGTGGTGACGCTCCACCCGGGCGGTGATCGCCCCGACGAGCACGGTGGCGCCCAGGAACACGGCCGTCTCCCGGGAGACCCAGGCGAACGCGTCGCCCGCGAACGTCACCCACAGCAGCGGCAGCGACGCGGTGACGGCGATCAGCGCCGCCCCCGTCCAGTCCGTCTCCGCCGTGCGGCGGGGGGTCTCGGGCAGCACCAGACGATGGTGCAGAAGGACCAGGCTGACCAGCGCGAACGGCAGGACGACCAGGAAGCACCAGCGCCAGCCGAGCCACTCGGTGTCCACGACGACCCCGCCGACGAGCGGGCCGCACACCGTTGCCCCGGCCATGACGGCGCCGACGTAACCGGAGTAGCGCCCCCTCTGCCGGGGTGGGACCAGGGTGGCGATGACGGCCTGACTGGTGGCCGTCAGACCGCCCATGGCGATGCCCTGGACCGCCCGCATCGCGATGAGCGGCTCCATCGACGGGGCGAGCGCCGCGCCCGCCGAACCGGTCACGAAGATCACGAGCGCGAGCTGGACCAGTGGCCGCTTGCGGTACCGGTCGGCCAGGCGCCCCCAGATCGGGGTGCTGACCGTCATGGTGAGCAGGGAGGCCGCCACCACCCAGGTGTACTGGGCCTGGCTGCCGCCGAGTTCGGCCAGGATCGCGGGCAGGGCGTTGGTCACGATCATCGTGCTGAGCACGGAGGAGAACAGCGCGAGCAGCAGTCCCGTGAGGATCCGCATGACCGTCCGATGGGAGATCGCGGGAGGAGCTGCCGCCGTCATGGCGTCCGGGCCGGGTGTTTCGGGTGATCCGGGTGATCCGGGTGATCCGGGTGATTCGGGTCTTTCGGAAGCGGAAGTGGATTCCGTAGGGGATTCCATAGGGGATTCCATGCCTTGCTCTGAGGTCGTGGGTGAGCCCTCCCGGGGTCCGTTCCGGGCCGGGACGGACCGCTGGGGCTGGGGAGCCGGGCGTGATCAGGCGACCAGGGCGCGCACCGCGGTGTCGAGCAGGGTCAGATGGGTCCGGACGTCGGCCTCGGAGGTCTGCGGGCACATCAGCGCCATGTTGTGGAAGGGGGTCAGCAGGACGCCCCGGTTGAGCAGGAAGAGATGCAGATAGTCCTCCAGTTCGGTGTCGGTCGCCCGCTGCGAGGCGGTGCCGTTCAGCGGTGCCGGTGCCATGAAGCGGTACTCGGCACGGGCGCCGAGGCGGGTCACCGACCAGGGCAGCCCGTGGGTGTGGATGATCCGCTCCACACCGGCCGTGTACCGGGTGGCGAGCGCGGACATGTGCGCGTGCGCGTCCGGGGTCAGTACCTCGGTGAGGGTGGCGCGGGCGGCGGCGAGGGAGAGCGCGTTGCCCGCGAGGGTGCCGCCGACACCGCCCGTGTCCACCAGGTCCAGGTCCGCCCTGGCCCACAGTTCCGCGGCGAGCGGTTCGCTCAGTCCGTACGCGCCGATCGGGATGCCGCCGCCGATCGCCTTGCCGACGGTCACGATGTCCGGTTCGAGCCCCCAGGCGCCGGTGCAGCCGCCGGGTCCGGCCGAGACGGTGTGGGTCTCGTCGTTGATGAGCAGCACACCGGCACGGCGGGTCAGTTCGCGGACGCCGTCGAGGTAGCCCGCCCCGGGCAGGACGATGCCCATGTTGGTGAGCGCCGGCTCCATCAGGAGCGCCGCGACATCCCCGTACGAGAGTTCCCGCTCCAGCGCTTCGAGGTCGTTGAACTCGACGACCCGGCTGGTCGTCGTGGGGTCGACGGGGGCGCCCACGTTGCCGGGCCGGGAGCGCGGGCCGTCCGGGCCGGTGACGACGAACGACTCGTCCACGCTGCCGTGGTAGCTGTAGCTGTTGACCAGGATCCTGGGGCGGCCGGTGAACGCGCGGGAGAGCCGCAGCGCCCAGCGGTTGGCGTCGGTCGCGGAGAGCGCGAAGCTCCAGCGGGACACCCCGAACCGGCGGGCCAGTTCCGCCGCGACGACCGCCGCGTCCTCGGTGGGCATCATCGTCGTCGCACCGCCGAGTTCGCCGTACCGGCGGGCTACCGCGGCGACGGTCGGTGCCGGGGAGTGCCCGGCCATCGCCCCGGTGTCGCCGAGGCAGAAGTCGATGAGTTCATGGCCGTCGAGGTCGACGACCGTCGCTCCGGAGGCCCGGCGCAGATGGAGCGGGAAGTCCGCCGCGCTCTTCGCCATCCAGGTCATCGGCACACCGCCGAGCAGATGGTCCGCCTTCGCATGGGCGGCACGGGAGCGGGGGTTGCGGTCCCGGTAGGTGCGGCGCTCCTCCGCGAGCAGGGCGGACAGGCGGGCGCGGTCCACCGGGTTCTCCGGGTTCTCCGGGTTCGCAGTCGTCATGTGATGTGCGTCGTTCATCTCGTTCACCTTGTCCGTGGGGGTACCTGGCCGTCGTCGTCGCCCGTCCGGTCGCGGAGCCGGGCGGTCTGCGCCGTGTCCACCGCTCCGGTGTCGTCCAGGGCCACCCGGTAGATCCGCCGGGCGCGGTCCGCGCTGATCCAGCCCTCGCGGACGTCCAGGGCCACCGCCCGGGGGTCGCGGGTCTCCGGCGGGCCGTATCCGCCGCCGCCGCTGGTGCGGGCGACCAGCCGCTCCCCCTCCGCCACCCGCACCGGGCCGCAGATGTCCAGATCGCTGAGGTGTCCGTCGCGGTGCCGCAGATGCTGGGCCGAGCGCGCGCCGGGCAGTCCGCCGCGGGCGCCGCTCATCGGATGGACGGACCCGTCGTTGGCGTACACCGCCTCCAGGTCGCCGCCGACCGGGCCGTACTCGACGGTGAGTCCGGGGGCGCCGCGCATCCGTCCCGCGCCCTCGGTGTCCTGGGCGAGCCTGCGTTCATGGATGACCAGCGGCTGCTTCAGCTCGTCGATCTCGACACTGTCGAGCAGCAGGGTGCCGCCGCTGCCGAGGTCGTCCATCGTCAGCCAGCCGTCGCTGAACGGGCCCGCCGCTCCCCCGTTGGTGCCGGTGAAGATCTGGTTGACGAACGGTTCGGCGCCGCCGCCGCGCCGGTCGACACCGGAGACGACCGCCTCCGACGGGGACATTCCGGTGCCGACCTCGGCCATGCCGATCCCGTCGCCGAGATCGGCGAAGGCGCGCTGCACGATGTTGCCGAGCCGGTTGGCGAGGTTGGTCGTCGCGACCGAGCAGCTCACCGGGTGCCGTGGAACGCCCACCACGCAGTTCTCCCGCAGTCGCACCCGCACCCGGCGGAAACTGCCCTGGTTGTGCGGAACCGTGTGGTCGATGCTGTTGAACACACCGATCAGCGCGGCCGTGCGGGAGGACGCCTCACTGAGGTTCAGCCCGCTGGGCACACAGTCGGGGTTGTCCCGCAGATCGACGTCGATCACGCCCCCGACGGGATCGACGCGGACCTTCGCGCCGATGGTGACGCCGTCCGGTACCCCGGGGAACGGGTCGTGCCGGGTCGTCACGGTCGTCTCGCCCGCCGGGAGCGCGGCGATGGCCGCCGCCATGCGGGACTCGCCGTAGTCGAGCCAGTCGTGGGCGAAGGAGTCGAGGGCGTCCCAGCCGACCTCCTCGGCGAGGCGCAGCAGCGACCGCTCCCCGATCCGGGCGCTGCCCAGGACGGCGAGATAGTCGCCGCGCCACTGGTGCGGGACGCGGATGCGCATCTCGCACATGCGCAGGATGTCCGTCCGGTCGGTGTAGTCCTCCTGGACGCGCACGACGGGGAAGATCAGCGCGCCCTCCTCGTAGACGTCCCGGGCACCGGCCATGTACGTCGTCGGTACGGAGTTGCCGCAGTCCGCCTGGTGGGCCTTGGCGAGCACGGTGAACCGGTGGACGCCCGCGTCGTCCACGACGGGCACCAGGATGGAGTGATCTGCGGCGTGGGTGTTGCCGTGATAGGGCGAGTTGTGGAGGAACGCGTCGCCCGCGCGCAGTTCGGGATGGAACTCCAGCAGGGAGCGGGCCTGGAGGTCGGGGCCGCCCATGACATGGATCGGCGGGCTCTGGCCGGTCATCAGCACCCCGCCGTCGGCGGTCAGCACACAGCAGGAGAAGTCCCGCGCGGTGTTGAGCACCCCTGAACGGCCGCTGCGGGCCAGTGTGTTGGACATTCGGCGGACGATCGCCTCGAACCGGTGGGCCAGGACGGCGAGCCGGGCCCCGTCCCGTACTCCGGCTCCGGCGCGCGGGGCGCTCTGCTCGGTGGTCATCCCGTCTCCTCCCGCCGGCCGGAGCCGGTCTGTTGTTCCGCGCCGGTCCGCTGTTCTGCGCCGGTCCGTTGACCCGCGCCGGGTGGCCGGTCCGCTCCCGTCCGCTCGGTGGCCTCCTTCGCCGGGTGGATGACCAGGGAACCGGAGTCGCTGATCACGCCCGTGCTGTCGTCGGCGACGACCACCGTGGTGAAGGGCGACTCGATGAGCACGGGGCCCCGCAGGACCTCGCCGGGGGCGATGCCCGCCAGGGGCCGTACCGGAACGGCGGTCATGCCCCGGCCGGGCACATGGGCCCGCCGCACCCCGGCCGGGGCGGCCTCCCCGGGCCGGGCGGTCAGCACGCCGGTACGGCCGGGCAGCGGCACCCGCGCCCTGGCGCCCCAGCCGACCACCTCGACCGGTGAACCCTCGTCCGTGATGCCGAGGATGCGCTGGTGGACGGCGTGGAAGTCGGCCTCGAAGTCCCGGACGGCGTCCGCCGTGGCGAAGGACCGGCCGCGCAGCGGCACCTCCAGTTCCCAGATCTGCTGCGGGTACCGCGCCTCCGCGAACAGGGTGACGGTCATCTCCGCCGGGTCCGCGCCCACATGTCCGGCGAACTCGCCGCACCGCACCAGCAGAGCGGCCAGCGCCGCGTTCACCCGGTCCGCCTCGAAGGCACTGGTCACCGCCGGGACCGTCGCCGTGTACACCGCCCGCAGATCGGACATCAGCGCCCCGGACGCGGCCAGCGCCGCGCCGACGGCCGGTACCACCAGGGTGCGGCAGCCCAGCCGCCGCGCGACCGCCGCCGCGTTGAGCCCGGCGGCGCCACCGCCGCCGACGAGGACCGCCCGGGACGGGTCGATGCCCTGCTGGAGGGTGATCTCCTCGATCGCCCGGACCATGTGCTCGGTGGTGAGTTCGAGTACGGCGTGGGCCGCGGCGACCGGTTCGACGCCCAGCGGCCGGGCGACATCGGTGGTGATCGCCGCGAGCGCCGCCGCCGGGTCGAGCACCATGGCACCGCTGGAGAAGGACGCCGGGTCCAGATACCCCAGGACGAGGGCGGCGTCGGTCACCGTGGCACGGGTGCCGCCGCGCCCGTAACAGGCCGGGCCGGGCACCGAACCCGCGCTCGCCGGGCCGACGTGCAGCAGGCCGCCGGGGTCCACCCAGGCGATGCTGCCGCCGCCCGCGCCGACGCTCTTGACGTCGATCGACGGCAGCCCGGTCATGTGTCCGGTGATCTCGCCGCCGACCCAGGCCGACCGGGTGGCGGGTATCTCGCCGTCGCGGACGAGGGTGACGTCGTAGGTGGTGCCCCCCGCGTCGGCGACGATCACCGTGCCCGCGCCGAGGTCCGCGGCGGCGTACGCGCGGCCCGCGACGGGGGCCATGGACGGCCCCGAGTTGATGGTCAGCACCGGCTTCTCGGTCGCGTCCCGGACATCCATCACCCCGCCGAGGGAGGTGACCATCAGGATCCGGCCGGTGAGCCCGGCGGCCCGCAGCCGCCCGGTCAGTCCCTCGGTGTACCGGGACATCAGCGGTTTGAGCGAGGCGTCGATCGCGGCGGACGAGGCCCGCCGGTACTCCCGCAGCGACGGGTTCAGCGCGTGGGAGAGGGTGTGGGGGACGCCGGGCAGCCGCTCGCGCAGCACCTCGGCGACCGCGAGTTCGTGCACGGGGTTCACCGTGGACCACAGCAGGCACACCGCCACGGCCTCGACCCCGGCGGCGGCCAGTCGGTCGCAGATCCGGCCGAGCCCGTCGTGGTCGAGCGGGCGCAGGATCTCCCCCGAGGCGGTGATGCGCTCCGGCACCTCGAAGGTGAGGGAGCGGGGCACATAGGGCTCGGGGAACGGCACGGTGAAGTCGAAGGGGTCCGGCCGTCCGCCCTCGCGCAGCAGGAGCACATCGGGGTGGCCCTCGGTGGTGAGGAACGCGGTCCGCGCGGTGGTGCCGGTGAGGACGGCGTTCAGCCCGCGGGTCGTGGCGTGGACGAACGTCCCGACACCGGCGAGGAACCGCTCCAGGGGCAGCCCGTCGGCCTCGGCCGCCCGGGTGAGGACCTCCAGGATGCCGCGTACCGGATCGTCCGGCACGGTCGGCGACTTGAACAGCCGCAGCTCGCCGTCCCGCTCGACGACGAGGTCGGTGAAGGTGCCGCCGATGTCGACGGACACCCGGGCCGCCGGGGGGAGAGGAGGGTGGTCGTACATGGTCGGTCTCCGCTTCTCGGTGCTCACGCTCAGAAGCCGTAACTGGACACGGGTTCGCGGGATGTTTCGGCGGCGGGCGTCGTCCCCTCCAGCGGGGGCGCGGACGCCGCGCACTCCTCCAGATCCCGCAGGAAGTCCGCGATCCGGCCGTCGTTGTGCGGCATGGGGACGACGACGAGGCTCACCGGCCCCGGCACGGCCCGCGCCGCGAACATCCAGCCCCGGCGGCGCAGTTGCCCGGCGGCGGGCCGCAGATCGAGGGTCCGGGAGTGGATGAGGGTCATATTGATCCGCGACCCCGGGTGGACATCGAGACCGGGCACCGCCCGCACCCCGGCCACGAGTTCGTCGCGCATCGCCATGGACTTCAGCGACACCGCCGTGTAGCCCGGTTCGCCGAGCAGCTTCGCCATCGCCCAGGCGCCCGCGATGGGCCCCGCGCCCCGGGTGCCGGACATGGTGCCGTTGGGCGGACAGATCTCCTTCGCGGACGCGAGCAGCGACGCGTCCCGGAAGAGCAGTGTTCCGGCGGGCGGCGGGGCCATGCCGTTCTTGTGGAGATCGGCGCTGATCGAGCAGACCCCGGGGACCCGGAAGTCCCAGTCGGGGAGGGCGGTGTCATAGCCGGAGCGCTCCAGGAACGGCAGGATGAAGCCGCCGAACGCCGCGTCGACATGCAGAAACAGCCCATGGCGCTCGGCGATCGCACCCATCTCCGCGATCGGGTCCACACTGCCGTACGCCCAGGTCCCGGCCGTCGCGATGAGGGCGATGGTGTCGGGGCGGACGGCGGCCTCGACGGCCCCCGGATCGACCTGGTCCAGCCGCCCCCGGGGGGCGGGCACCACGATGGGGTCGAGGTCGAACATCCGGCAGAGCTTGTGGAGCGAGTAGTGGCCGTTGTCCGGGAAGACCACACTTCCGCCACGGCGTCCGGCCCGCTGCTTCGCGGTGAGGATCGCGCACATGTTGGACTCGGAGCCGCCCGAGGTGATGAACCCGGCCGGCGCCGCGGCGCCCATCAGCCCGCCCAGCCACCCGACGACCTCCGCCTCCATCTCCCGCGCCCCGCCGCCGGTGATCCAGGTCTCGCCGTGCACGAAGCGGAGATACGCCCCGACCGACGCCTCGCGCACGGCGTCGCCCCAGGGGAGTTCGGGGGTGGTGACCAGATGGGGGCCCTCGTCGAAGAGGTTGCGGGGCATCTCCGGAAAGCGGGAGACCTCCTCCAGCCGCCGGAGTTCGGCTTCGAACCGGTGCGGGTCGACGCCGCTGGGGAATGCGCTCATGTCGTGTCCTCGTGCTCGCTCTCGAACGGGGGTGGGTGTCGGGTCCGGGGGTGATGTGCGCGCCGCTGGTGGCGCGGGGCGGGGGTGGCGCGGGGCGGGGGTGGCTGGTCGCTGGTCGTGGGGCGCCGGTCACGGGTCGTGGGGCGCGGGTCGCGGGGCGCCGGTCGTGGGGTGCGGGCCGTGGAGCGCGGGCGCCGGTCGGGGGTCGCGGGGCGGACGCCGCTGGCGGGCTACTGCGCGGTGAAGCCGCCGTCGACGGCGAGGCTGGCGCCGTACACGTACGACGAGGCGTCCGAGGCGAGATACACCACCGCCGGACTGATGTCGGCGACCTCGCCCACCCGGCCCGCCGGGGTCGTCGCCACGATCTCCTTCTCCAGCTCCGGGGTGATGAGCCCGGCGTTGATGGGGGTGTGCACATTGCCGGGGGCCACCGCGTTGACCCGGATTCCGGCCGGTGCCAGCTCGGTGGCGAGCGCCTTGACCATCAGTTCCACCGCGCCTTTGGAGGCGCAGTAGGCCGAGTCGTCGGGCGAGCCGACCCGGCCGGACATCGAGGAGACGAAGATGACGGAGGCGCCCCGGGTCAGATGGGGACGGGCGGCCCGGGTGAGCCGGAACGGCGCGCGGACATTGGTCGCCCACTGTCCGTCGAACATCTCGTCGGTGGTGTCCGTCAGCGATGCCTGGGTGTAGACGCCCGCCGAGTGCACCAGGATGTCGAGCCGCCCGAACCGCCCGACCGCCGCCTCGACGACCCGGCGCGGGGCGTCGTCCTCACGGAGATCGGCGGCGACGGTCAGATGCGCGGCTCCGCTCGCGGCGACCGCGGTCGCGGCGGCGGTCAGCCGGTCGGCGGAGCGGCCGACGAGGACGACATCGCAGCCTGCGGCACCGAGGGCCCGCGCGATCTCGGCGCCGATGCCCGAACTCGCGCCCGTGACGACGGCTGTCCTGCCGTGCAGGCCGAACGGGTGGGGCGGCGTGGTCGGTGCCCCCGCGGGGTGCGAAGACGAAGACATGGCCAGTCCTTTCAGAGGTGTACGGGGTCGGGGTCGGGGTCGGGGTCGGGGTCGGGCTCCCCGGCCGCCGCCGCGATGTCGTGCCGCAGATGGGCGCGGCCACGGAGGAAGAGGAGCCCGGCGGCGAAGGCCGAGAAGGCCACGGCGCAGGTGATCGCGGTCCGGGGTCCGAACGAGTCGGAGAGGAATCCGGCGAAGACGGAGCCGAAGAAGCCGCCCATCAGGAAGGTGAAGACGGGCAGGAACGCGAACGCCTGGGCCCGCAGCCGGTGCGGTGAGACCGCCGCGACCAGCGGACCGACACACACCAGGGCGATGCCCACGCACATCGAGGCCAGGACGTAGGCGGTGAGCATCAGCCAGGCGGGCCCCAGCCAGATCCCGCCGCAGATGATGACGCCGTACCCGAGGATCGAACCGCCGGCGATGACCACGGTCGTCTCCGGCGTCCGCCGGAACACCCGGTCGAAGAAGTGGCCGCCGATCACCATGGCGCCGATCACGGGCACCTGGGTGAGGGAGAAGATCACTCCGCGCTCGAAGGCGTCGAAGTGGTACGCGTCGCCCAGCAGCAGGGACATCTGGACCGGCACGGTGAACAGGGCCAGCCCGAGGGCACCGATGCCCAGGCACATGGAGAGGAACGTCCTGACCCGCATCATCTGCCGGAAGCCGTGGAGGATCCCGACGGGGTGCTCCTCCCACGCCGGACCGGTTCCGGATGTGGTTCCGTCGCGGCGCGGTTCCTTCAGGAAGACGGCCGCGGCGATGGCCAGCAGCGCGTACGGCACGGCCAGTCCGATGTACGCCCAGCGCCAGGATTCGTCGCCGTCGCCCGCGAGACCGGCCAGCGATCCGGCGAGCGCGGGTCCGACGGCCTGGCCGATCGGGGTGGCCGTCGCGTGCAGGGAGTAGATCCGGCCGCGTCCCTCGACGGGGTAGGCGTCGGCGATCAGCGAGCCGAAGACCGGGTTGGAGTAGGCCGCGGCCAGGCCGGTGAAGGCGTAGGCGGCGAAGAGGTGCCAGACGTTCTGGGCGAGCCCGGCGCCGATCAGGGACAGGGTTCCCACGACGGCCGAGATCACGACGAGGTGCTTGCGGTTGACCCGGCCGGCCAGCCAGGCCATGGGTATCCCGCCCAGGACCAGGGCGACTCCGGTGAACCCGGCGGTGGCGACGAACGCGGCGTCGGAGATGCCGAAGGTGTCGCGGATGTCCGGGGCGAGGGTGCCGGTCGCCTCCCGGCTGAGCTGTTCCATCACGACGAGGGGCACGGCCAGCAGACAGATGCTCCACCCGCCGCGCCGGAGCGTGTCGCGCAGTCTCATTCCGACGGGGTCGACGGCGCCGGGGGCGACCGAGCCGGGGCCCGCGGGCGGTCGGGGCGCGGGCGGGGCGCCGGGGGCGGCGACCCGGGGAAGGGGTTCGGACATGGGCGTACTCCCTGAAGGGTCCCTGGACGGGGGGAAGAAGTGAGGGGGGACGCGGGGAGTGGGGGGCGCCTTCCCGGCGGAGGGGAAGGGCACAGAGCGCAGGCCCTGGAAGCCGGAAGCCGGAAGCCGGAAGCCAGAAGCCGGAAATCGGAAGCCGGAGTCGCAGTCGGCGGTGGGCCCTGGTGCCGAGGGCGGACCCTGGGGTCGGGGATGGACCCTGGGGTCGGGGGGCGGGGCCGGAGCGGAGGACGGGCCCCGGAGCGGAGGAACGGAGGACGGGCCCCGGAGCGGGGCGGGGCCTAGAGCCGCCCGTCCAGCCAGTCGAAGGTGAACTCGGCGGCGGTGGCGGTCCCGCCGTTCTGGCAGTGCAACTGCGCGGTGCTGTCCTCGTCGAACAGCATGAACTCCTTGGGGCAGGTCAGCGCGTCGTACAACAACTCCGCCTGACCCGTGGAGAACCGCTCCTCCGCCCCGTCCATCACCAGGGTCTCGCACTCGATCCCGGCCGCGACATCGGTGAGGTCGCAGGCGTCGAACGCCTCGAAGAGTTCGTACGGTGTCGTGGTCCCGTGCTTCCACCCGGAGTCACGCAGGAACCACTCCGCGAGCGGCATCTTGGAGCCCAGCGAGGCGACGGCCCCGTTGAACACCTCGGGCCCGCCCGCCAGCGCGTCGCCGAGCGCGTCGGGGAGCCCGGACCGGATGGCGTCCCCCCAGTGCAGTACGCCCGGGTTGGCGACGCACACCTTGAGTCTCTTCTCGAAGGCGGCGGCGCGGGGCGCGAGATAGCCGCCGAAGCTCAGCCCCATCAGCCCGATACGGTCCGGGTCCACTCCGTCGAAGGTGACGGCGGTGTCCACGATCGGTGTGACGACCTTCTCCCAGTCGTAGCGGAACGGCAGCTCGTTGAGCCGCAGGGTCAGTCCCTGGCCGGGGCACTGCACGGACAGGCAGTGGTAGCCGCGCCGGATGGCACCGTCGTAGACCCAGCGGGTGTCCTCCGGCCAGGCGTCCCGGCCCTGGAAGAAGATCAGCAGCGGCGCGGGACCCTTGGCCACCGGACTGCGGTAGAGGTACGAGTAGAGGAAGCTGCCCTCGTACGGGATGCGCACGGGCTCCCCGGGATACCCCGACAGCGCGAGATAGCGGTCGTAGCAGTCGTAGGCGCTGATGGCGTTGGCGCGGACCCGGGGGTCCTCAGGGTGGCTGAAGTGCATCAGGGAGGCCCGCCAGTAGGTGGCGGCGCGGAGATAGGCGTCGCCGGCGGAGACGTTCCGGCCGCGCTTCTCGGCGGCTTCGGCGCGCTGCTGGAGGGTGTCGGCGCGTTCGCCCCACGCCTGGACCCAGCTCTCCTCGTCGTCGACGCGTATGCGCCGGGCGACCTCCAGGCATTCGCCCAGATCCGACATGCCGAAGAACATCATGCTGAGCTGATGCTTGATCTGGTCGTCCATGACTTCGCTGTCGATGAACTGGTGGGAGGTCCACCGGGGTCCGGCAATCAAAGGGTTCGGCCATGCGTCGGCAGGGAGGGACACAGTGTTTCTCCTTTTGTCGTGCGGGGTCCGTCCGGGCGTACCCGTGGGCGATGTCGCCGCGAGGTCCGGACGAAGGGCCGGACTATCGGGGATTCAGCACGGGCGGGATGCGCCCGGCCCAGGGGCGGGCGGCTTCCAATTGCGCGGCCAGGCGGTACAGCAGCCCCTCGTTGCCATAGGGGCCGACGAAATGGGTTCCCACCGGGACACCGGCGGAATTCCAGAAAAGGGGCACGGACATCGCGGGCTGCCCGGTGACATTGATGAGCACCGTGAACGGCAGAAAGGCGGCGGAGGCACGCAGTCCGCGGGTCGGGTCCTCCGGCGTCGAGGTGAAGGAGCCGAGCGGCGGCGCGGGCGCCCCCGCGGTGGGTGTCAGCCAGACGTCGTACGGCTCCTGAAAGGCGGCGAGCCCGTCGCACAGCGTCTGGAGTTCGGCGAGGGCGTCGAAGTACGCCCCCAGTCCGGTGGTCCCGGACCGGCCGTTCTGGATCATCGCCCAGGTGCCGGCCTCGAAGTCCTCCTCACGGGCCGTCCGGCCGAGGGTCCGCTCCATCCGCGCCACGTCCCAGGCGAGCCCGGCCGACGACACCGCGCTGAACGCGCTCCCGAACCTCCCGGCGTCCAGTGCGGGGGTGCCCTCCTCGACCTGGTGCCCGAGGTCCTCGCAGAGGCGGGCCGCGTCCTCGACCGCCGCGAGACAGTCGGGATGGAGCGGCGAGCCGGTGGGTGAGCGGCGGCTGAAGACGATCCGCAGCCGCCCCGGATCGCGTCCGGTCTCCGCCAGATACGGCCGCTCGGGCCGCGGCGCCCGGTACGGGTCCCCGGGCAGGGGCCCTGCGGTGGCGTCGAGCAGGGCGGCGCAGTCCCGCACGCTCAGGGTCACCGCGTGCTCGCTGAGCACGGCGATCCGGGGGGAGAGCCCGGCCGCGCGGCGGGCCGAGGAGATCCGCAGCCGGGTCGGCTTCATCCCGAACACCCCGCAGTTCCCGGCCGGGACCCGGATGGATCCCCCGCTGTCGCTGGCGTTGGCCATGGGCACCATCCGCGCGGCGACGGCCGCCGCCGCGCCGCCGCTCGACCCGCCCGCCGACAGCGCGGTGTCCCAGGGGTTGCGGGTGGGCCCGTGCAGTTCGGGTTCGGTGGTGGGCAGGAGTCCGAACTCGGGCAGATTCGTCTTGCCGCAGATCACGAGACCGGCAGCCTTGTAGCGGCGGGTGAGTTCACCGTCCTCGGCGGGCACGTAATCCGCGAGGAATCTGCTCGCGGAGGTCATCGGCGCCCCGGCGTATCCCACTCCGCCGCCGTCCTTCAGCAGAAAGGGAACTCCGGTGAAAGGCCCTTCGGGTAGCGCTCCGGAGGCGGTCGAACGCGCTTGGTCATACATGGTGTGAATGACGGCGTTAATCGCTGGATTGGTCCGGTCAATGCGCTCGATGGCGGCTTCCAGCAGATCCTTCGGCGATACCTGCCCGGTACGGATCAACTCTGCCTGACCCAGCGCGTCGAACTCGGATGGATCGCTCATAGGGCGGTCACTTCCCCCCTACCCGAAAGTAGTTAAATCCTTTAACCATGCCGGGAGCATGCCTTGCCGCCGGGCGATCCCGCAAGGGGTTGGGTGGGGAATCTTCGATCTACGAGGCCGCCCCCGGAAGGAGTCCGCGCGCGAGCCCGGCGAGCCCGGCGGTGCCGCGGCCCGGCACCTGCACAACTAGGTTGTGCACAACTCAATCGTGTGCTCTACTTACATCCGTCGGCAGGGAAACGGGCCCCAGGCCCCGAACCCCGGGCCCCGAACCCCAGGGCCCAAACCCCCACCGGCACCCACGACTTCGCCCCGCCCCACCCCGCCCACTCCACCGCACCTATGAGGAGCCCCGCCATGAACGCCAAGCCCACCACCACCCGCCGTGTCCGTCTCGCCCTGGCCGCCGCCACCGCCCTCGCCTCCGCCGCCCTCCTCACCCCCACCGCCGCCAGCGCCCTCACCGACCACACCGCGTCCCCCGGCGGTACCAGGCCCACCGTCGTCCTCGTCCACGGCGCCTGGGCCGACGGCTCCGGCTGGAACCAGGTCACCCAGCGCCTCCAGCGCGACGGCTACCGCGTCATCGCCCCCGC
>NZ_JBFBEM010000011.1:100187-346411 GCF_040683675.1 Streptomyces sp. NPDC093252 | reverse complement strand
CCGTGCGGCTCCTCGGCCGTCCCCTCCGACCTCGGGAAGAACTCGTACCAGGACCCGAACAGGGCCCGCTCCCGCTCCACCAGCAGCGGCAGGGGCGGGGACGAGGAGACCAGCTCCCGCAGCGGATGACGGCCGAGCACCCGCCCCACCTCCGGGGTCAGCGCCCCCGCCAGCCGGGCCGACGCGGGCCGCGACTCGTCCCGCAGCGCCGCCACCGCCTCCCGGACGGCGGTCCGTTCCGCGCCCTCCGGTACGCCCTCGGCGGCCCGCTCATGCAGCCGGGCGCCCTCCTCCAGCACCAGGGCGGTGTCCATGCCCGCCGGGATCTTGATACCGGCGTGGTGCCGCCAGGTGGCGATCGGATCGCTCCACGCCTCGACGGTGAACGTCCAGCGCCCGACGGCGTCCGGGGTGACCCGGGCACCCCAGCGGTCGGTGCCGGGGGCGAGTTCCCGCATCGGCGTCCAGGGGCCGGGGCGGCCCTCGGGATCGTGGAGGACGACATTCGCGGCGACCGCGTCATGGCCCTCGCGGAAGACGGTCGCCGAGACCTCGAACGCCTCGCCGGTCACCGCCTTCGCGGGCCGCAGCCCCTGCCGGACACAGGGGCGGACATCGAGCACGGGAATGCGCCCGACGCTGGTGGGAGCCGGGGGAGGGGGTGGGGGGTGAGGGGCGTCGGTGGTGGTCGGGGGTGCCGACGAGTCGTGCGTGCGGGGCATCACCGCTCCTGTCCGCGTCAACGAGGGTGGGCCGAGGGCTGTAGGGAGGACGGTTCGGCGGGAGGTGTCTGCGGGGCGTACCGCAGAAACCTTCCCACTCGGGTCGGGGCGGCAATCCGGCCCCGTGTTAACTACTCACGCGTATGCCCATCCATACGTTCTCTCCCTCCGCTCCGTGGGCAGCCTCTCGTGCGTGCCGAAGACCCACAAGGTGGCCGAGGGACCCGGAATCGGCCATACCGGCCACAGAGGGGCAGGGAGAGTGACCCGTCCTGCCCTGGTGGATCATCGAATGGGTGCCCGTCGGGGCAGCGCGGAGATGCCCGTGCGGGCAGCGCGGATACGACCCGTCCGGGCATCGGGGGTGTGCCCGTCCGGGCAGTGTGGATGCGGAGTGTGCGGGCAGGGGCGACGCGGGGGCCGGCCGGGCGGGCAGGGTGGGTGTGGCCGCGCGGGCTGTGTGGGCTGTGCGGATGTGCTCCGCGGGGGCTGCGTGGATGCGTTTCGCGTGGGCTGGGCGGATGCGCTCCGTGCAGGCTGTGTGGGCTGTGCGAGATGTGTGAGATGTGCGCGTGCCGGGCGGATGTGGCCGGGAGGTCCGGGTGGGCCGCGCGGACCGGACGTGCCGGATGTACAGGGCGTGCCGGATCTGCCGGACGTGCCGGGCGGATGCGGATGTGGTCTGTCCGGGCATCAAGGACGGCCGTTCAGGCTGAATACGCGGGTTTGGGGGCGGAGTCCCCGGCAACGGCACGATCACGCCAGTACCTTTTCAACCGACGTCGACGTCAATGACCGGTCATCCAGCGAAGCGCCGAGGTGGAATGTGAAGGCGATCCGTCGATTCACCGTCCGACCCGTTCTCCCCGAACCCCTCCAGCCGCTGAGCGACCTGGCGCGAAATCTGCGCTGGTCCTGGCACCCCGAGACCCGGGAACTGTTCCAGTCCGTCGATCCGGGGCGCTGGGCCGCCTCGGACGGCGATCCGATAAGGCTGCTCGGCAGTGTGCCGACCGCGCGGCTCGCGGAACTGGCGGAGGACGGGGAGTTCCTGGCCCGTCTCACCGCCGTCTCCGACGAACTGCGCGCCTACGTCGAGGGCGACCGCTGGTACCAGCAGCAGTCCCGGTCGGCGGAGCTGCCGGCCGCCGTCGCCTACTTCTCGCCCGAGTTCGGCATCACCGCCGCGCTGCCCCAGTACTCCGGCGGACTCGGCATCCTCGCCGGGGACCACCTGAAGGCGGCCAGCGATCTGGGCGTCCCCCTCATCGGGGTCGGGCTGCTCTACCGGCACGGCTACTTCCGCCAGTCCCTCTCCGGCGACGGCTGGCAGCAGGAGCACTACCCGGTGCTCGACCCGCACGAGCTGCCGCTGATCCAGCTCAAGGAGCCCGACGACACCCCGGCGCAGGTGATGCTGGCGCTGCCCGGCGGGCGTTTCCTCCGGGCCCGTATCTGGCTGGCCCAGGTGGGCCGCATCCCCCTGCTCCTCCTCGACTCCGACGTCGAGGAGAACGACCTCGGCGAACGCGGGGTGACCGACCGGCTGTACGGCGGCGGCAGCGAGCACCGGCTGCTCCAGGAGATGCTGCTCGGCATAGGAGGTGTCCGGGCGGTCCGTACGTACTGCCGACTGACGGGGCATCCCGCGCCCGAGGTGTTCCACACCAACGAGGGGCACGCCGGGTTCCTGGGCCTGGAGCGGATCAACGAACTGTGCGGCGGCGACGACGCCCTCGGCTTCGACGCGGCCCTTGAGTCGGTGCGCGGCGGAACGGTCTTCACGACCCACACCCCCGTCCCCGCCGGTATCGACCGCTTCGACCGGGACCTGGTGGCCCGCCACTTCGGCCCGGCCGCCGAACTCCCCCGGATCGAGGTGGACCGCATCCTGCGCCTCGGCGCGGAGAGCTACCCGGGCGGCGAGGCCCACCTCTTCAACATGGCGGCGATGGGCCTGCGCCTCGCCCAGCGCGCCAACGGGGTCTCCCTCCTCCACGGCCAGGTGAGCCGGGGCATGTTCGCCGGACTGTGGCCGGGGTTCGACGCCGAGGAGGTGCCGATCACGTCCGTGACCAACGGGGTGCACGCGCCGACCTGGGTGGCGCCCGAGGTGCTGCGGCTCGGCGGCACGTCCGCCGAGGACGGCGACGAGCGCTGGGACGCCGCCGCCGGGCTCCCCGACCCCGACCTCTGGGCCCTGCGCCGCACCCTGCGCGAACGGCTCGTGGACGAGGTACGGGACCGGCTCCGGGCCTCCTGGCGCCAGCGCGGCGCGGGCTCCGCTGAACTGGGCTGGATCGACGGCGTCCTCGACCCCGACGTCCTCACCATCGGTTTCGCCCGCCGCGTCCCCTCCTACAAGCGCCTGACTCTGATGCTCCGCGACAAGGACCGGTTGACGGAGTTGTTGCTCCACCCGGAGCGCCCGGTGCAGATCGTCGTCGCCGGCAAGGCCCACCCCGCCGACGACGGCGGCAAGCGCCTCATCCAGGAGCTGGTGCGGTTCGCGGACGACCCGAAGGTCCGCCACCGGATCGTCTTCCTCCCCGACTACGGCATGGCCATGGCCCAGAACCTCTACCCGGGCTGTGACATCTGGCTGAACAACCCGCTCCGCCCCCTGGAGGCATGCGGCACCTCCGGCATGAAGGCGGCCCTCAACGGCTGCCTCAACCTCTCGGTGCTGGACGGCTGGTGGGACGAGTGGTTCCAGCCCGACTTCGGCTGGGCGATCCCCACGGCGGACGGCGCCGCCGCCCTGGACACCGACCGCCGCGACGACATCGAGGCATCAGCCCTCTATGACCTCCTGGAGCAGCGGATCACCCCCCGCTTCTACGAGCGCGGCGGGGCCGGGCTGCCCGACCGCTGGATCGAGATGGTCCGCCGCACCCTGACCCAGCTCGGCCCGAAGGTGCTGGCGGGGCGGATGGTCCGGGAGTACGTCGAGCGGCTCTACGCGCCGGCCGCCCGCGCCCACCGCGCGCTGGGCCCCGAACAGGCCGCGGAACTGGCCGCCTGGAAGACCCGGGTACGGGCCGCCTGGCCGTCCGTGGGGGTCGACCACGTCGAGACCTCGGCGGCGACGGCCACGGCCGAACTCGGCACGGCGGTGTCGCTGCGCGTGCGGGTCGCGCTGGGTGATCTGCGCGCCGAGGACGTGGAGGTGCAGGCGGTCTCCGGCCGGGTGGACTCCGAGGACCGGATCACCGACGCGGCGAGCGTCCCGCTGAAGCCGGTGTCCGGCCCGGACACGTACGGGCGCTGGCTCTACGAGGGCCCGCTCTCCCTGGACCGCACGGGACCCTTCGGCTACACGGTCCGCGTCCTCCCGGCCCACCACCTGCTCGCCTCCCCGGCGGAGCCGGGTTTGGTGGCGGTGGCGTCGGACGCGGTGGGGCGGGAGGGGGCGGGGGTGCTGTTGCGGTGAGTTGGTGAGGGGGCGGGGGTGCGGGTGCGTGGGTACCGGGTTCGCGCAGTTCCCCGCGCCCCTGGAGGGGTCGTGGGTCCGCGCGGGTGAGTGGGGCTCGTTCGCGCAGTTCCCCGCGCCCCTGGGGGTGGCGGGGGTTGTGGTCGGGTGCGGCCCGGTGGGGCGGATTCGCGCAGTTCCCCGCGCCCCCAAAAACCCCCACGGCCCCGCACCCAACGACGGCGGGTTCCCCACCCCAGGGGCGCGGGGAACTGCGCGCCCAGCCACAACCCACCCGCACCCAACAACGGCGACGCCCGTCCGTCAGGGGCGCGGGGAACTGCGCGACCAACCCCCACGCACCCGCACTTGACGACGGCGATGTCCGTCCGTCAGGGGCGCGGGGAACTGCGCAATCAACCCCCACGCACCCGCACCCAACAACGACGCCTCCCCCTCCCCCTCTCAGGGGCGCGGGGAACTGCGCAAACCCGGTACAAACCTCACCCCGCATCCAAATGCGCACACAACCGCCGCAACGCCACCCCCGCCCGACGCGCATACGCATGCTGAAGCCCCCGAGTCGCAGCCCCACCCGCCTTCGCATACCACTTCGCCGGACGACTGAACGCCGTCACGGTCAGCCACACAGTCCCATCCCCCGTCCGCTCCACCACGAACGACTCCTCCCCGCACTCCGGATGCCCGTCGAGCGTGCCGTACGCCCACCCGGACCGGCGGTACTCCTCCACCGTCCACACCACCCGGCACGGCGCCTTGATCACCCCCGCCAGGGTGACCGTGACATCGACATCCGGCGCGGCCCGCTCGGCGGCGGCGTCGACGCCCATGCCCATCGCCCGGTGCAACTCCCACCCCGCGACCGCGTCGGCGGCCCGCCGGAACAGAGCGTGTCCCTCGCCGATGCGGGTACGGACCTGGAGCCGGTGGAATCCGGGCGGGCAGAAGCCGGGGTCGCGGGTGCCGCCGACATCCTTGTACGTGAAGGACATGGGCCAAGCGTAGGGCCTGAGATGAAGCGCCTTCAGAGGGTCCGGCGGGCGGAGGGGCGCTTACGTCGGGGTACGTCCCACTCGTCCAGCCGCTCACCGACCCAGGTCGGACTGACCTTGAACTCCCGGGCCAGCGCGCTGACGGACTGACCCTCCTCGTACTGCGCGATCACGGTCGCGCGCAGCCGGACGAACTCCGCCTGGGCGGCCCGCATCTCCGCGGTGGAGCGCGGCGCGGCCGGACGCCCCCGGAAGACATGCCCGGCGGCCCGGCGGTGCAGGTGGGCCGCGTAGAGGGGGCGGCGGGGTTCGCCCCATTCGTCGAGCCGCGCCCGCACCCAGCCGGCCGGGACGCCGTAGGAGGCGGCGATGAGGGCGACGGGTTCCAGTGCTCGGTAGCGGGCGATGACCGTCGGCCGGTCGGCCCGTAGGGCGGCCCGTGCCTCTTCCACCTCGACCGGATCCACAGGGCTGCCTCCCGGGCCGTCGCTCACAGCCGGGCACCCCGGCTGCGGGCATTGACCCGGGCCGTCTCGGCGTGCAGCCGCTCCGCCGGGGTGGCGGGGCGGGTGTCCTCCGGCCTGACTTCCCACTCGGTGCCGCCGCGCACGGGGCGCAGGAACCAGTAGGGCCCGATGGCGTCCCGGAATTCACCGACGCGGTCGCCTTGGCTGGTATCCACCATGATCGTGCCGGGTTCGGGAACACTCCGTGCGATCATAGGTATTCCTCTCCGTAGTTGCCTGACTACCGGGAGGCAAAGAGTGGCTGAGAGCTGGGAAGACTTCAAACTGCTCAGGTAGAACGAAAGGTTGGTGAACGGCCTTTGAATCGCAAGGAATTGAACCCGGACGCCTCGGCGCAAGCGGCCTTCGGCGCGCGTTTACGCAGCATGCGGGAGGGGCGCGGCTGGACCCAGGATCAGCTCGCGCTGCGTATGGACTATTCCAGCGTGCATATCTCCGCCGTGGAAACCGGCCGCAAGTCTCCGACTCTTCGTTTTTCGCGTAGTGCGGATGTCGCCTTCGGACTGGTGGGCGCGACGGACGCGTTCGAACGCGGGTATCGGGAGATCCGGCTGGGCGCGATGCTGGAAGGGTTCCCGGAGTACGTGAAATTCGAGGGCCGGGCGGTGGAGATCCGGCTCTTCAACATCGGCGTCATTCCCGGTCTGTTGCAGACCCCTGAGTACGCCCGGGTGCTGGCCGACAGCGCGATAAGGCGGGGTGCCATCACTCCCGAACAGGCCGAGCGGCGGGTCGCGTTGGTGGCGGAGCGCCAGGCGACGCTGCTCCGGACCGTGCCGCCCATGGTGTTCGTGACCATGGACGAGAGCTGTATTCGGCGGCCGGTCGGCGGGGCCGAGGTCATGGACGCCCAACTGGCGTCGCTGATCGAGTTCGCCGACCGGCCCAACACCCTGCTCCAGATGGCGCCTTACGAGATCGGCGAGCGCCGGACCTTCAACCTGCCGGTCAATCTCCTGACCATGCCGGACCGGTCGGTGGTCTACTACGCCGAGTCCCAGGCACAGGGAAATCTCGACCGGGAGACCACTTCCGTAGCGGCCGTCTTTACGGCATACCATCAACTACAGGCCGTAGCCCTGTCTCCGGCGGCATCCGTGGCCATGATCGAGCAGGTACGAAAGGGCATCCCGTGACGACCGACGACTCCCCGCGCTGGTTCACCTCGTCCTACAGCGACAACGGCGGCGACTGCGTCGAGGTCGCCACCAATCTCGCCGCCTCCGGCGGTGTGGTCCCGGTCCGGGATTCCAAGAGCCCGGCCGGTCCCATACTCGACTTCCCGGCCGACGCGTTCGCCACGTTCGTGGCGGGGGTGCGGGGCGGGCGGTTCGGGGCGGTCTGACCGCTTCAGCTTCGGAAGGAGGCACACCTGGTGACCGATCCGCAGTTCTTCACGTCCTCCTACAGCAGCAACGGCGGCGACTGCATCGAGGTCGCGGCCAACCTTGCCGTCCCGTACGGCATCGTTCCTGTCCGCGACTCCAAGGACCCGTCCGGTCCCGTTCTGGACCTCCCCGTCGCCTCGTTCACCTCCTTCATCGCGAGCGTCAAGCTCGGGGAGTTCAGGGCGGTCTGACGAGACGACCGAAGCCCCGCCATCCCCTCCCCGGGGGCCTGGCGGGGCCATCCCGCATCTGCTGCTACTCGGCAGCCCTCCCCTCGTCGGCGAACAAGAGCGTCGGTTCGGCGAGGATGTCGCGGGCGGCCTCGCTCTTGTAGATCTCGTCGACGCTGCCGAACCGGGCCTCGGCGTAGTCGAGGTCCAGCAGCGCGGCGGCCTCCCGGACGGATGCCTCGTCAGGTCCTTCGATCTCCAGGAAGGTGGGCAGGCCGGGCCAGGTGTCGAAGTCGAAGGCGACCTCGCCCAAGCGCCACTCCTCGCGGTAGTTCTCCTGGTAGCGCACCTCGGTGAGGCCGACCCGGCGCAGGATGTCGGCCATGGCGTGCAGGTCGGACACCTCGGTCTCGATCTCCTGGGTGCCGTCGATCACCGTGGCGTCGGTGACCTGCTTGAGCGTGAGCGTCGAGCGCGTGCCCTCGTCGCGCAGGCGCAGCCAGGCCCCGTCGTCGAGGACGTCGTTCTCGAAGATCTTGCGGGTGAGGAGGGTGCGGGGGAGCGCCTGAACGGCGCCGAGCGCGACCAGCCCGGCCCGGAGGCCGACGGTGTCGACGGCCAGAAACTTCGCCTCGTACTCGTTCTTCATTCGGCCTTCTCTCGGAAGCGGTCGGTGCGGGGGGACGTTCGGGCCGCGATGGGCAGGCCCATGCGGTGGGTGTGTTCGTGCGGCCTGCCGACGTGGGGTCGCTCGGTGAACTCGTCCGTGGACAGAGTGAGCAGGACTTCCCAGCCGTTGTGGAAGTGACGACGCAGTCGCTCGGGGGAGGTGTAGTGCTCGATCACGTGGTGACGTCTCTCGACCGGCATCATGAACTCCGCTCCGAACACGCCTCCCGTACCGACCAGACGTTGCATGCGGTCGACGAACTCGGCGAGCGGTCGGCGGTGGTTGGCACTGTAGTGCCAGGAACAACTGGTCCAGACGGCATCACACCTCAGCTCCAGCGGCGTACCGTTGAGGAAATCGCCCTCAACTACCTCTACGCGGCTGGTCAGTTCCTCGCGCTTCAGCCCGAAACGTCCTTGCCCCATCCGGCGCGGTGGCGTTTCGATGGCCGTGTGAACGACCGACTGCGCACGGTGCTCGGCCAGCGGGGAGTCTCGCCCGAGGCGCTTGCCGAGGTCTGCGAGGTGGATCCCAAGACGGTGAGCCGATGGCTGGGCGGACGGATCCCCCATCCCCGGCACCGCTTCCGGGCCGCGCGGCACCTGCGCGTGGAAGAGACCTTCCTCTGGCCGCCCGCCCCGCCCGAGCACCCCGGCCGCCCGCTCGACGGGTCGGGCACCGAACTGGTGGGCACCTATCAGAACCGCGCCAGCGTGCCACGCGATGTCTGGCTCGCGCTGCTGCGGGGAGCCCGGCACGAGATCAGCGTCCTCGTCTTCTCCGGCACGTTCTTCGCCCAGTCCAACCCCCACATCGCCGAGATGCTCTCCGAGCGCGCAGCGGACGGAGTGCGCGTGCGTCTGTGCTTCGGCGACCCGGCAGGGCGGGCGGTGTCCGTCCGGGGCCGCGAGGAGGGAATCGGCGACACCCTCGCCGCCAAGATCCGCGCCTCATTGACCTACTACCGTCCGCTGCTGGGCAGGTCGCCCTGCGCCCTGCGCCTGCACGACACCACGCTCTACGCGTCCTTGTTCCGCTACGACGACAACCTGCTCGTCAACCCACACATCTGGGGACAACCGGCCAGTGCCAACCCACTCCTCCACCTCAAGAGGGTGGACGGCACGGGGTGGTTCGACGCCTATGCTCGAAGCTTCGGCGCCATCTGGGCCGCCGCCCGACCGTGGGCGCCCGAAGAGGAGAGGACCGCCGGCCATGGGCAGGACCGAGTACTACAACGACCCGACCGCCCCCAAGGCGAACACCCTCATCCCGGCCAGCAACCTGCTGGTGGCCGATGAGACCGGTGCCATCCTTCTTCAGCGCCGCCGCGACACGGGCCAGTGGGCCCTTCTTGGCGGCGCCCAGGAGATCGGCGAGACCGCGGCCCAGTGCGCGATCCGCGAGTGCCTGGAGGAGACGGGCATCATCGCGGACATCACCGGCTTCCTCGGCGTGTACACCAACCCGAACCACATCGTGGCCTACACCGACGGCGAGATCCGCCAGCAGTACGAGAACACCTACATCGGCCGCCCCGTCGGCGGAGCGCCCACGATCAACGACGAGGCCGACGGGGTCCGCTTCGTCCAGCCGTCCGATCTGGACCGGTACGACATCCACCCCAGCATGCGGCAGCAGATCGGCGACTATCTCGCCGGTACTTATCCCTATCTGGGCTGAGCTGTCAGCGCCACCTCGATCCGCTCGACCGAGGAGAAGATCTCCGGTGCCGCCGACCGGATGAACCGTCCCACCACATGGTCCGCGCCGTAGCGGCCGATGATCTCCGCCACCCGCCGCTGTGCGGTGGTCCGGCCGCCGTCGGGCGTTGTCGTCATGTCGCAGTACACGAGGGCGTCCAGCAGAAGCGGGTCCTCCGGCAACGGGAACTCCGCCGCCAACTCCGCCCTCAGCCCCCGTTCCTCCGCCTCCAGGAGCGCGAACGAGTGGTTCGCCACCAGCCCGGTGACCCGCTCGCCCACACCGTGCTCGTCCCGGAGGAAGCGCGCTCCGTCGAGCGGATGAAACCCGGTGACCGCCAGCCGAGGCGCGTAACCCACGTCGTGCAGAGCGGCGGCGGCGACCAGCAGACCGGCTTTCCCGCCCAGGAGGATCCCCACCTCTGCCGCGCGGGCGGCCACCCCCACTGAATGCGCCCACCGCCGGGGGAGTTCGCGGCTGAGCTCCCTCTCGGCGAGCCGCCGCGCCTGCGCGGCAGGAAGGCCGTTCATGGTCTTCAGCCTGCCCAGCGGAGGGGCCGGGCAGACGGACGGTCCTCTGGAACGACGCGTCCGCGGGGACGCCGACAGCCCCGCCGCACTTCCCCGGAGGGAAGACGCGGCGGGGCTCAGCTCACCCAATGCCTGCGCCCCCTACGGGAACGTCAGCTTCCACCCGTTGATGTACCCGGTGTCCTGTGCCGCCACATCCTGGACGCGGAGCTGCCACGTGCCGTTGGCGGTTTCGGAGGAGGCGTTGACCGTGTACGTCTCCTGGACGTTGTCCGCGGAGTCGGAGCCGCTGGAGTTCTTGAGGCGGTACAGGGTGCCGTCCGGGGCCACCAGGTCGAGGACCAGGTCGCCGCGCCAGGTGTGGATGATGTCCACCTCGACCGGGAGCGCCGCCGGGGCGTTGCCGGTGCGGCCGGTGACGCTGATCGCGGAGTTCACGGCGGCGCCGTTGTCCGGGATGGAGACGTCCGTCGTGGACTCGAAGGACGTGCCGCCGGGGGTGCCGGAGCGGGTGCCGACAGCGACGGCCGCCCATGCGTCCTGTACGGCCTTGTACTCGGTGGAGGTGGTGCCTCCGTAGAGTTCGCTCGCTACCGCGAGGGTGCCGGTGCGGGCCGCCGAGTAGTTCGTGGTGGTGGTGAACTTGGTGGTGAGGGCCTTGAACCAGATCTGCTCGGCCTTCGCCCGGCCTATGCCGGTCACCGGCAGTCCGTCGGAGGTCGGGGAGTCGTAGGTGACGCCGTTGATGGTCTTCTGGCCGCTGCCCTCGCTGAGCAGGTAGAAGAAGTGGTTCGCGGGGCCCGAGGAGTAGTGGACGTCGATCGAGCCGATGCCCGAGTACCAACTGTCCTTGGACGCCCCGTCCTTGCTGGGCTTGTCCATGTACCGCAGGGGCGTTCCGTTGCCGTTGATGTCGATCTTCTCGCCGATGAGGTAGTCACCGACGTCGGAGGCGTTGTTGGCGTAGAACTCGACCGTCGTGCCGAAGATGTCGGAGGTGGCCTCGTTCAGGCCGCCGGACTCGCCGCTGTAGACCAGGCCGGCGGTGGCGGAGGTCAGGCCGTGGGTCATCTCGTGCCCGGCCACGTCGATCGACGTCAGCGGCTTGGCGTTGCCCGCGCCGTCGCCGTACGTCATGCAGAAGCAACTGTCCGACCAGAACGCGTTGATGTAGTTGTTGCCGTAGTGGACGCGGGAGTAGGCGCCGACGCCGTCACCGCGGATGCCGTTGCGGCCGTGCACGTTCTTGTAGTAGTCCCAGGTCAGCGCGGCCCCGTAATGGGCGTCGGCGCCGGCGGTCTCCAGGTTGGCGGCGGTGCCGTTGCCCCAGGTGTCGTCCGGGCCGGAGAAGAGGGTGCCGGTGCCTGAGGTGCCCCGGTTGAGGTTGTACGTGCGGTGGTTGCCGCGGGCGCCGTCGGTGAGGTTGTACGTCGTCCCGGACTGGGTCGTCGTCAGGGGGACCGTGCCGCTGTACTGGGTGTTGCCGGTGCCGTTGCGCACCGCCTGCCACTCGTACAGCTTCTTCCCGTTCGTCGCGTCGGTCACGACGTGCAGTTCCTGCGGGGTGCCGTCGTGCTGGAGGCCGCCGACGACCGTCTCGTACGCCAGGGTGGGGGTGCCTCCGGCGGCCCAGACCACCTTGCGGGGGGCCGTTTCGATCGCGGGGCTCTTCGCCTTCTCCGCGCGGGCCTCGGTGAGCGCCTGGCTCTCGGCCTTGGAGGGGGCGAGGGTGGGGGTGAGGGAGGGGACCGCGATCGTGGCGCGGGTCGCCCTGACCGTGCTCTCCGTCGTGCCGTTCTTCGCCGTCGAGACGACCAGGTCGCCGCCCAGTACCGGCAGCCCGCCGTAGGTCCGCTCGTAGCGGGTGTGCAGGGTGCCGTCCTGGTCCTTCGCCACATCCCGGACGACCAGCTTCTGCTTCGCGCCGAGGCCGAGTTCGGCCGCGGTGGCGGTCCTGTCGGCGTCGGCGGCGCGGATCAGCGCGGTGCGCTGCGCGGGGGTGAGGTCGGCGGGCAGGGCGCCGGGGTCGGCGGCGGTGACCGGCGCGGACCGGGGTGCCTGCTCGGGGGCGGCGGTCGCGGCGCCGGACTGCACGGCCGCGGCCAGGAAGGCAGCGACCCCGACGAGGGCGACGGCCGTGACGCGGCGGCGGCGCGGGGTGTGGGGGGTGTGGGGGGTGGGTCTGTGGGAGGGAGTACTGCTCAACACTGACTCCTTCTGCGTGGCCACGGGTCGCGCGGCCAGGGATGACCGGGCGGCCGAGAGACCGTCCGGGCAGAACGGGACACCAGATGCGTACGGCCCGGGGTGCTCCCGGCGGGGTGCGTGGGGTTGCCGGGAGGGGCCTTGGGAAGGGTGGCACTCGGGGAGTGGAGTTGTCAGGGGCGCGTCAAAGGTTGGCCGGAATTCGTTCGTTGGACAGGAGGGTGCGTTCGATATGCGGAGGGGTGGCGGGGCCCTTTTACTCTCCGTGCCAGGTCAAATGGGGTTCAAGGGTCGGTCAAGGGTGGGTTGCCGACGGGTCTCTCGCCGTGTCACTCGCGGTGGCTCGCCGTGCCGGGTCTACCGGGTCTACCAGGTCTGCCGGGTCTACCGGGTGTGCCAGGTGTTCCAGAGGCGGGCGTACGCGCCGTCCGCCGCCACCAGCTCGTCGTGCGTGCCGAGTTCGGTGAGACGGCCGTCCTCCATCACCGCCACCCGGTCCGCGTCGTGCGCGGTGTGCAGCCGGTGCGCGATGGCGATCACCGTACGGCCCTTCAGTACGGCGGCCAGCGCGCGCTCGGTGTGCCGGGCCGTCGTCGGGTCCAGCAGTGCCGTCGCCTCGTCCAGGATCAGGGTGTGCGGGTCCGCCAGCACCACCCGGGCCAGCGCCAGTTGCTGGGCCCGCGAACCGTCGGCCGCGTGGCCCCCTGCGCCACCGCCGCCACCGCCGCCGAGCCGGGTGTCCAGGCCGTCCGGCAGGTCCCGTACCCAGCCCTCCGCGCCGACCGCCGCCAGCGCCGACCACATCGCCGCGTCCGACGCCGCCGGGTCCGCGATCCGCAGATTGTCCCGGACCGTACCGAGGAAGACATGGTGCTCCTGCGTCACCAGCACCACCTGGCGGCGCAGTTGCTCCGGGTCCAGCGCCGCCACCGGCACCCCGCCCACCGTCACCGCCCCCGCGCTCGGCGCCTCCACCCCGGCGAGAAGCCTGCTCAGCGTCGTCTTGCCCGCGCCCGACGGGCCCACCACCGCGAGCCGCTCACCCGGCCGGACCGTCAGATCCACCCCGCGCAGCACCTCACCGCCCCGGTCGTACGCGTACCGCGCCCCCCGCACCTCGATCAGGTCGCCCGCCGGGGCCGCCGCCGGGCCCTCCTGCGCGGTGGACCGGGGTGCCCGCGCCAGCCCCTCCACCCGCGCGAACGACGCCCCGCTGCTCTGCAACTGCTCCACCCGCACCAGGATCTCGTCCAGCGGGCCGCTCAACTGCTGGAGATACAGCGCTGCCGTCACCACCGCGCCCAGGGTCATCGCCCCGTTCGCGTGCAGCGCCCCGCCGATCAGCAGCACACCGGCCACCGGCAGGACGTAGGAGATCTCGACGACCGGGAAGAAGACCGAACGGAGGGCGAGGGTGCGCAGGCGGGTGCGGCGGGCCGTCTCCAGGCGGTCCCGGCTCACCGCGGTGCGCTTGCGGGCCAGCCCGAACGCGTCCACCGTACGGGCCCCCGCCGCCGTCGCCGCGATCACCTCGGCGACCTCGGAGGTGGCCGCGCCCTCCGCGAGATAGGCGTCCCGCGCGCGGCGCAGATACCAGCGCAGGACCAGCGCGATCGGGGTCAGACAGAACACCCCGAGGGCCCCGAAGAGCGGGTCCAGGGTGAAGACGGCGACCAGGAGGAAGAGGGCCTGGACGCCGCTGACGAGGAGTTCCGGCGCCGCGTCGCGCAGGGTGGTGCCGACGACGGCGACATCCGCGGTGCCGCGGGCGGTGAGATCGCCGGTACCGGCCCGCTCCACGGTGGCGGCGGGGAGGTCGAGGACGCGGTCCACGAAGCGTTCGCGGATCCGGGCGAGGGTGCGTTCGCCGAAGCGGTGGCCCGCGTTGCGCGCCGCGCGGGAGAGGAGGAGCTGGGCGAGGGCGGCGAGGAGGATGCCGAGGGCCAGGTGGTCGATGGTGGTGACGGTGGTGCCGGTGCGGACCTCGTCGATGATGCGGCCGAGCAGCCAGGGGCCGATGAGGCCGGTGAGGGCGGCGAGGGCGTTGAGGGTGAGGACGGTGGTGAAGAGAGGGGTGTCGGCGCGGATGAGGGTGGTGGCGGCTCGGCGGACCTCTTGGCGGGTGGCGATGGGGAGGTGGGGTGGGGTTGGGGTTGGGGGTGGGGTGGCGGTGGGTTGTCGGGTGCGGGTGGGTGGGGGCTGGTCGGGCAGTTCCCCGCGCCCCTGAGGGGGTGGGGGTGCTGGGGTTTTCGTGCGCGGTTCCTCGCGGCCCTGAGGGGGGTGTGGTGCGGTTGGTCGGGGGCCCTTTCGGTCGTCCTGGGTTTCCGTCACTCGGGGTCGTCCTCCGTGGTTCGGGACACCAGGGTGCGGTAGTCCGGGTCGGTGTGCAGGAGGTGGGTGTGGGGGCCCGTGGCCGTCGCCTTGCCGTCGCGTACGTGGATCACCGTGTCCGCCTGGGCCAGGACCAGGGGGGACGTCGAGGTGAGGAGGGTCGTGCGGCCGGACCTCGTGGCGCGGACCCGGTCGGCGACCGCCGCCTCCGTGTGGGCGTCCAGCGCCGACGTGGGTTCCGCGGCCAGCAGGATCTCCGGGTCGGCGAGCAGCGCGCGGACCAGGCGGACGCGTTGCCGCTGGCCGCCGGAGAGATTGCGGGCCTGGGCGGTGAGGGGGGACTCGGCGCCGTCGTGGAGGGCCTGGACGATGTCGTCCGCGGCGGCTGCCCGCACCGCCCGCTCGAACTCCGCGTCCGGCCGGTCCTCGCCGTCCACCACCTCCCGGAACGGGCCCGCGAACAGGTCCGCCTCGTGATCGGCCAGCAGGATCCGCGCCCGGACCTGCGCGAGCGGGATCTCGTCCAGCCGTACCCCGCCCCAGGTCGCCGCCGATTCCGTGTGCCGGGCGAGACGGTCGAGGATGGCGGCGGCGTCGGCCGGACGGTCCGTGGCCAGCGCGGTGAGCCGGCCCGGCAGGACGCTGACGCCCGACTCCGGGTCGTGCAGCACCGACGGTTCGGCGGGGGCGTCCGCCGTCCCCGCGTCCGCCGCGGGCGCCAGCCGCAGGAACCGTACGACCCGGTCGGCCGCCACCAGCGCGCGGCTGATCTGGTGGGCGCACTCCACCAGGAACGCCATCGGGATCACCAGCACCGCGACATAGCCGTACACCGCGACCAGTTCGCCCGCCGTGATCTCGCCGCGCGCCGCCGAACGGGCCGCCAGCCAGCTCACCACCGCCAGGAACAGCGTCGGCAGACCGATGCCGAGCGCCTGCATCCAGCTCGTCACCCGGCCGACCCGGTAGCCCTGCGCGCGCAGCCGCCGCGAGTCGGCGCGGAAGGCGTCCGCGAAGAGGCTCTTGCCGCCGAGCCCGTTGAGGACGCGCAGGCCGCCTGCGAGATCGCCGATCCGGGCCGTCAGCAGGCCCTGCGTCTCCCGGTACGCCGCCTCCCGGCCCTGGATCCGGCGCATCAGCGGGCCGATCAGCACCACGATCACCGGCACCCCGAGCAGGATCACCCCGGCGAGCTGCGGCGACACCGACAGCAGCAGCGCCGCGACCACCGCGTACGCGACGAGGGAGCCGACGCCGGGGCCGATCGCCGTCATGGCGGTGGCGATGGTCTGGACGTCACCGACGCCGATCGTGGTGACCTCGCCCGCGCCGGTCTGCGGCCCCAGCCGGGAGCCGAGCCGTACCGAGTGGTCCACGACCACCTTGACCGTGCGGAAGTTGGCGTCCATCCGCACCCGGGTCATCGTGCGGTGCCGCATGATGCTCAGCCAGGCGTTCAGCACCCCCGCGCCGAACAGGGCCGCGCTCCAGCCGACCAGCGCCGGGTAGTCGCCCGCGGCGAGCCCCTCGTCGACCGCCCGGGCCATCAGGAACGGGGTCGCCGCGAGCAGCACCATCCAGACACTGGCCAGCATCGCCCCGGCCACCGACCGCCCCGGCTGGCTCCGCACCAGCCACCACAGATACCGGGCGGGGCCGCGCCGGTCGGGGGTGCCGGGGTCGCCGTACGTGTCGATCATGACGCCCCGCCGGGCCGCCGAGCGCCGGTCGCTCGGGCCACGCCCGGCCGGTCCCCGTTCGGCCCGTTCAACCCCGTCGTGCCCGGCCGGTCGCCGTTCAGCCCGTTCAGCCCCGTCGTGCCCGGCCGGTCACCGTTCAGTCCCGTCGCGTGGGGCTGGTCACCGTTCAGCCCGTTCAGCCCCGTCATCACAGGAGACCGGTCGCCGTTCAGCCCCGTCGCACGAGGCCGGTCACCGGTCAGTCCGGTTGCGCGAGGCCGAGGCCCAGCAGCAGCGCGCCCGTCGTCGCGAACAGCGCTCCCGGCCAGTGCGGCCATGTCCGCCACGCCCGCCGGGTCGGCCATCGGCGTCCCGCCACCTCGCCGATCGCCACCCCGGCCGCCGCGGGCCACAGCACCGCGAACGCGGTGGAGCCGAGCGACAGCCCGCCCGTCAAGGGGAGGGACACCGCGTACCCGGCGACCGCACCGCCCGCGGCGAGCGGGAAGCGCGGCCCGAACGGGTTCCAGCCCTCGGCCCCCGGATTGCGCCGCCGCTCCCGGATCGCCGGCACCAGCGCCGTGGCCTGCGCCAGGATCGCGACGACATTCCACAGCGTCGCCGGAACCAGGACCGCGAGACCGGCGGGCTCCGCCGCGACAACCTCTCCTGTCATGACAACCCCCTCCGCTCCGAACGCGCACCCCGCCCGGCGACCTCCCCGACGACCCCGCCATCACACCCGCCATCACACCAGACTCTCCCGCCACGCCCGGTGCAGATCCGCGAAGCGGCCCGCGCCCGCGATCAGTTCGGCCGGAGTGCCGTCCTCCACCACCCGGCCGTGCTCCATCACCAGCACCCGGTCCGCGATCTCCACCGTCGACAGCCGGTGGGCGATCACCACCGCCGTGCGGCCCTTGAGGACCGTGGCCATCGCGCGCTGCACCGCCCGCTCCCCGGGCACGTCCAGGGAACTCGTCGCCTCGTCCAGGATCAGGACCGCCGGGTCGGCGAGCAGCGCCCGCGCGAAGGCGACGAGCTGGCGCTGCCCGGCCGAGATCCGGCCGCCGCGCTTGCGGACGTCCGTGTCGTAGCCGTCCGGCAGCGCGGTGATGAACGCGTGCGCGCCGATCGCCTTCGCCGCCTCCTCGATCTCCTCGCGGGAGGCGTCGGGGCGGCCGATGGCGATGTTCTCGGCGACCGTGCCGGAGAACAGGAACGCCTCCTGCGTCACCATCACCACCCCGCGCCGCAGCTCCGGCACGGCGAGGTCGCGCAGATCCGTCCCGTCCAGCAGCACCCGGCCGCCGGTCGGGTCGTAGAACCGGGCCAGCAGCTTGGCCAGGGTCGACTTCCCGGCGCCGGTCGTGCCGACCACGGCGACGGTCTGCCCGGCCGGGAGGGTGAGATCGAAGCGGGGCAGCACCTCACCGCCCGTGCGGTACGCGAACCGCACCCCGTCGAAGACCACCTCGCGGCCCGGCTGCCCGGCCGACTCCAGCGGCGGCAGCGGACGGGGCCGTTCCGTCTCCGGCACCGACGGGGTCTGCGCCAGCAGCCCGGCTATCTTCTCCAGCGACGCCGCCGCCGACTGGTACGAGTTGAGGAACATGCCGAGCCGGTCGATCGGGTCGTACAGCCGCCGCAGGTACAGCACGGCCGCCGCCAGCACCCCCAGTTCCAGACCGCCGTCCGCCACCCGGTAGGCGCCCCACAGGACGATGCCCGCGACCGCCGTGTTGGCGATCAGCCGGGAGCCGACCACATAGCGGGCCATCTCCAGCAGCGCGTCCCCGTTGGTGCGCTCGTGGCGCCGGTTCAGCACCTGGAAGTCGGCGTCGTTCGCGGCCTCCCGGCGGAACGCCCGCACCGGGCGGATGCCGTTCATCGTCTCCACGAACTTCACGATCACCGAGGCGATGGCGGTCGACCGGACCCGGTAGATCCGGCCCGCCCGCCGCAGATACAGCCGCACCAGCCCGTACAGCGGGACGAACGACAGCACCGCAACCGCGCCCAGGCCCAGGTCCAGCCAGAGCAGCATCGCCGAGATGTAGACGAAGGAGAGGACGACCGTGAGCAGTTCCTGGAGGCCCTCGTCCAGCAGCTCGCGCAGGGACTCCACATCGGTGGTGGAGCGGGAGATCAGCCGCCCGGAGGTGTACCGCTCGTGGAAGTCCACACTCAGCGCCTGCGCGTGCCGGAAGATCCGGCCGCGCAGATCCAGCAGCACATTCTGGTTGACGTGCGCCGCGGCCCGGATGAACGCCGCCTGGAGCAGCCCGGACGCCAGCGCGCAGCCCAGATAGGCGACGGCCACCGCGATCAGCGGCCCGTTGTTCCCGTCCTCCCGCAGCGCCGGTACGGCCCGGTCGATGGCGTACGCCACCAGCAGCGGGCCCGCCTGCACGGCCGCCTGGCCGAGCAGGAGGAGGACGGCGGTCAGCGCGACGCGGGCCTTCATGGGGGCCAGCAGTGAGCGCAGCAGCCGGCCGGTGGAGCCGGGCGGGGAGGGCAGGACGTCCTGGTCGAAGGCGTCGGCGGCGCCGGGGTCCGGAGGGGCTTGGGGGAGGAGGCCGGGTTCCTCGGCGGTGGCGGCCTCGGTGGCGGCCTTCGTCGGCGCGGTCATCGTGCCCCGTCCTTCCCCGGAGAGGTGTGGCCCCCGGCGGCCTTCTCCGGAGAGGCATGGCCCCCGGCGGCGTCCACCGGTCCGTCCGTGCCCGACATCAGATGCGCGTACTCGGCGTGCGTGCGCAGCAGTTCCTGGTGGGTGCCGACCGCGGCGATCCGGCCGCCGGACAGCAGCGCCACCCGGTCGGCCAGCAGCACCGTCGAGGGGCGGTGGGCCACGATCAGCGCGGTGGTGTCGGCGAGCACCTGCCGCAGCGCCGCCTCCACCGCCGCCTCGGTGTGCACGTCCAGCGCGGACAGCGGGTCGTCCAGCACCAGGAAGCGCGGGGCGCCGACGACCGCGCGGGCGAGCGCGAGGCGCTGGCGCTGCCCGCCGGACAGGCTCAGGCCCTGCTCGCCGACCTCGGTGCCGGTGCCCTGCGGCAGGGCGTGCGCGAAGTCGGCCTGGGCGACCGACAGCGCCCGGTCCAGCTCGGCGTCGCCCGCCGGGCCGCCCGCGCCCATCAGCACGTTCTCCCCGACGGTGGCCGAGAAGAGGGTGGGTTCCTCGAAGGCGACGGCGACCGCGGCGCGCAGCTCCTCGCGGGGCATCGCGGTGATGTCGACGCCGTCGAGGGTGATCCGGCCGCCGGTGACCTCGTGCAGCCGGGGGACCAGTGCGGTCAGGGTGGTCTTGCCGCTGCCGGTCGCCCCGACCAGCGCCATCGACTCGCCCGGCCGGATGTGCAGATCTATGCCGGTGAGCAGGGGCGGGGAGCCGGGCGGGGCGTCGGGGTAGCGGAAGGTGACGTCGTGGAAGCGCAGTCCGGTGCCGCCCCCGGCCGACGCGGAGCCACCGACGGTCCCCGACCTCGGCCCCGACCCCGGCCCCGAATCCGCCCCCGACTCCGGCGCCGAATCCGATCCCGACCCCGATCCCGACTCCGGCTCCGCGTCCAGCACCTCGAAGTACCGCTCCGTCGCCGTCGCCGCCTCCTGGCTCATCGCCAGCAGGAAGCCGATGGAGTCCACCGGCCAGCGCAGCGCGAGCGCCGTGGACAGGAAGGCCACCAGCGTGCCCGCCGACAGCACCCCGTCCGCGACCTGGACCACCCCCACCACCAGCGCCGCGCCGATGGCTATCTCCGGCAACGTGATGATCACGCCCCAGATCGCCGCCAGCAGCTTCGCCTTGCGCAGCTCCGTGCCCCGCAGCGTGCGGGACAGCTCCCCGAACGCCCGCGCCTGGCTGCGATGGCGGCCGAACCCCTTGATGATCCGGATGCCGAGGACGCTCTCCTCGACCACCGTCGTCAGATCGCCGACCTGGTCCTGCGCCCGCCGCGCCACCGTCGCGTACCGCTTCTCGAAGATCACGCAGGTGACGATGACCGGAATCACCGGGCCCAGGATGACCAGCCCGAGCGTCCAGTCCTGGAGCAGCATGATGATCACGCCGACCAGAATGGTCACCCCGTTGACCAGCAGGAACGTCAGCGGGAAGGCGAGGAACATCCGCAGCAGCATCAGATCCGTCGTGCCCCGCGACAGCAACTGGCCCGAGGGCCAGCGGTCGTGGAACGCCATCGGCAGCCGCTGGAGGTGCCGGTACAGCGCGGCCCGCATGTCCGCCTCCACCCGGGCCAGCGGCCGGGCCACCAGCCACCGCCGCAGCCCGAACAGCAGCGCCTCCGCGATGCCGAGCAGCAGCAGGAAGAGCGCGCCCAGCCACACCCCCGCCGTGTCCCGGTCCGTGACCGGCCCGTCGACCAGCCATTTCAGGACGAGCGGGATCACCAGCCCGGTACAGGACGCGACGATGGCGATGAAGGCGGCGGTGAACAGCCGGGCCCGGACCGGCCGGACGAACGGCCACAGGCGCAGCAGACTGCGCACGGCGGAGCGGTCTCGCGGCTCCTCGGTGGGTGCATGGGTCGTGGACATCAGGAGCGAGCCTACGGTTCACCACTGACACTGCCCAGTGGGTTTCGCCCCGGGCAGACTCCGTCAATGGTCCTACGACCTGCGCGTTCACCGCCGGACACGGGCTCGGCACGGAGGAGAACGTATCCCCGGATCAGCCCTCCGTCCGCCCGGGACCAGCCCGCTGCCCGTCCCGGATCAGCCCTCCGTCCGCCCCGGGATCAACCCTCCGCCCACCCCCGGTCCGACCTCGGGCGGCCGTCGTATCAACCGATCGGCCGATGCCGGATCGAGCGGGTCGTCCGATGCGGCGCACCCCGCGCCGGCCCGAATCTGGGGGCATGCCCGTCATCGAAGTCAGCGAACTGCGCAAGTACTACGGCGGCCGGCCCGTCGTCGACGGAGTCTCCTTCACCGTCGAGGAGGGCGAGATCTTCGGCGTCCTCGGCCCGAACGGAGCTGGCAAGACCACCACCGTCGAATGCGTCGAGGGCCTCCGGGTCCCCGACGGCGGCCGGGTCCGGGTCGCCGGACTCGACCCCGTGGCCCAGCACGAACAGGTCGCCCGGATTCTCGGCGCCCAGCTCCAGACCAGCCGCCTCCAGCCGAAGCTCACCGTCCGCGAGGCCCTCGACCTGTACGCCTCCTTCTACCGCCGCCCCGCCGACTGGCGCCCGCTCGCCGAGCGCCTCGGCCTCACCGACCGGCTCACCGTGCCGTTCGCCAGGCTCAGCGGCGGCCAGCAGCAGCGGCTGTTCATCGCGCTCGCCCTGATCGGCGACCCGCGGATCCTCGTCCTGGACGAACTCACCACCGGACTCGACCCGCGCGCCCGCCGCGACACCTGGCAGTTGATCGAGGACATCCGCGCCCGGGGCGTCACCGTGCTCCTGGTCACCCACTTCATGGCGGAGGCCCAGCGGCTCTGCGACCGGATCGCGGTGATCGACCGCGGCCGGACCGCCGCCCTGGACACCCCCGAGGGCCTGATCCGCCGCTCGGCGGGCGGCACGGTCCTCAGCTTCACCCCGTCCCGGCCCCTGGACCCGGAGGAACTGCGCGAACTGGACCAATTGCCCGAACTGGTCTCCGTCGCCGAGCGCGACGGCCGGTTCACCCTCACCGGCACCGACACCACCGTCGACGCGGTCCTCACCCTCCTCGCCCGCCGCCGGATCACCGCCCATCAGCTCCGCGTCGGCGCCGCCACCCTCGACGACGCCTTCCTGGACCTCACGGAGAACCCCGCATGAGCACCGCCGTCCTGCGCACCGAGGCCCGGCTGTTCGCCCGCGAACCCGGCGCGCTCTTCTGGATCCTCGCCTTCCCGCCCCTGCTGCTCGCCCTCGTCGGCGCCGTCCCCGCGTTCCGCGAGCCCCAGGACGGCCTGGGCGGACTGCGCCTGATCGACACCTATGTGGCCGTCACCGTCCTCCTCGGCGTGATCGTCGCCGGGGTCCAGGCGTTCCCGGCCGGGCTGACCGCCTACCGCGAACAGGGCGTCCTGCGCCGGATGTCCACCACCCCCGTCCGCCCCGCCGCCCTGCTCACCTCGCACATGCTGGTGCACGGACTCGCCGGGCTGCTCGCCGCCCTCCTCCCGCTGCTCCTCGGCCGCCTCCTCTACGACGTGGCCCTGCCCGGGCAGCCCCTCGGCTATCTCCTCGCCCTGCTCCTCGCCGTCCTGGCCGCCCTCGCCCTGGGCGGGGTGATCGCGGCCGTCGCCCCGAACGTACGGATCGCGAACGCGATCGGTACGGCGGCGCAGTTCCTGATGATGTTCTGCGCGGGGGTGTGGGTGCCGGTGCAGGTCATGCCGGACCTGCTGGCCGACCTCGTCGGCTGCACCCCGTTCGGCGCCGCCGCCGAGGCCCTCGGCCAGGCCGCCCGCGGGGAGTGGCCCAACTGGTTTCCGCTGCTGGTGCTGACCATCTGGACGGTGGTGCTGTCGTCGGCGGCGGTGCGCTGGTTCCGCTGGGAATAGGGGAAGTGGGGCAAGCAGGGGACGACCCGTGACGCCGGAAGTGGACGAACAGATATCAAAAAGACATGAAGCGGACATGAAACGCCCATGAAGAGCACGGGCCGCGCCGGGCAGACTGAACGGATGGGCGGCGGCGACACGGACCGGGACATCGAACAGCGCTGGGAGCAGTTCCGCCGCTGGGGCCCCTACGGACTGCTCGCCGTGGGCACGGCGATGTCCGCGGCCACCGCCCCGGAGCTGATGCCGGACACCGCCGAGCGCTGGGCCGCCGGGGCGTTGGTGGTGACCTCGGTGGTGCTCCAGGAGAGCTTCGACCGGGCCCGCCACCGCGCCGAGCGGGCCGGACGCCCGCTCACCCCCTCCCCGCTCGGCCTGGCCTTCTTCCTGCTGCGCTGGGGCATCGGCCTCACCCTGATCTGGCTGAACCCGTTCTTCGCCTTCGCCGGCGCCATCGGCTTCTTCGACGTGGCCGAACTGATCGAGGGCCGCCGCGCCCAGCAGTTCGGGGTGTTCGTCACCGCCCTCAGTGTCTCGCTGGCCCAGGGCGGGGGACTGCCCCTGCGCGGCCCCGCGCACCTGGTGGTGCTCGCCGGGCTGGTCGCCGCCAACACCGCGCTGTACCTGGTGATCGGGCACATCTCCGAGAAGGAGGAGGCCCGCTCCAGGGAACGGGCCGCGACCATAGCCGAGCTGGAACGCACCAACGCCGCCCTCACCCGCGCCCTCGACGAGAACAAGGCCCTGCACAGCCAACTGCTGGTGCAGGCCCGCGAGGCCGGGGTGGCCGACGAGCGGCGCCGCCTCGCCGCCGAGATCCACGACACCATCGCCCAGGGCCTGACCGGCATCATCGCCCAGCTCCAGGTCGTCGCCGCCACCCCCGACCCCGGCCTCGCCCGCACCCACCTGGACCGTGCCGCCGACCTCGCCCGGCACAGCCTCGGCGAGGCCCGCCGCTCCGTGCACAACCTCGCCCCCGTCGCCCTCGCCGGGGACGGGCTGCCCGGGGCGCTGAAGAAGACCGTCGCCGACTGGGGCGACCGCACCGGCGTCCGGGCCGGGTTCACCGTCACCGGCACCGCCGAGCACCTCCACGACGAAGTGTCCGCGACCCTGCTGCGGATCGCCCAGGAGGCCCTGTCCAACGCCGCCCGGCACGCGGCGGCCTCCCGGGTCGGCGTCACCCTCTCCTACATGGGCGACGAGGTCGTCCTCGACATCCGCGACGACGGACGAGGCTTCGACCCGGCCGCGCTGCCCGGCCGCACCCGCATCGGCGGCTTCGGCCTGGAGGGCATGCGGGCCCGCGCCGCCCGGATCGCCGGGTCGTTCGCCGTCGAGTCCGAGCCGGGCGGCGGCACCGCCCTGTCGGCTCGCGTACCGTTGGTCCGCCATGAGCAGCCCTGACGACACCCCGCCGATCACCCTGCTCGTCGTGGACGACCATCCCGTGGTCCGCGACGGGCTGCGCGGCATGTTCGACTCCGCGCCCGGCTTCACCGTCCTCGGCGAGGCGGCGGACGGCGTCGAGGCGGTCTCCCGGGCCCTCGCCCTGGACCCCGACGTGATCCTCATGGACCTCCGCATGCCGGGCGGCGGCGGGGTCGCCGCCATCGCCGAACTCACCCGGCGCGCCACCCGCGCGAAGATCCTCGTCCTCACCACCTACGACACCGACACCGACACCCTCCCCGCCATCGAGGCGGGCGCCACCGGCTACCTCCTCAAGGACGCTCCCCGCGACGACCTGTTCACCGCGGTACGCGCCTGCGCGGAGGGCCGTACGGTGCTCTCCCCGGCGGTCGCCTCCCGGCTGGTCTCCGCCGTCCGCGCCCCCGCCCCCGCCGACGAACGGCTCTCCGCCCGCGAGCGCGAGGTCCTCGCCCTGGTCGCCAAGGGCACCTCCAACCGCGAGATCGCCCGCGCCCTGTTCATCAGCGAGGCCACGGTCAAGACCCACCTCACCCACCTCTACACCAAACTCGGCGCGAAGGACCGCGCGGCGGCGGTGGCGGTCGCCTACGAACGGGGCATCCTGGGCCGCACCTCGCCCTAGCCCCGCACCCTCTCCCTAGAAACCCACCCCTCTCACCCCGCCACCCGCAGCAGCAGCACCGCCCGCCCCGGCACCTCCACTCCCACCCCCGCCGGCAGGATCACCCCGGGGGCGGCCCCCTGCTCCTCCCTCGACGTGTCCACCACCACCTCGTACGACGCCGCCCACGGCGGCCCCGGCAGGACGAACTCCACCGGGTCCGCGCCCGCGTGCAGCACGGCGAGGAAGCTGTCGTCCAGGATCGGCGCCCCGTCGGCGTCCCGGCCGGGGATGTCCCGCCCGGAGAGATACATGCCGAGCGTGGCGGCGGGGGCGTACCAGTCGGCCTCCGTCATCTCCGTGCCCCGCGCGGTGAACCAGGCGAGGTCGCGCAGCCCGTCCGCCGAATGGGACCGCCCGGAGAAGAACGCCCGGCGGCGCAGCACCGGATGCCGGTGGCGCAGCGCGATCAGCCGCGCGGTCAGCCCGTACAGGGCGCGCCAGCCCGGGTCGGCCAGCAGGGACCAGTCCAGCCAGCCGGTCTCGTTGTCCTGGCAGTACGCGTTGTTGTTGCCGCCCTGGGTGCGGCCCAGTTCGTCGCCCGCGACCAGCATCGGCACGCCGGTCGACAGGAGCAGGGTGGTGAGGAGGTTGCGGAGCTGGCGGCGGCGCAGGGTGAGGATCTCCGGGTCGTCGGTCTCGCCCTCGGTGCCGCAGTTCCAGGAGCGGTTGTCGTCGGTGCCGTCCCGGTTGGCCTCGCCGTTGGCCTCGTTGTGCTTGCGCTCGTAGGAGACCAGGTCGCGCAGGGTGAAACCGTCGTGCGCGGTGACGAAGTTGACGGAGGCGTAGGGCCGCCGCCCGCCCCAGGCGTACAGGTCGCTGGACCCGGACAGCCGGTAGCCCATCTCCCGTACGTCCGGCAGCGCGTGGCGCCAGAAGTCGCGCACGGTGTTGCGGTAGCGGTCGTTCCACTCAGTCCACAGCGGCGGGAACGCGCCCACCTGGTAGCCCCCGGCGCCCACGTCCCACGGCTCGGCGATCAGCTTCACCCGGCGCAGCACCGGGTCCTGCGCGATCACCGCGAGGAACGGGGAGAGCATGTCGACGTCGTGCATCGAGCGGGCCAGCGCCGCCGCGAGGTCGAAGCGGAAGCCGTCGACGCCCATCTCGGTGACCCAGTAGCGCAACGAGTCGGTGATCAGCCGCAGCACCTGGGGCTGCACCACGTGCAGGGTGTTGCCGCAGCCGGTGTAGTCGGTGTAGTGGCGGGCGTCGTCCTGGAGCCGGTAGTAGCCGCGGTTGTCGATGCCCTTGAGGGAGAGGGTGGGGCCGAGTCCGCCGCCCTCGGCGGTGTGGTTGTAGACCACGTCCAGGATCACCTCGATCCCGGCCGCGTGCAGCGCCCGCACCATCCGCTTGAACTCCCCGACCTGCTGCCCGGCGGTCCCGGTGGCCGCGTACCCGGCGTGCGGGGCGAAGTAGCCGATGGAGTTGTAGCCCCAGTGGTTGGTCAGGCCCCGGCGCAGCAGATGGTCCTCGTGCGCGAACTGGTGCACCGGCAGCAGCTCCACCGCCGTGACCCCCAGCGACACCAGGTGCTCGATCGCCGCCGGATGGGCCAGCCCGGCGTACGTCCCGCGCAGTTCCTCGGGGATGCCGGGGTGGAGCTTGGTGAAGCCGCGGACGTGCAGTTCGTAGATCACCGAGTCCGCCCAGGGCGTCTTCGGCCGCCGGTCGTCCGCCCAGTCGTCGTCATCGTGGACGACGACCCCCTTCGGGACGTACGGCGCCGAGTCCCGGTCGTCGCGGACGGTGTCGGCGACCTCCTCCTCGGGCCAGTCCCGGACATGCCCGTACACCTCCGGCGGCAGGGTGAAGTCGCCGTCCACCGCGCGGGCGTACGGGTCCAGGAGCAGCTTCGCCGGGTTCCAGCGGGCGCCGGTCCAGGGGTCCCAGCGGCCGTGCACCCGGTAGCCGTAGCGCTGGCCCGGCATCACCCCCGGGACGAAGCCGTGCCAGATCTCGTGGGTCAGCTCCGTCAGGGCCGCCCGGGTCTCCCGCCCGTCCGCGTCGAACAGGCACAGCTCCACCGCCTCCGCCCCGCCCGCCCACAGCGCGAAGTTGGTGCCCGCCACCCCCTCCGCCCCCGGCCGGAACCGGGCCCCCAGCGGCGACGGGGAGCCCGGCCGCACCGGCACCCCCGGCGGCCGGGGCCGTTCGCGGACCTCCCGCACCCCGGCGGGCTGCTGCTCCGGCACGGTCCTCTGCTCGGCTGTGCTGGACACGTCGGCGCCTCCCGCGGCTCATCGCGCGACGCGGTCGGCCGGGGTCCCGGCGTCCCTTGCCGGGCGTCCCGTCACGTCGTCTTCCCCCCGATTCTGCCCAGCGGGCGGCTCGCACTCACGTTTCCCCGGGACGGGCATGCTCGTTGTGCACATTCGTGAAGCACGTACACGGGCGCGCGCGGCGCGCGAGCGTCGTTCCGGCCATCCTTCTGACCTGCGCGGCCCTGCTGGCCACCGCGTCCGGCTGCACCGCGAACGGCTCCGCGATCGACGAGATGCTCGGCAAACCACCCGCCCCTCAGGACATCATCCGCATCACCCCCGACGACCGCGCCGAGGACATCACGGCCGCGCCCCCCCTCGCCGTCCGGGTGAACGAGGGCCGGCTGGAGTCGGTCCGGGTGGTCCGGACCCAGGACGCCGAGTCCGGCGAGGTCCCCGGACGGCTCACCCCGGACGGCCGCGGCTGGCATCCGGAGGAGCCCCGCCTCGCCCTCGCCGCCCGCTACACCGTCGACGCGGTCGCCGTCGACGGCTCCGGCCGCCGCACCGCCCGTCACACCAGCTTCACCACCCGGGTCCCCGCCGAACGCTTCATCGGCTATGTCGCCCCCGAGCACCGCTCCACGGTCGGCACCGGAATGATCGTCTCCGTCGCCTTCAACCGGGAGATCACCCACCGCGCCGCCGTCGAACGGGCCGTCAGGGTCACCGCCGACCCGCCCGTCGAGATCCGCCCGCACTGGTTCGGCGCCGAACGCCTCGACTTCCGCCCCGAGCGCTACTGGACCCCCGGCACCCGCGTCACCGTCGAACTCGGCCTGCGCGATGTCGAGGGCGCCCCGGGCGTGTACGGGCTCCAGCACAAGACGGTCTCCTTCACCGTCGGCCGCAGCCAGGTCTCCCGCGTGGACGCCGCCGCCCACACCATGGAGGTGCGCCGCGACGGCGAACTCCTCGCCACCGTGCCGGTCACCGCGGGCGGCCCCAGGTCCACCACCTACAACGGCCGGATGGTGGTCGCCGAGATGTTCGAGGTCACCCGGATGAACGGGGCCAGCGTCGGTTTCAAGAAGTCCGACGGCAAGAGCGAGTACGACATCCCGGACGTCCCGCACGCCCTGCGGCTGACCGACTCCGGCACCTTCCTGCACGGCAACTACTGGGCGGACGACTCGGTGTTCGGCCGCACCAACGTCAGTCACGGCTGCGTCGGGCTGCGCGATGTGAAGGGCGGCGCGGGGGACACCCCGGCCGGCTGGTTCTTCGACCGCACCCTCGTCGGCGATGTCATCGAGGTCGTGCACAGCAATGACCGGACGGTGGCTCCCGACAACGGCCTCGGGGGCTGGAACATGGGCTGGAAGGCATGGACGGCGGGCAGCGCCGTGAAGTGAGGCCCCCGGCCACGGGGTTTGGGACGAAACGGTGACCTTCACGCCCGTCCGGCCCTCCTGACCATGTGGTTACGATGCGGCCAGCGCGCGCGGGACGCGCGGGCCCGGGGTCCGGGGAACCCGGCGAGAATCCCCGGGGCGGACCCCCGGGGCGGACCCCGGGGAGCCCGGGGACATCGGGGACACCGGGGGAAGGGGAGAGGGAACTTGACAGCGGGACCGATATCGGGGGCGTCGGTCGGGGCGCGCACCCACCGGACACGGGGCATCCACCGCACACACGGGCGCGCGGGAGCGCTGCTGGCGGGTGTGCTGCTGCTGACCGTGACCGCCTGCGGCGGCGGGTCGGAGCCGGGACCGGGCACCGACGAGGGCAAGGGCGCGGGCAAGGACTCCACGGCGGCGCGGAGCGAGGAGTCCCGGGCGGTCGTCTCGATCGCCCCCGAGAACGGCGCCAAGGCGGTCGACACCAGCGGCGACCTCAGGATCACGGCGGCGGGCGGCGAACTGACCGAGGTCGTGGTCGCGGACGCCGAGGGCGCCGAGGTCGACGGGACGATCGCCGCGGACGGCGCCTCCTGGACGCCGTCCCGCCATCTGGCCGCCGCCACCACCTACCAGGTGCGCGCGGTCGCGAAGGACGCCGAGGGGCGCAGCGCGACCCAGGAGTCCCGTTTCACCACCCTCACCCCGAAGGCCACCTTCACCGGCACCTTCACCCCCGAGGACGGCTCCAAGGTCGGCGTCGGGATGCCGTTCTCGATCCGCTTCGACCGGGGCATCACCGACCCGGCGGCCGTCGAGAAGGCCATCGAGATCACCACCGAACCGGCCGTCGACGTCCAGGGCCACTGGTTCGGCAACGACCGCCTCGACTTCCGCCCCGAGGAGTACTGGAAGCCCGGCACCGAGGTCACCGTCCGGCTCGGCCTGGACGGCGTCGAGGGCCGCCCCGGCGTCTACGGCGAGCAGGCCAAGACCGTCGCCTTCACCATCGGCCGCTCCCAGGTCACCGTGGTCGACGCCAAGAAGCTGACCATGGAGGTCAAACGGGACGGCAAGGTCCTCAGGTCCCTCCCGGTCACCACCGGCGCGCCCGGCTACGAGACCTGGAACGGCCAGATGGTCATCACCGAGAAGCACGCCGAGAAGCGGATGGACGGCGCGACCGTCGGCTACCCCGGTGAGTACGACATCCCGGACGTGCCCCACGCCATGCGGCTGAGCGACTCGGGCACCTTCATCCACGGCAACTACTGGGGCGGCAGCGCCTTCGGCAACCGCAATGTCAGCCACGGCTGCATCGGTCTGCGGGATGTGAAGGGCGCCTGGGACGAGAAGGCGCCGGGCGCCTGGTTCTTCGAGAACTCGATGCTCGGGGACGTGGTCGTGGTGAAGAACTCCAACGACGACACCATCGCCCCGGACAACGGCCTCAACGGCTGGAACATGTCCTGGGCGGACTGGACGGCGTAGGCCGCCCTCCGGCGGGACCCGGACCCAGACCCGGACCCGGTGTGACCGACCGCACCGGGCCCGGCCCGTTAGGCGCCGTTAACCTGCTGCCATGACCGTGAATCTCGAAGTCGCCGAAGGCGTCGGCACGCTCCGGCTCGACCGTCCGCCGATGAACGCGCTGGACGTCGCCACCCAGGACCGGCTCAAGGTGCTGGCCGAGGAGGCCACCGCCCGCGACGACGTCCGCGCGGTGGTGATCTACGGCGGGGAGAAGGTGTTCGCGGCGGGCGCGGACATCAAGGAGATGGAGAACATGGACCACACCGCGATGGTCCTGCGCTCCCGCGCCCTCCAGGAGTCGTTCACCGCGGTCGCCCGGATCCCCAAGCCGGTGGTGGCCGCCGTCACCGGGTACGCGCTCGGCGGCGGCTGCGAACTCGCCCTGTGCGCGGACTACCGGATCGCCGGCGACAACGCCAAGCTGGGCCAGCCCGAGATCCTGCTCGGACTGATCCCGGGCGCGGGCGGCACCCAGCGCCTGGCCCGGCTGATCGGCCCCGCCAAGGCCAAGGACCTCATCTTCACCGGCCGCCAGGTCCGCGCCGACGAGGCCCTCACCCTCGGCCTGGTGGACCGGGTGGTCCCCGCCGCCGAGGTCTACGAGCAGGCGCACGCCTGGGCCGCCCGGCTCGCCAAGGGCCCGGCGCTGGCGCTGCGCGCGGCGAAGGAGTCGGTGGACAGCGGGCTGGAGACGGACATCGAGACCGGGCTGGCGGTGGAGCGCACCTGGTTCGCCGGGCTGTTCGCCACCGAGGACCGGGAGCGCGGGATGCGCAGCTTCGTCCAGGACGGCCCCGGCAAGGCGAAGTTCCGCTGAGCACCGTGCCCGGAAGGCGCCGCGGGGCTTGCAATTGACGCGATGTCTCATTCCGGGTCCCTCGATGGGGCGGTTTATGGCAGCCTTAAGCCAGCCTTAAGTCTGCCGCGTCGAGGGAGACCGCCTGTTGCCATCCTCCGAGCCCTCTCCGCAGGTCGGACGCGCCCTGCCGGAGTCCGAACTGCCGACGGCATATGTCGATCGCATGCACCGGAATGGTTCGTTCCGGGGGGCGTATTCCCCCGGAACGGCCACGCCCGATCCACCGGACGGCCATGATGGGTCCATGGCGGGGCTGGACGGCATCGAACAGCCGCGGGGACACGGCCGTGCGACCGCGGCGCGCTGGTCGCCCGCGGTCGAGGACGAACGGGCGCTCAGGGCGCTGGAGTTGTACGGCAATCCCACCGTCGCCGAGGTCGCCCTCCCCTCCCGCCCCGAGTCCGCCGCCACCGCCCGCCGCCTCGCCCAGGTGGTGGTCCTGCGTGAATGGGGCTGCACCCCCAAGCTCACCGAGGACGCCGTCCTGCTGGTCTCCGAACTCGTCGGCAACGCCGTACGGCACACCGGCGCCCGGATCTTCGGACTGCGGATGCGCCGGCGCCGGGGCTGGATCCGGGTCGAGGTCCGTGACCCGTCCCGGGGACTGCCCTGTCTGATGCCGGTCCAGGAACTCGACATCAGCGGCCGGGGCCTGTTCCTGGTCGACCGCCTCGCCGACCGCTGGGGCGTGGACCTGCTGCCCCGAGGCAAGACCACCTGGTTCGAAATGCGCGCAGCCGACCGCTGACCCCTCACCCTCCTCACTGCCCTCACTGCCCTCTGAGCAGCACCTCCGACCCCACCGGAAGGTAACCCGCCGCCAGGAACGCCCGCAGACTGCGGGCGTTCCCCGCCGCGATCTGCGCCCACACCGGCTCACCCCCGGACAGCCGCCGCGCCTCGGTCACCAGCCGCCGCCCCGTCCCCCGCCGCCGCGCCCCCTCGGCCACCTCCACCGCGACCTCCAGCCGCCCCCCGACCCCGCGCCCCAGCACCAGCACCCCGCCCTCCCCGTCCTCCCACACCCGCACCCCGTCCCGCCGCCGCAGCGCGCTGACGACCCGGGGATGCGAGGGGTCCGCGACCTCCCTGAGCCCGGCGCCGGGTGCCCCCGGCAGCGGCCCCGCCACGGCCAGCACATCGACGGTGTCGGTACGGCGCCCGGTGCGGGCCAGCAGGGCGCCCAGGAAGGAGGGGTGCATGGCCGCGGCCAGCGGATCGGCCGGGGTGGCGGCCAGCGCCCCGTGCACCCAGGCGGGATCCTCGTCCGTGAAGACGACGGAGTGCGCGGTGAAGGCGAGGACCCCCGCGTCCCGCGGGTTGTCCTGGGGGACGACGACGGCCGACCCGTCGGGCGCCGGGAACACCCCCCGCCCCGCATCCGCCAGAATCTCCCGCAGCCCGGTCCCGGTCCCCGTCCCCGCCATCCGCCCCGCTCCCGTCCTTGAGTCTCCACCCGCTGGAAGGCCCAGACTCACACACATGATCGACACCGGCACCGGACTTCTCACCATCGGCAGCCTCGCCCGCGCCACCGGACTGTCCGTGCGCACCATCCGCTACTGGTCCAACGAGGGCGTCCTCACCCCGGTCACCCGCTCCCCGGGCGGCTACCGGCTCTACGACGCCGGGTCGGTGACCCGCCTCGAACTGATCGGCACCCTGCGCGAACTGGGCCTCGGCCTGGAACACGTACGGCAGGTGCTGGCCGGGGAGACCACGGTCGCGGACGTGGCGGCGGCGCATGTGGCGGCGCTGGACGCACGGATCCGGACGCTGAAGGTCACCCGGGCCGTGCTGTCGACCGTGGCGCGGGACATCGCCCCGGAATCGCCGGAGGCGACCCGGCTCCTGCGGGACCTGGCGCCTGTCGACAAGGACATGGACTGGACCGCCGTACAGGAGCGGCTGGAGGCGATGACCGACGAGCGGGTGGCGCGCTACCGGGAGCTGGTGTCCCGGGTGAAGGGCGGGGACCCGGCCGCCGCCCGCCGGGAGGAGTTCGCCTGGGTGGTCGCCGCCGTCCGCCATCGGGCGGCCCGATAATCTGACCCTCGTACACCTGCACAGACACGATGAAGGGGCGGATCGGTGGCGGACATCGAGGCGGCGCGCAAGGAGTTCGAGCGGATCGACACCGACGGTGACGGACAGATCACCGCGGCGGAGTTCAAGACCGCTCTCGCGCAGGGGGGCGACTGGAATGTCACCGAGGCGGTGGCCGAGGCGATCATCGCGAGCCGCGACCTCAACGGCGACAAGCTGCTGTCGTTCGACGAGTTCTGGGCGCACCTGAACAAGTGAGGCGGGCGAGGGAGGGGAGAGGCCCAACAGCCTCCTCCCTCCCTCCCTCTCCTCAGGCGCCGCCCGCCCACTCCTTGAGGGCGGCCATGGACGCGAAGTCCCCGACGTTCTGGTCCAGCGGGGTGTCCGTGTACTGATGGAAGCGCCACTTCGCCGTGATCCGGGGCTCGCCCGCCGTGACGTAGTCGGCGATCCAGAGACCGTCGCCCGCGTAGGAGGTGGTGTCGATGGTGAGCCAGAAGTTGCGGTTGCAGTACAGGACCACCCGGTTGTCCGGGCGGAGTTCCTTCACCTTCTTGAGGAAGCTGTCCTTCTCCGCGTTCGAGGCGTAGGTGCCCGCGCCGGTGGTCTCCCAGTCGACGGCGAGGAGGTCGCCGGGCTTGTCGGGGGCCTGGGCGACGAAGTACTCGGCCTGGGCGGTGAGGTTGCCCGGCCACAGGAAGTGATAGAAGCCGACGACCAGCCCGGCGTCCCGGCCGTGCTTGGTCTGGTCGATGAGCTTCGGATTGGTGAAGCTGCGGCCCTCCGTCGCCTTGATGAAGACGAAGGACAGCCCATCGGTGTCGTAGGTCGACGACTGGTGGGAACTGACGTCGATGCCGTTGAGCAAGGGGACTCCCGGAAGGGTGCGTGGGGGGGAAGGGGGAGTTGGGGTACCGAGGTCTGCTGGAGGGCCCATGCCCACGATCGTCGGCGCTGACGCGGGGCGCGCGTCAGCACTCGATGATGTTCACCGCGAGCCCACCGCGCGCCGTCTCCTTGTACTTCACCGACATATCGGCGCCGGTGTCCTTCATGGTCTTGATGACCTTGTCCAGGGACACCTTGTGACTGCCGTCGCCGCGCATCGCCATCCGGGCGGCCGTGACCGCCTTCACCGCGGCCATGCCGTTGCGCTCGATGCACGGGATCTGGACGAGGCCGCCGACGGGGTCGCAGGTCAGGCCGAGATTGTGCTCCATGCCGATCTCCGCCGCGTTCTCCACCTGCTCCGGGGAGCCGCCCAGCACCTCGGCCAGCGCGCCCGCCGCCATCGAGCAGGCCGAGCCGACCTCGCCCTGGCAGCCGACCTCGGCGCCGGAGATGGAGGCGTTCTCCTTGAAGAGCATGCCGATCGCGCCCGCGGCGAGGAGGAAGCGGACCACGCCGTCGTCGTCCGCGCCCGGCACGAAGTTGAGGTAGTAGTGCAGGACCGCCGGGATGATGCCCGCGGCCCCGTTGGTCGGGGCGGTCACCACCCGGCCGCCGGCCGCGTTCTCCTCGTTCACGGCCATCGCGTAGAGCGTGATCCACTCCATGGCGAGGGCCTGCGGGTCGCCCTCGGAGCGGAGCTTGCGCGCGGTGGTCGCGGCCCGGCGGCGGACCTTCAGACCGCCCGGCAGGATGCCCTCACGGGACATGCCCCGGGTGACACAGGCCCGCATCACCCCCCAGATGTCCAGCAGCCCCTCGCGGATCTCCGCCTCGCTGCGCCAGGCCCGCTCGTTCTCCAGCATCAGCGCGGAGATCGACAGACCCGTCTCCCGGGTGAGCCGCAGCAGCTCGTCACCGGTGCGGAAGGGGTGCTTCAGGACCGTGTCGTCCAGCTTGATCCGGTCGGCGCCCACCGCGTCCTCGTCGACCACGAACCCGCCGCCGACCGAGTAGTACGTCTTGGAGAGGAGTTCGGTGCCGTCCGGCCCGTACGCCCACAGGGTCATGCCGTTGGCGTGGTAGGGGAGGGCCTTGCGGCGGTGGAGCTTGAGGTCGGTGTCGAAGGCGAAGGGGATCTCCCGCTCGCCGAGCAGGCTCAGCCGCCCGGTCGCCCTGATCTCCTCCACCCGGTCGTCCGCCTTCTCCACGTCCACCGTGCGCGGCGAGTCGCCCTCCAGACCGAGCAGCACCGCCTTCGGGGTGCCGTGGCCGTGGCCGGTCGCGCCCAGCGAGCCGTACAGCTCGCAGCGGACGGAGGCGACGGCGGGCAGCAGGTCCTCGTTGCGCAGTCGGCGCGCGAACAGGCCCGCCGCCCGCATCGGGCCGACCGTGTGCGAGCTGGACGGGCCGATACCGACCGAGAACAGGTCGAAGACCGAGATGGCCACGGGAACAACCTCCAGAGCGGGCGGGGGCACACATCCTCGGATGCCCCCGCCGGGGAACTACAGGAACTACAGGAACTACAGGAACTGCACGAACTGCACGAACTACGGGGTGAGCGTCGGGTACAGCGGGTGCTTCGCGGCCAGGGCCGTGACCCGGGCCCGCAGCGCCGCCGCGTCGGCCTCCCCGAAGGGATCGGGCGCCTTGAGCGCCTCGGCGATGACATCCGCGACCTCGGCGAAGTCCTCCGCCGTGAAGCCGCGGGTGGCCAGCGCCGGGGTACCGATCCGCAGCCCCGAGGTCACCATCGGCGGACGCGGGTCGTTGGGGACGGCGTTGCGGTTGACCGTGATGCCGATCTCGTGGAGCCGGTCCTCGGCCTGCTGTCCGTCCAGCTCGGAGGCGCGCAGATCCACCAGGACGAGGTGCACATCCGTGCCGCCGGTCGCCACGGCCACCCCGGCCGCGCGGGCGTCCTCGGCGGTCAGCCGCTCGGCGAGCAGCCGCGCCCCCTCCACCGTACGCCGCTGGCGCTCCTTGAACTCCTCGCTCGCGGCGACCTTGAAGGAGACCGCCTTGGCCGCGATCACATGCTCCAGCGGGCCGCCCTGGAAACCGGGGAAGACCGCCGAGTTCAGCTTCTTCGCGAACTCCTTCGACCGGGCCAGGATGATCCCGCCGCGCGGCCCGCCCAGCGTCTTGTGGGTGGTGGAGGTGACGACATCCGCGTACGGCACCGGGTTGTCGTGCAGCCCCGCCGCGACCAGCCCCGCGAAGTGCGCCATGTCGACCCAGAGGTACGCCCCGACCTCGTCGGCGATCCGCCGGAACGCGGCGAAGTCGAGCCGGCGCGGGTACGCCGACCAGCCCGCGATGATCACCTTCGGCCGGTGCTCCTTGGCGAGCCGCTCCACCTCGGCCATGTCGACCAGCCCGGCGGCGTCGACGTGGTAGGCGACGACCTCGAACTGCTTGCCGGAGAAGTTCAGCCGCATGCCGTGGGTGAGGTGCCCGCCGTGTGCCAGGTCCAGGCCGAGGATGGTGTCCCCGGGCTGGGCGAGGGCGAACAGCGCGGCCTGGTTGGCGGAGGCCCCGGAGTGCGGCTGGACATTGGCGTACTCGGCGCCGAACAGCTCCTTCACCCGGTCGATGGCGAGCTGCTCGGTGACATCGACGTACTCGCAGCCGCCGTAGTAGCGGCGGCCGGGGTAGCCCTCGGCGTACTTGTTGGTCAGCACCGAGCCCTGCGCCTCCATCACCGCGACCGGCGCGAAGTTCTCGGAGGCGATCATCTCCAGCGTGGACTGCTGGCGGCGCAGCTCGGCGTCGACGGCGGCGGCGACCTCGGGGTCGAGGTCGTGCAGGGGGGTGTTCAGGGAGTCCTGGGCAGTCATCGGTGGGGGTCCCCTCAGCCGGCCGAGAAGGCGGTGTACTCGTCGGCGGAGAGCAGCTCGGCCGGCTCGTCGGCGATCCTCACCTTGAACAGCCAGCCGCCCTCGAAGGGGGCCGAGTTCACCAGCGCCGGGTCGTCCACCACGTCCTGGTTGGACTCCACGACCTCGCCGGTGACCGGGGAGTAGAGGTCGGAGACGGACTTCGTGGACTCCAGTTCGCCACAGGTCTCCCCGGCGGTGACCGCGGCCCCGGCCTCCGGGAGCTGGGCGTAGACGACATCGCCGAGCGCGTTCGCGGCGAACTCGGTGATGCCGACCGTGGCCACACCGTTCTCGTCGGTGGCCGACAGCCACTCGTGTTCCTTGCTGTACCGCAGTTCCTGGGGGTTGCTCATGGCCTGAATTCTCCTGTACGGGGATGGCTGGTGAGGGGCGGGGGCGGGGGGGAGTGCCGGTGGCACCCGGGGGTGCGGCGGGCGCAGTTTCCGTCGGTGTTTCCGTCGGTGTTTCCGTCGGTGTTTCCGTCGGTGTTTCCGTCGCAGCGTCCAGCGCTGCTTCGGCGCTACTTCCGGCGCTTGTAGAACGGCAGGGCCACGACCTCGTACGGCTCGTGGCTGCCGCGGATGTCGACGCCGACCCCGGCGGTGCCCGGCGCGGAGTGCGCCGCGTCGACGTACGCCATGGCGATCGGGCGGCCCAGGGTGGGGGAGGGGGCGCCGGAGGTGACCTCGCCGATCACCCGGCCGTCCGTGACCACCGGGTACCCGGCGCGCGGCACCCGGCGGCCCTCGGCGACCAGGCCGACCAGCACCCGGGGCGGGTCGGTCTCGGCCCGCTCCGCCGCGTCGGCGAGCGCCGCCCGCCCGACGAAGTCGCCGTCCTTGTCGAACTTCACCACCCGGCCGAGCCCGGCGTCGAAGGGCGTGAGGTCCGCGGTCAGCTCGTGCCCGTACAGCGGCATGCCCGCCTCCAGGCGCAGGGTGTCCCGGCAGGACAGCCCGCACGGGACGAGCCCGGCGGCGGCCCCGGCCTCGGTCAGCGCCTCCCACAGCACGACCGCGTCCTCCGGCTGCGCGAACAGCTCGAAGCCGTCCTCGCCGGTGTAGCCGGTGCGGGCGATCAGCGCGGGGACGCCCGCGACCGTGCCGGGGAGCCCGGCGTAGTACTTCAGGCCGTCGAGGTCGGCGTCGGTGAGGGACTTCAGGATGCCGGGGGACTCGGGGCCCTGGACGGCGAGCAGCGCGTAGGCGTCCCGGTCGTCGCGGACCTCGGCGTCGAAGCCGTCCGCCCGCTCGGTGAGGGCGTCCAGCACGACCTGGGCGTTGGAGGCGTTGGCGACCACCAGGTACTCGGTCTCCGCGAGCCGGTACACGATCAGGTCGTCCAGGATGCCGCCGTCGGCCCGGCAGATCATGGTGTAGCGGGCGCGGCCGGTGCCGACGGCGGCGATATTGCCGACCAGGGCGAAGTTCAGCAGGGCGGCGGCCCCGGGGCCGGTGACGGTGATCTCGCCCATGTGGGAGAGGTCGAAGAGCCCGGCCCGGGTGCGGACGGCGACGTGCTCGTCCCGCTCGGAGCCGTAGCGCAGCGGCATGTCCCAGCCCGCGAAATCGGTCATCGTCGCCCCGAGCGAGCGATGCAGGGCATCGAGCGCGGTACGGCGGGGTGCGGGTGCGGCACTGCTCATCGGTCGGTCTCCCAGGCATGACGGCACGGCAGGACGGCGGGACGGTCCTCTCCGTCACGGGGACGGTGAGGCGGTCCTCCCCATCTGTCATCGGAACCTGAGAGGTTCGCCATGATCATTGATCATCACGGCTTGCACCTTGGGTGGGGCCACCGCGCCACTGCGGCGGCGGCCCGCTTTTCAGATGTGCCTCGCCCGCGCGGTACGGGGCCTGAGAGATTCAAGGGAGGGACTTGCTCCTTCGGCGCCCCGGTGATCACCGGGGACTCTCCCGCGCGGATTCAAGCGGCCGGTATGCAGTTAGGGCCTGTCACAGGCGCCGCCATCATTGCACGCATCGGCCCGGCACGTCAGGGGGAGGCCCTCCGGGCGTCGGCCCGGGTATCGGCTCAGGCGTCGGCTTGGTGATCGGCTCGGGCATCGGTGACGTATGGGCAGGTTTGACAGGGCATGCTCAGTGGGCACGGAGATCGACAGCTCTCTGTAGCAGGCTTGTTGCGCCACGCTGACGGAATGACGAGACACCGCGAATTACCTTCTCTTTACACTCGACGGGGAGGGAACCTCGTGAACCGCCCCAGGGGAGGACGATCACGGTGAACAGGACCACGGCGTACGCGACCACCACCGGCGCCGCACTGCCCGGGCAGCCCCCCGCCCCGGCCCGGGAGGCATGCCCCCCGCTGCCCGCCCCCGTCGTCCGCGACCTGCGCGAGCGGGCCGGCCGCAGCCCCCACGCCCTCCTCTTCGGCCCCCGCGACCTGGTCGTGGTCACCGGCCTGCCCGGCAGCGGCAAGTCCACCCTGATGCGGCGCACGGTGAAGTCGGCGCGGATCGACTCCCAGGACACCCGCGACCGCTGGGACCAGCGCGCCCCGGCCCTCCTCCCGTACACCGTCTACCGCCCCCTGGTCCGGATCGCCCACTACACCGGGCTGTACCGGGCCCTGCGCACGGGCGAGGGGGTCGTCGTGCACGACTGCGGCACCCAGGCGTGGGTGCGGGCCTGGCTGGCCCGCGAGGCCCGGCGGCGCGGCGGCCGGCTGCACATCCTCCTTCTCGACGTCACCCCCGAGCAGGCCCTCCAGGGTCAGCGCGAGCGCGGCCGGGGTGTCTCCCGCTACGCCTTCCGCCGCCACCGGGGGGTCGCGGCGCGCCTGCTCCACCGCATCCAGAAGGACCGCCTGCCGACCGGCGTCGGCTCGGCGGTCCTCCTCGACCGCGCCGCAGCGGACCGACTGCGCCGGATCGGGTTCACGGGGTAGGGGACCGGGACCACCGGGTTCCCCGGGGTGAGGGGCGCCGGACGCCGGGGGTTCGGTCGGGGGCCCGACCCGGGCCGCGGCGCCGGGGCGCGGCAGCCGGCCACAGCACCACCCCGGGCACGACCACCGCGCCCCGCACCACCACCGCCCCCACCGCGCCCTCGCCCCCCTCGCCCGGTTACCCCCGGAGGGACCCTCACGCGCTAGCCTTTCCAGCCCGAAGAGCAGTGGCAGTGGCACGTGGTACTCGGCAGGCGGTAGCAAGATGGACTTCCCGGCGGATCTTCCCGCGGACTTCCCGGTGGGGGCGCACCCCCACCCGCACGGTGGCTGGCCCGGCAACGAGCTGGAGGAGGTGCTCTCCGCCGCCCTCGGGGTCCCGTCGGCCGGTCCGCGGATCGTGGAGGTGCTGGGCCGCAGCTTCCTCTGGGTGCCGCTGCCCAACGGCGGCGGGCCCGACAGCGGCCCCCTGGACCTGCCCACCACCGAGATCGACGGCCAGGTCTACGTCCCGGTGTTCAGCTCCGAGGAGCAGTTCCGCCAGGTCGTCGGCGCGCATATGTCGTACACGATCGCGCCCGCCGTCGAGTTCGCCCGGGGGCTGCCCCCGCAGGCCGGGATCGTGCTCAACCCGGGCGGCACCGTGGGCATCCCGCTGCCGCCGCCCGCCGTGGCCGAGCTGTGCCGGGCGGGCCGTACCGCGCTGGACGGGCCGGCCGGCGGCGGCCGGGTGCGGCTGTTCGAGCCGGACTGGCAGGACGACCCGGTGGACTTCCTGGCCGCCGCGTCCGCCGAGTTCGCCGCCCTCGGGGTGGTGGTGACGGCCCGTCGCTGCCTGGCCGCCGTCGAGACCGCCGAACCGGCGCTGTTCGTCGGGGTCGAACTCGACCGGTGGGACGGCGACATCCGGGCGCTGCCGCTGGCCGCCCTGGAGCGGGCGGTGACCGGCGCCCCGCCCAAGTGGCCGGTCAACCTCGTCCTGTTGGACGTGGCGCAGGACCCGGTGGGGACCTGGATGCGGGACCGGGTGCGGCCGTTCTACACGCGGGACGCGTGACCGGCTCGCGGCGGGCGCGCCGGGCCCCGGATCCGGCGTCGCACGTAAGCTAGTGTCACGGTCGAAAAAAGGGCGTTGCAAGCAGCCCACGAAGGGGCGGGGAAGACAGTGAGCGCGAGCGGCACCGCCGCAACCGGCCAGGTCGAGCACACCCTGCGACAGGTGACGCCGGGTCGGTACGACACCTACGAGGCGCTGCTGCACGCCCTCGCCACCCCCACCGCGGGCCAGATCTGGATGCTGCTCTGGCACGGCCAGGCCGGCTCCCCGGACGCCCAGTACGGAAACATGGAGGTCGAGGGCTACGCGTACGCCCCCTGCGTCACCTCCGCCCAGGAGCTGTCGGCCAGCGGCTGGAACCGCTCCTACGAGGTGGTCGACGCCCTCGACGTGGCCCGCACCCTCTACCCCGACCACTACGGCCTCTGGCTCAACCCGCACTCCCCGGGCGGCGGCGTCGGAGTGCCCTGGCTCGATCTGCGCCGGATCGCCCTCGGCCTCGACCGCCAGCCCGCCGGACCGCTCCGGCTGACCGAGCCCACCGTCGAGGTCCCCCAGTTCTACGCGCTGCTCGCGCAGAACGCCCACCGCACCCCCGCGCTGCGCTCCCTGCGCCGGGCCTGGGTGCAGCCCGCGCTCGGAGCGCCGTATCTCGCCATCGGCCTGGAGGTGTACGACACCTCCCCGACGGCGGTGGACGCGGTGCGGGCGATGATGCACCAGTCGATCGGCGCCTGCCCGGACGGGCTGCCGGTGTCCACGGTGGCGATGTCCGACGCGTACTGCCCGGTGGCGATGTGGATGCGGGCCAACGCCCGGCCGTTCTACGACCGGGAGGCACACGCCCCGGCCGCCGCTCCCGCCCCGGCCCAGGTACCCGGCGGCGGCTACGGCTATCCTCCGCCCCGGAGCTACTGACCGGTCACCCCGGGACGGCGGCCCCACAGCCACCGACCCCCATCACCCCCCCCCGGGCGGCAGCAACCCCGGCACCACCGACCGGCCGCCACCGGACAGCGACCCGGGACCCACCGCCCCCAGTCCCCGCCAATCCCCGCAAGTCCCCCCAGTCCCCGCCAGTCCCCGCCAGTCCCCCCAGTCCCACCGGGTCCCCGCCGGACAACCCCACCAAGCGCCCCCGCCCCACCCTCCCCTCGCCTTCCCCCGCGCCCCCGCGCGTTTCACCCCCGCCCTCCCCGCTGCCCACGTTCTGGACAGCCACGCCCCGCCGCCCGGTTCCGATCCCTCTCTCCGCGCGTAGAAGTGGGTGGATTAAAGGGCGTTCGGCTGACTTGTCTGGATTCATCCTTGTCCTGCCGCCGCCACCCGCTGTCCGGATAACGGAACTCCCAGGACAGCATCACGGTTACGCATCCATTCACCGTCAAGTCTGGCAACAGATCGCCAAAGCGTTGAAGACTCCCGCTCCAGGGGTGTGGACCAGGTGTGTGCCCCCTGTGTACGACGGACTGAAGACGCCGCCACCGCGGCAAGTGCGGGCCGGCTACCGCCGGTTGAGAGGGGTCCCTGCCAGATGACGGCACCAATCCACGAGCCGACCGCCGAGGCGGCCCCGAGCGCGGCCGAGGAAGCGACGGCGCCCGGCGCCGCGAAGGCCGTACAGGGCCGGTCCCTGGGCCGGATCGCCTGGGAGCGTCTCAAGCGGGACAGGCTCGCGCTCGCGGGCGGTGTCCTCGTGCTCCTGCTCATCCTGGTCGCCGTGCTCGCCCCCGTGATCACCTCGCTCGCCGGTCAGGACCCCGAGTCCCACCACGAGGACCTGATCGACCCGCTGTTCGGCACCCCGACCGGCTCCCTGGGCGGCATCAGCGGCGACCACTGGCTCGGCGTCGAACCCGTCAACGGCCGCGACATCTTCGCCCGGATCGTCTACGGCGCCCAGATCTCGCTGCTGGTCGGCTTTCTGTCCGCGCTGGTCGCGGTGGTGCTCGGCACCGTGCTGGGCATCCTGGCGGGCTTCTTCGGCGGCTGGGTCGACTCGGTCATCAGCCGGGTGATGGACGGTCTGCTGGCCTTCCCGCAGTTGCTGTTCATCATCGCCCTGGTCTCCGTGATGCCGAACGAGATGCTGGGCCTCACCGGCACCGGGGTCCGGCTGTTCGTGATGATCCTGGTCATCGGCTTCTTCGGCTGGCCCTACATCGGACGTGTGGTGCGCGGCCAGACGCTCTCCCTGCGCGAGCGGGAGTACGTCGAGGCGGCCCGGTCGCTGGGCGCCGGGCGCTTCTACATCCTGTTCAAGGAACTGCTGCCCAACCTCGTCGCCCCGATCATCGTGTACACGACGATGATGATCCCCACCAACATCCTCACCGAGGCGGCGCTCAGCTTCCTGGGCGTGGGCGTCAAACCGCCCACGGCCTCCTGGGGACAGATGCTCTCCAGCGCGATCGACTACTACGACTCGGACCCCATGTACATGGTGATCCCGGGCGTGGCGATCTTCATCACCGTGCTGGCGTTCAACCTCTTCGGCGACGGCGTGCGCGACGCGCTCGACCCCAAGGGCTCCCGCTGACACCGCCGTCCCGAGCGGCCGAACCCCCAAGCGACCCGTGGATCTTCACGGGGTCTCTCATCAAATCCGGAGGATCCGAGATCGTGACTACCCAACGCACCTCAGGGCGGCGCAAAAAGGCCATGGCCGCTGCCGCGGTGGTCGCCGCGCTGCTGGCCACGGCGGCGTGCGGCGGCGGCGGTGGCAACGACGACAACGATGGCGGCGGCTCGAAGAACGGCGCGGCCGGCTTCGACGCGGCCAACAACAAGGTCGCCCAGGCCGAGCAGGCCAAGAAGGGCGGCACGCTGAAGTTCGCCGCCGCCCAGGACGCCGACTCGTGGGACACCACCCGCGGCTACTACGGCTTCATGTGGAACTTCTCCCGCTACTACTCCCGCCAGCTCGTCACCAACAAGACGGAGCCCGGCAAGGCCGGCGCGGAGATCACCCCGGACCTCGCCACCGCGGTCGCCGAGGTCAGCGACGACGGCAAGACCTACACGTACACCCTGCGTGACGGTGTCACCTGGGAGGACGGCAAGCCGATCACGTCCAAGGACGTGAAGTACGGCATCGAGCGCCAGTGGGCGCAGGACGTGCTGGCCGGCGGTCCCGTCTACCTCAAGGACGTCCTGGACCCCGAGGGCGAGTACCCGGGCCCCTACAAGGACAAGTCCGCCGACAAGCTCGGTCTGAAGGCCATCGAGACGCCGGACGACAAGACCATCGTCTTCAAGCTGCCGAAGGCCAACTCGGACTTCGAGGAGATGCTGGCGCTGACCTCGGCGTCCCCGGTCCGCCAGGACATGGACACCAAGTCCAAGTACGGCCTCAAGCCGTTCTCCTCCGGCCCGTACAAGTTCGAGTCCTACGAGCCCGGCAAGTCGCTGACGCTGACCCGCAACACGAGCTGGGACCAGGCGTCCGACCCGGTGCGCAAGGCGTACCCGGACAAGATCACGGTGAACTTCTTCACCAACGCCAATGACATGGACGCCCGTCTGATCAACGGCGACTTCGACCTGGACCTCAACCAGACCGGCATGTCCCCGCAGGGCCGCACCACCGCCCTGAAGGAGCACAAGGCCAACCTGGACAACCCGGTCTCCGGCTACATCCGCTACGCGGTCTTCCCGCAGAGCGTCAAGCCGTTCGACAACGAGGCGTGCCGCAAGGCCGTCATCTACGGCGCCGACCATGTCTCGCTCCAGAACGCGCGCGGCGGCCCCATCGCCGGCGGTGACATCGGCACGAACATGCTCCCGCCGTCGGTGCCGGGCTCCGAGGGCCAGGCGTACGACCCGTACAAGCTGGCCACCGACAACAAGAGCGGCAATGTCGAGGAGGCCAAGAAGCTGCTCGCCGAGTGCGGCCAGCCCAACGGCTTCAAGACCACCATCGCGGTCCGCAACAACAAGCCGGTCGAGGTGGCCACCGCCGAGTCGCTCCAGGCGTCCCTGAAGAAGATCGGCATCGACGCCGAGATCGACCAGTACGACGGCTCCCAGACCGCCGGCATCATCGGCAGCCCCTCCAACGTGGAGAAGAAGGGCTACGGCATCATCATCATGGGCTGGGGCCCGGACTTCCCGTCCGTGCAGGGCTTCGGTCTGCCGCTGTGGGACAGCAGCTACATCCTGGAGAGCGGCAACAACAACTACGCGCTGATCGACGACCCGGCCATCGACGGCCTGTTCGACGACTACGTCAACACCCTGGACGACGCGGGCAAGACCCAGATCGCCCAGGACATCAACCACAAGGTCATGGAGGGCGGCTACTACCTGCCCTTCGTCTTCGAGAAGTTCATCAACTGGCGCTCGGACCGGCTGGCGAACATCTACACCTCCGACGGCTACAGCGGGATGTACGACTTCGTCAACCTCGGCCTGAAGTCGTCCGCCTCCGCGGAGTAACCGGTACACCCGCCGTACGGCACGAAAGGCAGGTGAAGGCCGGCGTGGCCGGACCGCGGACCATCTGATGATCTCGGGTGGTCCGCGGTCCGTGCCGCGGGCCGAGCGCTGTGCTCACTTATCTCATCAGGCGGCTGTTCGCCGCCGTTGTGATGCTGGTCGTCGTCATCGTCGTCGTCTTCAGCATCTTCTTCCTCGTCCCCAAGTGGGCGGGCGTGGACATCGCCACGAGCTTCGTGGGCAAGCAGGCCGACCCGGCCGCGGTCGAGGCCGTGCGGACCAAGCTGGGCCTGAGCGAGCCCATCTACGTCCAGGTCTGGGAGTTCTTCAAGGGCATCTTCACCGGTCGCACCTATGCCTCCGGCGGCGATGTCACGCACTGCTCCGCGCCCTGCTTCGGCTACTCCTTCCGCAGCGAGCAGGCGATCTGGCCGGTCCTCACCGACCGCTTCCCGGTCACCCTGGCGCTGGCCGTCGGCGCGGCGGTGCTGTGGCTGCTGATCGGCGTCACCGCCGGTGTGGTCTCGGCGCTCAAGCGGGGCACCCTGTGGGACCGCGGCGCGATGGTCGTCGCGCTCGCCGGTGTCTCCCTGCCGATCTACTTCACCGGTCTGCTCAGCCTCGCGGTCTTCTCCTACGGACTGGGCTGGATCGACGCCCAGTACGTGCCCTTCGAGGAGAGTTTCACCGGCTGGTTCGGCGGCATGATCCTGCCGTGGATCACCCTGGCGTTCCTGTACGCCGCCATGTACGCCCGGATCACCCGGGCCACCATGATGGAGATCCTCGGCGAGGACTACATCCGCACGGCCCGCGCCAAGGGCCTGCGCGAGACGGTCGTCATCCGCAAGCACGCCATGCGCTCCACGATGACCCCGATCCTGACCATGCTGGGTATGGACATCGGCGCCCTGATGGGCGGCGCGATCCTGACCGAGACCACCTTCAGCCTGCCCGGCCTCGGCCAGGCCGTGCTGGGCGCGATCAAGAACCAGGACCTGCCGATCATCCTCGGCGTCACCCTGATCACCTCGCTCGCGGTGCTCATCGCCAACCTCGTGGTGGACGTCCTGTACGCCGTGATCGATCCCCGAGTGAGGCTCGCATGACCGACCTGAGTAAGACCGGAGCGACCGGAGCGGCGGGCGGGACCGGAACGACCGGAGCCGCGGTGGGCGAGCCCGTGGCCGCCAAGGCGCCGAGCGCCTTCCTGGAGGTGCGCGACCTCAAGGTGCACTTCCCGACCGACGACGGCCTGGTCAAGTCCGTCGACGGGCTCAGCTTCCAGTTGGAGAAGGGCAAGACCCTCGGCATCGTCGGCGAGTCCGGCTCCGGCAAGTCGGTGACCAGCCTCGGCATCATGGGCCTGCACACGGCCGGGCAGTACGGCAAGCGCAAGGCGCGGATCTCCGGTGAGATCTGGGTCAACGGCACCGAGCTGCTGTCCGCCCCCGCCGACCAGGTCCGCCGGATGCGGGGCCGGGAGATGGCGATGATCTTCCAGGACCCGCTGTCCGCGCTGCACCCGTACTACACGATCGGCCAGCAGATCGTGGAGGCGTACCGGATCCATCACGACGTCGACAAGAAGACCGCCAAGCGGCGGGCCGTGGAGATGCTCGACCGGGTCGGCATCCCGCAGCCCGACAAGCGCGTCGACAACTATCCGCATGAGTTCTCCGGCGGGATGCGCCAGCGCGCGATGATCGCGATGTCGCTGGTCAACAACCCCGAACTGCTGATCGCGGACGAGCCGACCACCGCCCTGGACGTCACCGTCCAGGCGCAGATCCTGGATCTGATCCGCGATCTCCAGACGGAGTTCGGCTCGGCGGTCATCATCATCACCCACGACCTGGGCGTGGTCGCCGAACTCGCCGACGACCTGCTGGTGATGTACGGCGGCCGGTGCGTGGAGCGCGGCCCGGCCGAGAAGGTGTTCTACGAGCCCCGCCACCCCTACACCTGGGGACTGCTCGGCTCGATGCCCCGCCTCGACCGCGACCAGCAGGAACGGCTGGTGCCCGTCAAGGGCTCCCCGCCCTCCCTGATCAACCTCCCGTCCGGCTGCGCCTTCAACCCGCGCTGTCCCTACGCCGATGTCCCCAAGGACAATGTGACCCGTACGGTCCGCCCGGAACTGGCCGAGGTCGGCAGCCGGCACTGGGCCGCCTGCCATATGTCCCCGGAGCAGCGCGAGCGGATCTGGACCGAAGAGATTGCGCCCAAGCTGTGAGTGACGCCAAAGACGGAAACGACGGCAAGGCCGGGAGCACGAAGGTGACCATCCCCGCGCAGAGCGCCGAGGGGACCGCCACCCTGACGAAGGACCCCGCCCCCGGCGAGGTCCTGCTGCGGGTGAGCGGGCTCCAGAAGCACTTCCCGATCCGCAAGGGCCTGCTCAAGCGGCAGGTCGGCGCGGTCCGCGCGGTCGACGGGCTGGACTTCGAGGTGCGCGCCGGGGAGACCCTCGGCGTGGTCGGCGAGTCCGGCTGCGGCAAGTCGACCATGGGGCGGCTGATCACCCGGCTGCTGGAGCCCACGGCCGGCACGGTGGAGTTCGAGGGCCGGGACATCACCCATCTCGGGGTGAGCGGGATGCGCCCGCTGCGCCGCGATGTCCAGATGATCTTCCAGGACCCGTACTCCTCCCTGAACCCCCGCCACACCATCGGCACGATCATCGGCGCCCCCTTCAAGCTCCAGGGCGTCACGCCCGAGGGCGGGATCAAGAAGGAGGTGCAGCGGCTGCTGTCGGTGGTGGGGCTCAACCCGGAGCACTACAACCGCTACCCGCACGAGTTCTCCGGCGGCCAGCGCCAGCGCATCGGCATCGCCCGCGCGCTCGCCCTGAACCCCCGCCTGGTGGTGGCGGACGAGCCGGTCTCCGCGCTGGACGTCTCCATCCAGGCCCAGGTCGTCAACCTCCTCGACGACCTCCAGAGCGAGCTGGGCCTGACCTATGTGATCATCGCCCACGACCTCTCCGTCGTCCGGCATGTCTCGGACCGGATCGCGGTGATGTACCTCGGCAAGATCGTGGAGCTGGCCGACCGCGATCTGCTCTACAAGACGCCGATGCACCCGTACACCAAGGCCCTGATGTCGGCGGTGCCGATCCCGGACCCGTCCCGCCGGTCCGCGAAGAGCGAGCGGATCCTGCTGCGCGGGGACGTCCCCTCGCCGATCTCCCCGCCGAGCGGCTGCCGCTTCCACACCCGGTGCTGGAAGGCGACGGAGATCTGCAAGGCCCAGGAGCCGCCGCTGATCGAGCTGCGCCCCGGCCAGCAGGTGGCCTGCCACCACCCGGAGAACTTCGAGGACCAGGCCCCCCAGGACACCGTGCTGCTGACGGTGGCCAAGGAGGCGGCCGAGCTGGTCGCCGACGAGGTGCTGGCGGAGTCGGCGGAGACCAGCGCGGCGGTGGCGAACGCGGTGGCCGAGGATTCTCCCGAGGGCGAGTCCGGCGAAAAGTAGAAGAGACGCATGCGGCAAGTAGAAGAGACGCATGCGACACCCGCCCCCTGCCTTGTTTCATAAGGCAGGGGGTGTGTCTTGCGTCAGAATGTCAGGGTGCTCGAACCGTTCTTCAGCCCTTCCGTCCAGCACACGCTCGACCTGATCGGCATCTTCGTCTTCGCGATCTCCGGCGCCCTGCTGGCGGTCCGCAAGAACTTCGACGTCTTCGGCATCGCCGTCCTCGCCGAGGTCACCGCGCTGGGCGGCGGGCTGTTCCGGGACGTGGTGATCGGCGCGGTGCCCCCGGCCGCCTTCACCGACCTCGGCTACTTCCTCACCCCGCTCCTCGCCGCCCTGCTGGTGATCTTCCTCCACCCCCAGGTGGAGCGGATCCAGACCGGGGTGAATGTCTTCGACGCGGCCGGCCTCGGCCTGTTCTGCGTGACGGGCACCATCAAGGCGTACGAGTACGGGCTCGGGCTGCACGCGGCGGCGGCCCTCGGCCTGGCGACCGCCGTGGGCGGCGGCGTACTGCGGGACGTGCTGGCCAACGAGGTCCCGTCCCTGCTCCGCTGGGACCGCGACCTCTACGCCGTCCCCGCCATCGTCGGCGCCGTCCTGGTCGTGCTCTGCATCCGCTACGACGCCCTCACCCCCCTGACCAGCGGCCTCGCGGCCCTCACCGCCTTCGTGCTGCGCCTGCTGGCGATGCGCTACCACTGGCGGGCCCCGAGGGCGTGGAACCGGCGGTCGACGGTACGGGAGGGGGAGGGGGCGTGAACCCTCCAGGGGACCGGCCGCTAAAAGCTACCGCTTAGTATCTCATTCCTGTACCGTACCGCCATGGCTCAGGCATCCCAGGCGGTCATCGGCGACAGCGAGTTCGACCGCGACACCGCGGTGACCCGCCGCTCCGAGGGCGTCTACGACATCGACCTCTCGCCCGGCTGGACGATCCTCGGTGCCGTCAACGGCGGCTATCTGCTGGCCGTCCTCGGCCGCGCCCTCCGGGACGCGCTGCCGCACCCCGACCCGTTCACCATCTCCGCGCACTACCTCACCGCCTCGCACCCCGGCCCGGCGACGGTCCGCACGGACGTGGTCCGCACCGGCCGCACCCTCTCCACCGGCCAGGCGTCCCTGTTCCAGTACGACGACGAGGGCCGCGAGACCGAACGCATCCGGGTCCTGGCCTCGTACGGCGATCTCGACGCCCTCCCCGAGGACATCCGCACCTCCGCGCGGCCCCCCGCCCTCCCGCCGATCGAGGGGTGCTTCGGGCCGGAGGACGCCCCGGAACCCCTGCCCGGCGACTCCGCCATGACCGACCGCCTGATGATCAAACTCGACCCGGCCACACTGGGCTGGGCGCTCGGACAGCCCTCCGGCAAGGGCGAGATGCGCGCCTGGTTCGGCCTGGCCGACGGCCGCGACGCCGACCCCCTCTCCCTCCTGCTGGCGGTGGACGCCCTTCCGCCGACCGCGTTCGAGATGGGCATCCAGGGCTGGGTGCCCACCGTCGAACTGACCGTCCACGTCCGCTGCCGCCCGGCCCCCGGCCCGCTCCGGGTCTCCGTCACCACCCGCAATCTGGCGGGGGGTTTCCTGGAGGAGGACGCCGAGATCTGGGACACGGCGGACCGGCTGGTCGCGCAGTCACGGCAGTTGGCACGGGTGCGGACGGGCTGATCGCCGCGGTCGGCGACCGTTTGGCGGCGCCGCCTCGCCGTGCGGTACGGCGGCGGTACCCGGCCCCGCCGTCCCGGCTCGTCCCCCCGGCCCGTCCCCCCGGGGAACGAGCCCGGCGGTCCGCCGTAGAATCGGCACACCATGGCTTATCTCGACCACGCCGCGACGACTCCGATGCTTCCGGAGGCGGCCGAGGCACTCACCGCCCACCTGGGCATCACGGGCAACGCCTCCTCCCTCCACGCGTCCGGCCGCGCCGCCCGCCGCACGGTCGAGGAAGCCCGGGAGAGCCTCGCGGAGGCGCTCGGCGCCCGGCCCAGCGAGGTCGTCCTCACCTCCGGCGGCACCGAGGCCGACAACCTCGCCGTGAAGGGCCTGTACTGGGCCCGCCGCGACGCCGACCCGGCCCGCACCCGGGTGCTGGCCAGCCCGGTCGAGCACCATGCCGTGCTGGACGCCGTGCACTGGCTCGGCGAGCACGAGGGGGCCACCGTCGAGTACCTCCCCGTCGACTCCTTCGGCCGGGTCCACCCCGACGCCCTGCGCGAGGCCATCGCCCGCGACCCCGGCGATGTCGCCCTCGCCACGGTGATGTGGGCCAACAACGAGATCGGTACGGTGATGGCGGTCCGCGAACTCGCCGACGCCGCCGCCGAGTTCGGGATCCCGCTGCACTCCGACGCCGTCCAGGCGTTCGGCCAGGTGCCGGTCGACTTCGGGGCCTCCGGGCTCGCCGCGCTGACCGTCTCCGGCCACAAGATCGGCGGGCCGTACGGGATCGGGGCGCTGCTGCTCGGCCGGGAGTACAGCCTCGTACCCGTGCTGCACGGGGGTGGGCAGGAGCGGCATGTGCGGTCCGGGACGCTGGATGTGCCGGCCATCGCCTCCTTCGCCGTCGCGGGACGGCTCGCCGCCGAGCGGCGGGAGTGGTTCGGGCGGGAGATCGGGGCGCTGCGGGACCGGTTGGCCGACGCCGTGCGCACGGCGGTGCCGGACGCGATCCTCGGCGGCGACCCGGCACCCGGGGGGCGACTTCCGGCCAACGCCCACTTCACCTTCCCCGGCTGCGAGGGCGACTCCCTCCTCCTGCTCCTCGACGCCCAGGGCATCGAGTGCTCCACCGGCTCCGCCTGCACGGCCGGGGTGGCCCAGCCGAGCCATGTCCTGCTGGCGACCGGCGTCGATCCCGACCTCGCCCGGGGCACCCTGCGCTTCTCCCTGGGGCACACCTCCACCGGGGCGGACGTCGAGGCGGTCGCCAAGGCGATCGGCCCGGCGGTGGAGCGGGCACGGGCGGCCGGGCTGAGCTGAACCCCGCCGGGCCGCCGGCCGCTACGGACTCGGGCTCGGTGCGGGGGTGACGCTCGCCGTGGCGGCGTTGCGCACCAGCCCCAGATAGCGGTCCCAGTCCCAGTGCGGACCCGGGTCCGTGTGGTCCGTGCCCGGGACCTCGACATGGCCGAGTATGTGCTCCCGGTCGACGGGTATGCCGTACCGCGTGCATATCCCGGCCGTCAGCCGCGCCGACGCCTCGTACATCGCGTCCGTGAAGTCCTCCGGGCGGTCCACGAAACCCGCGTGCTCGATGCCCACACTGCGTTCGTTGTAGTCCCGGTTGCCCGCGTGGTAGGCCACGTCCAGCTCGCGGATCATCTGGGTGATCGCCCCGTCCTGCCCCACGATGTAATGGGCCGCCGCGCCGTGCCCCGGGTCCTGGAAGACCCGTACCGCGCTGTCGAAACTGCCCTGGGTGACATGGACGATCACCATGTCCACCGTGAAGTCGGCGGGGCGGTCCGCCCGGCGCCAGTTCGCCGAGGACGCCGCCACCCAGCTCGCGCCCGTGAAGTCCACCGCCCCCTCGACCCGGGGTTTCTCCACCCCCGGCACCTGCCACCACAGCCGCGACAACCGGTCGTGCGCCGCCCAGGCGCCCGCGCCGACGACCGCGGCCACACCGCCCCCGATCAGCGCCCGCCGCCCGATCCGCGATCCCGAACCGGACCCCTTCGTCTCCTCCATGTGATCGAGAACGGATACTCGCGGGCCCAGGTTCCCGGCCGCCCTTACCCTGGAGGGGCTATGACTGACACCCCGCAGCGCACCCGTCCCCTCCGCGTCCTCGCCGCCATGTCCGGCGGGGTCGATTCCGCCGTCGCCGCCGCCCGGGCCGCCGAAGCGGGCCACGACGTGACCGGCGTCCACCTGGCCCTCTCCGCGAACCCGCAATCGTTCCGCACGGGCGCGCGCGGCTGCTGCACCATCGAGGACTCCCGCGACGCCCGCCGCGCGGCCGATGTCATCGGCATCCCCTTCTACGTCTGGGACCTCGCCGACCGCTTCCGCGAGGACGTGGTGGAGGACTTCGTCGCCGAGTACGAGGCGGGCCGCACCCCGAACCCCTGCCTGCGCTGCAACGAGAAGATCAAGTTCGCCGCGCTGCTGGACAAGGCCCTCGCGCTCGGCTTCGACGCGGTGTGCACCGGCCACTACGCCAAGGTCGTCACCCTCGCGGACGGCTCCCGCGAACTGCACCGCGCCTCCGACATGGCCAAGGACCAGTCGTACGTCCTCGGGGTGCTGGACGAGCGGCAGCTCGCGCACGCCCTGTTCCCGCTCGGCGACACCCTCACCACCAAGGACGAGATCCGCGCGGAGGCCGAGCGGCGGGGCCTGGCCGTCGCCAAGAAGCCCGACTCGCACGACATCTGCTTCATCGCCGACGGCGACACCCAGGGCTTCCTGGCCCGCCGCCTGGGCACCGCCGAGGGCGCCATCGTGGACGAGTCCGGCACCCGCCTGGGCACCCACGAGGGCGCCTACGGCTTCACCATCGGCCAGCGCAAGGGCCTGCGCATCGGCACCCCGGCCCCCGACGGCAAGCCCCGCTACGTCCTGGACATCTCCCCGGTCGACAACACGGTGACGGTCGGCCCCGCCGCCGCCCTCGACGTCACTGCCCTCACCGCGATCCGCCCCCGCTGGTGCGGCACGGCCCCCACCGGCCCCGGCGCCTACACCGCCCAGCTCCGCGCCCACGGCGGCGAGACGGAGGTCATGGCGGAGGTGGCGGCCGACGGCGACCTGCACGTCCGCTTCACGGATCCGGTCCGGGGGGTGGCCCCCGGCCAGGCGATCGTCCTGTACGACGGCACCCGGGTGGTCGGCTCGGCGACGATCGCGACGACGACGCGGGCGACGGCGGCTGCGGCGGTCTGACGCCGCCCTGGTGGCGGCCTACTCTGCCGGGTCCACCTCGACCTGGTAGAAGCACAGATGGTCCTTGATCGGCGCCACGCCCTCCTTGGGCTCCGGATACCCCCACACCAGGTCGGCGGCGTCCGGCAGGGACCAGTAGGACGCCGTGCCCTTGAAGGGGCAGTAGGTGTGGGTCCCGGACGGGGTGAGGAGGTCCAGGCGGACGTCCTCGGCCGGGAGGTAGTAGCGCGGGGGACAGCCGGTCTCGCGCAGGACGAGGGCCCGGTCGCTCTCGGCCAGCACCTGGCCGTCGTGGACCGCGCGCACGCGGTCGGGGCTCGCTTCGATGGTGATCGTGTGTCCGTCAGCAGTCATGAAGGCGTCAGCGCGTACCGGCCCCGGGTTCTTCCCCGGCACACCCCCGTACGGTGGTCCTCATGCGTATCTGTGTCTTCCTCTCCGCCAACGATCTCGCCGACCGCTACACCCGCCCCGCGCGCGAGTTCGCGGAACTGATGGGCAAGGGCGGGCACACCCTCGTCTGGGGCGGCTCGGACACCGGACTGATGAAGGTCGTCGCGGACGGGGTCCAGGAGACGGGCGGGCGCCTGGTGGGCGTCTCGGTGGAGTTCCTGGCGGCGAAGGCACGGCCCGGGGCGGACGAGATGGTGATCACCCGGGACCTCGCCGAACGCAAGAGGCTGCTCCTGGAGAAGGCCGACGCGGTCGTCGTCATGGTCGGCGGCACCGGCACCCTCGACGAGGCCACCGAGATCCTGGAACTGAAGAAGCACGGGCACACCGACAAGCCGGTGGTGCTCTTGAACACCGCGGGCTTCTACGACGGGCTGAAGGAGCAGTTCCGGCGGATGGAGGAGGAAGGTTTCCTGCCGGTTCCGCTGAGCAGCCTGGTGTTCTTCGCGGAGGAGCCGGTGGGGGCGCTGGCGTATCTGGAAGGGACCCAGGGGGCCGTCTGACGACCGTTCGCCGGTGTGGTGCGAGCATGGCGGCATGGCTACACATGTGATCACCGGGGCCGGTTCCGGTATCGGCGCGGCCGTCGCCGCCAGGCTCCACGCGCGCGGGGACGGGATCGTGCTCCACGCGCGGGACGCGGGCCGCGCGAAGGAGCTGGCGGCGCGGTTCCCGGGCGCCCGCACCCTGGTCGGCGACCTCGCCGACCCCGGACGGCTCTCCTGGGCGCTGTCCCACCAGAGCCTCCCCGACCGGGTCGACTCCCTCCTCCACATCGCCGGGGTCATCGACCTCGGGGCGGTCGGCGACCTCACCCCCAAGACCTGGCGCCACCAGCTCGACGTCAATCTGATCGCCCCCGCCGAGCTGACCCGTCTCTTCCTGCCCCAGCTCCGGGCCGCGCGCGGGCACGTCCTGTTCGTGAACTCGGGTGCGGGACTGCGGGCCAGCGCCGACTGGTCGGCGTACGCCGCCTCCAAGCACGGCCTCAAGGCCCTCGCCGACTCCCTGCGGCACGAGGAGCACGGGAATGGGGTCCGGGTCACCTCCGTCTACCCGGGGCGCACGGCGACGCCCATGCAGGTCCGCACCCACCAGCAGGAGGGCAAGGACTACGACCCGTCGCTGTGGATCGACCCCGAGTCGGTGGCGACGACGATCGTGACGGCGCTGGATCTGCCCAGGGACGCGGAGCTGAACGATGTGACGATCAGGCCGGGGCGGTAGGGGGCGGCGTTTTGGGCGTTCCCCTTTTCACGTACCGAGACGGGTGGCTGGGTGGGCATAGGTCACGGGGGTCTGGGGGCGGAGCCCCCAGGGCGGTCACAGGGGCGCCGGGTACGTACCCTTCGGGGGTGAGTGAGAACACCCCCCGCTTCGGCGGAGCAACCGGCGTCGGGTCCATGCCGGGAGGCGACGCCAGGGAGACGGCCAGGACCGTCACCGGGACCTTCGAGGACTTTCCGTATCTCGCCGAGCTGCCCGCCCGGGGCCCCGGCGCCGACATGATCGGCCGTACCGCCGGGCTCCTGGTCGAGCTGTACGCGCGCGTGGAGCCCAGCGGCTGGCGGATCGGGGACCGGCCCGGCCGGGACACCCGCAGGGCCCGCTCCTGGCTCGGCGAGGATCTCGACGCGCTGGAGGAGTTCACCCAGGAGCACACCGGCCCGCTCAAGGTCCAGGCGGTCGGCCCCTGGACCCTCGCCGCCGCGCTGGAATTGCGGGGCGGCGAGGTCGCGCTCTCCGACCCGGGCGCCTGCCGCGACCTCGCCGCCTCCCTCGCCGAGGGCCTGCGCCTGCATCTCGCGGAACTGCGCCGCCGTATCCCCGGGGCCCGGCTCGTGCTCCAGCTCGACGAGCCGTCCCTCACCGCCGTACTGCGCGGGCAGGTGAAGAGCGCCAGCGGCTACCGGACCCACCGGGCGGTGGACCGCCAGGTGGTGGAGGGGACGCTGCGGGATGTCATCGGCGTCCATGGGGAAGGGCCGGTGATCGTGCACTCCTGCGCGCCCGACGTGCCCTTCGGGCTGCTCCGCAGGGCCGGGGCGCAGGGGATTTCCTTCGACTTCAGCCTGCTCACCGAGCGTGACGACGAGGCGATCGGGGAGGCGGTGGAGGCCGGGACGCGGCTGTTCACGGGTGTCGTGCCGGGCACGGACGGCCCATTGTCAGACCCTGCCGGTAGCGTCATGGGTGTCAGGACGCTGTGGCGCAGGCTGGGGCTGCATCCGGGCCTGCTCGCGGACGCCGTCACGATCACCCCGGCGTGCGGTCTCGCGGGCGCTTCGCCCGACTACGCCCGCAAGGCCCTCGCCCACTGCGTCCGGGCGGCGAGATCCCTCGCGGACAACCCAGAGTAACGGGAGGACGACACGGTGGCCGGCGACAAGCAAGCGGAGACGACGGCGGTGCCCGCCGAGGCACGCGAGAAGCACGCCAGGCTCGCGGAGCAGGTCGAGGAGCACCGCTTCCGGTACTACGTGAAGGACGCCCCGATCGTCAGCGACGCGGAGTTCGACCGGCTCCTGAAGTCCCTGGAGGCGCTGGAGGACCAGTACCCCGAGCTGCGCACGCCCGACTCGCCGACCCAGAAGGTCGCCGGGTCCTACGAGACGGAGTTCACGGCGGTCGAGCACCGCGAGCGGATGCTGTCGCTGGACAACACGTTCAACGACGAGGAGCTGGCCGCCTGGGCGGACCGCATCGCGCGCGAGCTGGGCGAGCAGGAGTACCACTTCCTGTGCGAGCTGAAGGTCGACGGCCTCGCCGTCAACCTCACCTATGAGCAGGGCCGTCTCACCCGCGCCGCCACCCGCGGCGACGGCCGCACGGGCGAGGACATCACGCCCAATGTGCGCACGATCGCCGAGATCCCGGACCGGCTGCACGGCGACCGGGTGCCGGACGTGGTGGAGATCCGCGGCGAGGTCTACTTCCCGATGGACGAGTTCGAGGCGCTCAACGCCCGGCTGGTCGAGGCCGGTGACAAGCCGTTCGCCAACCCGCGCAACGCGGCGGCCGGTTCGCTGCGCCAGAAGGACCCGCGGGTCACCGCCACCCGCCCCCTGCACATGGTGGTGCACGGCATCGGCGCGCTCTCCGGCTTCGACGGCATGGCCCGGCTCTCGGAGGCGTACGGCCTGCTCAAGACCTGGGGCCTGCCCACCTCCCCGCACAACCGGGTGGTCGACGACCTGGACGGCGTACGGAAGTTCATCGCCCACTACGGCGAGAACCGCCACTCGGTGGAGCACGAGATCGACGGGGTCGTCGTCAAGCTGGACGAGATCCGCCTCCAGGGCCGACTGGGCTCCACGGCCCGCGCGCCGCGCTGGGCCATCGCCTACAAGTACGCGCCGGAGGAGGTCAACACCAAGCTGGTCAACATCCGGGTGGGCGTCGGCCGCACCGGCCGGGTCACCCCGTACGCGCAGGTGGAGCCGGTGACGGTGGCCGGTTCGGAGGTGGAGTTCGCCACCCTGCACAACCAGGACGTGGTCAAGGCCAAGGGCGTCCTCATCGGGGACACGGTGGTGCTGCGCAAGGCCGGTGACGTCATCCCGGAGATCCTCGGCCCGGTCGCCGATCTGCGGGACGGCAGCGAGAAGCCGTTCGAGATGCCCGCCGAGTGCCCCGAGTGCGGTACGCCGCTCAGGCCGATGAAGGAGGGCGATGTCGATCTGCGCTGCCCCAACGCGCGCGGGTGCCCGGCCCAGTTGCGGGAGCGGCTGTTCTATCTCGCGGGCCGCAAGGCGCTGGACATCGAGCACTTCGGCTATGTGGCCGCCGCCGCCCTCACCAAGCCTCTGGAGCCGGGCGAGCCGCCCCTCGCCGACGAGGGCGATCTGTTCGACCTGACCGTGGAGCAGTTGCTGCCCATCAGGGCGTACGTCCTGGACCAGGACAGCGGGCTGCCCAAGCGGGACCCGAAGACCGGCGAGGAGAAGATCGCCACGGTCTTCGCCAACCAGGAGGGCGAAGCGAAGAAGAACGCGGTCGCGATGCTGGCCAACATCGCGGCGGCCAAGGACCGTCCGCTGGCCCGCTTCCTGACCGGGCTGTCGATCCGGCATGTCGGCCCGGTCGCCGCGCAGGCGCTCGCGCGGGAGTTCGGCTCGATCGAGCGGATCGAGCAGGCGAGCGAGGAGGAGCTGGCGGCCACGGAGGGGGTCGGCGCCATCATCGCCGCCTCGCTCAAGGAATGGTTCGCCGAGGACTGGCACCAGGAGATCCTGCGCAAGTGGCGGGCCGCGGGCGTCCGGATGGCGGACGAGCGCTCCGCCGAGGACGAGGGGCCGCGCCCCCTGGAGGGCCTCACCGTCGTCGTCACGGGCACGCTGGAGCACTTCACCCGGGACGGCGCCAAGGAGGAACTCCAGCGGCGTGGAGCAAAGGTGACCGGCTCGGTTTCGAAGAAGACAGCTTTTGTGGTCGTAGGTGACAATCCGGGGTCGAAGTACGACAAGGCGATGCAGTTGAAGGTGCCGGTGCTGGACGAGGACGGCTTCACCGTGCTGCTCGAACAGGGTCCCGAGGCGGCGACGGAAGCAGCGCTTCCGGTCGAGGAACCGACCGGCTGAGTCCAGCGTGCCACGCCCGCCGGGGGTGAAATGGCGGTCGAAGGCCACCCGTTCGGCGCATATCCGACGCATACGGGTGGCCGGGGCGCATTCGGGCAACCGTCGTCGACCGCTGCCCGTGGAAGCCCTCAGCGGCCTACTGTTGAGAGGTGCGCCTGCCGTGCCAAGCCGCGGCCGGGGCAGGCCCCGTGCTGTTCAGGAGCCGGGGAGAGGGCTTTCCGACGCGGTGCCCGGGTGGAAGCCGGGCAGCGGGCCGCCTGGCACGGGCACCGCCGGCCGTGAGAGGGACGGGAATGGAACCGACCGAGAGCGCCGCCCCGGACTCACGGCTGCGCCGACTGGCCGGCGCCTGGCGGGAGAGCCGTACGGCGCCGGGCCGGGCGGGCGCACCGGCGCGCGCGACGGCGCGGCCCCCGGCGGACGCGCCGGTCACCGTCCGGCCACCCGTGCTCCACACCGGCCCGCCCGCCCACGGCGACCCCGACGCCGAGCGGCACACCTGGCCCGCGCTCCCGGCGGCCGTCGTCGCCGCCGCGGCCTTCGTCCTCGGCGCCGGTTTCTACCACGCCTTCAGCAGCCGGCACGCGCTGTTCCCGTCCGGCGCGGTCGGCTGGTCGCTGGCGCTGCTCACCGGCATCGTCGTCGGCCACCTGGTGCTGCTCGGCCGCGCCCGCTGGAGCGGCGGCACCGGCTCCGGCGCCGCCCTCACCCTCGCCGTCCTGCTGCTCTACGGCTGGCTCCCGGCCGGCATGGTCAGCCTCACCGTCGTCGTCCTGGTCGGCATAGCCCGGCGCCACCGCTGGCGGCAGGGCGTCCTGGTCGGCGCGGTCGACATCCTCGGCATCGGCGCCGCCGCCCTGCTGCGGTCCTTCTTCGGCCCCGTGCCCTCGGTGGAGCGGCCCTGGCTGCCGGAGACCTGGACCCCGTACACCGCCACCGATGTGATCCTGGTGGCGCTCGCCTACCTCGCCGTCACCCGCGCCCTGCTCTGGTACCTGAACGCGCAGGGCGCCGGGAGGCTCCCCACCGTCGCCCGCACCACCCTGGTCCGACAGGGGCTCCTCGCCCTCGCCCTGCTCGGGATCGCCCCGCTGATCTGCGTCATCGCCATCGCCAAGCCGATCCTGCTGCCGCTGTTCGCCATCCCCCTGATCGCCTTCGACTCCACCCTGTGGATGGCCCGCGCCCGCGCCGAGGAGCAACTGCGCGACCCCCTCACCGGCCTGCCCAACCGCCAGTGGCTGCTGGAGCGCATCTGGACCGCGCTGGACGACGCCGAACGCATCGGCGCCCGCACCGCCCTGATGCTGATCGACCTCGACCGCTTCCGCTCGGTCAACGACACCCTCGGTCATCTCGCCGGGGACCGGCTGCTGCTCCAGACCGCCGACCGGGTGCGCGGGGCGCTGCCGCGCGGCGCGGAGGTGGCCCGGCTCGGCGGTGACGAGTTCGCCGTCCTGCTGCCGGTCGCCGACTCCATCACCGCCGCCACCCGCGTCGCCCGCTCCATCGTCGCCGAACTGGGCTCCCCGCTCGACCTCGACGGACTCACCCTGGTGCTGGAGGCCAGCGCCGGAGTCGCCGTCTACCCGGACCACGCGCTGGACGCCGAGGGGCTGCTGCGCCGCGCGGACGTCGCCATGTACCAGGCGAAGCGGGACCGCACGGGCGTCGAGGTCTACGAGTCCAAGCGGGACTCCAACACCCCCGACCGGCTCGGCCTGCTCGCCGATCTGCGCCGCGCGCTCGACGCGCACGAGGTGCAGTTGCACTACCAGCCCAAGGTGCGCTTCGACGGCGAGGTCGCCGGGCTGGAGGCGCTGGTGCGCTGGGTGCACCCGGAGCGGGGGAAGGTGCCGCCGGACGAGTTCATCGCCATCGCCGAGTCCTCCGGGCTGATGCCGCATCTCACCGAGTACGTGCTGGACACCGCGCTGGCACAGGTCGCCCGGTGGCGGGCGCAGGACCTGTTCGTGCCGGTCGCGGTGAACGTCTCGCCGCGCGATGTGCACACCCCGGGCTTCGCCGGGTCCGTCGCCGCCCGGCTGGCCCGGCACGGAGTGCCCGCGGGAGCGCTCCAACTGGAGATCACCGAGCATGTCCTCCTGGAGGACCCGCAGCGGGCCGCGGACACCCTCGCCGGGCTGACCGGGCACGGGGTGAAGATGTCCCTGGACGACTTCGGCACCGGGTACTCGTCCCTGGTGCATCTGCGGCGGCTGCCGGTGAGCGAGCTGAAGATCGACCGGTCGTTCGTGGCCCGGCTCGCGGTGGACACCGAGGACGCGGAGATCGTGCGCTGCACGGTCGATCTGGCGCACTCGCTGGGGCTGCTGGTCGTCGCGGAGGGCGTCGAGGACGACGAGACGTGGGAGCGGTTGCGCGACCTGGGGTGCGACGCGGTGCAGGGCTGGCTTGTCGCTGCCGCCATGCCGCCGGACGAGACGACGGCGTGGCTGCGGGCGCGGGGGGCTCGGGGGGCGTCGGGAGTGGTCTCCCACCCCGCCCGCCCATGACTCCCCGCCCGCCCATGACTCCCCGCTGAACAGGTCACCCTCGTCACCCGCCCTCCCCACCCCCAGCGGCTCCCCGTCACCACGACGGAGCGCACCGCACGCCACAGCGAGCCCCTCCCCGCGCGCCGCAGCGAGCCCCTCGCGTGCCACGGGGAGTCCCGCCCACCCTGGTCCCCCCAACCCGAGGCCCGCCCATCCCCGTCCCCCCCAACCCGAGCCCCGCCCACCCCCCTCCCCCCAACCGTTTAACGCCCACCCACCCCCTCCCCATAGGATTGAGCCAAACCACACACCACCACCCAGAGGATCGCTGCATGCCTGGCATTACGCGCGAGGAGGTCGCCCACCTCGCCCGGCTGGCGCGTCTGGAGCTGAAGCCCGAAGAACTCGACCACTTCGCCGGCCAGCTCGACGACATCATCGGCGCGGTCGCCCGCGTCAGCGAGGTCGCCGACCAAGACGTACCCCCGACCTCCCACCCGCTGCCGCTGACGAACGTCATGCGGCCGGACGAGGTCCGTCCGTCGCTCACCCCCGCGCAGGCGCTCTCCGGCGCCCCGGCCCAGGAGCAGCAGCGTTTCAAGGTGCCGCAGATCCTGGGAGAGGAGTGACCGCCATGACCGACAAGGTGACCGACAAGGTGACCCACACCGTGACCGACCACGTGATGGACGACAACAGCATCATCCGGCTCACCGCCGCCGAGACCGCCGCGAAGATCGCCTCCGGCGAGCTGACCGCCGTCCAGGTCACCGAGGCGCACCTCGCCCGGATCGACGCCGTCGACGAGAAGGTGCACGCCTTCCTGTACGTCGACCGGGAAGGGGCGCTCGCGCAGGCCCGTGCCGTGGACGAGAAGCGGGAGCGCGGCGAGAAGCTCGGCCCGCTGGCCGGGGTCCCCCTCGCGCTGAAGGACATCTTCACCACCGAGGGCATCCCGACCACCGTCGGCTCCAAGATCCTCGAAGACTGGATCCCGCCCTACGACGCCACCCTCACCCAGCGCCTCAAGGCCGCCGACGTGGTGATTCTCGGCAAGACCAACATGGACGAGTTCGCCATGGGGTCCAGCACCGAGAACAGCGCCTACGGACCGACCGGCAACCCCTGGGACCTCACCAAGATCCCCGGCGGTTCCGGAGGAGGCTCCTCCGCCGCGCTCGCCGCCTATCTCGCGCCCCTCGCCATCGGCACCGACACCGGCGGCTCCATCCGCCAGCCCGCCTCGGTGACCGGCACGGTCGGCGTCAAGCCGACGTACGGGGCGGTGTCCCGGTACGGCATGGTCGCGTTCTCGTCCTCCCTCGACCAGGGCGGGCCCTGCGCCCGTACGGTGCTCGACGCCGCCCTGCTGCACGAGGTGATCGCCGGGCACGACCCGCTGGACTCCACCTCCATCGACGCCCCGGTCCCGCCGGTCGTCGAGGCCGCCCGCAACGGCACGGTCGCCGGGATGCGCGTCGGCGTCGTCCAGCAGTTCCGCGGCGAGGGCTACCAGGCCGGGGTGATCCAGCGGTTCGACGAGTCGGTGGCGCTGCTCAAGGAGCTGGGCGCCGAGATCGTCGAGCTGGACTGCCCGTCCTTCGACCTCGCGCTCTCCGCGTACTACCTGATCGCGCCCTCCGAGTGCTCCTCCAACCTCGCCCGCTTCGACGGCCTGCGCTACGGCCGCCGCACGGGTGACGACGGCACCCACTCGGCCGAGGAGGTCACCTCGCTCACCCGCGAGGCCGGTTTCGGCCCCGAGGTCAAGCGCCGGATCATGCTCGGCACGTACGCCCTGTCCAGCGGCTACTACGACGCGTACTACGGCAGCGCCCAGAAGGTCCGTACGCTGATCACCCGGGATTTCGAGAAGGCGTTCGAGCAGGTCGACGTGATCGTCTCGCCGACCACCCCGACCACTGCCTTCGCGATCGGCGAGCGCGCCGACGACCCGATGGCGATGTACCTCGCCGACCTGTGCACCATCCCCACCAACCTGGCGGGCAACGCGGCCATGTCGCTGCCCTGCGGTCTCGCTCCGGAGGACAACCTCCCGGTCGGCCTCCAGATCATCGCCCCGGCGATGAAGGACGAGCGGCTCTACCAGGTCGGGGCCGCCGTCGAGGCCGCCTTCGTGGAAAAGTGGGGACATCCGCTCCTGGAGGAGGCTCCGTCGCTGTGAGCAATGCACTGTCCAAGGCCAAGGGCTTCAAGAAGTCCAAGTCCGGCACGTACCTGTCCATGGCCACCACCGCGTTCGGCGCGGTGGGTGTCGCCAAGCAGATCAAGAAGGCCCGCGCCGAGCACGACAATCTGCGGCTCATCGACGCGACCGTGTCCGCCGTCGCCATCGTCACCGGCCTCGCCATCCTCTACCGCGAGCTGAAGCGGCTGGGCGACGACGACGTCCTGCTGGGCTGAGAGGGAAGTTTCACCGTGACCACCACGACCGACCTGGTGTCGTACGAGGACGCCCTCGCGTCCTACGACCCCGTCATGGGCCTTGAGGTCCATGTCGAACTCGGCACCAGCACCAAGATGTTCTGCGGCTGTTCGACCACCCTCGGCGCCGACCCGAACACCCAGACCTGCCCCACCTGCCTCGGCCTGCCCGGCGCGCTGCCCGTCGTCAACGCGACCGGCGTCGAGTCCGCGATCAAGATCGGCCTCGCGCTGCACTGCGAGATCGCCGAATGGTGCCGCTTCGCCCGGAAGAACTACTTCTATCCGGACATGCCGAAGAACTTCCAGACCTCCCAGTACGACGAGCCGATCGCCTTCAACGGCTACCTCGACGTCCAGTTGGAGGACGGGGAGACCTTCCGCGTCGAGATCGAGCGCGCCCACATGGAGGAGGACACCGGCAAGTCCACCCACGTGGGCGGCGCCACCGGCCGTATCCACGGCGCCTCGCACTCGCTCCTCGACTACAACCGCGCGGGCATCCCCCTCATCGAGATCGTCACCAAGCCGATCACCGGTGCGGGCGAGCGCGCCCCCGAGGTCGCGCGGGCCTACGTCCGCGAGCTGCGCGAGCTGATCCGCGCGCTCGGCGTGTCCGAGGCCCGGATGGAGATGGGCCAGATGCGCTGCGACGTCAACCTGTCGCTGATGCGCAAGGACGCCGACACGTTCGGCACCCGCAGCGAGACCAAGAACGTCAACTCGCTGCGGTCCGTGGAGCGCGCGGCCCGCTTCGAGATCCAGCGCCACGCGGCCGTCCTGGACGCGGGCGGGACGATCGTCCAGGAGACCCGGCACTTCCACGAGGACACCGGCTCCACCACCTCCGGCCGGATCAAGGAGGAGGCCGAGGACTACCGGTACTTCCCCGAGCCCGACCTCGTCCCGGTCGCCCCGTCCCGCGCCTGGGTCGAGGAACTGCGCGCCACGCTCCCCGAACTGCCCCTGGTGCGCCGCAACCGGCTCCGCGAGGAGTGGGGGATCAGCGGCACCGAGATGCAGGCGATCCTCAACGCCGGGGCGCTGGACCCGATCGTCGCCACCATCGACGCCGGTGCCGACGCGGCCTCCGCCCGCAAATGGTGGATGGGTGAACTGGCCCGCAGCGCCAACGAGTCCGGTACGGCGCTGGAGGAGCTGGCCATCACCCCGGCGCAGGTCGCCCGGGTGACCGAGCTGGTGACCTCCGGCGACCTCAACGACAAGCTGGCCCGCCAGGTCATCGAGGGCGTCCTCGCGGGCGAGGGCACCCCGGACGAGGTGGTCGACAAGCGCGGCCTCAAGGTCGTCTCCGACGAAGGCGCCCTCGGCACCGCCGTGGACGAGGCCATCGCTGGCAACCCGGCCATCGCGGACAAGATCCGCGGCGGCAAGGTGGCGGCGGCGGGCGCGCTGGTCGGCGCGGTCATGAAGGCCACCCGGGGCCAGGCGGACGCGGCCCGCGTCAAGGAGCTGATCCTGGAGCGGCTGGGCGTCACCGAGGGCTGACCGGTCCTCCCCGAGGGGGCCGCACCGGCATCGGTGCGGCCCCTTTCGTATGTCCGTTTCCGGGTCGGGAACCCTCGGCGGCGGGTCCCCGTTCTTGTGGGTAACCGGTTCTTGTGAATAAACACACGAACCCGGCAAAGGATCATTTCCGCCTGTAAGAGTGGTCCGCGACTGCTCATCCGTTCTTTGCGGGCCGTTCAGCGCACGGACAACTGGTCCCGACTCTCCCCGGACTGTTCCCGACTGCTCCCGGTTCCCGGCCAAAGACCACCCTCCACCTCTGGGAGCACGTTCCGTGGCAGCCCTCGCGCGCTGGTGTGTCCGGCACCGCCTCGTCGCCGTACTGCTGTGGCTGCTGGCGTTCGGCGGGGTGAGCGCCACCGCCGCCGTCATGGGCTCGGCCTACTCCAACGACTACGAGGTCCCCGGCACCGAGTCCGGCCGCGCCACCCAGCTCCTCGCCGACGGCTTCCCCGGCGTCGGCGGCGAGGACGCCACCGTCGTCTGGCACACCGCGACCGGCACCGTCCGCGCCGCCGATGTCGAGCAGACCATGACCCGCGCCCTGGACGAGATCGCCGCCCTCCCCTCCGTCGCCGCCGTCAGCGGCCCCTACGACGACCAGGGCGCCGCCCGGATCAGCGCCGACGGCCGCACCGCCTACGCCGGGGTCACCTTCGACGGCCCGGCCGACCAGGTCGGCGAGGCGCCGGTACGGGCCGTGGTGGACACCGCGCGGGCGGCGGGGACCGACGGGCTCCAGGTGGAGGTCGGCGGCAGCGCGACCGGCGGGACCGCGACACCCGGCGGGCATCTCGCCGAGGTCGTCGGGGTCGCGGTGGCCGCCGTGGTGCTGTTCCTGGCGTTCGGCTCGCTCGCCGCCTCCCTGCTGCCCATCGCTACCGCCCTGGTCAGCGTCGGCACCGGATACGCCGGGATCGTGCTGCTGGGCCACGCCATGACCGTGGCCGACTTCGCGCCCATGCTCGGGATGCTGATCGGGCTCGGGGTGGGCATCGACTACGCCCTGTTCATCGTCACCCGGCACCGGCGCGGACTGAAACGCGGGATGACCGTCCCCGAGGCCGCCGCCCACGCCGTGGCGACCACCGGACGGGCCGTGGTGTTCGCGGGTGCGACGGTCTGCATCGCCCTGCTCGGCATGCTCATCCTCAGACTGAGCTTCCTCAACGGGGTCGCCGTCGCCGCCTCCCTCACCGTGCTGCTCACCGTCGCCGCCTGTGTCACCCTGCTGCCCGCCCTGCTCTCCCTGATCGGCATGCGGGCGCTGAGCCGCCGCGAGCGCCGCCGCCTCGCCGAGCACGGGCCCGAACCGGAGCTGCCCACCGGGTTCGCCGCCCGCTGGTCGGCGTTCGTGGAACGGCACCCCAAGAAGCTCGGCGCCCTCGCCCTACTGGTGATCACGGTGCTGGCGCTGCCCACCCTCGCCCTCCGCCTCGGCACCTCCGACCAGGGCAACGACCCCGCGCCCAGCACCACCCGCCAGGCGTACGACCTGCTCGCCGACGGCTTCGGCCCCGGCGTCAACGGCCCCCTCACCCTGGTCACCGAGGTGCACGGCGCCGCCGACAAACTCGCCCTCGACAACCTCGACGCCACCCTCCGCGCCACCGACGGCGTCGCCGCCGCCACCCCGGTGGTGTTCAACGCCGGCGGGGACACCGCGTACCTCACCGTCGTCCCCGAATCCGCCCCCCAGTCCGGCGCCACCAGCGACCTGGTCGACCGGCTGCGCGCGGACGTCCTGCCCCGCGCCGAGACCGGCACCACCCTCGACGTCCAGGTCGGCGGGGTCACCGCGGGCTACGACGACTTCGCGGATGTGATCATCGGCAAGCTCCCGCTGTTCATCGGTGTGGTCATCGGGCTGGGCTGTCTGCTCCTCCTCCTGGCGTTCCGTTCGATCGGCATACCGCTCAAGGCCGCCGCGATGAACGTCGCCGCCGTCGCCGCCGCCTTCGGAGTGGTCGTCGCGATCTTCCAGTGGGGCTGGGGCAGCGACCTGCTCGGCCTCGGCAGCGCCGGACCCATCGAACCCTTCCTCCCGGTGATCATGGTCTCGGTCCTCTTCGGCCTCTCCATGGACTACCAGGTGTTCCTGGTCGGCCGGATGTACGAGGAGTGGCTGGAGACCGGTGACAACCGGCGCGCGGTCCGGATCGGGCTCGCCGAGACCGGCCGGGTGATCAACTCGGCCGCCGTCATCATGATCTCCGTCTTCCTCGCCTTCGTCCTCAGCGGCGACCGGGTGATCGCCATGTTCGGCATCGCGCTGGCCGCCGCTGTCGCCCTGGACGCCTTCGTGCTGCGGACGCTGCTGGTACCGGCCCTGATGCATCTGCTCGGCGGCGCCAACTGGTGGCTGCCCAGGGCCCTGGACCGACGGCTGCCCCGGATCAGCATCGAGCCGCCCGAGTGCCGCACTGGGCGCCCGAGCCCTCCGGCGGCCGTCCATGAGAGGCTCTCGGCAGTCGCAGAACAGTTCGAAGGCCATGAGATCGAAGGCCAGGGTAGGGAGCGGAACCGGGATGTACGCGATATCGCTGGGTGACGACGGCGCCGAACTGCGCCCCCTGGAGGTCTGGCACGCCGAGGAGTTCCTCGCCCACCTCGACCGCGGCCGGGACTTCATCACCCGGTACATCCCCTTCGGCGCCCAGGCCACCGACACCGGTTCCGCCCGCGAGATCCTCAAGCGGTACGCCGACCTCCGCGCCACCGACAGCGGCTCCCTGCACGGGCTGTGGCTGGACGGCACCCTCGTCGGCGGGGTCCTGTTCCGGATCTTCGACACCGCCACCGGGGTCTGCGAGATCGGCTGCTGGCTGGAGCCCGCCGCCACCGGCCGTGGCCTGGTCACCCGCGCCTGCCGGGTCCTGATCGACTGGGCCGTGGACGACCGCGGCATGCATCGCGTCGAATGGCACGCGGCGAGCCTCAACACCGCCAGCGTCCGCACCGCCGAGCGCCTCGGCCTCACCCGCGAGGGCGTGCTGCGCGCGTCCTTCCCCTGGCAGGGCGTCCGCCAGGACACCGAGATCTGGGCGGTCCTGGCGGACGAGTGGCGCGCGGCCCGCGGCGATCATCCCCACAGCGATCATTAAGGGACTTCTCAGACTCGGTCCGTACGGTGCCCGGCATGGCAACGAAGACGACTGAAGAGGCGGCCGGCACCCCCGCCCCCGAGCACGACGAGGCGGCGGCCACACCCGTGCCCCTCCAGAAGGAGACCCCGGCGGACACCCAGGGCGCCGACCTCGACACCGAGACCCCGGACGAGCAGGACGAGACCGGCGAGACCGAGCCCCCGCTCGCGGAGCCCTCCTCCTTCGTCGGCCAGGGCGCCGCCGCCATCGTCGCCGCCGTCCTCGGCCTGGTCTCGCTCACTGGTGGCTGGATCGGTACGGTCGCCTCCGCGCGGGAGTCGCTGATCGGCCAGCTCCAGACCTCGTCGTCCTCGGACGTGGCCGCCCTGGTCAAGGAGGGCTACGGCGACGCCTGGAACGCCACCGCCCTCTACGCCGGCGCCTTCGCCCTGCTCGGACTGCTCGTGGCGGTCGTGACGCTGGTCCGGCCCGCGTTCGGGGCGCCGGGCGCGCCGCAGCCGGCCTGGATCAAGTCCGTGGCCTGGGCCGGAGCGGCCCTCGGTGTCATCGGCCTGATCCTGGCCGTCCTCAAGTACACCGAGCTGATCCTCGGCCTCCCGGCCACGAGCTGACCCCCTAGGGGGACCCTCCTCAGGGGGCCTCAGAACGTACGTAGGTCATTCCCGTACGTCCTGAGGCCCCTTAGCCGTTTCCAAGGCCCCGGCCGCCGTCGAAGATGCGGAACTCTCCCGATGTGGCGGCACCCCCTGGGAGACGAAGGTAGAGGCATCGCGGAGAACGCTCCGCGAGACCACCTCTCCCAGGAGCAGAGATGTACGAGTACGAGATCCACCGCTACCGCTCGGACGAACTGATCCGCCAGGCCGAGCAGGCGCGCCTGGCCCGCGAGACCGTCCGCCGGGGCCGTGACGCCCGCCGCACGGCGGAGCAACAGACCCAGGGAAGCGGCGCGACCGGCGAGGACCATACCTCCCGCCGCCACCGCCGCCTCCGCTTCCCCCGAGCAGCATGACAACGGAGGCCAGGGCCGGCGCCGGGACACCCCCGACGACCGGCCCTGCCGCACGCCCCGAAGGGGCACGGGGAACTGCGCGCCTAGCCACGACGCCGGGCGAGCCGAACCCTGAAGGGGCGCGGGGAACTGCGCGCCCAGCCCCCACGGCGGGCGAGCCGACCCCTGAAGGGGCGCGGGGAACTGCGCGACCAACCCCCACGGCGGGCAAGCCGAACGCCGAAGGGGCGCGGGGAACTGCGCGACAAGCCCCCACGGCGGGGAAGCCGGACATCGAAGGGGCGCGGGGAACTGCGCGACCAACCACGACGCCGGCCCAGCCAAAAGACAACCGCACCCCCCACCCCCTCACCCCGCCCCCACAGAAAACCGTTCTCCCGATGTCAGACCCCCATGCCATGCTCGCCCTCGTGGAGAACAGGTCCCTCAGCCCGGTATTCGTCGGCCGCGCAGACGAGCTGAGCGCGCTCGAAGACGCACTGTCCCGCGCCGCGACCACCCCCGCCGGAGAACCCCAGGTCCTCCTCCTCGGCGGCGAGGCGGGCGTCGGCAAGACCCGCCTCGTGGAGGAGTTCGCGGCGACCGCCGACCACCGCGGAGCGGTCGTCGCCCTCGGCGGCTGTGTCGAGATCGGCGCCGACGGCCTCCCCTTCGCCCCCTTCTCCGCCGCCCTGCGCGCCGTCCGCCGCGCCCTGCCGAAGGCCCTCGCCGACGCCGCCGCGGGCCAGGAGGAGGAACTCGCCCGGCTGCTCCCCGAACTCGGCGAGACCGGCGCCGGCCGCCACGACGAGGAGGGCATGGCCCGCCTCTTCGAACTCACCGCCCGCCTCCTGGAGCGCGTCGCCGCCGACCGCACGGTCGTCGTCGTCCTGGAGGACCTGCACTGGGCCGACGCCTCCACCCGCCACCTCCTCGCCTACCTCAGCCGCACCCTGCGCACCGGCCGCCTCGTCGTCCTCGCCACCTACCGCGCCGACGACATCCACCGCCGCCACCCCCTGCGCCCCCTGCTCGCCGAACTCGACCGGCTGCGCACCGTCCGCCGGATCGACCTGGGCCGCTTCAACCGCGAGGAGGTCGCCCGCCAGATCGCCGGCATCCGCGCCGCCGAGCCCGACCCCGCCCAGGTCGACGCCATCTTCGAGCGTTCCGACGGCAACGCCTTCTTCGTCGAGGAACTCGCCGTCGCCGCCAGCGAGGGCTGCCAGGCCGGGCTGACCGACTCCCTGCGCGATCTGCTGCTGGTCCGGGTCGAGGCGCTGCCCGAGAGCGCCCAGCGGATCGCCCGGATCGTCGCCGAGGGCGGCTCCACCGTGGAGTACCGGCTGCTCGCCGCCGTCGCCGGGCTCACCGAGGACGATCTGATCGAGGCCCTGCGCGCCGCGGTCGGCGCCAACATCCTGCTCGCCACCCCCGAGGCCGACGGCTACCGCTTCCGCCACTCCCTGGTCCGCGAGGCCGTCAGCGACGATCTCCTCCCCGGCGAGCGCTCCCGCCTCAACCGCCACTACGCCGAGGCCCTGGAGGCCGACCCCACCCTCGTCCCCGAGGGCGAGCGCCTGGCGCGCCTGGCGAACTACTGGTACCACGCCCACGACTCCGCCAAGGCCCTCCCCGCCGTCCTCGATGCCTCCGTCGCCGCCCGCCGCCGCCACGCCTACGCCGAGCAACTGCGGCTGCTGGAGCGCGCGATGGAGCTGTGGGACAGCGCCCCCGAGCCCGTCCGCACCGCCCTGCGCCCCGCCGACTACGCCGACATCTACCGCACCCCCGACACCGGCGACTCCGCCTGCACCCCGCTGCGCTATCTCGACCTGATGGCCGCCGCGACCGACGCCGGCCGCTTCTGCGGCGAGCGCGACCGCGCGCTGAAGATCACCAAGCGGGCCCTGCGGCTGCTGGACGAGGAGAACGACCCGCTGTTCGCCGCCTGGTTCTGGGTCCAGCGCTCCCGCCTGGTCCAGGGCAACGGCCGCGGCGACGGCTGGACGGAACTGGCCACCGCCCAGGACCTGGTCCGCGGTCTGCCCCCGTCCGAGGTGCACGCCGAGGTGCTCAGCAATGTCGCCGGCTGGTCCATGCTGCACACCCCGGGCGCCGAGGCCCTCGCCGCCGCCGAACGCGCCGTCGACTACGCCCGCATGGTCCACTCCCGGGAGATCGAACTCGACGCCCGGGTCACCCGCGGCATCCTCCTCGTCGACTCCGGCGGCACCGACGCAGGACTGGACGAGCTGTACGAGGTCCGGGATCTCGCCCTGGCCGAGGGCATCCCGCACGCGGCAGGCCGCGCCTACGTCAATCTCTCCCACGGCCTGGAGACCGTCAGCCGCTCCCAGGAGGCCGTCGAACTCCTCCAGGAGGGCGTCGGCTTCGCCCGCCGGTACGGACTGCTCGGCTCCGAGACCTGGATCTGGGGCAACCTCTCCGAGTCCCTGTTCTCCCTGGGCCGCTGGACGGAGGCCGCGGACGCCGCCGCCACCGCCCGCCGCCGCGGCCTGGGCGACAAACCCCAGGGCACCGGCGCCCTCTGCCTCGCCCAGATCGCCCTGGCCCGCGGCGACCTCGCCGAGGCCGCCCGCCAACTGGCCGCCGCCGACGCCCACTTCGGCACCCACGACCCCATGCCCCAGCAGTGGATACCCGTCGCCACCATGAGCATCGGCGTCGCCACCGCCGAGGGCCGCCTCACCGACGCCCGCGCCGCCCTCGACCGCGCCCTGGAAGCGGGCCTCCCGCCCGGCACCCAGGTCTACGGCTGGAAGCTCCTCGTCGCCGCCGCCACCGCCGAGGCCGACCACCGCACCCTGCCCGAGGCCGCCCGGGATCGCGAAGCCGCCCTCACCCGCATCCTGGACACCGCCAAGCGCCTCACCACCGGCGCCCCCGTCTGGCGCGCCCACGAGCAGTGGGTCCGCGCCGAACTCCACCGCGCCGACGGCACCGACACCCCCGACACCTGGTCCGAGATCGTCACCGCCTTCGAACACCTCGGACGCCCCTACGACCTCGCCCGCGTCCGCCACCGCCTCGCCGAATCCCTCCTCGCCACCGGCCCGGACGCCCCGGACACCGCCACCTCCCTCACCGAGGACCACCGCGCCCGCGCCACCGAACTGCTCCGCCTCGCCCACACCGTCGCCGACCATCTCGGCGCCCGCCCGCTCGCCGAGACCACCGGCCGGCTCGCCCAGCGCGCCCGCCTCACCCTCCGCCGGGACCAGGACCGTGTCCTCGGCCCCGCCGGTCCCACCGCCACCGGTCCCGCCGACCCGGCCGAGGCCCTCGGCCTCACCAGCCGTGAACGCGATGTCCTGCGCCTGGTCTCCGCCGGGCGCACCAACCGCCAGATCGCCGAGGAACTCTTCATCTCCCCGAAGACCGCGAGCGTCCATGTCTCCAACATCCTCGGCAAGCTCGGTGTCTCCGGCCGGGGCGAGGCCGCGGCCCTCTCCCACCGGCTGGGCCTCTTCCCCGCCCCGGCCGACGGCGGGCGTCTCGCGGCGGGATGAGGCGGGAACCCCCGGTCGTTGTGCCTGTGAATGCCTTTGAGGGCGCTGTGCCGAACCGCCGAGTCGGCGCCGCCGCGTCGGACCGCGACCAGGGAGAGCCATGTTCAACCCGTTCGAGGAACTCTTCGCCCCCGGCCGCAAACACACCAGCGACGAGCAGAACCGCCTGGCACTGACCCGCGAGGACGTGGGCGACGCGGACCCGGGCAGGGGCCCGATAGACCTGGAGTCGGGAAAGGTAGTGGTCCGCCCGACCCCACCCACCGACCCCACGACCACCCCCGAGCGCCTCGCGCCCACCCCGAACACTCCCGCCCCCAGCGAAGCTCCCCCCGACGCAGAACCCCCCACCCGCAGCAAGACCACCCCCCAGAACGACCACCTCCGCCCCTAAACCGCCGCCCCTCAAACCCGGCAGCGCCGCGCCCTACCGCACCTTCACCTCCAGAATCCGGTCATCCCCCTCCCCAGGAGACCCCCGACCGTCCGTCTCGCTCGTCACCACCCAGAGTCTCCCGTCCCCTGCCGCCACCACCGTCCGCAGCCGCCCGTACTCGCCCTCCAGGAACGACTGGGGCTCCGCTGCGGCCTCCGTGCCGTCCAGCGGAATGCGCCAGAGCCGCTCGCCGCCCAGACCGGCCATCCAGATCGACCCCTCGGCGAAGGCGATCCCGCTGGGGGAGGCGTCGTCCGTGCCCCACTGGGCCAGCGGATTCCGGAACCGGCTGTCGTCCGCCTCGCCCTCGACCTCGGGCCAGCCGTAGTTGGCGCCGGGCTCGATCGCGTTCAGCTCGTCCCAGGTGTCCTGGCCGAACTCGGCGGCGAAGAGGCGCTGTTCGGCGTCCCAGGCGAGACCCTGCACATTGCGGTGCCCCAGGGTGTAGACCGTCGAGTCGGGGAACGGGTTGCCCGGCGCGGGCTCGCCCTCCGGGGTCATCCGCAGGATCTTGCCGCCCAGGGAGTCCCGCTGCTGGGACAGCCCGGTGTCCCCGGCCTCGCCCGTGGCCACGTACAGCATCCTGTCCGGGCCGAAGGCGATCCGGCCGCCGTTGTGGGTCAGGCCCTTGGGGATGCCCCGGAAGACCGTGTCCGGGGCGCCGAGCTGCTGGCCGGCCGGCTCCTCGGGGTCATAGAGCATCCGCACCACCCGGTTGTCCCCGGTGGAGGTGAAGTACGCGTAGATCATGCGGTCCGAGGCGAAGTCGGGGGAGAGGGCCAGGCCCATCAGCCCACCCTCGCCCGCCGGGGCGACGCCCGGCACCTCGCCCACCTCCGTCCGCTGCCCGGTCCCGGTGTCGATCAGGGAGATCGTCGCCTCGTCGCGCGAGGAGACCAGCAGCCCGCCGTCCCCCGGGACCGGGGCGACGCCCCAGGGGCTGTCCAGGCCCTCCGCGACCGTGCGCACCACGTCCGCCGAGCCCTTGGCGGGCGGCGGGGCGTCGGAGGCGGGCCCGGACGGTGACCCCGAGCCCGCCCCGGGGCTCGGGCCCGTCGCGCCGCCCGTCGTACTCGGCGGGGAGGCGGCCCCCGGGTCGTCGGAGGTGCAGCCGGCCGTCAGCAGCAGCGCGGTCGCGGCCAGCACGGCCGTCACAGCATGACGTCGCACGATCAGATCCCTTCGACGCGGGTCGGCTCGGCCTCTTCCCGGCCCCTGCCCCGCCACTTCCCTCGCGGTCCCTCCTTGTCATACACCGCTCGCGCCCCACAGGTTCCCGATCAAGAAATCCACGCACCCTCCGCAGCCGTCCCCCCCTCATTCCCACGACCCCCGAGCCCCCACGCCCCCCACGCCCCCGCCGTCCCCTCACGCCCACTACCCCCACGCCCCCCCCGCGCACTCTCCGTCCCCTCACTCCCACGACCCCCGAGCCCCCGGCAGCCCCTCCAGCTCCGCCAGGTCGCGCGGGGTCAGCCGCAGCTCGGCCGCCCCGGCGTTCTCCGCCACCCACCGCTCCCGCTTCGTGCCCGGCACCGGGATCACCTGGGGCCCCTGGGCCAGCGTCCAGGCCAGGGCCACCTGCGCCGGGGTCGCCTGCGGCCCGTGCCGGGCGGCGATCCGCCGCAGCCCGGCGACGATCGGCTGGTTGGCGGCCATCATCTCGGCGGTGAAGCGCGGGTGCCGGGCCCGCATGTCGTCCGGCTCGAAACCCTCGCCCGGCGTCAGGGTGCCGGTGAGGAAACCGTTCCCCAGTGGCATCGCCGCGAGCAGGCCCACGCCCCGGGCGGCGCACCACGGCAGCAGCGCCTCCAGCGCCTCCGGCGACCACACCGACAGCTCCGCCTCGACCGCGCTCACCGGGAACACCTGCTGCACCCGCCCGAGCTGGCGGATCGTGGTGTCGTACAGCCCCGTCCCCCCGGTGCGCCGGCCGCCCCGCGCGCCCACCGCGCAGAAGCCCAGCGCGCGCACCTTCCCGGCCCGCACCAGGTCCGCCATCGCACCCCAGGTCTCCTCGACGGGGACCTCGGGATCGGGGCGGTGCAACTGGTAGAGGTCGATGACATCGGTCTGGAGCCGCCGCAGCGAGGCGTCACAGGCCCGCCGCACATAGCCGGGCCGCCCATTGGCCACGATGTGCTGCTCGCCGACCAGCAGCCCCACCTTGGTGGAGACGAACGCCTCCGCGCGGCGCTCCCGCAGCACCCGCCCCAGCAGCAGCTCATTGGTGAAGGGGCCGTACATATCGGCCGTGTCCAGCAGATTCGCGCCCAGATCCAGGGCCCGGTGCACGGCCCTCAGCGATGTGTCCCCCCGCTGCCGGGAGGAGCTGTACCCCCAGCTCATCGGCATGCACCCGAGTCCGACGGCCCCCACCGCGAGCGCCGCCGCGCCGATCGTCCTGCGCTCCACCTGCCCGTAACCCTCCCTGTCCGCGGCACCCAACCTAACCTCTGCCCGCGCCCGCCCCCGACGCCGCCCGGGGGAGAGGAATCCGGCGACAGCCTCTAGCCTCCTGACCATGAACCGCGCACAGATATGGCTCTCCCTCCCCCCGGACGACATCGAAGGGCTCCCGGAGGGACCCGACTACCGCTACTGGAACGGCGGTGACGAGTACCCGGGGGACCCGGCCGACTGCGTGTTCTACGTCGTGCCCTATATGAAGCCGCCCGGGATCGCCCTGCGCCCGATGCCCGCGATGCGCGCGCTGGAGGTGGTGCAGACGCTGTCCGCCGGTGTCGACCATGTGGAGCCCGGCCTGAGGCATCTGCGCCCCGGTGTACGGCTGTGCAACGCGCGCGGGGTCCACGAGGCGAGCACCGCCGAGCTGACGCTGGCCCTGATCCTGGCCTCGCTGCGCGGCATCCCGGACTTCGTGCGGGCCCAGGACCGGGGCGAGTGGCTCGGCGGCTTCCGCCCCGCCCTCGCCGACCGGACGGTACTGATCGTGGGGTACGGGTCCATCGGTGCCGCCATCGAGGACCGGCTCACACCGTTTGAACCCGCGCGGGTCGTGCGCGTCGCGCGCTCCGGGCGCACAACCGAACGCGGTCCCGTGCATCCACTCACCGAACTGCCCGCTCTGCTTCCGCGAGCGGATGTGGTGATCCTGTCCACGCCCCTCAACGACAGCAGCCGCGGCCTGGTCGACGAAACGTTTCTGGCGGGGATGCGGGACGGGGCGCTGCTGGTGAACATCGCCCGGGGCGGGGTGGTGGACACCAAGGCCCTGCTGGCCGAGCTGGAGAGCGGGCGGATCACCGCCGCCCTCGATGTCACCGACCCTGAGCCGCTGCCGCCCGAGCACCCGCTGTGGCGGGCGCCGGGCGTGCTCATCAGCCCCCATGTCGGCGGCCCCACCTCCGCGTTCCTGCCGCGTGCCCGGCGGCTGCTGGTCGACCAGGTGACCCGCTATGTGAACCGCGAGCCCCTGGCGAACGTGATCCTTACGACGTAACCTCCCGGCACCCGCTCACCGACCCACCGCCCGATCCCCGACCGCTCACCGCCCGACCGCCCCCGGATCACCGGGACTTCACCCGTGGATCCGGCCAACCGGCGTCAGGCAAAGGTGGGTTGACGGGTACAGCCCGCCGGGCCCGCGACCCCCGCACGCGGGCCCGGACCCCGCTTCGCGCACCCTCCGCAGTCCCCCGGAAGCGGTCCGTGCCCGCATCGCCGCTGGTCGTCACAGAGCGTAGAGAAGCTATGTCCCTGAGTGACGAGACTGGTGTATCGTCCCGGACAGGGGCTGCGCCGGGCGCCGTTCGGCGCCGGGGATGGACATTTCAGACTGCGAGGGGGGCGACGGGCGATGCACGGCCTATGGACGAACCATCCGACGCGGCGAGGCCGCCGGCGACGGCCCTGGCGCACGGCCGCGCACAGACGCGGGCATCACACGGGACACGGCGGCCATCACTGCCACCACCGCAGGCATGGCGACCGAAGGAACGGCGCACTCCGGGACCCGCGGGACCCCGCGGCGGCACGGACCGGGAGGCCCCGGTGAACTCGCTGTCACCTCCCACGGCCGCCCTCGACGCAGGGCCGCGCCCCCCGTCCGTACCGAGGCCCCGCCCCGCCCCGCCGGCCCTCGGCGGCGGCTGGAGCACCCTCCACCAGCTCGCCCTGGCCGTCGTCTGCGCGGGCTACGGCGTCGGCTCCGCCCTCGGCTGGGGCTCCGAGCAAGTCGCCCTGATCATGGGCGACTTCGGACTGAGCGCCGCCGCCGGTGCTGCGGCCGTCTCCTGCTTCCTCTACGCCCGCACCCGCCGGGTCCGCTTTCGAGCCGCCTGGCTGCTGTTCGCCCTCTCCTCGGCGATGGCCGCCATGGGCAACCTGGTCTGGGGCTGGTACGAGGTGGTCCTCGACCGCCCGGTCCCCACCCCCAGCTCGGCGGATGTGTTCTTCCTCTGCTTCGCGCCGCCCGCCATCGTCGGACTGCTGGTCCTGGCCAAACGGCCGGTGACCCGGGCCGGGTGGGTCTGCCTCGGACTGGACGCCTGGCTGATCGGCGGCTCGCTGCTCACCCTGTCCTGGAGCCTCGCCCTCGCCCAGACCGCCAGCTCCGGCGGCGCCGGCGTCGCCCACACCGCGCTCTCCCTCGCCTACCCGCTGCTGGACATCGCGCTGGTCAGCATGGTCCTCGCGCTGCACTTCCGGCGCACCGGCGCCAACCGCTCGGCCATCAACACCGCGATCGGCGCCCTGGCCCTGACGGTCATGTGCGACGCCCTGTTCACCTCACCGCTGCTGCACAGCAACTACCGCTCGGGCCAGCTCCTCGACGCGGGCTGGTTCGCCGGCTCGGTACTGCTGGCCTACGCCCCCTGGGCCACGGTCCGCTGCGCCCGCCGCGCCGCCGAGGCCCACCCGCGGGGGGCGCGCCCCCCGGCCCCGGGAGCGCGCCCCCCGCTGCCGCCCGCCGAGCAGCACGGCCGCTATCCGGCCACCCGCCCCATCACCGGCTCGCTGGCCGCCCTCACGCCCTATCTGGCGGCGGCGGTCTGCACCCTGGGCATCCTCTACAACGTCCTCAACGGCCGCAGCGTCGACCGCGTGGTCCTCTTCACCGGGGGCACGGTGGTGCTGGCGCTGGTGGTCCGCCAGGGGATCATGCTGCTGGACAACATCACCCTCACCCAGGAACTGGCCCACAAGGAGAACCACTTCCGCTCCCTGGTCCAGAGCTCCAGCGACGTCATCATGATCGCCACCCCCGCCGGGACGCTCCGCTATGTCTCCCCGGCCGCCGCGGGCGTCTACGGGCGGCCCGCGGAGGACCTGGTGGGCAGCGAGCTGGCCGAGCTGATCCACCCGGACGACCTGGGCTGCGTGGTGCACGAGGTGCGCCGCTTCCTGACCGCCAACCCGCTCGAAGAACCCATCACCCGGATCGAGTGCCGCTTCCGCTCCGGCGGCGGCGACTGGCTGAACGTCGAGTCCACCGTCAACCGCCACCACGGCGGCCTGATCTTCAACAGCCGGGACGTCACCGAGCGCGTCCGCCTCCAGGCCCAGTTGCAGCACAACGCCGAGCACGACCCGCTCACCGACCTGCCCAACCGCGCCCTGTTCACCCGGCGCGTCCAGCAGGCCCTGTCCGGCCGCCGCACCTCCGACCGCGGCCCGGCGCTGCGCAACACGGCGGTGCTCTTCATCGACCTCGACGGCTTCAAGGCCGTCAACGACACCATCGGCCACCAGGCCGGTGACGAACTGCTGGTGCACGCCGCCCGCAGGCTCCAGGACGCGGTCCGCCAGACCGACACCGCCGCCCGCCTCGGCGGCGACGAGTTCGCGGCCCTGATCGTCGGCGACGCCACCCGCGACCGCGCGGCCCGCGAGCGCCACATCCTGGAACTGGCCGACCGCCTCAGACTGACCCTCTCCCAGCCCTACGACATCGATGGCAACGACGTCCGGGTGGCCGCCTCCATCGGCGTCGCCTTCGCCGAACCGGGCCTCGGGGCGGGGGAGCTGCTGCGCAACGCCGACCTCGCGATGTACCGGGCGAAATCGGCCGGCAAGGGCCGCGTCGAGCTGTACAAACCCCAGATGCAGCAGGACGTCGTCCGCAAGGCGGAGCTGGCCACCCGGCTGCGGGCCGCGCTGCACGACGGGGAGTTCACCCTGCTGCACCAGCCGGTGGCGCGGCTGGAGGACGGGCGGATCACCGCGGTCGCCGCACAGGCGCGCTGGCGCTCCTCGCAGGGGGTGCTGTTCACCCCCGCGGAGTTCCTGCGGGTGGCCGCGGACGGCGACCGGACCGCCGAGCTGGGCCGGTGGATGCTCCAGGAGGCCGTCGAGCAGGCCGCCGAGCGCACCGCGAACGGACTCGCGGTGCCGGTCGCGGTCCGGCTGAGCGCCCGCCGCCTGCTGGACCGCTCCACCCCGCTCGGCTCCATCGAGACGCTGCTCACCCGGCACGGGCTGGCGCCCGGGGCGCTCCAGATCGAGCTGTGCGATCCGGAGGCCAGCGGCTCCCTGGAGGAGCTGGAGCGGCGGCTGGCCGCCCTCAGAAGGCTCGGCGTCCGGATCGCCCTCGACGGCTACGGCACCGGCTGCGCCCCCGCCACCGTCCTCGGCAGGCTCCCGCTGGACCTCGTCAAACTCGACCGCACCCTGGTCGAGGGGGTCGTGGAGTCCGCCCGGCTGCACAAGATCACCGCCGGGCTGCTGCGGATCGCCGGTGATCTGGGAATGCAGTCCGTGGCGGACGGGGTGGATCTGCCGGAGCAGGCGGTGGCGCTGCGCGCGATGGGGTGCACGCACGGACAGGGGATGGCGTTCTCGGGCCCGCTGGACGAGTACCGGCTGCGCCGGGCCCTGTCCTCGGGCCAGTGCCCGCCGCCCCACTCCCCGGCCGAACCCGCCTACGCGGGGGCGCGCGGCGAGCGGGCCATGGAGAGCAGCGGCGCCGGGATGTACGGCGGGCCGGGGGTCGCGGCGGTGTTCGGCGGCGGATCGGCACTGCGCTCACATCATGAGACTCCCATCCCACCCGCTTGACAGTGAGTGTGTGCGAGGGAGAGGGTCTGTGCCATGCGCACCCGAATTCTCGTACTTGGACAGCGCGTCGGCTGAGCTGGGAATCACCGGATCGAAATCCGGAAACCCAGCGACCACACCCGGCGCGCTCCCCTCGCTTGCCTTTCGGCACGAGGGGTTTTTTGTTGCACCAGAACCTGCCGTACAGCAGCCGCACAGCAGCCGTACACCGTACAAACCTCGCAAAAACCCTCAGCATCGAGAAGAGAATGCCGATGACCGAGCAGGCCACCGGGGCCCATCATCCGCAGCCGCGGCCCCGATCCGGAGGACAGCCGTCCGCCCCCGAGCACGTCACGGGTGCGCAGTCCCTCATCCGCTCGCTTGAGGAGGTCGGGGCCGACACGGTATTCGGCATTCCCGGTGGTGCGATCCTTCCCGCGTACGACCCGCTGATGGACTCCACCAAGGTCCGCCACGTCCTGGTCCGCCACGAGCAGGGCGCCGGGCACGCCGCCACCGGCTACGCCCAGGCCACCGGCAAGGTCGGCGTCTGCATGGCCACCTCGGGACCCGGCGCCACCAACCTGGTCACCCCGATCGCCGACGCCCACATGGACTCGGTGCCGATGGTGGCGATCACCGGCCAGGTCGCCTCCAAGGCGATCGGCACGGACGCCTTCCAGGAGGCGGACATCGTCGGCATCACCATGCCGATCACCAAGCACAACTTCCTGGTCACCAAGGCCGAGGACATCCCCCGGATCATCGCCCAGGCGTTCCACATCGCCGCCACCGGCCGCCCCGGCCCGGTCCTGGTCGACATCGCCAAGGACGCCCTCCAGGCCCGCACCACCTTCTCCTGGCCGCCGGTCATGGACCTGCCCGGCTACCGCCCGGTCACCAAGCCGCACGCCAAGCAGATCCGCGAGGCCGCCAAGCTGATCACCGGCGCCAAGCGGCCCGCCCTCTACGTCGGCGGCGGCGTCATCAAGGCCCACGCCACCGCCGAGCTGAAGGTCCTCGCCGAACTCACCGGAGCGCCCGTCACCACCACCCTGATGGCGCTCGGCGCATTCCCCGACGGCCACCCGCTGCACGTGGGAATGCCGGGCATGCACGGATCGGTCACCGCCGTCACCGCGCTCCAGAAGGCCGACCTGATCGTCGCCCTGGGTGCCCGCTTCGACGACCGCGTCACCGGCAAGCTGGACAGCTTCGCCCCCCACGCCAAGATCGTGCACGCCGACATCGACCCGGCGGAGATCGGCAAGAACCGCGCCGCCGACGTCCCGATCGTCGGGGACGCCCGCGAGGTCATCGCCGATCTGGTCCAGGCCGTCCAGAAGGAGCACGCCGACGGCCACCAGGGCGACTACACCGCCTGGTGGAAGGATCTCGGCCGCTGGCGCGAGACCTACCCCCTCGGCTACGACCAGCCCGCCGACGGCTCGCTCTCCCCGCAGCAGGTCATCGAGCGCATCGGCCAGTTGGCCCCCGAGGACACGATCTTCGCCGCGGGCGTCGGCCAGCACCAGATGTGGGCCGCGCACTTCATCCAGTACGAGCAGCCCGCGACCTGGCTGAACTCCGGCGGTGCCGGGACCATGGGCTACGCCGTGCCCGCCGCCATGGGCGCCAAGGCCGGGGTCCCCGGCCGGACCGTCTGGGCCATCGACGGCGACGGCTGCTTCCAGATGACCAACCAGGAACTCACCACCTGCGCCCTGAACAACATCCCGATCAAGGTCGCCATCATCAACAACGGCGCCCTCGGGATGGTCCGCCAGTGGCAGACCCTGTTCTACAACCAGCGCTACTCCAACACCGTGCTGCACTCCGGCCCCGACGACGTCAACCCGCAGGCCAAGGGCACCCGCGTGCCGGACTTCGTGAAGCTGTCCGAGGCCATGGGCTGTGTGGGCCTGCGCTGCGAGTCCCCCGAGGACCTGGACAAGGTCATCGAGGAGGCCAACGCGATCAACGACCGCCCGGTCGTCGTCGACTTCGTCGTCCACGAGGACGCGATGGTCTGGCCGATGGTCGCCGCCGGCACCTCCAACGACGAGATCATGGCCGCCCGGGACGTCCGCCCCGACTTCGGCGACAGCGAAGACGACTGAGCGAGACCGAGCGAGAGAGAACCTCACGACCATGTCCAAGCACACCCTCTCCGTCCTGGTGGAGAACACCCCCGGCATCCTCGCCCGGATCGCCGCCCTGTTCTCCCGCCGCGGCTTCAACATCGACTCCCTCGCCGTCGGCGTCACCGAGCACCCCGACATCTCCCGCATCACCATCGTGGTGGGCGTGGAGGAACTCCCCCTCGAACAGGTCACCAAGCAGCTCAACAAGCTGGTGAACGTGCTGAAGATCGTCGAGCTGGAACCCGGCTCGGCGGTGCAGCGCGAACTCGTTCTGGTGAAGGTCCGCGCCGACAACGAGACGCGCTCCCAGATCGTCGAGATCGTCCAGCTCTTCCGCGCCAAGACCGTGGACGTCTCCCCGGAGGCCGTGACCATCGAGGCCACCGGCTCCAGCGACAAGCTGGAGGCCATGCTGAAGATGCTGGAACCCTTCGGCATCAAGGAACTGGTCCAGTCCGGCACGATCGCGATCGGCCGCGGCGCCCGTTCCATCACCGACCGGTCGCTGCGCGCCCTGGACCGGTCCGCGTAGACACGGGAGCGGGCGGCCCAGGGGAAACCCCGCCGCCGCCCGTATTCCGAGACCCCGAAACTTCCCCTCCCCCCGCCGTCATACGGTGGGACGCACCATCTGCACCCCAAGGAGAGAACCCAAAGTGGCCGAGCTGTTCTACGACGCCGACGCCGACCTGTCCATCATCCAGGGCCGCAAGGTCGCGGTCATCGGATACGGCAGCCAGGGCCACGCCCACGCGCTGTCGCTGCGCGACTCGGGTGTCGACGTCCGTGTCGGTCTGCACGAGGGCTCCAAGTCCAAGGCCAAGGCTGAGGAGCAGGGCCTGCGCGTGGTCACCCCCGCCGAGGCCGCCGCCGAGGCCGACGTCATCATGATCCTCGTCCCGGACCCCATCCAGGGCCAGGTCTACGAGGAGTCCATCGCCCCGAACCTGAAGGACGGCGACGCGCTGTTCTTCGGCCACGGCTTCAACATCCGCTTCGGCTTCATCAAGGCCCCCGCCGGTGTCGACGTCTGCATGGTCGCCCCCAAGGGCCCCGGCCACCTGGTCCGCCGCCAGTACGAGGAGGGCCGCGGCGTCCCCTGCATCGCCGCCGTCGAGCAGGACGCCACCGGCAACGCCTTCGCGCTCGCCCTGTCCTACGCCAAGGGCATCGGCGGCACCCGCGCCGGGGTCATCAAGACCACCTTCACCGAGGAGACCGAGACCGACCTCTTCGGCGAGCAGGCGGTCCTCTGTGGCGGTACGTCCGCCCTGGTCAAGGCCGGTTTCGAGACCCTGGTCGAGGCCGGTTACCAGCCGGAGATCGCCTACTTCGAGTGCCTCCACGAGCTGAAGCTGATCGTCGACCTGATGTACGAGGGCGGCCTGGAGAAGATGCGCTGGTCGGTCTCCGAGACCGCCGAGTGGGGCGACTACGTCACCGGCCCGCGGATCATCACCGACGCCACCAAGGCCGAGATGAAGAAGGTCCTCACCGAGATCCAGGACGGCACCTTCGCGCAGAACTGGATGGACGAGTACCACGGCGGTCTGAAGAAGTACAACGAGTACAAGCAGCAGGACTCCGAGCACCTGCTGGAGACCACCGGCAAGGAGCTGCGCAAGCTGATGTCCTGGGTGAACGAGGACGCCTGAGCCGTATCCCGTTCCGTGGCGGCGCCCCGAGACCGGGGCGCCGCCACGCGCGGTCGCCCGGACCCGTCAGGAACTCATACACACTGTCGCTTCCCGTCCGGGTGATCCTTCCGCCAAGGCGCAAGACGCCCGGTGCCGCGCCGATACACTGCCGTACTACATACGCGTCAGGCCCACAGCGTCGTGCGTCTTCCACGCGGCCGAGCGACACCGGCCCAGCCCGGTGTGCTCCCCCTCCACCGCCTGCGGCCGTCGGGACGGCCGTCCGCATCGGACATGTGAGGACTCACGTGAGCTCGAACCCCGTCGTACTCATCGCCGAAGAGCTGTCGCCCGCCACCGTCGACGCCCTCGGCCCCGACTTCGAGATCCGGCACTGCAACGGCGCGGACCGCGCCGAGCTGCTCCCCGCCATCGCCGACGTCGACGCGATCCTGATCCGTTCCGCGACCAAGGTCGACGCCGAGGCCATCGCCGCCGCGAAGAAGCTGAAGGTCGTCGCCCGCGCCGGGGTCGGTCTGGACAATGTCGACGTCTCCGCCGCCACCAAGGCCGGTGTGATGGTCGTCAACGCCCCGACCTCCAACATCGTGACCGCCGCCGAACTGGCCTGCGGTCTGATCCTGGCCACCGCCCGCAACATCCCGCAGGCCAACGCCGCCCTCAAGCAGGGCGAGTGGAAGCGCAGCAAGTACACCGGCGTCGAGCTGGCCGAGAAGACCCTCGGTGTCGTAGGCCTCGGCCGGATCGGCGCGCTGGTCGCCCAGCGGATGAGCGCCTTCGGGATGAAGGTCGTCGCCTACGACCCCTATGTCCAGCCCGCGCGGGCCGCGCAGATGGGCGTCAAGGTCCTCTCCCTGGACGAGCTGCTCGAAGTCTCCGACTTCATCACCGTCCACCTCCCCAAGACCCCCGAGACCCTCGGTCTCATCGGGGACGAGGCGCTGCGCAAGGTCAAGCCGACCGTGCGGATCGTGAACGCCGCGCGCGGCGGGATCGTCGACGAGGAGGCGCTGTACTCCGCCCTCAAGGAGGGCCGGGTCGCCGGTGCCGGGCTCGATGTGTACACCAAGGAGCCGTGCACGGACTCGCCGCTGTTCGAGTTCGACCAGGTCGTCGCCACCCCGCACCTCGGTGCCTCCACCGACGAGGCCCAGGAGAAGGCCGGTATCGCCGTCGCCCGCTCGGTGCGGCTCGCCCTCGCCGGTGAGCTGGTCCCGGACGCGGTGAACGTGCAGGGCGGGGTCATCGCGGAGGACGTCAAGCCGGGGCTGCCGCTCGCCGAGCGGCTCGGCCGGATCTTCACCGCGCTCGCCGGTGAGGTCGCCGTCCGCCTCGATGTCGAGGTCTACGGCGAGATCACCCAGCACGATGTGAAGGTGCTCGAACTCTCCGCGCTCAAGGGTGTCTTCGAGGATGTCGTCGCCGAGACGGTGTCCTACGTCAACGCCCCGCTGTTCGCCCAGGAGCGTGGCGTCGAGGTGCGGCTGACCACCTCCTCCGAGTCGCCGGACCACCGCAATGTGGTCACCGTGCGCGGCACGCTCGGCAGCGGCGAGGAGGTGTCCGTGTCCGGCACGCTCGCCGGTCCCAAGCACCACCAGAAGATCGTCGCCGTCGGGGAGTACGACGTCGATCTCGCCCTCGCGGACCACATGGTCGTGCTGCGCTACGAGGACCGTCCCGGTGTCGTCGGCACCGTCGGCCGGATCCTCGGCGAGGCCGGGATCAACATCGCCGGGATGCAGGTCGCCCGCGCGGCGGTGGGCGGGGAGGCACTGGCCGTGCTGACCGTCGACGACACGGTGGCGCCCGGGGTGCTGGCGGAGGTCTCGGCGGAGATCGGCGCGACGTCCGCCCGGTCGGTGAACCTCTCCTGATCCTGAGGTGAGCGCCGGGCCGGGGGCTGCCGCCCCCGGGTCCCGCTGCGGCCCTGAAGGGCCCCGTCCTCAAGCGCCGGACGAGCCGAGGAGACTCGGTTCGTCCGGCGCCTTCGTGTCCCCGGGCCGTACGTTCCGCAGCGCCACCGTCGCCAGCGCCGCCGCCCCCACCAGCAGCACCGCCGCCGCCACGGCCGCCGCCCGCATCCCGTCCGTGAACGCCGTCCGCGCCGCCGCGGTCAGGGCGTCGGACGCCTCCGCGGGGAGCCGGGCGGCGACGGCCAGGGCGCCGCCCAGGGTCTCCCGGGCCTCGGGCGCGGCACCAGCCGGCATCGCATCGCGGTAGACCGCCGTCCCGATGGAGCCGAGGACGGCCATGCCGAGGGCGCCGCCGAACTCGGCCGCGGTCTCCAGCAGCGAGGACGCCGAACCGGCGCGGGCCACCGGAACCGTGCCGAGGGCCAGGTCGACCATCTGGGACAGGGCGACGGTGATGCCGGAGGCGAGGACCCCGCACGCGGCCAGCACCAGCCAGAGGGAGTCGGTGCCGGCCAGGGCGAGCAGGGCGTAGCCGGTCGCGGCGATGAGGAACCCGGCGGTGACGACCCGGGCGCGGTGGACGCCCCTCTGCACCAGCGCGGCGGCGGTCGGGGCGGCGACCGCGATCGGCACCGAGGGGAGCAGCGCCCACAGGGCCGCCTCCAGCGCGCTCTTGCCGAGGACCGACTGGAGGTACTGGGTGGTGAAGTACGCCGAGCCCATCATCCCGAACAGCGCGATCAGATTGAGGGAGAGCGCGGCGGAGAAGCCCCGGCCCCGGAAGAGCGCGGGGGAGATCATCGGGGAGCGCGCGGTGCGCTGGCGGTGCACGAACAGCGCGGCGAAGAGCAGACCGACGGTGACCGAGACGACGTGGCCGGGGTTCCAGCCGTCGGCGGCGATCTCCTTGAGGCCGTGGATCACCGGCAGCACGGCGGCCAGGGACAGGGGGACGCTGATCCAGTCGAAGCGGCCGGGGTCGGGGTCGCGGGCCTCGGGGAGCAGGACGGGGCCGACCAGGAGCAGCAGCGCCATCGCCGGGAGATTGACCAGGAAGACCGAGCCCCACCAGAAGTGCTCGACCAGTACCCCGCTCATCACCGAGCCCAGTGCCACGCCCGCCGTCATCACCGTCGACCACAGGGCGATGGCCTTCGCCCGCTGGCCGGGGTCGGTGAACAGGGTGCGCAGCAGGGCCATCGTGGAGGGCATCAGGGTGGCGCCGCCGATGCCGAGGAGCGCGCGGGCGGCGATCAGCATCTCGGCGGTCTGGGCGTAGGCGGCGGCGAGGGAGGCCAGGCCGAAGGCGGTGGCGCCGATCAGCAGCAGCCTGCGGCGGCCGATGCGGTCGCCGAGCGAGCCCATGGTCATCAGCAGACCGGCCACGGCGAAGGCGTAGATGTCGAAGATCCAGAGCTGCTGGGTGCCGGTCGGGGCCAGATCGGCGCTGATCGCGGGGACCGCGAAGTACAGCACCGAGACATCCATCGAGACCAGCATCAGCGGCAGCATCAGCACGCCCAGCGCGGTCCATTCCCGGCGGCCTGCGCGGGCGGGGGGTGCGGGCGGATGCCCGGACGTCATCGGGGTCGTCGTCATGGCAGGGAATGTACGGGCGTCTTAAACGCTTGTCTAGTACGGGTGTTTATTACGCTTGTTTAATACGGCCGTATAGTGCTCCCTTTACTATGGCCGCATGGGTCACCGTGAGGATCTGCTCGAAGGCGCCAAGCGCTGTCTGCTGAAGAAGGGCTTCGCGCGCACCACCGCGCGCGACATCGTCAAGGAGTCCGGGACCAACCTCGCCTCCATCGGCTACCACTACGGCTCCAAGGACGCGCTGCTCGCCCAGGCGTATCTGTCGCTGGTGGGGGAGACGGGCGACGCGTTCGGGCCGGACAGCGGGGAGTTCAGCACCCCCCCCGGCTCCCTCGAACGGTTCGGGGAGGTCTGGTCCGGCATCATCGCCACCATGGGCCCCGGCTCCGTCTGGCGGCTCACCATGGAGGTGCTGACCATGGGGGACCGGCTGCCCGAGGTCCGGGAACGGCTGGCCCAGGCGCAGGGCGAGGCCGGGCGCGGGCTGATGGGCATCCTGCTGGACGTCCCCGAGGAGGACATCCCCGACGACCAGGCCGACACCCTCGGCAAGCTCTGCTCGACGCTGATGACCGGTGTGATCGCCCAGTGGGCCTTCGATCCGAAGACGGCACCGACGGCGGACGAACTGACCGAGGGGATGCGGGCGCTGATGGAGGCGGCGCAGCGGGCCCGCTGAACGTCAGCCCAGTCGGCGGGCCTTGAGGGCCATGTGCAGGAGCAGCCGGTCCTCGCCGTCGTCCAGGTCCAGGCCCGTGAGCTGCTCCACCCGGGACAGCCGGTAGTAGAGGGTCTGGCGGTGGATGCCCAGCTCCGCCGCCGTCCGGGCGGCCTGGCCCGCGCGGTCGAGATAGGTCTCGGCGGTGCGCACGAGGTCGCGGTGGGCCGGGGTCAGCAGCGCCGCCACGGCCGGATCGTCGGCGGCGTCCGGGGGCAGCGCCGTCAGCAGCCGGTACGGGCCGATCGAGGTCCACTCGGCGACCGGGCCGAGCCGGGGTTCGGCGAGCGCGGCGCGGGCGGCGGCCGTCGCCCGGTGCCAGGCGATGCCCAGCCCGGCCAGCTCGGTGAGCGGGGCGGCGATCCCGGCGGCGGGAGGTCCGGCGTCCGGACGGGCGTCCGCCGGGCGGTCGAGGAGCCGGGTGGCCGCCGACACCGCCGGGCCCAGGTTCTCCGTCGTACGCAGTCTGATCAGGACCGCCAGGGACTGGGCGGCGGCGCCCCAGGGGACGGTGCAGCGGGCCGTCGCGCCCGGGAGGGTGCGGACCGAGGGGGCGTCGTCGGGGTCGGCGGACGGCCAGGGGGCCACGCAGAGCAGGGTGTGCGGACCGGTGGCCCGGGTGCCGAGGGCGGTACGGAGTTCCGCCACCGCCATGTCGTGCTGCCAGTCGCGTTCCGCGGTCAGCACCGCCCGCAGTTCCCGGGTGAGGTCGGCGCCGTGCTGGGCCTCGTCGGCGAGCAGGGCGCCGATCCGGCCGGCCACCTCCATCGCCGCCGTCAGCCGGGCGTCGGAGGGGCCGGGGTCGGTGTCCAGGAGCCAGACATAGCCGAGGACGACACCCCGATGGCGTACCGGGAGGCAGATCCGTCCCCGGTTCACCCCGGCCTCGGGGGTCGGCGGGATACGGACCGGGCCGGTCGCCCGGGTGATGCCGAAGCTCTCGAACCAGGTGCGGACGGCGGCCGTGGAGCGGCGGGTGACGATCGAGCGGGTGCGGACCGGGTCCAGTGCGGAGGGGTCCAGCTCCTCCTCGCTGTCGTAGGCGCCGAAGGCGATCAGCTCGAAGTCGCGGTTCTCCAGGGTGGCGGGGGCGCCGAGCAGCTCGGACAGCTCGTCGACCAGCTCCTGGTAGTCGCCGCGGTGGTCGCCGTACTCCGGTGTCACCCTCCGCATTCTGCCGCATCCACGGGCGGCCTTCATACATCTGTCTGAGATCTGCGGCACGGATGCGTGACGTCTGTCGATGGCCCACGATCGAAGGGATCTCTAGGTTTCACGGTGATCCCCCCGTGCCGTCCCCGGAAGCCCGGACGACGGCCGTCTGTTGAGTGTGTGTTGTGTGGAGGTGCCCGTGCTGGGTCCCGTGATTCTCGCCGCGTCGCGCAGCGACCGGATGCGCCGGCTGATCTCGGCGGCGCCGGTCACCAAGCAGGTGGTGGACCGGTTCATCCCCGGCGAGAGCGTCGACGACATCGTGCCGATCGTCGAGCGGCTGACCGGGCAGGGCCTGGAGCTGACCCTGGACGTGGTCGGCGAGGACATCGCCACCCCGGAGCAGGCCACCGCCGCCCGGGACGCCTATCTGGAGCTGATCGACCGGCTCACCCCGCTGGGCCTCGGCGACCGCGTCGAGATGTCGGTCAAGCTGTCGATGTTCGGACAGGCGCTGCCGGGCGGGCACCATCTCGCCCTCGCGAACGTCCGGCCCGTCGTCGAGCGCGCCGCCGGGATCGGCACCACCGTCACCCTGGACGCCGAGGACCACACCACCCTCGACTCGATGTTCGCCATCCACGAGGAGCTGCGCAAGGACGTCCCGGAGACCGGCTGCGTCATCCAGGCGTACCTCTTCCGCACCGAGGCCGACGCCCGCCGCCTCGCCGCCGCCGGCAGCCGGGTCCGGCTGGTCAAGGGCGCCTACAAGGAGCCCGCCGAGGTCGCCTACCAGCAGAAGCACGAGATCGACAAGGCGTACGTCCGCGTCCTGCGGATCCTGATGGAGGGCGAGGGGTACCCGATGATCGGCTCCCACGACCCCCGGCTGATCTCCATCGCCCAGGAACTCGCCCACCGGGCGGGCCGCAAGCCCGACGAGTACGAGTTCCAGATGCTGTACGGCATCCGCGGCGAGGAGCATCTGCGGCTGGCCGCCGAGGGCCACCGGATGCGCGTCTACACGGCGTACGGCACCGACTGGTACGGCTACTTCATGCGGCGGCTCGCCGAGAAGCCCGCCAACCTGCGGTTCTTCGCCCGCAGCATGATCACCAAGGGCTAGCACCCCCCTCACCCTTCCGCACCCGCTCTTCCGTTCACCCGCTCACGTACAAGGAGTTACGGATCCCATGGACGCTGTGACCCAGGTCCCCACCCCCGTCAACGAGCCGGTGCACGGCTATGCCCCCGGCTCTCCCGAGCGCGCCCGGCTGGAGGTCAGGCTCAAGGAGCTGGCCGAGAACCCGCTCGACCTCACGATGACCATCGGCGGCGAGCGCCGGATGGGCGGCGGCGACCTCTTCCAGGTCGTCCAGCCCCACCACCACAAGTCCGTCCTCGGCACCTACCGCAACGCCACCCACCAGGACGCCCGCGACGCCATCGACGCGGCCCTCGCCGCCGCCCCCGCCTGGCGCGCGACGTCCTTCGACGACCGCGCCGCGATCATCCTGCGCGCCGCCGAACTGCTCGCCGGACCGTGGCGCGAGACGCTGGCCGCCTCCACCATGCTGGGCCAGTCCAAGACCGCCCAGCAGGCCGAGATCGACACCCCCTGCGAGCTGGTCGACTTCTGGCGCTTCAATGTCGCCTACGCCCGCCAGATCCTGGCCGAGCAGCCCCCGGCGAACTCGCCCGGCGTCTGGAACCGCCTCGACCACCGCCCGCTGGAGGGCTTCGTCTACGCGATCACGCCGTTCAACTTCACGGCCATCGCCGGCAACCTGCCCACCGCGCCCGCCCTGATGGGCAACGTCGTGGTCTGGAAGCCGTCCCCGACGCAGACCCACGCCGCCGTGCTGCTGATGCGGCTGCTGGAGGAGGCCGGGCTGCCCAAGGGCGTGATCAACCTGGTCACCGGCGACGGCATCGCCGTCTCCGAGGTCGCCCTGGAGCACCGGGACCTCGCGGGCATCCACTTCACCGGCTCGACCAAGACCTTCCAGTACCTGTGGAAGACGGTCGGCGCCAACATCGAGAAGTACCGCTCCTACCCGCGGATCGTCGGCGAGACCGGCGGCAAGGACTTCGTGGTCGCCCACCCGAGCGCCGACCGTGCCGTCCTCAAGACCGCGCTGACCCGGGGCGCCTTCGAGTACCAGGGCCAGAAGTGCAGCGCCACCTCCCGCGCCTACATCCCGGCCTCCCTCTGGAACAGCGGCTTCAAGGAGGAGTTCGCCGCCGAGGTCGACTACCTCACCATGGGCGATGTCACCGACCTCGCCAACTTCCTCGGCGCCCTCATCGACGACCGCGCCTTCGCCAAGAACAAGGCCGCCATCGAGCGCGCCAAGCAGGACCCCACCTGCACGATCGTCGCGGGCGGCTCCTACGACGACTCGGTCGGCTACTTCGTCCGCCCGACCGTCATCGAGTGCTCCGACCCGGAGAACGAGATCTTCCGCACCGAGTACTTCGGCCCGATCCTCGCCGTGCACGTCTACGAGGACGAGAAGTACGAGGAGATGCTGGAGCAGATGGAGTCGGTCTCCGACTACGCCCTCACCGGCTCGGTGATCTCCGCCGACCGCGCGGCCACCGCGTACACCATGGACAAGCTGCGCTACGCGGCCGGCAACTTCTACATCAACGACAAGTCGACCGGCGCGGTCGTCGGCCAGCAGCCCTTCGGCGGCGGGCGGGCCTCCGGCACCGACGACAAGGCGGGCGCCCCGCAGAACCTGATGCGCTGGACCCTGACCCGCGCCATCAAGGAGACCCTGGTCGCCCCGACCGACTACACCTACCCCCACATGGGCTGACCCCTCCCCCCACGGGCCGACTTCCCCTCGGCCCGTACCCCACCGGGCCGCCGCTCCCCACCCCCCGGGAAGCGGCGGCCCGGTCCGTTTCCCGGGGGGGGTCTTCCCCGGGACCACCGGGGAAGACCCCCCCCATGACCTCCACGGGAACCGGTCCGGTACGGACCGACGACGGCGTACGGCTCTGGGCGGCCCGGTCGGGCACGGGCGCCGCGCCGCTGATCCTCGTCCACGGCGGCCCCGGCCTCTGGGACATGTTCGGCCCCTTGGCCACCGCGCTGGGCGACCTCGCCACCGTCATCCGCTGGGACCAGCGCGGCTGCGGTCGCTCCGAGCGCTGCGCCGGGCCCTGGACCCTGGCACGGTTCGTCGCCGATCTGGACGCCGTGCGCGCGCACTTCGGGCTGGAGCGCACGGCCCTCCTCGGGCACTCCTGGGGCGCCCAGCTCGCGCTGGCCTACACGCTCGCCCACCCGGAGCGGGTGAGCACGCTGGTGTACGTCTCCGGGACCGGCATCGGACCGGTGGCGGACTGGCAGGGCCGCTACAAGGCGAACTTTGCGACCGGGCTCGCCGCCGACCCCGCCCGCACCGACCGCTTCGAGGCGCTCATGGACCGCGACGACCTCACCGTTGAGGAGGAGCGCGAGTACGCGGCGCTCCGCTGGGCCCTGGACTTCACCGACCGCGCCCCCGAACACGGCTCCGCCCCCGCCCCCGCCCCCGACCGCGGCCCCAGCCCCGCCGGCCACGCGCTCGCCCTGGCCCTCACCGACCCCTGGTTCGGCGTCAACCACGCCTGCAATCACGCCCTCAATGAGGAGGCCCGGCGCACCTGGGGCACCCCGGAGCTGCGCGCCGCCTGCGCCGCGCTGGACGTCCCCGTGCTGATCGTCGACGGGGCGAAGGACATCCGTCCGCGCGATGCCGTCGACTCCCTGGAGGCCGCGCTGCCGAGGGTGCGTCGGGTGGTGTTCCCCGACGCCGGGCATCTGCCGTGGATCGAGGAGCCGGAGGGGTTCCGGCGGGCGCTGGAGGGGCTGGCGGTGCGGCACCCTCCACAAACGCCTGGAGCGGGATGCCCGGGGCGCGAATACTGAGGGGATGACCCCCTCCGTATGCCTCGTCCATACCTCCGGCCTCACCCCCGTCGAGCTGGCCGCCGTCCACGCCCTGCTGACCGACGTCTTCGACGGGGACTTCACCGACGAGGACTGGGACCACACGCTGGGCGGGATGCACGCCGTGGTGGTGGACGGGCGGGGGCCCGTGGCGCACGGGTCGGTGGTGCTGCGCCGGGTGCGCGCGGGCGGGCGCTGGCGCCGGGTCGGGTATGTCGAGGGGGTCGCGGTGCGCCGGGACGCACGGCGGACCGGGCTCGGCGGACGGATCATGGCCGCCCTGGAGGGCGTGATCGACCGGGCCCACGACTTCGGCGCGCTGGGCGCCGGCGACGACGGGGCGCTGCTGTACGCGGCCCGGGGCCGGCGGGTCTGGGGCGGGCGGATCAGCGCGGCGGGCCCGGACTAGGTGGTCCGGTTCCGGGAGGAGGAGGGCGCGGTGTTCGTGCGGGGGGCGGGGGCGGGCCCCGGCGGCGAGGGCGACGAGCTGGTCTTCGACTGGCGGGACCGGGATGTGCTCTGGTCCACAGGGCGCTGAGGCGGGTATCGGTGCAGGTCAGCCGTGGATGATCGATCGTCGCGTCTCAGATAGTAGGAAGTCCGAGTAATTGTGGAGACAGCGGCGGTTCGCTCCCTTAGCTTGGTAGGAGCCGAACGAATCGCTCGATCCAGCGAATGGCGGTCGTGAGCCGGCCCCGTACAGGCAACCCCTGTGGCCGACGCTCCCCGCCCTCCGGCGTCTCGCACTCTCATCCGCGCTCCCGCACTTCTCAAGGAGTCGAACCCCCATGGCCGAGACGACCGCCCGCCGCCGTGTCCGTCATCACTCCCGCACCACCGAGTCGGACCGCAAGAACGCCGCCGCGGCCCTCCAGCGCGCCCTCGACCGCCGGGACAACGGCGGCCAGACCGGACACTGAGAGCCCGCAGCCCTCCAGGGCCCGCGACGCGCCCGGACGATCCGAACGACAGCCCCTAGCCGCCCCGCCGCACCTCGAAGGCGTCGACGCGCTCGCCCTCGTGGTTCAGCGCCGTCACCTCCAGGCGGGGTGAGGCGCCCGCGTGGGCCGTCACCGACAGCACCGAGAAGCCCCGGTACCGTACCCGCGACCACTCCACCCGCTCTTGCGGGGTGTCCCGTGACCGCGTCCAGCGCAGGGCGGGCACCGACTCGGTGTCGTGGACGTGCCCGGCGTAGCTCTCCGGGGTGCCCGCCGGGAAGCCGTACAGATCCTTGCCGCCGCCACCTGCGGTGACGTACACGGTCCCGTCGCGGACCGGGTCCGTCCGCCCGCCGATGGGCACGGCCCGGCCGACCTCGCCGTCCCGGATCGCGTCGGTGCGCTCGTAGACATGGTTGTGGCCGTTGATCACCAGATCCACCCGGTGCTCGGCGAAGAGCGGTACCCACTCCGCGCGCACCCCGCCGTCCGAGCCGTGCGAGGAGGTGGAGTAGGCGCAGTGGTGGAAGAAGACCACGACGAACTCGACCCCGTCCGCCGCCCGCAGCTCCCTCAGCCGCCGCGCCAGCCACGCCGTCTGGCGGCCGTCGGTGCAGCCGAGGTTCGCCGGGATCTCGTAGGAGACGTCATTGGCGTCCAGGGCGATCACCCCGACATTGCCGTAGACGAAGGAGTACACCCCCGGCGCCGAGCGCGGGTCGAAGCCGGTGCCGGGGAGGGAGAAGCGGGCCAGGTGGCCGCCGTAGCCGTCGGGGGAGTACCACGCCTCCATATCGTGGTTGCCGGTCGTCACCATCCAGGGCACCGACCGCGCCACCGGCTCGTTCTGCTTCAGGAACAGGTCCCAGTGCGTGGCGTCGTAGGTGTCCCCGGCCGTGCCCCGGCCGGTCGGGTTGGCGTAGCAGAGGTCCCCGGCGTGGAGGTGGAAGGCGGGGTCGGCGCCCCGCAGCACCCGGCCGCCCGCGGCGGCGGCCTCGCCCACGCCCTGGTCGCCGAACGCGGTGAAGGTGAAGGTGCCCGGGGTGACGGGGGCGGTGCGGAAGCTGCTGATCGTCGCGCGGTGGGCGGGGTCGGCGGGGTCGAGGCCCTCGTGGCCGACGCCGTAGTAGTAGGTGGTGCCGGGGAGCAGTCCGGTGAGGGAGGCGTGGACGTAGTACTGCTCCACGGCGGCCCGGATCCCCCTCAGTTCCGGGGTGTTCAGGGCGCGCACCTCGGCGGGCGTCCGCCCGCCCAGGTCGTCCGGGCGGCTGCCCAGCCGCAGATACGGTCCCCGCACCGGCGCCGGGACCTGCCAGGAGACCCGCATCCCGGTGCGCGGGTCGTCGCCCAGGGCGAGATGCCGGCCGAAGGGTACGACGGCCGCACCGGACACCGGGGACGCGGCCAGCCCTGACGCGGACGACCGTGACGCGCCCGGTCGGTCCGGCGACCCGCCCGCCCCGCAGCCCGTGAGCGCACCCCCCGCCACCGCACCCCCCGCCACCATGCCCGCCGTCACCAGCGCCCGGCGCCGGGAGAGCCGGGACCGCAGATACGCGTGCTGCTCCGCCATGCTCAGCCGGGCGGCCAGCCGGGGCGGAATGCCGAAGTCGGGGGTCTCCATGGCGGTGAAGTTCCCAGCACCGGCCGACGGCCGCAACGCATCGGGGTGAACGGCCGGTGACGGATGGCCGGAACACCCACCCCGCTGTCCGTATCGCGGACGTACCGTGTCATCCCATGGGACGAGGGGTAGGGTGCCCGCATGTCTCGCAGCATCAATCTCGCAGTGATCCCCGGTGACGGCATCGGCCAGGAAGTCGTGACCGAGGGCCTGAAGGTCCTCTCCGCCGTCCTTCCGCAGGATGTGAAGCTGGAGACCAAGGAGTACGACTTCGGCGCCCGGCGTTACCACGCCACCGGTGAGACCCTCACCGACGCCGACCTCGACGCCCTCAAGCAGCACGACGCCATTCTGCTCGGCGCCATCGGCGACCCGTCCGTGCCGTCCGGCGTCCTGGAGCGCGGCTTCCTGCTGAAGCTCCGCTTCGCCTTCGACCACCATGTCAATCTGCGGCCGAGCAAGCTGCTCGCCGGAGTGGCCACCCCGCTCGCGGGCGAGCCCGGCATCGACTTCGTCGTGGTCCGCGAGGGCACCGAGGGCCCCTACACCGGCAACGGCGGCACCATCCGCAAGGGCACCCCGCACGAGGTCGCCACCGAGGTCTCCGTCAACACCGCCTTCGGCGTCGAGCGCGTCGTCCGGGACGCCTTCGCCCGCGCCCAGGCCCGCCCGCGCAAGAAGCTCGCCCTCATCCACAAGAACAATGTGCTGACCTTCGCCGGTCATCTGTGGACGGATGTCTTCAACCGGGTTGCCACGGAGTTCCCCGAGGTCACCACCGAGTACATGCACGTCGACGCGGCCACCATCTATCTGGTCACCCAGCCCGAGCGCTTCGACGTCATCGTCACCGACAACCTCTTCGGCGACATCATCACCGACCTCGCCGCGGCCGTCTCCGGCGGCATCGGCGTCGCCGCCAGCGGGAACATCAACCCGAGCGGCGACTTCCCCTCCATGTTCGAGCCGGTGCACGGCTCCGCCCCGGACATCGCCGGCCAGGGCAAGGCCGACCCCAGCGCCACGGTGCTCTCGGTCGCCCTGCTGCTGCGCCACCTCGGCCACGAGGCCGAGGCCGCCCGGATCGAGGAGGCGGTCGCCGCCGACCTCGCCGACCGGGTCGGCAAGCCCGCCCGCTCCACCGCCGAGATCGGCGACGCGCTCGCGGTACGGGTGACCGGCTGACCCCACGGTCCTCTCGATCACTCGAATCAGGCCGCCGGGTCGCGTCAGCGCCCGGCGGCTTTCGTCTGCCCCAACGGGGTGCCACCATCACCCCTGGGCCTGCCACCATCGCCCCAGGGCCGCTTCACCCCGTTTCTTCCGCCCCCACCTCCGGGCGATAATCGGACAAGCGACCGCGCCACGAGGTGATGCTCGGACGTCCTACTAATGACGGCCGGACACCCCCCGAACCTCGGCCGACCGGAGCTGCCCCGCCCCTGCCAGGAAGCAAAGGAACCGACTCATGACGACGCCCACGATCGAGCTCAAGCCCTCCGCCGCCCCCCTCTCCGCGGCCGAGCGCGAGGCGATCCTGGCCAGCCCCGGCTTCGGTCGCCACTTCACCGACCACATGGTCACCATCAAGTGGACCGAGGGCCGCGGCTGGCACGACGGACAGCTCGTTCCGTACGCGCCGATCTCGCTCGACCCGGCCACCGCGGTGCTGCACTACGCCCAGGAGATCTTCGAGGGGCTCAAGGCGTACCGCCGCCCCGACGGCTCGGTCGCCACCTTCCGCCCCGACCAGAACGCCCTGCGCTTCCAGCGCTCGGCCCGCCGCCTCGCCATGCCCGAACTCCCGGTCGAGACCTTCGTCGCCGCCTGTGACGCCCTGGTCGGGCAGGACAGGGACTGGGTCCCCGCCCACGGCGGCGAGGAGTCCCTCTATCTGCGCCCCTTCATGATCGCCACCGAGGTCGGGCTCGGGGTCCGCCCGGCGAGCGAGTACCTCTTCCTGGTCATCGCCTCCCCGGCCGGCGCCTACTTCCCCGGCGGGGTCCGGCCGGTCTCCATCTGGGTCTCCGAGGACCGGGTCCGCGCGGTCCCCGGCGGCATGGGCGACGCCAAGACCGGCGGCAACTACGCCGCCTCCCTGCTCGCCCAGGCCGAGGCCGCCGCCCACGGCTGCGACCAGGTCTGCTACCTCGACGCGGTCGAGCACACCTGGGTCGAGGAACTCGGCGGCATGAACCTCTACTTCGTCTACGGCGACCGGATCGTCACCCCCACCCTCACCGGCTCCATCCTGGAGGGCGTCACCCGCGACTCCCTGCTCACCGTCGCCCGCGACCTCGGCTACACCGCCGAGGAGCGCCGGATCTCGCTGGCCCAGTGGCAGCGGGACACCGAGAGCGGCGCCCTGACCGAGGTCTTCGCCTGCGGCACGGCCGCCGTCATCACCCCGGTCGGCACGGTCAAGCGGGCCGGCACCGAGTGGCAGCACGGCGGCGGCGAGCCCGGCGAGGTGACCCTGCGGCTGCGCAGCGCCCTGCTGGACATCCAGCGCGGCACGGCGACGGACGCCCACGGCTGGATGCACCCGCTGGGCTAGAGCCAGGATCCCCTGGAGGCCCGCCCCTGTCACCTTCCGTGACGGGGAGCGGGCCTCTTTGTTTTCTCCTCTATTTTGAACGCCACTCAAGCAAAGCCATCAAGGATCAGTCCGCATCCCTTCCCCATCGTTAGAGCAATGCTCTAACCTGGCTCACCGAGGAGGTACCCGCCATGAGACTGACCCCCACCGAACGCGACCGGCTGCTGCTCTTCGGCGCCGCCGAGCTGGCCCGCGCCCGCCGGGCCCGCGGGCTGCGGCTGAACGTCCCCGAGGCCACCGCCCTGATCGCCGACACCGTCTGCGAGGCGGCCCGCGACGGGGTGCGGCTGGCCGAGGCGGTCGAGCGGGCCCGCGCCGTCCTCGGACCCGGGGACGTGCTGCCGGGGGTCGCCGACGTGGTGACCGAGGTGCAGGTGGAGGCCGTGTTCGAGGACGGGTCCCGGCTGGCCGTGGTCACCGACCCCATCGGCGGCGGGCTGGGGGAGGAGGCCCCCGGGGCGCTGCTGCCGGGTCCGGAACACGCCGGGCACGCCGGGCACTCAGGGGATACCGGGCACGCCGGATACTCCGATCCGGAGGCGGCCGTCCGGCTCACCGTCACCAACACCGCCACCGTCCCGGTCTCCGTCACCTCCCACTTCCACTTCTTCGAGGCCAACCCGCGCCTGGACTTCGTCCGGGAGGCGGCCTACGGGATGCGGCTCGCGGTGCCCGCCGGGTCGTCGGTGCGGTTCGGGCCGGGGGAGACCACCGAGGTCGGGCTGCTGCCGATCGGCGGTGACCGGATCGCCATCGGGTTCGCCGGACTGGTCGACGGGGCGCTGGACGCGCCCGGGGCCAAGGAGGAGGCCCTGCGCCGGGCCGCCGCCTGCGGATATCTCGGAGTGGAGCCGGGGGACGAGCGATGAATCCGTACGAGTACGCCGCCACGCACGGCCCGCGGGCCGGGGACCGGATCCGGCTCGGGGACTCGGGGCTGGTGATCCGGGTCGAGGACGACTCCCAGCGGCCCGGGGACGAGTTCCTCGCCGGGTTCGGGAAGACCGCGCGGGACGGGCTGCATCTGAAGGCCGCCGCCGTGCGGGACACCTGTGACGTGGTGATCAGCAATGTCGTCGTCATCGACGCCGTGCTCGGGATCCGCAAGGTGTCCATCGGGATCCGCGAGGGGCGGATCTCGGCCATCGGGCGGGCCGGGAACCCCGACACCCTCGACGGGGTGGACGTGGTCGTGGGCACCGGGACGACGATCGTGTCCGGCGAGGGACTGATCGCCACCGCCGGGGCCGTCGACACCCATGTGCATCTGCTCTCGCCCCGGATCATGGAGGCGTCGCTCGCGTCCGGGGTCACCACGATCATCGGGCAGGAGTTCGGCCCGGTCTGGGGCGTCGGCGTCAACTCGCCCTGGGCCCTGCGGCACGCCTTCGGCGCCTTCGACGCCTGGCCGGTCAACATCGGCTTCCTGGGCCGGGGTTCGTCCTCCGACCCGGCCCCGCTGGTCGAGGCGCTCGCCGAGGGCGGGGCGTCCGGGTTCAAGGTGCACGAGGACATGGGGGCGCACACCCGGGCCCTGGACACCGCGCTGCGCGTCGCCGAGGAGCACGACGTGCAGGTGGCCCTGCACAGCGACGGCCTCAACGAGTGCCTCTCCGTCGAGGACACCCTCAAGGTGCTCGAAGGGCGGACCATCCACGCCTTCCACATCGAGGGCTGCGGCGGCGGACACGTCCCGAACGTGCTGAAGATGGCGGGCGTCCCGAACGTCATCGGCTCGTCCACCAACCCCACCCTGCCCTTCGGCCGGGACGCCGTCGCCGAGCACTACGGGATGATCGTCTCCGTCCACGACCTCAAGACCGACCTGCCCGGCGACGCCGCCATGGCCCGCGACCGCATCCGCGCCGGGACCATGGGCGCCGAGGACGTGCTGCACGACCTGGGCGCCATCGGCATCACCTCCTCCGACGCCCAGGGCATGGGCCGCGCCGGGGAGACCGTCCGGCGGACGTTCGCGATGGCCGGGAAGATGAAGGCCGAGTTCGGCGCCCCGGACGACGGGCACGACAACGAACGCGTCCTGCGGTACATCGCCAAGCTGACCATCAACCCGGCCCTCGCCCACGGCCTCGCCCACGAGGTCGGCTCCATCGAGCCCGGCAAACTCGCCGACCTGGTGCTCTGGCGGCCCGAGTACTTCGGCGCCAAACCCCAGCTCGTCCTGAAGGCGGGCTTCCCCGCCTACGGGGTGACCGGCGACCCCAACGCCGCCACCGACACCAGCGAACCCCTGATCCTCGGCCCGCTCTTCGGAGCGTACGGCGCCGCCCCGGCCGAACTCTCCGTGGCGTTCGTCGCCCGGGCCGCCCTCGACCTCGGCGCCGACCGGATGCCCACCCGGCGCCGCCGGGTCGCGGTCCGCCACACCCGCGGCATCGGCCCTGCCGACCTGCGGCGCAACTCCCGTACCGGAGCCGTCGACGTCGACCAGCGGACCGGGCTGGTCACCCTGGACGGCGAGCCGATCCGCTCGGCGCCCGCCGAATCCGTCTCCCTGAACCGTCTGTACTTCCTGTGAGGACCGCCCCCATGCCTGCCTCTGCCCTGTCCGCCGCCGCCGACGGCTTCTCGATGCCCGCCGAGTGGACCCCGCACGAGCGCACCTGGATGGCCTGGCCCGGCCCCAACCCCACCTTCGACTCCCCGGACGACCTCGCCGCCGCCCGGATCGCCTGGGCGGCGGTCGCCCGTGCCGTCCGCCGCTTCGAGCCGGTGACGGTGGTGTGCGGGCCCGGACAGTCGGCCGGGGCGCGGGCGCTGCTCGGCCCGGACATCCAGACCGTCGAACGCGAACTGGACGACGCCTGGATGCGGGACATCGGCCCGACCTTCCTGACGGACGGGCGCGGCGGACTCGCCGCCGTGGACTGGACGTTCAACGGCTGGGGCGCCCAGCACTGGGCCCGCTGGGAGCACGACGCCAAGATCGGCGCCCATGTCGCCGACCTCGCCGGGGCCCGGACCTACGCCTCGCGGCTGGTCAACGAGGGCGGGGCGATCCATGTCGACGGCGAGGGCACGGTCCTGCTGACCGAGACCGTCCAGCTCGGCCCCGAGCGCAATCCGGGCTGGACGCGCGAGGAGGTCGAGACCGAGATCCACGGCATGCTCGGCACCCGCAAGGCGATCTGGCTCCCGCGCGGCCTCACCGCCGACTACCCCCCGTACGGCTACGGCACGCTCGGGCATGTCGACATCGTCGCCGCGTTCGCCCGGCCCGGGGTCGTCGTCGCCCACCACCAGACCGACCCCGCCCACCCCGACTTCGAGGTCAGCCGCGAGGTCATCGGCATCCTGCGCGCCGCCACGGATGCCGCCGGACGGCCCCTGGAGGTGGTCGGGGTGCCCGCGCCGACCACCCTGGAGACCGACGGCCACTGGGCCGACTACTCCTACATCAACCACTACCTCTGCAACGGCGGGGTCGTCCTCTGCGCCTTCGACGACCCGCGCGACCAGGAGGCCGCCGCCCTCTTCGGCCGCCTCTTCCCCGAGCGCGCGGTCACCCTGGTCGACGCCCGTACGATCTTCGCGGGCGGCGGCGGCATCCACTGCATCACCCAGCAGCAGCCCAGGGTCTAGCGAGCGAGGAGCACGGACATGGCCGGAGGGCCCCGAGGGCGCCGACAGGCCCCGCCCCGCGAGGACGTCCTCTCCGCCGCCATGGAGATGATCGCCGCGCGCGGTCTGGAGAAGCTCACCATGGCGGCGCTCGGCGCCGAGGTCCGGATGAGCAGCGGGCATCTGCTCTACTACTTCGGCTCCAAGGACGAACTCCTGCTGCGCACCCTGGAGTGGAGCGAGGGCCGGCTCGGCGCCGAGCGCTCCCGGCTGCTCACCCGCGAGGCCCCGGCCCGCGCCCGGCTCGACGCCTATGTCGGCCTCTACGTCCCCGACGGCCACCGCGACCCGCACTGGACGCTCTGGCTGGAGGTCTGGAACCGCTCGCAGAACGCCACCGCCGACGCCCGCGACCGGCAGGCGGCCATCGAGGGCGCCTGGCACCGGGACCTGGTGGCGCTGCTCGCCGAGGGCGTCTCGCGCGGCGAGTTCCGGGCCGTCGACCCGGACCGGTTCGCGGCCAGGCTGCGGGCCCTGCTCGACGGCTTCTCGATCCAGGTGGCCATCGGACTGCGCGGCGCCGACCGGGAGACGATTCTCGGCCATGTCGGGGAGTTCCTGGACGAGTCACTGGGCCGGACCGGCTGACCCCGACGGCTGAACTGCCGTCCGGGTTGTACGCGTTGCGGCTGATTGACCGCGCGGCGCGCGGTGCGATTCCCTCGGTGACGACCATGAACGGGGCCGCGGCGACCACGCGCCCCACGGGGAACAACGGGGAACACAGGGGGAACTGTGCCCACACCTGCGCGCGCACTGACCGTCGCGACGATCGCCGCGACGGCGCTCGCCCTCACCGCGACGACCGCCACGGCCGCCCCGCCACCGCGCACCGAGCGGATCACTCTGTCGGCCACCGGAGGCCAGCTCACCGGCGGCTCCGGCGGACCGGCCCTCAGCGCCGACGGCCGCCACGCCGCCTTCGCCTCCGACGCCGCCGACGTGGTGCCCGGCGACACCAACGGGGTGAGCGACGTCTTCGTACGGGATCTGCGGCGCGGGACCGTGGAGCGGGTCACCCGGGCATCGGACGGCACCCCCGCCGACGCCGGGACGTACACGGCACGGCTCAGCGCCGACGGCCGGTACGTGGCCTTCACCACCCGGGCGTCGAATCTGGTCGACTGGCCGGTGCCGCAGGCCCCGTACAGCGCCGACGTCTATGTGCACGACCGGCGGACCGGGACGACCGAGCGGGTCACCGTGGCCGCCGACGGGGGATCGGCCGGCGTCTCCGACGGCCTCGGGCTGTCCGCCGACGGCCGGCTCGTCGCCTTCACCGCGGCGGCGGACCGGATCGAGGGCGGGGGCGCGCCGCCGCATGCCCGCGCCTATGTCGTCGACCGGGTCACTGGCGAGCGACGCACGATCAGCGACCGGCTGCCTGCCGACTGGTACGTCCAGAATCTGCGGCTCAGCGCCGACGGCACCCACGCCGCCTACGTCCCGCGCCACCCGCGCGGCGGCCCGGGACAGCTCTGGCTGGCCGATCTGCGCACCGGCGAGCAGCGGCAGCTCAACCTCACCCCGGACGGCGAGCCGACCGGCGGCGGACCGGCGGGCCTGTCGCTGTCGGCGGACGGCAGCCGGGTGGCGTACGGCTCCTTCGACGACCGGGTGGTGCCCGGGGCGCCCGAGTACACCTGGGAGCTGTATCTGTACGACGCCCGGACCGGCACCACCCGCTGGATCACCCACGAGGGCGCCGGCGGGCTCGGCGGGGGCCTCCTCAGCCCCGACGGCCGCAGGCTGGCGTACACCCACGAGACCGAGCGGCCGGACGGGACGACCGTCGGCAACATCCACATCCGCGAGCTGGACGGCCCCGGACGGACCGTACGGGCCACCGACGACATCGGCGGCGGGGCGCTCACCGAGGGCTACTCGGCCGCCACCGACTTCGCCGCCCGGGGCCGGGTCCTCGGCCTGTACTCGACCTCGTCCCGACTGGTGGCCGACGACACCAATGGGGAGGGCGACGGCTTCACGGTGCGGCCGTGACGGCCACGCGCTGACCGCATCCTGAGACACACGGTGAGCACGGGGACGGTCTGTGCCAGACTGCCCCCGTGCTCTCGTTCGCCACGATTATTGGCAGCAGGCGCGCCGGTCCGCAGTGACCGCCTGGTACGACCACGTACAGGCGGCCACCGTCGTTCTCGACCCGCGCGCAGACCTCTCGCACCCGCGAGAGGTTTTTCGCATTTCTGGCCCACCCGCAGCCGGTGGCGGAGCGCGAGGGATCATAGGGGGACGGTGGAGCCGGTCATTCCGGTACAGACCGCGATCATCATCTCAGGAGCCTTGAACCATGACGGAAACCAGCGAGCGCGACGACTCGTTCCATGTCTTCGACACCACCCTGCGCGACGGTGCGCAGCGGGAGGGCATCAACCTCACCGTCGCCGACAAGCTGGCCATCGCACGGCACCTGGACGACTTCGGGGTCGGCTTCATCGAGGGCGGCTGGCCCGGTGCCAACCCCCGCGACACCGAGTTCTTCGCCCGCGCCCGGCAGGAGATCACCTTCCGTCACGCCCAGCTCGTCGCCTTCGGCGCCACCCGCCGGGCCGGTGGCAGGGCCGCCGAGGACCCCCAGGTCCGGGCCCTGCTGGAGTCCGGCGCCCCGGTGATCACCCTGGTCGCCAAGTCCCACGACCGCCATGTCGAGCTGGCCCTGCGCACCACCCTGGACGAGAACCTGGAGATGGTCCGCGACACCGTCTCCCATCTCCGGGCCCAGGGCCGCCGGGTCTTCGTCGACTGCGAGCACTTCTTCGACGGCTACCGGGCCAACCCGGAGTACGCCAAGGCCGTCGTCCGCACCGCCGCCGAGGCCGGTGCCGACGTCGTCATCCTCTGCGACACCAACGGCGGCATGCTCCCCGCCCAGGTCCAGGCCGTCGTCACCACCGTCCTCGCCGACACCGGCGCCCGGCTCGGCATCCACGCCCAGGACGACACCGGCTGCGCCGTCGCCAACACCCTCGCCGCCGTCGACGCGGGCGCCACCCACGTCCAGTGCACCGCCAACGGCTACGGCGAGCGGGTCGGCAACGCCAACCTCTTCCCGGTGGTCGCCGCGCTGGAGCTGAAGTACGGCAAGCGGGTGCTGCCCGAGGGCAGGCTGCGGGACATGACCCGGATCTCGCACGCCATCGCCGAGGTCGTCAACCTCACCCCGTCCACCCACCAGCCCTACGTCGGGGTCTCCGCCTTCGCCCACAAGGCCGGGCTGCACGCCTCCGCGATCAAGGTCGACCCGGACCTCTACCAGCACATCGACCCCGAGCGGGTCGGCAACACCATGCGGATGCTGGTCTCCGACATGGCCGGCCGCGCCTCCATCGAGCTGAAGGGCAAGGAACTCGGCATCGACCTCGGCGGCGACCGCGAACTCGTCGGCCGGGTCGTCGAGCGGGTCAAGGAGCGCGAGCTGAGGGGCTACACCTACGAGGCCGCCGACGCCTCCTTCGAACTGCTGCTGCGCGCCGAGGTCGAGGGCGGTCCGCTGTCCTACTTCCAGGTCGAGTCCTGGCGGGCGATCGTCGAGGACCGCCCCGACGGCACCCACGCCAACGAGGCCACGGTGAAGCTGTGGGCCAAGGGGGAGCGGATCGTCGCCACCGCCGAGGGCAACGGCCCGGTCAACGCCCTCGACCGGGCGCTGCGGGTGGCGCTCGAAAAGATCTACCCGCAGCTCGCCAAGCTGGAGCTGGTGGACTACAAGGTCCGCATCCTGGAGGGCGTCCACGGCACCCAGTCCACCACCCGCGTCCTGATCTCCACGACGGACGGGGCGGGGGAGTGGTCGACGGTGGGGGTCGCGGAGAACGTCATCGCCGCGAGCTGGCAGGGCCTGGAGGACGCGTACACGTACGGGCTGCTGCGGGCCGGGGTGACACCGGCGAGGTAGGCCGTCGGGTGCGGGTCGGTGGGGGCCGATCGCGCAGTTCCTCCCCCAGAGGGGGCACCCCCAGCGCCCCTGAAACGCCCTTGCGGGCAACGTGCCTGAAAGGGGCGCGGGGAACTGCGCGACCAGCCCCCACCGTCCCGCACCCGGCACCACACCCCCACGTCCCCCTACATCGCCGAATCCCGCGACCGAGGCACCTCGGGCCCCCGATCCCGCCCCGCCACCCGATCCAGCCGGAAAAGCCCCGCGCCAGCGCCCCGCGGGGCCGACCCCGAGGACGTCGACCGCGTCAGCTCCTCCATGCTCTCGGAGAGATACCCCACCCAGGTGGCGCTCTCCTCCTCCATGATCCGCTGCGCGTCCCCCCGCAACCGCTCGATCACCACCAGCAGCGCCGTCTGCTCCTTCTCGCTCGGCGTCTCACCGCTGCGCAGATACGCCTGCGTGAAGTCCGACTGCGCCTTTTTCAGCACCTGCTGGAGCGCTATCTCGGTCCGTATGTACCGCGTCCAGGACGCCGAGAAGCCGAAGATCCGGTCGAACAGCACACACCCCGCGCCCGCCGCGAGGAACACGAAGCCCCACTCCGGCTGGAGCAGCGTCGGGTCGGCCGCGTGCACCAGCGGGGTGAGCGTCCCGACGATCCCGAGCAGTCCGGCGAGCGCGCGCAGCGAGCGCGACCAGCGTGAGGGCGCCTTGCGCCGCCCCAGGTACCAGCCGATCGCCGTGGTGACCTCGGCCTCCGCCTGCTTGAACAGCTCCCACAGCACCTCCGGCCGGGAGCGCGTCCGGTCCAGTTCGGTGAGTTCGGACACCGTCATGTCCGCCACCTTGCGTCTCCTCGGCATGCCCGTCCCTGTCCTCCCGGCCGATCCAGTGCTTGGGGCATGGTATGCGCCACTCGCGCCACTGTCCCACGCACCGTCAAGAAGTGCGTCCGGCATAGGCAGTTGAGGCGGTCCGGGGTGCTTGACACCCCCTCCGGAGGGGCAATGGCCCGCATAAGCTGTTCCGCGTCACAGGCAAGCCGGGGGTGTTCCGTGCGCATCGTCCACATCAGTGATCTGCACGCCAGAGACGACTGGCAGACCGACCAGAAAAAGGTGCTGCGGGCCTTCCTCACGGATGTGGCCGAACAGCACGCGGACACACCGGTCGACTGCGTGGTCTTCAGCGGCGATCTCGCCTACGGCGGCAAGCCCGAGCAGTTCGCCCAGGCCCGGGAGCTGCTCCTCGACCCCTTGCAGGAGACGCTCGGCCTGGACCGGGAGCGGATGATCCTCGCGCCCGGCAACCACGATGTCGACATCTCCCGGATCAACGAGTACCAGGAGGCCGGACTGCGCGCCCGGCTCACCGACCGCGACCAGGTCAACACCTTCCTCGACCGGGACGACCTGCTGGCCCAGCTCGACCGGCTGGCCGCCTGGGTGGAGTTCAGCGACGCCTACTACGCCGGGACCGCGGTCGAGCGCCTCTCCCCGCTGATCACCCTGCACCGCTTCACCGTCGGCGCCGCCGAGGTCGCCGCCGCCTCCCTCACCTCCTGCTGGCGGGCCACCGGCGCCGGGGACGACGCCGACCGGGCCCATCTCATCGTCGGCGACCGGCAGCTCACCGCGGCCGTCGAGCGGCTCGGCGACGCCGATCTCAAGCTCGCCGCGATGCACCACCCCGTCGACTGGCTCGCCGAGTTCGACCGCGCCGACGTCCGCCGCGAGCTGGGCCGGTTCGACGTGCTGTGCACCGGCCATGTCCATGTGGTCGACCCGGCCGGGATCGCGGGCCGCACCGGCACCCTGATGCACAGCGCCGCCGGGTCCCTGTTCCAGTGGCGCAACTACCTCAACGCCTACAGCGTCATCGACGTCCGCGCCCTGCGCGCGCCGCGCGCCTACACCGTCCACATCCGCAGCTACTACGACGACCGGGACGCCTTCGACACCGGCGTCAACGCGGTCGCCCGGGGCCGGCTCGACATCGACTTCGCGGCACCCGGCGACCCCACCACGTCCACCACCGGCGCCGCCCCCACCACCCCCACCACCGCCACCACCCCGGGCGCCCCCGCCGCCGCGCCGGAGCCCCCCGCCCCCCTCGCGCCCGCCGACCTGGCCGCCGAGACCCTGGTGGACGCCGTCCGCGAGCGGAGTCTGATCCTCGGGCCCGAGCGGGAGGAGCTGCCGATGGAAGGGCTGCTGGTGCCGCCCGTGCTGCTGCGGATGAGCGTCGACCAGTGGATGGCGCTCCAGGACCTGGAGGAGGGCCGGGTCGGCGCCGACGAGATGATCGAGAGCCTCGCCGAGCACCGCCACTTCCTGATCGTCGGCGACGAGTACACCGGACTCACCAGCACCCTCCAGTGGCTCGCCCACTCCGCCTACCGGGGCGACCCCCAGTACGTGCCCGTCGTCATCGACTTCACGGCCGTCGAGACCGGGCCCAGCGGGGTCGAGAGGGAGATCCGCCGCCAGCTCGCCGGGGCCGGTATCGCCCTCGGCCGGCGCGACCCGCTGCCCCGCCTCGCCCTCGCCGTCGACAACATCGACCCCCGCTCCGAGAAGCGGCTACGGCATCTGCTGAAGTTCCTCACCCAGCACCCCGAGCACCTCGCCTTCCTGGGCTGCCGCACCACCGCCCACCACCGCGTCTCCGACGCCATGACCGCCGAGGGCTGCCCCGCCCGGATCCGCCACCTCGGCCCCTTCGGGCGCCGGGAACTGCGGGCGCTGGTGCGGCTGCTGCGCCCCGACGAGTCCGAGGCCGATGTCAACGCCATGCTGGACCTGCTGGCCCGCGGCGGACTGCCCCGCACCCCGGTGATGCTGGCCGCCCTGCTGTCCACCGCGGGACAGCGCGACTGGACCACCGGCGCCAACAGCACCGCCATCCTGGAGTCCTACCTCGGACTGCTGCTGGGCCGCGACGACCCCCGGGTCGACCGCCGCTTCGAACTCGACTTCCTCGCCCTGCGGGACATCGTCGCCTGCGTCAACGAGCATCTGATGCTCACCGGACAGGACTCCCTGCCCCGGATCGACGCCGAGCAGTTCCTGCTGGACTACTTCAAGGGCCTCGGCTGGTCCGAGCCGCCCGGGGCCGTCCTGGACGCCCTCATAGCCAAGCGGCTGCTCACCGAACGGGACGGCGCCATTCACTTCTGCCAGCCGATGATCCGCCCGCTGCTGGCCGCCTACCGGATGGACGCGTCCACCGACCTGAAGGACCTGGTGCTGGCCACCCCCCTGCGCCACGCCCAGGTCATCCGGCACACCGCCGCCCTGCGCCGCAACGACGCCGATCTGCTGAGCACCACCGCCCAGGGCTTCCGGGCCCTGCGCGAACGCCTCGGCGACGGCGGCAACGACCCGTTCTCCGTGCTGGCCACCAAGGAGGGCTGGCTGGAGGACGCCAAGGCCGCCCTGGACGACTTCTTCCCCGCCGACCTGGCCTACGAGTCCGCCCCGCCGACCGAGGTCCCCGGCGACTTCCGGGTGATGATGGACGACCTCCAGGACCAGGCCGACGCCATGCAGACACTCGCCCAGGACCAGCGCCAGGGCGCCGGCTTCAACCCCACCGAGTTCGAGGCGTACGTCGAGGCCCTCGATCTCCTCGCCGACGTGCTGCGCAGCAGCGAACTGGTCCGCAATCTGGAGCTGAAGAACGAGACCCTGCGGCTCTGCCTGAACGGCTACGGGGTGCGGGCCGCGCTGATGGCCGCCGAGTGGAGCGACCGCGACGGCCGCAGCGTCTTCCGCGACTCCCTCGCCGAGGTCCTGGACCGGCAGGAGATCGGCGAGGAGGAGTTCGAGAGCTTCATGGGCCGGGTCGAGCTGTACTCGCCGGTCCTGTCCTCCTACTGGGCGCTGTCCCAGGTGCTGGCCAGCGGCAAGCTGTCCCGGCTGACCGGCGAGGCGCTCGGCGACACCGGCTTCGTCGAACAGCCGGGACAGGCCCTGATGGCGGTGCTGCTGATGCGGCACATGGGCGACCGGGACTGGGTCAGGCACGCCTCGGCCGTGATCAGGCGGCACGGCGAGCGGGAGGTGATCGGCGAGATCCTGCGGCTGTTCGCCGTCACCAGCTATCTCCAGCCCGACCTGGGCCGGGACGAGCTGGGCGCGCTGGAGAGCCTGCTGTGCGACATCGCCCTGCACCGCAAGGAGGTCCCGCCCGGCCCGGCCCGCACCCAGCACTTCAACCACATCATCCAGGGCATGCGCCAGCGCCGCCTCCAGTCCCTCCAGCGCGGCGACGACTACGCCATCTCGCCCGGCCTGTGAGCCACTCTCCGGCCCGGCCGGAGATCCCCTTGTGAACCTCGCGAGAATGCCCGATTACCCGCCATTCAGGTACGTTCGTACCTATGAAGGGCAAGGGCACTCTCGTCCGGAATGCCGTACGTCTGCTGGCCGTGCCGGTCGCGGCGGGGCTGGCGGTGCTGCTGGGCGCGCCGGGCGCGCAGGCCGACGCCGACCTCTCCACCGTCGCCGCGGCCCTGCGCGAGAGCCCGGTCTACGTCGACCCCGCGGCGACGGACATCCTCGCCACCTCGGACGCGCGCGCCCTCGCCGACAAGATCGAGGACGCCGGGAAACCGGTCTTCGTCACCGTCCTCCCGCCCGGCTACCCCACCCAGAACCTCTTCCAGAACCTCCGCACCGACACCGGCATCACCGGCCTGTACGGCATCCGGCTCGGCGACCGTTTCGACGCCCGCGCCGACAGCAGCGTGCTCAGCCGCCAGGGCGTGGCCAACCTGGTCACCGCCGCCCAGGGCAGCGGCGACGCCAAGGCCCAGCTCAACGACTTCGTGGACGACGCCCTGCGCAATGTCGGCGGCACGGCCCCCGCGAGCTGGGGCGACGGCACCGGCACCGGCGTCTCCGCCACCGGTCTGATCACCGCGGGCGGCGTCCTCGCGGCGGGCGGCGTCGCCGCGTACGCCCTGGTCCGCCGCAACCGCACCCGGCACGAGCAGGAGCGCCGGGCCGCGCTGGAGAAGCTGGCCGTGGTCGTCGACGAGGACATCACCGCCTACGGCGAGGAACTCGACCGCCTCGACTTCCACCCCGGCGAACCCGGCGCCGACGACGCCATGCGCGCCGACTGCACCCACGCCCTGGACGCCTATGAACAGGCCAAGTCCCGGATGGCCGCCGCGACCCGCCCCGAGGAGGTGCGCGGGGTCACCGAGGCCCTCCAGGACGGCCGTTTCGCGCTCGCCTCGCTCGCCGCGCGCCGGGCCGGTCAGCCGCCGCCCGAGCGCCGCCCGCCCTGCTTCTTCGACCCGCGCCACGGCCCCTCGGTCGCCGACGCCACCTGGACCCCGCCCGGCGGCGCCACCCGCGAGGTACCGGTCTGCGCGGCCGACCGCACCCAACTGGAGGACGGCGAGCCCCCGATGGTCCGCGAGGTCGAGACGCCCACCGGACGCCGCCCCTACTGGGACGCCGGACCCGCCTACGGCCCCTGGGCGGGCGGCTACTTCGGCGGCGGCCTCCTCCCCGGCCTGCTGGTCGGCACCCTCCTCGGCAGCGCCATGGCCACCCCGTCCTACGCCGCCGACTACGGCTCCGGCTACGGCGACTTCGGCGGCTACCAGGGCGGCGATGTCTCGGGCGCGGACTTCGACCCCGGAGACTTCGGCGGGGGCGGCGGCTTCGGCGGCGGGGACGGCTTCGGCGGAGGCGACTTCGGAGGCGGCGGCGGCTTCTGACCCGCGCCCCCTCCAGAACTAGGCCACGTTCTGTCCTACATCCCCCCTACGGTACGGACATGACCACGACGACACCCACGCCCGTACCCTCCACACCCCCCACCCCCGACGGCTCCACCCCCCTCCCCTTCGCCTCCACCCAGACCCTCGACGCCTGGCTCGCCGCGCACCCGGCACCCCATCCCGGCCTGTGGGTGAAAGTCGCCAAGAAGGACTCCGGGCTGCCCTCGGTCACCTGGGAGGACGTCAACGACGTGGCCCTGTGCCACGGCTGGATCACCGGTCAGCGGCGCACCCTGGACGTCACCCACTACCTCCAGCGCATCACCCCGCGCCGGCGCGGCAGCCACTGGTCCATGGTCAATGTGCGCCGGGTGGCGGAACTGGAGGCGGCCGGCCGGATGCGGTCCGGCGGGCGTGCCGAGGTGGACCAGGCCCGCGCGGACGGCCGCTGGGACGCGGCGTACGAGTCGCAGCGCCACGCGACCGAGCCCGATGATCTGGCGGCGGCGCTGGACGCCAGCCCCCGCGCCCGCGCGGCCTTCGACGCGCTGGGCCGCACCGACCGCTATCTGATCATCCTGGGCCTGCTGCGCACCCGTACGGCCAAGGGCCGGGCGTCCCGGCTGGCCGCCGATCTGGCCCGGCTGGAGAGCGCCGGGGCGTGACGGGGCGGCGGGACAGGGCGGCATGACAGGGCGGCGTGACGCGCGAAGGCCGCCCCGGAGGGCGGCCCGCGGAGGTGAGGGTCAGGCGTTCTTGATCGCCGAGATGTCGAAGATCAGCTTGATCTTGTCGGAGACCAGGAAGCCGCCGGTCTCCAGCGCGGCGTTCCAGGTCAGACCCCACTCGGAGCGCTTGATCTCGGTCTTGCCCTCGAAGCCGACGCGCTCGTTGCCGAACGGGTCCTTGGCGGCGCCGTTGAACTCCAGGTCGATGGTGATCGGCTTGGTGACCCCGAGCACCGACAGATCGCCGGTGATGCGGTAGTCCTCGTCACCGAGGGCCTCGGCCTGGGTGGAGCGGAAGCTCATCGTCGGGAACTCGTCGATCTTGAAGAAGTCCGAGCTCTTCAGATGCCCGTCGCGGTCGGCGTTGCCCGTGTCCACGCTCTCCATCTTCACGTCGATGACCGCCGTGGACTTGGCCGGGTCCGAGCCGTCCAGGTGCAGCGTGCCGGTGAAGTCGAGGAACTTGCCTTTGACGTTGGTCACCATGGCGTGCCGGGCGGTGAAGCCGATGGTGGTGTGGGCCGGGTCGAGGGTGTACTCACCGGTCAGCGTGGAGAGATCGGTCATGGCATGCTCCCTGGGGTGTGAACGGCCGAACAGCCGTTCGGTTGAATCTTCAATCACTGCTGTGATGCTGACCATAGACCCATTCGGTTCAAGTTTCAACATCACGCCGGACATGTTGCGCGTGCTTGCCTTCCGGTTGCCCGTGCATGTCTTCTTGTCCACCGGAAGCGTGCCGCACAAACGCCCCGGACACCCGGCACATCACTCCGGCGACGGCATGCCGCCGACGAGAATGTGACGCGGCGAACGGGTGACGGCTTTGTACGACCCCCACAACGGCCACGCCGTCTGAGCAGTCGGAATGCCTGCATGGCGGTGAGGTTCTGTTCAGTGGTACCAGGAAAACGGGCCGGAGACTGTACGGAGTCGACGTCTCGCTTTCCTCGGCGGACTTCGTAAGGTCGCTACATGACCGTTTTGGAAGAGACGACGGGTGAGCCCACCGGTGAGCCGACGGACGCGCGCGGGCGCGTCGCCGAGCTGCACGAGATCCGGGCACAGGCCGTCGCCGGGCCGAGCGAGAAGGCCACCGCGGCGCAGCACGCCAAGGGCAAGCTGACGGCGCGGGAGCGCATCGAGCTGCTCGTGGACCCGGGGTCCTTCCAGGAGGTCGAGCAGCTCCGCCGGCACCGCGCGCAGGGCTTCGGCCTGGAGGCCAAGAAGCCCTTCACCGACGGTGTCATCACCGGCTGGGGCACGGTCGAGGGCCGGACGGTCTTCGTGTACGCGCATGACTTCCGGATCTTCGGCGGCGCCCTGGGCGAGGCCCACGCCACCAAGATCCACAAGATCATGGACATGGCCATCGCGGCCGGCGCTCCGCTCGTGTCGCTGAACGACGGTGCGGGCGCCCGCATCCAGGAGGGCGTCTCCGCCCTCGCCGGATACGGCGGCATCTTCCAGCGCAACACCAAGGCGTCCGGTGTCATCCCGCAGATCTCGGTGATGCTCGGCCCGTGCGCGGGCGGCGCGGCCTACAGCCCGGCGCTCACCGACTTCGTCTTCATGGTCCGCGAGACCTCGCAGATGTTCATCACCGGCCCGGACGTCGTCAAGGCGGTCACCGGCGAGGAGATCACCCAGAACGGCCTCGGCGGCGCCGATGTGCACGCCGAGACCTCGGGCGTCTGCCACTTCGCCTACGACGACGAGGAGACCTGCATCGCCGAGGTGCGCTACCTCCTCTCCCTCCTCCCGCAGAACAACCGCGAGAACCCGCCCCGCGTCGACGCCACCGACCCCGTCGACCGCCGCGGCGACACCCTGCTGGACCTCGTCCCGGCCGACGGCAACCGCCCGTACGACATGGCCAAGGTGATCGAGGAGATCGTCGACGACGGCGAGTTCCTGGAGGTCCATGAGCGCTGGGCGCGGAACATCATCTGCGCGCTGGCCCGGATCGACGGCCAGGTCGTCGGCATCGTCGCCAACCAACCCCAGGTGCTCGCCGGGGTCCTGGACATCGAGGCATCCGAAAAAGCTGCGCGCTTTGTGCAGATGTGTGACGCTTTCAATGTCCCGATCGTGACCTTCCTGGATGTCCCCGGATTCCTGCCGGGCGTCGACCAGGAGCACGGCGGAATCATCCGCCATGGAGCGAAGCTGCTCTACGCCTACTGCAACGCCACCGTGCCGAGGCTCTCCCTGATCCTCCGTAAGGCGTACGGCGGGGCCTACATCGTGATGGACAGCCAGTCCATCGGTGCCGACCTCACCTACGCCTGGCCGACCAACGAGATCGCCGTGATGGGCGCCGACGGTGCCGCCAATGTCATCTTCCGCCGGCAGATCGCCGACGCCGAGGACCCCGAGGCCATGCGGGCCCGCATGGTCAAGGAGTACAAGTCCGAACTCATGCACCCGTACTACGCGGCCGAGCGCGGTCTGGTCGACGACGTCATCGACCCCGCCGAGACCCGCGAGGTGCTGGCCAAGGCCCTGGCGATGCTGCACACCAAGCACGCCGACCTGCCGTCCCGCAAGCACGGCAATCCCCCCCAGTAACCCGGCGGACCCGCCGCGGCAACCCCGCGGACCTCTCTTCCACGGAGACTGACAGCCATGAACACCCCTGACATCCGCGTCGAGAAGGGCCATGCCGAGCCCGAGGAGGTCGCCGCCCTCACGGCGATCCTGCTGGCCCGCGCGAGCGCCCACGCCCCCGAGCCCGCCCCCGCGGCCACCCGCCGCGCCCCCTGGCGCCGCCTGGAACGCGAGCCGGGCTTCCGAGCCCCCCACAGTTGGCGCTGAGCACCCGGAAGGGCCCTTCTCCACCCAGGAGAAGGGCCCTTCGCATGTCCGCTTTTCGCTCTCAGGGAGGCGGGGAACCGCGCGAGAAACCACGAACCACCCGCACCCGGCTCCCCACAGCAACCCCGCCCCCCGGCAGCCGAGTCACCCCTACCTCAACCGCGCCATCAGCGCATGCTCCACCAGCGTGATCAGCGTGGACTTCGCATCCGCCCGATGCCGCGCATCCGTCGTGATGATCGGGGTGTCCGGCCCGATCTGCAACGCCTCGCGCACCTCGTCCGGCGAGTACGGCTGATTCCCGTCGAACCCGTTCAACGCGATCACGAAGGGCAGTCCGCTGTTCTCGAAGTAGTCGACGGCGGGGAAGCAGTCCGCGAGGCGCCGGGTGTCGACCAGCACGACCGCGCCGATCGCGCCCCGTACGAGGTCGTCCCACATGAACCAGAACCGGTCCTGTCCGGGGGTGCCGAACAGGTAGAGGATGAGGTCCTGGTCGAGGGTGATGCGGCCGAAGTCCATGGCGACCGTGGTGGTCGTCTTGTCCCCGGTGTGGGTGAGGTCGTCGATGCCGGCGCTCGCGGACGTCATGACGGCCTCGGTGCGCAGCGGGTTGATCTCCGAGACGGCGCCGACGAACGTGGTCTTGCCCACGCCGAAGCCGCCCGCCACCACGATCTTCGCGGAGGTGGTGGAGCGGGAAGGCCCTCCGCTAGAGCTTGCGAAGTCCACTGAGCACCCTTTCGAGCAGTGTCACGTCTGGCTGGCCGCCGGCGCTCTCGTCGCCGCCGGGCTGATGGATGGCGACCAGTCCCGCCTCCGCCAAGTCGGCGACGAGGATCCTGGCCACGCCGAGGGGGATCGAGAGCAGCGCCGAGACCTCGGCCACCGACTTGATCTCCCGGCACAGGTTGCAGATCCGCTGGTGCTCGGGCAACTGCCCGTGCAACTGGTGCGGAGCCGCGGTGGTGTGCACCAGCGCCTCGATGGCGAGCTGGTACCGCGGCCTGGTGCGCCCGCCCGTCATGGCGTACGGGCGCACCAGGGGGTTGTTCATCGCCCCGGCGGGTGCCGGTTCCGGGGCACGGCGCTGCGGCTGCACCGGCTGGACGCGGGGTGCCCCCGGCCGGTCGTAGTGCGAGGGACCGGGGCCCTGCGGGGCGTACGGCTGACGGTGGCTGGGCGCGGAGGGGAAGTTGTACGGGTTCGCGGACCCGTCGCCGTGCCCCTGACCGGGGCCGTACGACCAGTTGCCCGAGGAACCGCCTTGGGGTGTTGCCACTTTCTCCTCCTCCGACTGTGCCTGTGTCGGGCACCCATCGCTGTGGAGCCGCGTTCCGAAACCTTACGGCCATGGGACCCGAAAACGCACCGTTGTCTGTTAGTTGAGAAGGCTCCCCTGGAGCTCCGCCCGGAGATCCGGCGTCAGCACCGTGCCCGCACGGTCGACCAGAAGCGCCATCTCGTACCCGATGAGACCGATGTCCGCCTCCGGGTGGGCCAGCACCGCCAGCGACGACCCGTCGGAGATGGACATGATGAAGAGAAAGCCGCGTTCCATCTCCACGACCGTCTGATTGACGCTGCCGCCCTCGAAGATGCGCGAGGCACCGGCGGTCAGCGAGGTCAGACCGGAGGCGACGGCCGCGAGCTGGTCGGCGCGGTCGCGGGGAAAGCCTTCGGACATCGCCAGAAGGAGTCCGTCGGCGGAGACCACCACCGTGTGCGACACCCCGGGGGTGTTGTCCACGAAGTTGGTGATCAACCAGTTCAGGTTCTGTGCCGCCTGGCTCATCGGGCTCACACTAACGCTCCTGGTTGTAGGTGCTGTCAGGACCACCGGTTTGGCTGCTGGTGGCCTGGCCGTTGTTCTTGTCACTTCCTGCGCTGCGTCCCCGCTGGACACCCCGGCGCAGGTTGCTCAGCCTGCCCCGGACGTCCTCGGGGGCGCGGGAGACCTGTGGGCCGCCCTGCGGAGTCGTCTCCGCGGCGCCCTCGACCAGATTGGCCTTGGGCACCCGCCGCGGCAGGCCGGAGGAGGTGACCCCGCCCGCCTTGGGCTTGCGGAGCTGCGCGGCCTGCTGCCAGCGCTCGTCGTTCGCCGACCGCCAGTCGTCATTGTCCTGGGCCGTGCCGTTCGCGACGCCGTTCGTCGTGCCGTTCGCGGTTCCGTTCGTCCCGGGAGCCACCGGTTCCCGGTTCATGGGACGGCCCGCGCCCGCGCCTGCGCCGCTCGCCGTCGAGCCGCGGCGCGGAAGCCCGGCGTCGGTCAGCTCATGGCCAGCGGCGGGGGTTGGTCCCGGACGCTCGAAGCCTACGCGCTCCCGCTCACTCGCGTCAGCGGCCCGCGGGGATTCCGCTTCCGGAGCGTACTGGTCCGGATAACCGTTCTGATAGCCGTTCGGCTGGGGCCAGTCGTCCTGGTAGGACCGCTCTTCGGGCCCGGGGTAACCATTCTGCCCGGCGGTCCCCGACCGGCCCTGCGGCTGCTCCGCATAGGGGGCCTGCGGATAGCCGTCCTGCGTCGGATAGTCGCCCTGAACCGGGTAGCCGTCCGGGGCCGGGTAGCCGTCCTGGCCGGGGTAGCCGTCCTGCTGCGGCACCTCGGTGCCGGGCGCCGCGAAGTACCGCTCGTCGTACGCCGACTGCTGGGGCTGCTGGGGCTGCTGGGGCTGCTCCTCGTACCCGGGCTGCGGCGGGCGGCCGAAGGCGTCCGGCTCGGCGTAGCCGGGCTGGGCCGGGGCGGCGTCGTAGCCGGTCGGGCCGGTGCTGCCGTGGTAGGACGGCGGCTGCTGGGCGGTGCCGAACCCGTCGAAGGTCGGGCTGCTGGCCGGGAGGTCCGTACCGGGCTCCGGCTGGGTCTGGGCCTCCAGGGCCGCCCGGCGCTCCTCGCGCCCCAGGGAGCGGCCGACCGGGTCCAGGTCCCGCGCGTCGTCGGGGACCTCGGTGCCGTAGCGGCTGTCGTCGAAGCCCAGGTCGGCCGCGGTGAGCTGGGGCTGCGGCGGACGGGGCGGCTGGACGAAGCTCTCGCCGCCGCTGAAGTCCTGCTCCGGGATGATCTGGGAGACCGTGAACTCCTCGCGCTCCAGCGGGCTCCCGCCGCCACCGCCGTGGGTGATGGCGTCCGGGAGCATGACCAGCGAGGTGGTGCCGGCCTGCTCGCCGGAGGGGCGCAACTGGACCCGGATGCCGTGCCGGTCGGACAGTCGGCCGACCACGAACAGGCCCATGCGCTGCGAGATCGCGGCGTCCACGGTGGGCGGGTTGGCCAGCTTGTGGTTGATGTCCGCGAAGTCCTCGGCGGTCAGGCCGATGCCCTTGTCATGGATCTCGATCATCACCCGGCCGTCGGGCAGCCGGGTCGCGGTGACCCGCACCTTGGTCTGCGGGGAGGAGAACGTGGTGGCGTTCTCCAGCAACTCGGCCAGCAGATGGACCAGGTCGGTGACGGCCCGGCCGTGGATCTCGGCCTCGGGCACGCCCTGGAGTTCGATGCGCTCGTACTGCTCCACCTCGGAGGAGGCGGCCCGCAGCACATCGACCAGCGGCACCGGCTGTTCCCAGCGGCGGCCGGGCTCCTCGCCCGCGAGGACCAGGAGGTTCTCGCCGTTGCGGCGCATCCGGGTGGCGAGGTGGTCCAGCCGGAAGAGGTTCTCCAGTTGGTCGGGGTCGGCCTCGTTGTTCTCCAGGTCGGTGATCAGGGTGAGCTGGCCCTCGATGAGGGACTGGTTGCGGCGCGAGAGATTGGTGAAGATCGCGTTGATGTTGCCCCGCAGCAGCGCCTGCTCGGCGGCGAGCCGCACCGCCTCACGGTGCACCTGGTCGAACGCGCGGGCGACCTCGCCTATCTCGTCGGTCGAGGTGATCGGGATCGGCGCCACCCGGGTGTCCACCCGGCCGGGGTCGGTGCGCGAGAGCTGGTCGACCAGCATCGGCAGCCGCTGCTCGGCGATGCCGAACGCGGCGTTGCGGAGCCGGCGCATCGAGCGGCTCATCTGGCGGGCCACCATGCCGGCCAGGATGAACGCGGCGAGCAGGGCGACGACAACGATGGCGCCCGTGAGGAAGGCGTCCCGCTGGGCGTTGTCGGCGAGGGTCGCGGCCTCGTCGACCGCCTTGTCGACCATCTCCTTCTCGATCTGGTCGTAGCCCTCGAACTTGGCGGTGGCGACCCCCATCCAGGTGGTGGGGGTGACCCCGCGCCGCTCCAGCGCGTCCGCGTCCAGCCAGCCCGCGATGCCCTGGACCATGGTGTCCGCGAGCGGCATGGCCGAGTAGGCGCCGCCCTGGGTCGAGGTCCCGGCGTCGACGGCCTCGCCCCGGTCGCCGACCTCCTGGCGCTTCTCGGCCATGACCGCGTTGAGCCGCTCGACATCGGCGGTCTCGGCGCCGGAGACGAACTCGTTGACGGCGATGCCTTCGAGATAGCGGTACGAGGCGAGGGAGACCCGCTGCTGGGCGGCGACGGCCGCCTCGTCGGCGGGGCGCAGCAGCAGATGCACACCGATCGCGCGCTCCAGCGAGGCGGCGGCCTTCGCGAGCGAGACGGCGTAGACGGTCCGGCCGTAGCTGGTGACATTGCCGGTGCCGAGGCCCAGCTCATTGGCGAACTCGGTCAGTGAGTGCTGGACCGCGACATAGCCCTCCTCGGTGGCCACCGGGTCCATGGCGGGGGTGTAGGCGCGCTCGCGCAGCCCGGCCAGCTTGGTCTCGTTGGAGCGGAACAGCTCCATCCGGCGGTCGAGGCGCGCGGTGTCCGGCAGACTCTGCGCGGCGTCGTCGAACCGCTGCTTGGCGGCGTCGGTGTCCTCGCGGAGTTTGCGGACGGCGTCCGTCTCGCCCTTGCCGGTCAGCAGATCGGCGGCGGACAGGTCGCGCTCGTTGAGGAGGGCGGTGCCGTAGTCGTCGGCGGCGCGGACCAGGAGGGCCACCTTGTGGGCGTTCTCGGCCTCGCGCCAGGTGTCGGTCGAGCTCTTCACCTGGAAGCCGCCCATGACCAGCCCGACGGCCACGGGTATGAGGAGGATCGCGTTCAGCCGGGTGGGCACCCGCCAGTTGCGGGGCGAGAGCCGGCCGCCGCTGCGGGCGGGAGGCGCCGACCTGTCCGGGCCGGGCACAGGGGCGGGTGCCGCTCCGCGCGCCGGCGGGGTGAAGTTGCCCCGGGCGGGCGGCTCGGGACCTCTGTTGCTTCGCCTCACTCGACCAACAACCTCTCGGCGGTCGGCACCTTCGTCGTGCCGCAATGTCTCAGAGCCCGGTGGCAGCGACGCCGTCGACGGAAAGTACGTCGCCGACCCCTGGGCAGTTCAGGCATTCCAGCACGTCATCCGGGACTACTCCAAACATGGGGAACCCCGGATTCCAGGTGATGTAAGTACTAGATAAAACGGTCATAAAGAGCGAGCCCCGTCAAAAGACGGGGCAGTCGTACGCATAGCGGCACCACATGAACGCGACGCGTTGCGGTACCACCCGATTCCTCTGCCGAAACGTTATGAACAGCGGAGCCGACCGTGTCAAAGGCCACAGCCGGCTCCGAAGGTACTACGACAACTGCCGTACGCGCTGACGGACTTGAGCGCTACCTCAGCCGCGCCATCAGCGCGTGCTCCACCAGCGTGATCAGCGCGGACTTCGCATCCGCGCGGTGCCGGGCGTCGGTGGTGATGATCGGGGTGTCCGGCCCGATCTGCAACGCCTCGCGCACCTCGTCGGGGGAGTAGGGCTGCTGTCCGTCGAACCCGTTGAGCGCCACCACGAAGGGCAGTCCGCTGTTCTCGAAGTAGTCGACGGCGGGGAAGCAGTCCGCGAGGCGCCGGGTGTCGACCAGCACGACCGCGCCGATCGCGCCCCGTACGAGGTCGTCCCACATGAACCAGAACCGGTCCTGTCCGGGGGTGCCGAACAGGTAGAGGATGAGGTCCTGGTCGAGGGTGATGCGGCCGAAGTCCATGGCGACCGTGGTGGTCGTCTTGTCCCCGGTGTGGGTGAGGTCGTCGATGCCGGCGCTCGCGGACGTCATGACGGCCTCGGTGCGCAGCGGGTTGATCTCCGAGACGGCGCCGACGAACGTGGTCTTGCCCACGCCGAAGCCGCCCGCCACCACGATCTTCGCGGAGGTGGTGGAGCGGCCCGGTGCCGCCGGCCCCGCGCTAGAGCTTGCGAAGTCCACTGAGCACCCTTTCGAGCAGTGTCACATCGGGCGCACCGGTGGTCTCGTCGCCGCCCGGCTGGTGGATGGCGACCAGACCGGCCTCGGCCAGGTCGGCGACAAGGATCCGGGCGACGCCCAGCGGCATGGTCAGCAGCGCCGAGACCTCGGCGACCGACTTCACCTCACGGCACAGATGGCAGATGCGCTGGTGCTCCGGAAGGAGCCCCATGAGCGCCGCCGGGTCGGCCGTGGTGCTGATCAGCGCCTCTATGGCGAGCTGATAGCGCGGCCGGGTCCGGCCACCGGTCATGGCATACGGGCGTACCAGCGGCTCGTCACCCTCGTCCCCGTACGCCTCTGTGTACGGATCGTGAGGAGCGGTGGGCGGGGTCATGAATCCTCCGGGCGGGACAGCATGTGGGTCAGTCGTGCTATCTGACGTGGCCGGTGGGGGGAGTGTGGCGGCCGGATGTCGATGGGGTGAGACGGGTGGATCCAGAGCCGGTCAGTGAAGCAGACTTCCTTGGAGTTCGGCGCGCAGATCGGGCGTGAGCACCGCCCCCGCGCGGTCGACCAGGAGAGTCATCTCGTAGCCGACGAGACCGATGTCGCACTCCGGGTGCGCGAGCACGGCGAGGGACGAACCGTCCGAGATGGACATGAGGAAGAGAAACCCTCGCTCCATCTCCACCACGGTCTGCGCCACATTGCCGCCCTCGAAGATCCGGGACGCACCGGCCGTCAGCGAGGTGAGACCCGACGCGACCGCCGCCAGTTGGTCGGCCCGGTCCCGCGGAAAGCCCTCCGACATCGCCAGGAGGAGACCGTCGGCGGACACGACGACGGTGTGGGACACCCCGGGGGTGTTGTCCACGAAGTTGGTGATCAACCAGTTCAGGTTCTGTGCCGCCTGGCTCATCGGGCTCAACTAACGCTCCTGCTGGTGAGTGGGGCTCGTGAAGCTGCCCGTCTGACCGGTACCACCGGCCTGACGGCCCTGCGCGATGCCCCGACGGAGGTTGGTCAGCCGGCCGCGCACGTCCTGTGGGGCGCGCGAGACCTGCGGACCGCTCTGCTGCGGCTGCTGCTGAGCCGTGCCCGGGACCAGGTTGGCCCGGGGCACCCGGCGCGGAAGGCCGGACGTCGTCACTCCGCCGGCGGCGGGCTGCCGTACCCGCTCGGCCCGGCGGACCAGCTCGTCGTTGGGCGAGCTGCGCCATGAACCGCCGGGACCACCGGGACCGCCCGGAGCGGTCACGGGACGCTGCGGGGCGGCGGCGGGCGGCTGCTGGGGAGCGGGCGGCACGACCGGGGCGTCACCGCCGTGCCCCGCCGTGCGCTGCTGCTCCTGCTGGCCGCGGAACCAGTCCGTCTCCAGCGTGTCGAACAGCGGGGTCCGCCCGTCGCCCGGACCGGTGGCCGGGGGCAGCGCCTCCGGCTCGCGCACCGGCCGCTGCGGGATCTGGGGCCGCTCGAACTGACCGGTCCGGTGCGGGGCGGGCGGCCCGGCCTGCTGTCCGTTCGGCCGGCCGTCGTGCCCGGCGGGCGGCGCCTGCCGTCCCGTGTCCGCCCGGCCCGGCACCGGGAACTGCCCGGTGGAGCCGCTGTCGTACCCCTGCGGCACCGGGAACTGGCCCGTGGAGCCGTTGTCGTACCCCTGCGGCACCGCGAACTGCCCGGTGGAGCCGCTGTCATAACCCTGCGGCACCGGGGTCTGCCCGGTGGAGCCGCTGTCGTAGCCCTGCGGGACCGGTGCCTGTCCGGGGCCGCCGAAGACATCGGAGCGGACGAACGGGGCACCGCCCTGACGGCCGTCGCCCTGACCCTGCTGGGCGGCGAACGGGTCGGGGTCCTGCGGGGTGTTCGTGCCGGGCTGCGGGAACTGCCCGGTGTCCTGGGGGCCGTTGCCGCCGGGGGCGGTGAACGGGCCGGTGGGTCCCGGGTACGGGCCGGAGCCGACCCGGGGGATCTCGGTGGTGGAGCCCGGACCCTGGCGGTCGTCCACCCGGGGGATCCGCGAGGTACGCGCGCTGTCCGGCTCGTCATGGCCGCGCGGGGCGTCCAGGGAGGCCGGGGAGAGCGGCGGCTGCGCGTTCTCGTCGCTCCAGCTCGGGCGCGGCTGCGGGTTCCCGCCGGGCAGCTCGGCCCGGGGTCCGCCACGCGGCGGCAACTGCGGCTGACGCCCGCGCGAACCCTGCCGGTCCGTCCGCTCCGGCCGGTCCTGCCCGTCGCCCGCCCCACCGCGCGGCGGCGGTACGGGACCCCGCGCGCCGCCGAACAGGTCCTGGCCCGTGCCCGTCCCGGCCGCCTGGAGCCCCTGCGGGGCACCCGGAGCCTGACCGCCGAAGCCGGCCCCCGCACCCGCGGGCTGCGGCCGGCCCTGCTGCGGACCACGGGGCCCGCCGGGCCCGCCCGGTCCACCGGGGCCGCCCGGACGCCCGCCCGGGTCGCCGGGCAGCGCGGCCCGCGGGCCCTGACCGGCACCGAGCAGCCCACCGGGCGCACCAGCGCCCGCACCGACCGCGCCGCCGTTCTGGCGACGGGCCGCGGCCACTCCGGCGGCGGCCTGCGCGGCGGCCGGACCGCCCGCGGGAACCCCGGCCTGACCGGGCTGACCCGGCTTGCCCTGCGGCTTCTTGCCGCCCTGCGCCACATCGACGGGCAGCATGACCAGCGCGGTCGTGCCGCCCGAGTCGGACGGGCGCAACTGGATCCGGATGCCGTGCCGCTGCGACAGCCGGCCGACCACGAACAGACCCATGCGGCGGGAGACCGAGACATCCACGGTGGGCGGCGAGGCGAGCCGCTCGTTGATCGCCGCGAGGTCCTCGGGGGAGAGGCCGATACCGGTGTCGTGGATCTCGATCAGCACCCGCCCGTCGGGCAGCGCGTGACCGGTGACCTTGACCTTGGTCTGCGGGGAGGAGAACGAGGTGGCGTTCTCCAGCAGCTCGGCGAGCAGGTGCACGAGGTCGTTGACGACCCGCCCGGCCACCTCGGTGGTCGGCACGGACGCCAGCTCGATCCGCTCGTACTGCTCCACCTCGGACGCGGCGGCCCGGAGCACGTCGACCAGCGGCACCGGACGCGTCCAGCGGCGGCCCGGCTCCTCACCCGCGAGGACGAGGAGGTTCTCACCGTTACGGCGCATACGGGTGGCGAGGTGGTCCAGCTTGAAGAGCGAGGCGAGCTGGTCCGGGTCGGCCTCGCGCGACTCCAGTTCGGAGATCAGCGAGAGCTGGCGCTGGATGAGGCCCTGGGAGCGGCGCGAGAGGTTGGTGAACATCGCGTTGACGTTGCCCCGCAGCAGCGCCTGCTCGGCGGCGAGGCGGACCGCCTCGCGGTGGACGTCGTCGAAGGCCGCGGCGACCTGGCCGATCTCGTCCCGGGAGTGCACACCGACCGACTCGACCGAGGTGTCGACATCCTGCGGGTCCGACTCGGAGAGCTGCTTGACCAGCTCGGGCAGCCGGTCCTGGGCGACCTTGGTGGCGGTCTCCTGGAGCCGGCGCAGCGAGCGGATCATGGACCGGGCGACGACGAACGCGCCGACCAGCGAGACACCGAGGACCAGCAGGATCAGCGCACCGGAGATGTACGCCTCGCGCTCGGAGTCGCTGCGCAGCGTACGGGCGGTCTGCTCCAGGTCCTCCAGCAGGCGCCGCTCGATGTTGCGCATCTGCTGGATCTTGGTGGAGCTGTCGTCCACCCAGTCCTGGTACGAGCGGTTGGGCCGGTCGGCCAGACCGTCGCGGCTGCTCAGCGCGCGGGAGGCGTAGGTGTCCGTCGCCTCGATGATCGCGTTGCCCTCTTCGATGGGCTGGAGCAGTTCGGCGGCGGACTCGTCGCCGTAGATGGAGCGGAAACTGCTCAGCTCCGAGGACTCGCTCTCCAGCGCGGACTCGGCGTAGAGGCGGTCGTTCTCGGATAGGTCACCGGCGGTGGTCTTGTTGGCGGGCAGGGCCGCCGCGATCACCGCGCGCTGGATGGAGGCGTACTCCTTGGCCGAGGAGAAGGCGGCGAGGGTACGGGTCCGGGCGATCATCTCCGGGTTGCTGGTCGCCTCCGCCATGTCCTGGGAGAGGTCCAGCAGATGGCTGATGACCCGGTGGTAGGCGTCCACCGTCTGGGTCGCGTTGTCCTCGGCCTCGTACGCGGTGTTGCGGATCCGGGCCAGGGTGCCCAGTTCGCCGACCAGGCCGACCAGGGTGTCGCGGACGCCCTGGAGGTTGCCGTCCCGGGCGGAGGCGTCGATCTCCTCGGAGGCGTTGACGAAGTTCTCGACGGCCCGGTCGGTCTTGTCCTGGAGGCCCTTGACCGTGATCGCGCTGGAGGTCGAGCCGTTGGCCAGCGGACCGGCCGACTTGTCGCGCTCCTCCTGGAGGGCGGTGGCCAGCTCGGTGGCCTGCTTGGTCATGTCCGTCAGCAGCTTCATGTTGTCGAGCTGCTGGATGTCGTCCATCGACTGGTCGATGCGGAGCGCGCCCAGGGTGGTGGCGGCGACCACGGGAAGGGTCAGCAGGGCCACCAGCCGGGTGGAGATGCGCCAGTTGCGCAGCGCTATTCGCGGACCGGGCCCGGTCGCCCCCTTCGGCGGCTTGACCGGGGGGGAGGGCACGGCCGGCGGCGGGGTCGCGCCGGGGCGCCCGGACCGCTCACCGCCGTCCGCGGCTGCCGGCCGGCCTGGGTTCTGGGCGTGCTGGGGCGAGGAGCTGACGGCCATCGGGCCAGTCCCGCCGTGCGGCTCCGGCTCCGCCGAAGCGCTGCCATCCCTCTTGAAACGTCCCTGCACTAGCGTCGCAACCTCTGGACCAGGCGCCCTTCCGGGTGACCGGACGGACGGTGTCGGCGTGGTCGGAAACGTCCTGAATTACGTCCCCGAGTGGTCGTGAGTGACCGGCGCTGGCTCCCCCTTGTCTCGCCGCCACTCGGCGCGCGTTCCGCGCCCCCTGCGCGCCGGCTCGATCCTGCGGCGGTCGCTGGAATTCCAGCACAGTGCCGCATCTCCAACAAGGCCAGTTGGTCAGGCTGTGACATCTGTGACTGCTTGTGAGGGACGGATCACCGGGCGTGGGTCAACGTATCCCATATATCGGGCATACCGGAGCGAGTTGCCGGAGTGGTCCAGGTGTCCCAGTCGCCATGATCAGGAGCGGAATCATCGCTTCGATGGACCAATGTCCGATTCACCGATGTGCGATACGCGATGGGTATGGGTGGTTTTGGGCTTGACGTCGTGAGCAAACTCACACGCCGATCATGGGGTCCCGGCCCGGTCGGCGGGGAATCGGATGTTTAGCCTGACGGTTTACAAGAGGTGACACTCTGACAACCCGGCGTGCCCGGCACCGCCCCGGCGGCCCGGAACGCCCGAACACGACAAGGTCCCGGACACCCGTGAAGACGATGATGTTCCACACGACGGCCAACCCGCGCCGCACCACCCTGGCACATCTGGCGGACGCCGACGAGTTGCAGACCCCGGAGCTGGAGCACTCGGTCGACCTCCCCGCGTCGACCGCCAACCCGCGGCGCACGGTGCTCATGGAGATCCCGGCCACCACGGCCGCCGCCCCGGAGTAGCCCGCACCCGTACCCCATCAAGACCCCACAAGAGGGCCCACCCGTACGAGGGCTCTATGAGGGGGCCTTGTGCGAGAGCCTTGTGAGAGGGGCCGCCCCGCAAGCACGCGGGGCGGCCCCTCTCTCCCGTTCCCGGGCCGTTCCCGCCCTTTCCCGCCGCCGCCCGCCCCGTGCGCGGAGCGCCCCTCCGTCGCCGGGATAGCCTGGAGCGTCAGACTCCAGCCGGTTCAGTGAGGGGCGCGAGGATCCCGTGCGCATCGCCAGGTTCTCCATCGACGGGAATGTCGCCTTCGGCGCGGTCGAGGGCGAGCAGCCCGACCAACTCGTCCTCGACATCATCAAGGGCATCCCCTTCACGGACTTCGAGCTGTCCGGCACGAAGGTCCCGCTGAGCAAGGTGCGGCTGCTGCCCCCGGTGCTCCCCAGCAAGATCATCGCCTACGGCCGCAACTACGCCGAGCACGCCCGCGAACTCGGCAACGAGGTGCCCGACGCCCCGTTCGCCTTCCTCAAGCCGTCCACTTCGGTCATCGGCCCCGGGGACGACATCCAGTACCCCGCCTTCTCCACCGAGGTCCACCACGAGGCCGAGCTGGCCGTCGTCATCGGCCGGCTCTGCCGCGAGGTGCCCCGCGAGCGCGTCCAGGACGTGATCTTCGGCTACACCTGCGCCAACGACATCACCGCCCGGGACATCCAGCGCAGCGAGAAGCAGTGGGCGCGGGCCAAGGGCTTCGACACCGCCTGCCCGCTCGGCCCCTGGGTGGAGACCGGCCTCGACCTGGCCACCGCCTCCGACCTCACCCTCCAGCTCACGGTCAACGGAGCCCAGCGCCAGCTCGGCCGCACCGGCGAGATGATCCACTCCATCGCGGATCTGATCGTCCACATCACCGAGGCGATGACCCTGCTCCCCGGAGACGTCATCCTCACCGGCACCCCCGCGGGGGTCGGCCCCCTCACCGTCGGCGACGAGGTCGCCGTCAGCATCGAAGGCATCGGCACTCTCACCAACAAGGTTGTCAAGCGTGGCTAGCGCACCCGCCCCCGTACGCGTCCGTTTCTGCCCCTCGCCCACCGGTAACCCCCATGTGGGCCTGGTCCGCACCGCCCTGTTCAACTGGGCGTTCGCCCGGCACCACCAGGGCACCCTGGTCTTCCGCATCGAGGACACCGACGCCGCCCGCGACTCCGAGGAGTCCTACGAGCAGCTCCTCGACGCGATGCGCTGGCTCGGCTTCGACTGGGACGAGGGCCCCGAGATCGGCGGCCCCCACGCCCCCTACCGCCAGTCCCAGCGCATGGACCTCTACGCCGACGTGGCCGCGAAACTCCTCGACGCCGGGCACGCCTACCACTGCTACTGCTCCCAGGAGGAGCTGGACTCCCGCCGCGAGGCCGCCCGCGCCGCCGGAAAGCCCTCCGGCTACGACGGCCACTGCCGCGACCTCACCGACGACCGGGTGGCCGAGTACCGCGCCCAGGGCCGCACCCCCATCGTCCGCTTCCGGATGCCCGACGAGACGATCACCTTCACCGACCTGGTCCGCGGCGACCTCACCTTCACCCCGGAGAACGTCCCGGACTACGGCATCGTCCGCGCCAACGGAGCCCCGCTCTACACCCTGGTCAACCCGGTCGACGACGCCCTGATGGAGATCACCCACGTCCTGCGCGGCGAGGACCTGCTCTCCTCCACCCCCCGCCAGATCGCCCTCTACAAGGCGCTGATCGAACTCGGCATCGCCAAGGACATCCCCGCCTTCGGCCACCTCCCCTACGTCATGGGCGAGGGCAACAAGAAGCTCTCCAAGCGCGACCCGCAGTCCTCCCTCAACCTCTACCGCGAGCGCGGCTTCCTCCCCGAGGGCCTGCTCAACTACCTCTCCCTGCTGGGCTGGTCGCTCTCCGCCGACCAGGACATCTTCACCCTCGCCGAGCTGGTCGCCGCCTTCGACATCAAGGACGTCAACCCCAACCCGGCCCGCTTCGACCTCAAGAAGTGCGAGGCGATCAACGCCGACCACATCCGCCTCCTGGAGGTGAAGGACTTCACCGAGCGCTGCGCCCCCTGGCTGCGCGCCCCCTTCGCCCCCTGGGCCCCCGAGGACTTCGACGAGACCAAGTGGCAGGCCATCGCCCCGCACGCGCAGACCCGCCTCAAGGTCCTCTCCGAGATCACCGACAACGTCGACTTCCTCTTCCTCCCCGAGCCGGTCCTCGACGAGGCGAGCTGGGCCAAGGCCATGAAGGAGGGCTCGGACGCCCTGCTGCGCACGGCCCGCGAGAAACTCGAAGCCGCCGACTGGAACTCCCCGGACTCCCTCAAGGACGCCGTCCTCGCCGCCGGTGAGGCCCATGGCCTCAAGCTCGGCAAGGCCCAGGCCCCGGTCCGGGTCGCCGTCACCGGACGCACGGTGGGCCTGCCGCTCTTCGAGTCCCTGGAGGTCCTCGGCAAGGACACCACCCTCGCCCGGATCGACGCGGCCCTGGCCCGGCTCGCCGCGTAACCCGCCCCGGGGCGGCGCCCGGCATCCGGGTTGCCGCCCCCGGTCCGTCCCCCAGGCGCTACCGTCGGCTCATGAGCATCCGAGCCGTGGTCTGGGACGTCGACGACACCCTCTTCGACTACACCACCGCCGACCGGTCAGGCATGGGCAGCCATCTCGCCGCCGAGGGCCTCCTCGACGCCCACGGCGGCGCCGAGGCCGCGCTCGTCCGCTGGCGCGCGATCACCGACAGCCAGTGGCAGCGCTTCGCCGCCGGCGAGGTCACCTTCGAGGAACAGCGCCGCGACCGGGTCCGCGCCTTCCTCGGCCAGGACCTCACCGACCCCGAGGCCGAGACCTGGTACGAGCGGTACGTCACCCACTACGAGGCCGCCTGGACGCTCTTCCCGGACGTCCTCCCGGTCCTCGACGCCCTCGCCGCCAGCCACCGGCACGCAGTGCTCTCCAACTCCAGCCTCCTCGTGCAGGACCGCAAGCTGCGGATCCTCGGCGTGCGGGACCGCTTCGAGTCGGTGCTCTGCGCCGCCGAACTCGGCGTGAGCAAACCGGAGCCGGCCGCCTTCCGCGCCGCCTGCGAGGCCCTCGCCCTCGCCCCGCACGAGATCGCCTACGTCGGCGACCACCCGGAGATCGACGGCCGCGGCGCGGTGACCGCCGGGTTGCTGTCGGTGTGGATCGACCGCACCGGGACGGACACCGCCGCCGTCCCCGAGGGCGGCCACCGGATCGTCTCCCTCGCCGAACTCCCCGCGCTCCTCGGCGCGGATACCCGTTTTGGAGCCCCGTCCACCTTCGGGTAATGTTCTTCCTGCGCCGCCGGGGAGCGGGCCGAGAGGCCAAACCCAGCGTCGCAGACTAGAACAAGATCCCCGCAAGGGCTTGCGTTCCAGTGGCCTATGGTGTAATTGGCAGCACGACTGATTCTGGTTCAGTTAGTCTTGGTTCGAGTCCAGGTAGGCCAGCTCGCAGAGCTTTATCTGCACCGCGGATCTCATCCGCAAAGCCCCCGTTGTGTAGCGGCCTAGCACGCTGCCCTCTCACGGCAGTAGCGCCGGTTCGAATCCGGTCGGGGGTACAGATCCTTCCCGCGACGACAGTCGGGTCGCACCCACTGATGTCGATGCAGGATCGCTAGGGCCCCCGTTGTGTAGCGGCCTAGCACGCCGCCCTCTCAAGGCGGTAGCGCCGGTTCGAATCCGGTCGGGGGTACAAACTGGTCTAAACCACATTGGTCTATGGTGTAATTGGCAGCACGACTGATTCTGGTTCAGTTAGTCTTGGTTCGAGTCCAGGTAGACCAGCTCGGATCTGCGGAAACGCAAGATCCTCGCCCCCGTTGTGTAGCGGCCTAGCACGCCGCCCTCTCAAGGCGGTAGCGCCGGTTCGAATCCGGTCGGGGGTACGACGACGATGGCTCTTCGCCTGACCGGGAGGTCGGGCGGGGGGCCATTTTTCGTGTGCGGTGGGGTGTCGCCGGGGTGTGCGCCTGAGGGGTGGGGCAGCTTGGCTGGGGGTGGCGGGTGCGGGTTGTGGTCGCTTCTCGCGCAGTTCCTCCCCCAGAGGGGGTACCCCCAGCGCCCCTGAAAGCAAGAGCCTTTGAGCGTGCTGTGGAATGAAGGGGGTCGCGGCGTTGGGGCCCCCTCTTCCTTTTCTGCTGGTCAGCCCGTGCGGCGGAGGGCCTCTGAGAGGCGGGAGGCGGCGTCGATCACGGCCTGGGCGTGCATCCGGCCGGGGTGGCGGGTGAGGCGCTCGATGGGGCCCGAGACCGAGACGGCGGCCACCACGCGGTTGGACGGGCCGCGTACCGGCGCGGAGACCGAGGCCACCCCGGGCTCGCGCTCACCGATCGACTGGGCCCAGCCCCGGCGGCGTACGCCCGACAGGGCCGTGGCCGTGAAGCGGGCGCCCTGGAGGCCGCGGTGCAGGCGCTCCGGCTCCTCCCAGGCCATCAGGATCTGCGCGGAGGAGCCCGCCTTCATGGTGAGCGTCGAGCCGACCGGGACCGTGTCCCGCAGGCCCGAGAGGCGCTCCGCCGCCGCGACGCAGATACGCATGTCGCCCTGGCGCCGGTAGAGCTGGGCGCTCTCGCCCGTGATGTCGCGCAGGTGGGTCAGGACCGGGCCGGCCGTGGCCAGCAGTCGGTCCTCACCGGCCGCCGCCGCGAGTTCGGCCAGGCGCGGGCCCAGGATGAAACGGCCCTGCATGTCGCGTGCCACCATGCGGTGGTGTTCCAGGGCCACGGCCAGGCGGTGAGCCGTGGGTCGTGCCAGTCCGGTGGCCGTGACCAGACCCGCGAGGGTGGCCGGGCCGGACTCCAGAGCGCTCAGGACGAGGGCCGCCTTGTCCAGAACGCCGACGCCGCTACTGTTGTCCATGCAACGATATTCGCGTCTCACTCTGTGAAACGCAAGTTCAATTTTTCGTGGAACGCGCCACTCTGGAGGTACACGAAGGCACAGGGGCCCGCGGTTGCGAAGGGGCCCGGCGGTCCGCGCCCGGAACCGAGGGGGAGGGCGCCGCCGCCTCTCGATCTCTAGTTGGGCCGTCGCGCAGTGCGCCGGCCGGAGGGAAAGCGATGGGTAGGACACTCGCGGAGAAGGTCTGGGACGACCATGTCGTCCGGCGCGCGGAGGGCGAGCCCGACCTTCTCTACATCGATCTGCACCTGCTGCACGAGGTGACCAGCCCGCAGGCGTTCGACGGCCTCCGCAAGACCGGGCGGACCGTGCGCCGCCTGGACCTGACCATCGCCACCGAGGACCACAACACCCCGACCCTCGACATCGACAAGCCGATCGCCGACCCGGTCTCCCGGGCCCAGCTCGAGACGCTGCGCAAGAACTGCGCCGAGTTCGGCGTCCGGCTGCACCCGCTCGGTGACGTCGAACAGGGCGTCGTCCATGTCGTCGGCCCGCAGCTCGGGCTCACCCAGCCCGGGACGACCGTGGTCTGCGGCGACTCGCACACCTCCACGCACGGCGCCTTCGGCGCGCTGGCGTTCGGTATCGGCACCTCGCAGGTCGAGCATGTGCTGGCCACCCAGACGCTGCCCATGGCCCGCCCCAAGACCATGGCGATCACGGTCGACGGCGAGCTGCCCGACGGGGTCACCGCCAAGGACCTGATCCTGGCGATCATCGCCCGGATCGGCACCGGCGGCGGCCAGGGCTATGTCCTGGAGTACCGGGGCGCGGCCATCGAGAAGCTCTCGATGGAGGCCCGGATGACCATCTGCAACATGTCGATCGAGGCCGGTGCCCGCGCGGGCATGATCGCCCCCGACGAGACCACCTTCGCCTACCTCAAGGGCCGCGCCCACGCCCCCGAGGGCGCGGACTGGGACGCCGCCGTCGCCTACTGGCAGACGCTGCGCACGGACGACGACGCCGAGTTCGACGCCGAGGTGGTCATCGACGCCGCCGGGCTGTCGCCGTTCGTCACCTGGGGCACCAACCCGGGTCAGGGTGCCCCGCTTTCGGCGGACGTCCCCGACCCGGCTTCGTACGAAGACGCCTCGGAGCGGTTCGCCGCCGAAAAGGCCCTGGAGTACATGGGGTTGGCGGCCGGGCAGCCGCTGCGGTCCATCAACGTGGACACCGTCTTCGTAGGTTCCTGCACCAATGGGCGGATCGAGGATCTGCGGGCCGCGGCCGAGATCCTGAAGGACCGCAAAGTCGCCGACGGGGTACGGATGCTGGTCGTACCGGGCTCCGCGCGGGTCGGGCTCCAGGCCGTCTCCGAGGGTCTGGACGTGGTCTTCAAGGAGGCCGGCGCCGAATGGCGGCACGCGGGCTGCTCGATGTGCCTGGGCATGAACCCGGACCAGCTCGCCCCGGGGGAGCGCTCGGCGTCCACCTCCAACCGCAACTTCGAGGGGCGGCAGGGCAAGGGCGGCCGTACGCATCTGGTGTCTCCGCAGGTCGCAGCCGCGACCGCGGTGCTGGGACACCTCGCCTCCCCGGCCGACCTGACCGACGACCGCACGCCCGCTGGAGTCTGAACCGCCATGGAAGCATTCACCACCCACACCGGCCGGGCCGTCCCGCTGCGCCGCAGCAATGTGGACACCGACCAGATCATCCCCGCCCACTGGCTCAAGAAGGTGACCCGGGACGGGTTCGAGGACGGGCTCTTCGAGGCGTGGCGCAAGGACGAGACGTTCGTCCTCAACCGGCCGGAGCGGCAGGGGGCGACCGTGCTGGTCGCCGGGCCCGACTTCGGTACCGGCTCGTCCCGAGAGCACGCCGTCTGGGCGCTCCAGAACTATGGCTTCAAGGCCGTGATCTCCTCCCGGTTCGCCGATATCTTCCGGGGCAACTCGCTGAAGAACGGCCTGCTCACGGTGGTGCTGGAGCAGAAGACCGTGGACGCGCTGTGGGAGCTGACCGAGCGCGACCCCGAGGCCGAGGTGACCGTCGACCTGGAGCGGCGCGAGGTCCGCGCGGAGGGCGTCACCGCCTCCTTCGAGCTGGACGAGAACGCCCGCTGGCGGCTGCTGAACGGCCTCGACGACATCTCGATCACCCTCCAGAACGAGGCGGACATCGCCACCTACGAGGCCGGGCGGCCCTCCTACAAGCCGCGCACCCTGCCCGTGTGAGCCGGGCGGGTCCCGAAGGAGCCGCGGAGGGATCGCGGAGGAACCTGCGGAGGGCCCGCCCAACGGTCGAATTTCGGCCACCGAACACCCCGGCTGTACCCCCGATCGGCCCGATCGGGGGTACAGCCGTTTCTGTACCCGTACGGCGGCATGCCCGGCCGGAGGCGGGCGCAACTGCCCATGTCAGCGGGGTGGTTGGCGGCGGAGGCCGGTTCGGCGGGGGGTCGGGCGGCGGGCCCCGAAAGGGCCGTTGGAGGGGGCAGTTGCCCCCCGAGCAGGCGACAACTCGCCCCAGATGGCACAATCTGTGCATGGGACACGACGGCCAACTCAAGCTCTATGCGGCGGTCGCGGACCAACTCAAGGAAGCGCACACAACTGTGCGCGCACTGCAAGTCCCGGAGGGCGTACGGATGGCGCTGACCCGGAAGCTGCTGGTCATTACGGCCGCGGCCAAGCACGATCTCGCCGATGCGGCAAGGCGTCTGGAGGCGTTCACCGCTGACCTCGACGAGGGTCGATTCCCCGACGAGGAAGGCTGAACGAGACAGGGCAGTCGAGTCCGTTGCGGCACAAGGGTGATAAGCCCGTTTCGTGTTTGATTTGCGGTATATATCTGCCTAACGTGCGAAAAAGCCTGAACACTTTCGTTCCGGCGATGTCTCCGAAGGGGAAGACGTGAACAAGGCGCAGCTCGTAGAAGCGATTGCCGACAAGATGGGTGGCCGCCAGCAGGCCGCCGATGCCGTCGACGCGGTCCTGGACGCCATCGTCCGCGCGGTCGTCGCCGGGGACCGGGTCTCGGTCACCGGGTTCGGCTCGTTCGAGAAGGTCGAGCGTCCCGCTCGCTACGCCCGCAACCCCCAGACGGGCGAGCGGGTTCGGGTCAAGAAGACCTCCGTGCCGCGCTTCCGCGCGGGTCAGGGCTTCAAGGACCTGGTCAGCGGCTCGAAGAAGCTCCCGAAGGGCGACATCGCCGTGAAGAAGGCCCCCAAGGGCAGCCTGACCGGCGGCGCCTCGGCCACCGTCAAGAAGGCCGCGGCCAAGAAGACCACCGCGAAGAAGGCCGCCACGAAGGCCGTCGCCAAGAAGACCACGGCGGTCGCGAAGAAGACCACCGCCGCGGCGAAGAAGGCGACCACCGCCGCCAAGAAGACCACCGCCAAGAAGACCACGGCGGCGGCCAAGAAGACGGCCGCGAAGAAGACCACAGCCAAGAAGGCGACGGCCAAGAAGGCCCCGGCGAAGAAGGCGACCGCCAAGAAGGCCCCCGCCAAGAAGTCGACGGCCCGCAAGACCACCGCCAAGAAGGCCACCGCCCGCAAGTAGGCGGACCGCAGGGCACTCACACGCCGGGCCGGACTCCCTCGGGAGCCCGGCCCGCGGCGTGTTCCGGCCCAGGTCAGGGGCTGTTACCGGGGGTTTGGCGCAGGGGCTACAGGGTCTGGAGCGTCACCAGTGTGATCCGCCGGTCGGTGCCCTCGCCCGCCGTCTCGATCCGCACCCGCTGCCCCGGCCGCAGCAGCCGCAGCCCACCCGCGTCGAACGCGGCGGCGTCGAAGGGCACCGGCGTGCCGTCGTCCAGCAGCACCTGCCCGCTGCGGGTGCCGGCGTCGTACGTGTATGCGGTGGCCTGCATGGGTGCAGGGTACTGGGCGGGAGGGTGCCGCTGGCCGCGGGGGCGCTGGGTGTCGGTTCTGCCGTTGGGTGTGGTGGGCGTTGGTCTGCTGCCGGGTGCGGGGTGTCTGCCCAAGGTTCGGGGCGGGGTGCTTGTCGGTGGCTCGGTGCGGTGGGTTTCCGCCGGGTGCCGGGTGCCGGGTGCCGGGTGCCGGGTGCCGGGGGGCGGGTCGCGGGAGGGCGGGTGCCGGGTGTCAGGTGTCTGTCCATGACCCGGCCCCGGATGCGTGCCGACGGCTCGGTGCTGGGCGTCTGCCTGCTGCCGGGTGCTGTGCGCTGTCCATTGCCCTGCACCGGACGTCTGCCGGGTGCTCGGCGTCAGACCGCTGCCGTGTCCCGAGTGTCCGCCGGGTGCTCGGCGTCAGACCGCTGCCCCGCGCGGAGCGCCACCCCTGCGCGGAGCGCCCCCGGTGCCCCCTCCCCCGGCGATTCGCCTCCCCGGCGCCCCCCAGCGACCCGCCCCCCCCAATGACCCCCCTCCCCCCTACTGCCCCGAGATGAGCAGCCCCGCGGTCGATGTCGCTGTTCGGGGGCCCACTCCGAGGGTCAGGGCCGCGCGGAGGTCGGCGCCGGTGTCCACGTCCTGGCGTACCGAATCCACCGAGTCGAGGAGGAGTTCTTGGGCCCCCGAGGCGTGGTGCTGGGTGCGGGAATCCGGGCCGAATGCCGGGCGCAATTCCAGGCCGGGGGATGCGGTGAGCAGCGTAGTGCCGACGCCGGCCGCATCCGGCAGGAAAGCGCGCGGGAATTGCGCCGCCGCGTCCAGTACCCGGGCCAATTCCGCCGGGCGCAGTGCCGGGAGATCGGCGTTGAGAGCGGCCACCGGGGTATTGGGGAGAGCGGACCGCACCTTTGCCGCGCCGAACTCCAGGGCGGCGTTCAGCCCGCGGCCCGGTTCGTCGGGGAGGACCGACGCGCCCAGCGCGGACAGTTCCCGGGCGGCCAGAGCGTCGTCCGTGACGACTGCCACACCGCGCACCGCGGGGCAGGCCAGCGCCGCTGCCACCGTGTCCTGGGCGAAGGCCAGCGCCAGCCCCGGGCGCAGCGCGTCCGCCGCGGTGTCCGCGAGCCTGCTCTTGGCCCGAGCCAAGGGCTTCAGGGGTACCACCAAGGTCCACTGCACCAGCGTTTCCGTCCTTCTCTTGTCGCGGTCATTGTCACCCGGGCCGTCGCGCGGTTTCCTCTGCCCAGGCGCGATACACCGCTCCGGGAAGCGGTGGCCGGGGACCGGCGGGCGTACGGTGTTCTCGACAGACAGGCGGCCTGGGGCGACACTTGTGCGGCCCCCCAGGCCCTAGAGGAAGGTGTTCCCGTGCCCCGCCGCAGAAAGGGCTTCTGGTACCGCCTGGCCGCGGTGCTCTGCAAACCGCCCCTGCTGGTTCTGCTCAAGCGGGACTGGCGCGGAATGGAGCACATTCCGGCCGAGGGCGGATTTATCACCGTGGTGAACCACAATTCCCACGTCGACCCCTTCGCGTACGCGCACTTCCAGTACAACACCGGACGTGTTCCGCGATTCCTGGCGAAGAGCGGTCTTTTCAAGAAGGGGTTCGTGGGCGCCGCCATGCGCGGCACCGGGCAGATCCCCGTCTACCGGGAGAGCACCGACGCCCTCAGCGCCTTCCGCGCCGCCATCGACGCCGTGGAGCGCGGTGAGTGCGTCGCCTTCTACCCGGAGGGCACCATCACCCGGGACCCGGACGGCTGGCCCATGACCGCCAAGACCGGTGCCGCCCGGGTCGCCCTGAAGACCAGGTGCCCGGTGGTGCCGGTCGCCCAGTGGGGCGCCAACGAACTGCTCCCGCCGTACGCCAAGAGGCCGAGTCCGCTGCCGCGCAAAACCCACCATGTGCTGGCCGGGCCGCCGGTGGACCTGTCCCGCTTCTACGGCCGGGAGATGACTGCGGACGTGCTCAGGGAGGCGACCGAGGTCATCATGGCCGCCATCACCCGCCAACTGGAGGAGATCCGCGGCGAGCGGGCACCCGCCACGCCCTACGATCCCCGCACGGAGCGGATCGAGCAGCGCCGGCGCACCCAGGAACAGACCCGGACCCAGGAGGAGCACGGGGACGGGCACGGGGACGCGGGCGGGGACGAGGGCCGGGAGAGGACCCCGCGGCAGACCCGGGGGTCGGCCGCGGGGGCGCGGAGCAGGGCACGGACGCAGGGCGAGCAGGCGGAGGGGCGGAGCAAGTGAGCAAGGCGGTCAAGGCGGCGGTGTTCAGCGCCGGTTCATGGGGTACGGCGTTCGGCATCGTGCTCGCCGACGCGGGGTGCGAGGTCACCCTGTGGGCGCGGCGCGCGGAGGTCGCGGACGCCATCAACTCCACCCGGACCAACCCCGACTACTTCCCCGGCGTCGAGCTGCCGCGCAATCTGCGCGCCACCACCGACCCCGCCGAGGCCGCCGCGGGCGCCGACTTCACGGTGCTGTCCGTCCCCTCGCAGACCCTGCGGGCCAACCTCGCCGCCTGGTCCGGGCTGCTGGCCCCCGGCACGGTCCTGGTCTCCCTGATGAAGGGCGTCGAACTCGGCACCACCATGCGGATGAGCGAGGTCATCGCCGATGTCACGGCGACCGACCCCGACCGGATCGCCGTCGTCACCGGCCCCAACCTGGCCCGGGAGATCGCCGCGCGGATGCCGGCCGCCGCCGTCGTGGCCTGCGCCGACGAGGAGGTCGCCCAGCGTCTCCAGGCCGCCTGCCACACCCCCTACTTCCGCCCGTACACCAACACCGATGTCGTCGGCTGCGAGCTGGGCGGCGCGGTGAAGAACGTCATCGGGCTGGCCGTCGGCATCGCGGACGGCATGGGGCTCGGCGACAACGCCAAGGGCTCGCTCATCACCCGCGGCCTCGCCGAGACCACCCGCCTCGGCCTCGCCATGGGCGCCGACCCGCTGACCTTCTCCGGCCTCGCGGGCCTCGGTGACCTGGTCGCCACCTGCTCCTCGCCGCTGTCCCGCAACCACACCTTCGGCACCAACCTCGGCAAGGGCATGACCCTGGAGCAGACCATCGCGGTCACCAGGCAGACCGCCGAGGGCGTCAAGTCCTGCGAGTCGGTGCTCGATCTGGCCCGCCGCCACGGCGTCGACATGCCCATCACCGAGACGGTCGTCGGCATCGTCCACGAGGGCAAGCCGCCGGTGGTCGCCCTGAAGGAACTGATGTCCCGCAGCGCCAAGCCGGAACGCCGCTGAGGAGTTGCCCGCCGCCGGGGCCCGCCCCGGGACCCTCCGACGAGCCGCCTCCGCCGCCCCGCCCCCGCAACCCCGTGGACGGCGGACACCTGTGCGACGCCCCGGGCCGGGAACGCTAGGAGCGGGCGGGGGCAGCGGGTACGCTCAACGCGATATGAGCAGCGAGAACCTCCCCCAGAGCCCTGGGCCGGGACAGCCCTTCCGTAAGCCGCGTGTGGCCGTCGTGTTCGGCGGGCGCAGCTCCGAGCACGGGATCTCCGTGGTCACCGCCGGCGCCGTCCTGCGGGCCATCGACCGGACCAGGTACGAGGTCCTGCCGATCGGCATCACCCAGGACGGCCGCTGGGCGCTCACCGCCGACGCCCCGGAGCGGATGGCGATCACCGACCGCCGTACGCCCAGCGTCGACGAGCTGGCCGAGTCCGACGAGGGCGTCGTCGTCCTCCCCGTCGACCCCGCCGACCGCGAGGTCCTCTACAGCGAACCCGGCGCGGTGCCCAAGGCGCTGGGCGAGGTCGATGTCGTCTTCCCGGTGCTGCACGGCCCGTACGGCGAGGACGGCACGCTCCAGGGGCTGCTGGAACTGTCCGGGGTGCCCTATGTCGGCTCCGGGGTGCTCGCCTCGGCCGTCGGCCAGGACAAGGAGTACATGAAGCGGGTGTTCACCTCCTTCGGGCTGGCGGTGGGCCCGTATCTGGTGATCCGCCCCCGGGAGTGGGAGCGCGACGAGGCGACCGCGCGCGGACGGATCGCGGCGTTCGCCGCCGAGCACGGCTGGCCGCTGTTCGTGAAGCCGGCCCGCGCCGGGTCCTCCATCGGCATCACCAAGGTCGACGACCCCTCCGGGCTGGACGAGGCCCTCGCCGAGGCCCGCCGCCACGACCCGAAGCTCCTGATCGAGGCCGCGCTGCGCGGCCGGGAGATCGAGTGCGGGGTGCTGGAGTTCGAGGACGGCCCCCGGGCCTCCGTACCCGCCGAGATCCCGCCGCCGCAGAGCCACGCGTACTACGACTTCGAGGCCAAGTACATCGACTCCACCCCCGGCATCGTCCCCGCGCCGCTGACGCCCGCGGAGACCGCCGAGGTGCAGCGGCTGGCGGTGGCCGCGTTCGAGGCCGCGTCCTGCGAGGGCCTGGTCCGCGCGGACTTCTTCCTCACGGACTCCGGCGAGTTCGTGATCAACGAGATCAACACGATGCCCGGCTTCACGCCGATCTCGATGTACCCGCAGATGTGGGAGAAGAGCGGCGTCGGCTACGCGGAGCTGGTGGACCGTCTGATCCAGGCGGCCCTGAACCGCTCGACGGGACTGCGGTAGCGCGGCGGGCCTCCGCTCGACGGGGCTGCGGCGGAGCGGCCGGACGGTCAGTCGGCGATGCCCTCCGGGATCGCCGACTTGATCGCCGGGGCGAGAGCCACCAGCACCCCCGCGCTGTCCCCGGCCCGCTCCCCGTCCACCGCCACCTCCACATACGCGACCCGGCTCGCGGTGGTGAAGCGGAACGCCCCGTCATCGGCCTTCTCCTGGAGCCAGTCGACCCCGTCGACCCCGCCCGCGACGGCATCGGCGTCCCCGCCCACCGCCACTTTGGGATCGATCATCTTCGGCGGCCGGATCACCCCGCACCGCAGTATGATCGCCGGGCCGCGCCCCCACCCCGCGGTCAGCGCGGAAGCGGGTTCCGGATCGTCCCGGTCCTGACCGGCCACCGTCGCGGGCAGCGCATCGTCCAGCTTTCCGCACAGTTCGGTCACCGTCGCGTCCGGCGACGGAACCGCCGCGGTGGCGGTGTCGTCTGCTGATGAGCAGCCCGCGACAGTGATCGCGAGCACGAGTGCGAGCGGGGGCAGGCCGAGCGGCCGGTGACGGAAGAGAGGCACCGGCCCAGCGTAGACGGGGGCTACAGATGGACCACCGGGCAGGTCAGGGTGCGCGTGATGCCGTCCACTTGCTGGACTTTCGCGACCACCATGCGGCCCAGGTCATCGACGGTGTCGGCCTGGGCGCGGACGATGACGTCATAGGGTCCCGTCACGTCCTCGGCCTGGATCACTCCAGGGATCTTGCTGATCGTATCGGCGACGGTCGACGCCTTGCCGACCTCAGTCTGGATCAGGATGTACGCCTGTACCACGGAACCTCCAGGGCGGCCACGAGGATCATGTGGGGAAAAGGAACGCCACGGTATCGCGTCGCCGCTCGCCGCGGGGAGACCCGGTGGGGCGGGGCGCGCACGCGCCGGGATGCGCGGCCGGGGGGCGTTGATCTCCGCGGTGGCGATATCGGGTCATATGGGGTCGTATCAGATTCTCTCTGGAGAGAAGGGGTGCAAGGGCGATGAAGGGCACTGTGGGCGAGCTGGGTGAGTTCGGGCTCATCAGGGAGCTGACCTCCCGGCTCACCACCAACCCGGCGGTCCGGGTCGGCCCCGGCGACGACGCCGCGGTGGTCGCCGCACCCGACCGGCGTGTCGTGGCGAGCACGGACATCCTGCTGGAGGGCCGGCACTTCCGCCGCGACTGGTCCACCGCCTACGACGTCGGCCGCAAGGCCGCCGCCCAGAACCTGGCGGACATCGCCGCCATGGGCGCCGTACCGACCGCCCTGCTGCTGGGGCTCGTGGTGCCCGCCGAACTCCCGGTCACCTGGCCGACCGAGCTGATGGACGGACTGCGCGACGAGTGCCAGGTCGCCGGTGCCTCGGTGGTCGGCGGCGATGTGGTGCGCGGGGACACCATCATGGTGTCGATCACCGCGCTCGGCGATCTGCGCAACCAGGAGCCGGTCACCCGGGCCGGTGCCCGCCCCGGCGACCTGGTCGCGGTGACCGGCTGGCTCGGCTGGTCCGCCGCCGGGTACGCGGTGCTCTCCCGGGGCTTCCGCTCGCCCCGCGCCTTCGTCGAGGCCCACCGCCGCCCCGAGCCGCCTTACCACGCCGGACCGGCCGCCGCCGGGCTGGGCGCCACCGCGATGTGCGATGTCAGCGACGGGCTGATCGCCGACCTCGGGCACATCGCCGAGGCCAGCAAGGTACGGATCGACATCCGCTCCGGCGCGATCGACATCCCGTCCCAGATGAACGACATCGGCCAGGCCGTCGGCGTCGATCCGCTCCAGTGGGTGCTGACCGGCGGAGAGGACCACGCGATCGTCGCCACCTTCCCGCCGGACGTGAAACTGCCCGCGCGCTGGAAGGTGATCGGCGAGGTGCTCCACCCCTCGGCGCTGCCGCAGGTGACCGTGGACGGGGCGCCCTGGACCCGCAAGGGCGGCTGGGACCACTTCGGGGACCTGGGGGACATCGAGTCATGAGCACCGCACCTCTCATGGGCACCGCACCTCCCCGCGTCCTCACGGTGGCCGGGTCCGACTCCGGCGGCGGCGCCGGCATCCAGGCCGACCTCAAGACCATGCTCGCCCTCGGCGTGCACGGCATGAGCGTGATCACCGCCGTCACCGCGCAGAACTCCCTGGGCGTCCAGGGCGCCTGGGAACTCCCGGTGGAGGCCGTGCGCGCCCAGTTCCGCAGTGTCGTGGACGACATCGGCGTCCAGGCGGTCAAGACCGGGATGCTGGCCTCCGCCGCCCTCGTGGAGACAGTCGCCGAACTGATCGACGGCACGGACGCGCCCGCCGTGATCGACCCGGTGGGCGTCTCCAAGCACGGCGACTCCCTGCTCGCCGCCTCCGCACTGGACTCCGTCCGCACCCAACTGCTGCCGCTGGCGACCGTCGTCACCCCGAATCTGGACGAGGTGGCCCAGCTCAGCGGCGTCCGGGTCGGCGCCGAGGACGATCTGCGGACGGCCGCCGCCGCCCTGCTCGACCTCGGCCCCCGCTGGGTGCTGGTCAAGGGCGGGCATCTGCCCGGCGAAGCGGTCGACCTGCTCACGGACGGTTCCGCCGAGCACTGGCTGCGGGCCCCCCGCCACGACAACCGCCACACCCACGGCACCGGCTGCACCCTCGCCTCCGCGACCGCCGCCCGGCTCGCCCTCGGCGACACGGTCCCGGAGGCGGTGACGGCGGCGAAGCGCTATGTGACCGGCGCCATCGCGGCGGGCTTCGCCCTGGGGGGCGGGATCGGTCCGGTGGACCATGGATGGGAGCTGCGGCGTGCGCGTCCCTGAGGGGACGGCAAAAAGCCGACCCACCGAAGTGGGTCGGCTCGATGCGGCGAACCAGCTATGGCCGTGCGCTCAACTGAGCGTCAGCGCGAGACCTTGCCGGCCTTGATGCACGAGGTGCAGGCGTTCACGCGCTTCGGCGTCCCGCCGACCACGGTACGCACACGCTGGATGTTCGGGTTCCAGCGACGGGGCGTACGGCGGTGCGAGTGCGAGATGTTGTTGCCGAAGCCCGGCCCCTTGCCGCAGACGTCGCAGTTGGCAGCCACGGGTCACTCCAAAGACTTCAGATGCACTTACGGTGGATCCCGGCATGCCCGGATCCAGGGATCTGAGTGGCGGTGCCGGGGGGAATGGCCCGATCAGGATCGGGCAACCGAAGCAGCATACAACGGCTGCGTCGGTACAACGAAATTACCATGGCTGCTCAGGGGCCTGTCCGGCTCCCCGGGCGCTCGTCCCGCCCCCTTCCGCCGTCCACCGGGCCCGGCACTACGCTGCGTCCCACGTCCGGCAGGTTCCTAGGAGGCGCAGTGGCGCAGGTGCCGCAGACATTCTTCGATGCTCTCGCGGTGCGCACCTGGTGCGGTCTCGCGCTGGAGGCACTGGGTCGCGCGCGCGAGGAGATCGACGCGATCAACGTGTACCCGGTCGCGGACGGGGACACCGGTACGAATCTCTATCTGACCGTGGAGTCGGCGGTGGCCGCCGTGGAGGCGGTCTTCGCGGGCTACGGGGTCGACGCCCGCAACGCCGGGGGCCCCTCCCTGGAGGACGCCGCGCGGGCCATGGCCCACGGGGCGCTGATCGGCGCCCGCGGGAACTCCGGGACGATCCTGGCGCAGCTCCTGCGCGGGATGGCCCAGGTGCTGGCCGCCGGCGCGGGGGAGAAGGGGCACGCGGGCGGGGCCGAGCTGGGGCTCGCCCTGCGGCACGCGGCCGGTGCCGCGCGCGAGGCGGTGGCGCATCCCGTGGAGGGAACGGTGCTGTCGGTGGCCTCGGCCGCCGCCGGGGCGGCGGGGACGGCTGCGCCGGGCGCGGACTGCGGGACGGTCGCCCGAGCGGCCTACGAGGGCGCCCGAACGGCCCTGGCGGCGACCCCGGGGCAACTGGCCGTGCTCGGGCGGGCCGGGGTCGTGGACGCCGGGGGGCGGGGCCTGGTGGCGGTGCTGGGGGCGCTGGTGGAGACGTTCACGGGGGAGGTGCCCGGGGCGCCGCCCGTGAGCCTCGCGGGGACCCCCTCCGGGGCCGCCCCGGAGTGCGCCGACGGGGGCGGGAACGGGAGCGCGGGCGGGGCCGACGACGGGCCCGCCTACGAGGTGATCTACCTCCTGGAGGCCGCCGACCCGGCCGTGGCCCGGCTCCGGGAGCGGCTCGACGGGCTGGGGGACTCCCTGGTGGTGGTCGGCGGCGACGGGCTGTGGAACGTCCATGTGCATGTCGACGACGCCGGGGCCGCAGTGGAGGCCGGGGTCGAGGCCGGGCGGCCGTACCGGATCCGGATCACCCACTTCGGCGCCGACGACGTGCACAGCGCCCGGACCGAGCGGATGCCCCGGGAGCGGGCGCAGCGGGCGGTGGTGGCGGTGGTGCCGGGCGAGGGCCTGGCGGGGCTGTACACGGAGGCGGGCGCCACGGCCGTACTGGCCCGCCCCGGGGAGCCGCCCGCGAGCGGGGAGCTGGTGGAGGCGGTACGGCGGGCCCACGCGCGCGAGGTGGTGCTCCTGCCCAACGACGCCGAGCTGCGCCACACGGCCGCCGCGGCGGCGGAGCAGGCCCGCGCCGAGGGGGTCAGGGTGGCGCTGATCCCGACCCGGTCGGCCGTCCAGGGCCTCGCGGCGCTCGCCGTGCACGCGCCGGAACGGCGGTTCGACGAGGACGTGGTCGCCATGACCTCGGCGGCGGGCGCCACCCGCTACGCCGAGGTCGCGGTCGCCGAACGGCAGTCCTGGACCATGGCGGGGATCTGCCAGGCCGGGGACGTCCTGGGGCTGATCGACGGCGATGTCGCGGTGATCGGCTCCGAGGTCGGGGCCACCGCCGAAGCGGTCCTCGACCGGATGCTCTCGGCGGGCGGTGAGCTGGTCACCCTGGTCCTCGGCGACGACGCCCCGCCCGCTGTCGCCGGGCGGCTGGAGGCGCGGGTGCGGGAGTCGTATCTCGCGGTGGACACGGTGGTGTACCGGGGCGGGCGGCAGGGGGCGTTGCTGCTGATCGGGGTGGAGTAGGGGCGGGGTCCCGGCCGGTGCAGCCCCCCCACGGGGGGTGGGGGAGGGGGAGCGGCCGGGACCCCCTACTGCGGGTCACTCCTTGTTGTCGCCGCTCTCGCCCTTGTCCTGCGCGTCCTCCGTGTCCTCCGTGTCCTCCGCCAGGGTCTCCAGCATGCGTTCCGCCTCGCGGGTGCGCAGGGTGGCCGCTTCGGTGCCGGGCTCGTCCTCGCCGTCGCCTTCCGGGGGCGTGGACGCGTAGGCGGCGAGGACCGCCCGCGCGCGGGTGCGGGCGGCGTCCGGGCGGCCGAGGTCGGCCTCCAGCCAGCCGGCGGCGAGTTCGGCGCCGGTACGGGCGTGGAGCGCGGCGGGGCCCAGGGACGCGAACACCTCGACGGCGTGGTCCAGCTCGGTCAGCGCCGCCGCGAAGCCGGGCTCGTGACCGGCGCCCTCGTCGTCGCCCGCCGCGCGGGCCAGCAGATCGCCGAACTGGCGGTGGGTGTGGCCCAGTTCGAGGGCGAGTGCCCGGCGGACCTCGCCGTCGGGGGCCGCGCTCCGGGCCGCCGCGCACTCCTTCACGGCCCGGGACATCAGGTCCGGCGCGCCGTCCCGGGTGGACTCGTCGCGCAGGGCCAGCCAGGCGCGGGCGCGCAGGGCCCGGACCAGGCCGGGCGGATCGCCCAGGGAGCGCCACAGGTCGCCCGCGCGGTCGTACGCCCGGTCGGCCTCGGCGAGCATCCCGGCGGCGCCCAGGGACTCGGCGGCGAGATGGGCGAGGGTGGCGTGGTCCTGCTGCTCGGGCCAGTGCCGGGCGAGGTCGGCCGCCTGGAGCCGCCGCTCGGCCGCCGCGCGGTGCTCGCCCAGTTCGCTGAGCGCGTCCCCGAGCCACCACTGCGTCTGGACCACCGCCCCGTCGCCATGGGTCTCCACGGTCAGGTCGGCCAGCGCCGACTCCAGCACCTCGGCGGCCTCCGCGAAGCGCCCCTGGGGCAGCAGGAAGCCGCCGAGGAGCTGCCGCGCCCAGGCGCCCAGCTCGGCGCCCTCGCCCGCCTCGTCGGCCCAGTGCGCGGCCTCCAGGGCGTGTTCCGCGGCCTCGGCGGGGCGCCCGGCGCCGCCGAGCACCTCGGCGAGCTGGAGGTTCAGCCGGGCCCGGCCGGGCGGCTCCAGATACGCCCCGCCGTGCTCCAGGGCCGCCCGCAGCGCCCGCTCCGCCCCGGCCGGGTCGCCCAGGTGGTGCGCGAGCCCCGCGAGCCGGGCCTCGTACTCCACGGCGAACCACGGCAGACCCGCGTCCACGAACCCGGCCGCCGCCCCCTCGAACAGCTCCGCCGCGCCCGGCAGGTCCCCGGTGCGCGCCGCCAGCTCGGCGAGCATCGCCCGCGCCTCCGCGTCCCGCGCCGCGAGCCGTACGTCCTCCCCGGTCCGGCCCTCGACCAGGGCCGCCACCTCGCGCACGGCCGCCCCGGCGGCGTCCAGGACGTCCCGCTCGATCTCCTCCCCGGCCTCGTGCACCTCCCGCATCAGGATCCGCGCCCGCGCCATCACCACCGACACGGTCTGCCGCACCCCGGTGCCCTCGGCGGCGTACAGCGCGAGCACCTCGTCGTACAGCCCCGTCACCGCCGCGAGGGCCTCGGCGACACGCCCGGCGAGGGCCTGTACGTAGGCCCCCCGCGCGCGGGCGGCCAGTGCCTCGCCCGGGTCGCCCGCCTCGGCGTAGTGCTCCGCGGCCCGCTCGAAGAACTCCAGCCCCTCCGGACCCAGCTCCATCGCCCGGTGGTCGGCGATCTCGGCGCGGTCCCGGGCGTCCAGCCCGGCGCCCCCGTCGGCCGCCCGCGCCACCGCCGCCCATGCCTCCACGGCGTGCGGGCGCAGCGTGTCCGACTGGCGCCGGGCCTCGGCCAGCAGCGCCGCGAGATCGGCACCCGCGGGAGCCTCGGCGGCCTCCGGGGCGGGTGCGGGCGCGGTGCGTATGGAGCGGATGCCCAGGGGCAGGCGGTCCGCCAGGGGGCGCTGGTCCATCCGCGCGCGGGCCCGCTCACTCACGTACGGCGTGCCGTTGCGGGCGTCGAAACGGGCCGCCAGCGCGAGGGCCTCCGCGCGGGCGTGCCCGGCCAGGGCGGCGGCCGTCCAGGCACGGCCCGCCGGACCCGGCACCGGACCGTCGCCCAGGCCCAGCTCCGTCAGCCGGTCCATGAGCAGTGCCACCACGCTCAGGAAGTCCAGCCGGCTGCGCGGGTGCCCGGTGTCGGTGAAGTACGCCGGGCGCTCCGCGAGCAGCTCCAGCGCGCGGGCCTCGTTCCCGCTCAGCGCGCAGAACTCCACATGGTCCGCGTAGGCGCCCCGCATGCTCTCCATCGGCCGCACCAGCCGGAACCCGCGCAGATGGTGGGCGCGGGCCTCGTCGTGGCGGCCGAGCCGCAGCAGCGGCAGCAGCGAGGAGGCGAGCGCGGTGTGCGGCTCGTGGGCGCAGGTGTACTCGCCCTCCAGGACCGGCCCCCACAGCTCCAGCGCCCGCGCGTCCCGGCCCCGCTCCGACTGCCACCAGCCCTGGCCGTGCAGCTCGCAGGCGTGGCAGTCGGCCATGTCGTCGCGGTCCGCCGCCAGCCAGGCCGTGTACGCCCGCTCGGCCCGCTCCACATCGCCCACATGGGCGGCCACACTGAACTCCGCGCTGCGCACCGCGCGTTCCGAGTGCCCGGCGAGCCGGTAGCGGTGCTCCATCTCGCCGAGCCACTTCTCGACCGAGGCGAGCGGGATGTGCGGCTGGTCCAGCATGCCCGCCGACATCCACTTGAAGACCCAGTGCAGCGAGTGCGCCTCGTAGGCGTCGAAGTCCTCCGGGCGCTCGTCCCACATGCGCAGCAGGCGCGCGAAGGGGACGAACATCTTGTCCTTCTCGGAGCTGTAGTTGTAGACCTTGAGCTGGTGGCCGAGCGCCTCGATCACGGCGAGCGGGACGTCCAGCTTCTCGGCCTCGGCGAGCAACTGCTCCGCGCGCGCGTTGCGGGCCGGGCCCTCGGGGCGCTCGGAGTTCTCCGCCATGGCGTGGCGCAGCGCGTCGAAGTCGGTGATCTCACTCATCGGTGACCGTTCCCGGGGGAGTCTGAGCCGGGGCCACCGGGTGCGCCGGGGCCGGAGGGGCTGGGTGGACCGGAGGGGCCTGAGGGGCTGGAGGGGCCTGAGGGGCCTGGGTTCCTTGGGCCGGGCGGGCCGGGTGGCCCGGAGTTCGCGGGGCCGGGCGGGCCGGACGGGCCCGGGTTCCCGGGGCCGGGGGCCGTCGGGTCCTCGCCGTGCGTGGCCCACTCCAGGAGCCCGATGAACGCGCGGTTCAGCAGGGCGGAGTCCGCCGGCCGCAGCGGGCGCTGGGCCATCAGCAGGGCCTGGCCGTACAGCGACTCCGTGGCCGTGCCGATCAGCTCCCGGTCCTGGAGCGAACTGATCCGCCGGATCAGCGGGTTGAGATGGTTGAGCACCAGCCTCGCGCGCGGGGCGCTGCCCCGCAGGGAGCCCAGGATGCCCGCCCACAGATCGTCGGCCTCGGCCTCGGCCGCCGCGCGGGCCTGCTCGTGCCGCGCCTGCCGGTCGTCCAGGTGCAGCGCGGGCACCGACAGCGGATGGAACGCGCGTAGCACCACATCGCAGCCCAGCGGGTCCAGCGCGGCGCGGGCCGCGCCCAGGAAGCCCGACAGGGCCAGCTCCTCCGCCGGGTCAACGGCGTCCAGATGGGCCGTCACCGTGTCGGCGTCCAGCTCCGCCACCGACGAACCCGGCCGCACCGACGGCAGCGCCTCCACCAGCTCGCTGTCATACGTGTAGCCGCCGTTGACGACCCCGATGCCCTGGGCCGAGGCGATCGGGGCGACCTGCCGGAACTCCTCGACCGTGCGGGTGAAGTGCACCACCGGGTGGCGCTGCGCGAACTCCTCCAGGGACAGTTGCCCGTCGGTCGTCTCGAACGGCAGCCACGGCAGCATCGTGCGCAGCATGTCCTTGTCGTGCCGGGCGAGCGACTTCACGCCCAGGTGGTGCACCGACAGGAACGCCGCCAGCCGCTGCGGGTCCCCGGCCGCGAGCCCCGTCAGCCAGGAACGGATCCGCTCGCCCAGCGCCTCGCGCACCGCGGCCAGCGTCTCGTCCTCGTACAGCGCCTCGCGCGAGGCGGTCGGCCGGAGGCTGTCGGTGTCCAGGACACAGCGCACGAAGAACGCCCAGTCGGGCAGGAGCTGTTCGGCGCGCTCGGTGAGCAGCATGCCCTTGAGGTGCACCCGGTGCCGGGCGCGCTGGGCGGGGCTGACCGCCGACGGCAGCACATAGGCCACGCCCCGGATCCCGGCCAGCGGCACACTCAGGTCGATCGAGTCCAGCGGTGTGAACCCGAACAGGTCGTGGCAGTGCCGGGCCAGCGCCACCCGCCGGGTCGCGGGCGACGGATAGGGCCGGTCCCAGGGCGCCGGGAGGTCGGTGACCTCCTCCGCGCCCACCCGTACGTCGTACGGCAGCAGGGAGCCGAAGTCCCGGGCCAGTTCCAGCACCCGGTCCCCGGCCAGCCACTCGGCGGCGCCCGCGCGGGGCTCCAGATGGACGGTGGTGCCCGGTTCGGGCCGGGCCGAGTGCGGGAGGGTCCGCACGGTGTACGAGCCGTCGTCGGTCGCCGTCCACTCCACCGGCCGGGCGTCCGGCGTGCGGGCGCTGCGGCTGACCACGCGGATCTTCTCGGCGACCACGAAACACGCCAGCAACCCGATGCCGAACTGCCCGAGGAAGTCCGAGCGGGCCTCCTGGAGCCCCTCGGCCCGCTTCGAGCTGCGGCCGATGGTGGCCAGCAGGGTGTGCACGTCCGGCTCGGTGAGCCCGACGCCGGAGTCCTCCACGCGCAGGGCGCCGCCCTCCGCGTACAGCCGCACCCGGGCGGGCGCACCGGGCTGCTCGGTCCGGCGGGCGGTGATCGCGTCGACGGCGTTCTGCATCAGCTCGCGCAGATACACCCGGGGACTGGAGTAGAGGTGATGGGAGAGCAGGTCCACCAGACCACGCAGGTCGACCTGGAAGGTATGGGGTGAATGGGGAGGCTGAGGAGCCTGGGATGACTGTGAGGTCTGTGAATCCATCGTCGCTGCGCCGGTGGGGGGTTTCGCGACGGCGCGGGGTCGGGCGGCCCCGGGTGGGGTGACCGCGGATGGGCGGACGGAGCGGAACGCACGGACAAGCGAACGGACAGCCACAGGGGCCGCCACAGCGGCAGCCACACGGACAGCCGAGTGGACAACCGTAGGGGCAACCGGCCGGCGATGGCCCGGGGCGGGCCATCCTAGAGCCCGAACGAGCCGTCTGACCAGGGGTTTCCTCAGACGTATACGGCAATGTCAGTGGCGTGGTGTGCAATGGATCTCGTGCCCGCGCTGGAAGAACCACTGAAGAAGGTGCTCGGCCCCCCCACCGCCAAGGTGATGGCCGAGCACCTCGGCCTGCTCACCGTCGGCGACCTCCTCCACCACTACCCGCGCAGATACGAGGAGCGCGGCCAGCTCACCCACCTCGCCGACCTCCCCATGGACGAGCACGTCACGGTGGTCGCGATGGTGGCGGACGCCCGGCTGCACACCTTCGCCTCCGCCCGCGCCCCCCGCGGCAAGGGCCAGCGCCTGGAGGTCACCATCACCGACGGCAGCGGCCGGCTCCAGCTCGTCTTCTTCGGCAACGGCGTCCACAAACCCCACAAGGACCTCCTGCCGGGCACCCGCGCGATGTTCGCCGGAAAGGTCTCCGTCTTCAACCGCAGGCTCCAACTCGCCCACCCGGCCTACGCATTGCTGCACGGCGACGGCGAGGAGCCGGGCGAGTCCGTGGAGTCCTGGGCCGGCGCCCTCATCCCGCTCTACCCGGCGACGGCCAAGCTGGAGTCCTGGAAGATCGGCAAGGCCGTCCAGACCGTCCTGCCCCGCGCCCAGGAAGCCCTGGACCCGCTGCCGGACTCCCTGCGCGAGGGCCGCGGTCTGCTGCCGCTCCCGGAGGCCCTGCTCAAGATCCACCGCCCCGCGACCAAGGCCGACATCGAGGACGCCCGCGCCCGCCTCAAGTGGGACGAGGCGTTCGTCCTCCAGGTCGCCCTGGCCCGCCGCCGCCACGCCGACGCCCAGCTCCCGGCAGTTCCCCGCGCCCCCGCGCCCGACGGCCTGCTCACCGCCTTCGACGCCCGGCTGCCCTTCACCCTCACCGAGGGCCAGCGCAAGGTCTCCCGCGAGATCTTCGCCGACCTCGCCACGGACCACCCCATGCACCGCCTCCTCCAGGGCGAGGTCGGCAGCGGCAAGACGATGGTCGCCCTGCGCGCGATGCTCGCCGTGGTCGACGCCGGGGGGCAGGCCGCGATGCTGGCGCCCACCGAGGTGCTGGCCCAGCAGCACCACCGCTCGATCGTGGAGATGCTGGGCGAGCTGGCCGAGGGCGGCATGCTGGGCGGCGCCGAGCACGCCACGAAGGTCGTGCTGCTCACGGGCTCCATGGGCGCCGCCGCCCGCCGCCACGCCCTGCTCGACCTGGCCACCGGCGAGGCCGGGATCGTCATCGGCACCCACGCCCTGATCGAGGACAAGGTGCAGTTCCACGATCTCGGTCTGGTCGTGGTGGACGAGCAGCACCGCTTCGGGGTGGAGCAGCGCGACGCCCTGCGCGGCAAGGGCAAGCAGCCCCCGCACCTCCTGGTCATGACGGCCACCCCGATCCCGCGCACGGTCGCGATGACCGTCTTCGGCGACCTGGAGACCTCGGTCCTCGACCAGCTCCCGGCCGGCCGCTCACCCATCGCCAGCCATGTCGTCCCGGCCGCCGACAAACCCCACTTCCTGGCCCGCGCCTGGGAGCGGGTCCGCGAGGAGGTCGCGAACGGCCATCAGGCGTACGTCGTCTGCCCCCGGATCGGCGACGAGGAGGACGCCCCCGGGAAGCCCGCGAAGGGGTCGGGGACCCAGCCCGCGAAGGGGTCCGGGAACGCCGCCAAGGGCGCCGGACAATCCGCCGGCGCGGCGGATCAGGTCGCCGACGCCGACAAGCGCCCCCCGCTCGCGGTCCTGGAGGTCGCCGACCAGCTCGCCCGGGGGCCGCTGTCCGGCCTGCGGATCGAGGTGCTGCACGGCCGGATGCACCCCGACGACAAGGACGCGGTCATGCGCCGCTTCGCCGCCGGGGAGACGGACGTCCTGGTCGCCACCACCGTCATCGAGGTCGGCGTCAACGTCCCCAACGCCACCGCCATGGTGATCATGGACGCCGACCGCTTCGGGGTCTCGCAGCTCCACCAGCTCCGGGGCCGGGTCGGCCGGGGTTCCGCGCCCGGCCTGTGCCTGCTGGTCACCGAGATGCCGGAGGCGAGCCCCGCCCGTCAGCGCCTGGCCGCGGTCGCCGCCACCCTCGACGGCTTCGAGCTGTCCCGGATCGACCTGGAGCAGCGCCGCGAGGGCGATGTCCTCGGCCAGGCCCAGTCCGGCGCCCGCTCCAGCCTGCGCGTCCTGGCGGTGATCGAGGACGAGGAGATCATCGCCGAGGCCCGCGAGGAGGCGACGAGACTGGTGGCCGCCGACCCCGCCCTCACCGCCCTCCCCGGCCTGCGCACCGCCCTGGACGCCCTCCTGGACGAGGAGCGGGAGCAGTACCTGGAGAAGGGCTGACCCCCACCCCAGGGGCGCGCGCAGCCCCGCGACCGGCGACACTGAACACGCGAACGCCCCGCTCCACCCCACCCCACTCAAACCCGCACCCCACCCCGAAGGACCCCCACCATGACCCGCGTGATCGCCGGCGCCGCCGGCGGACGCCGCCTGACCGTCCCGCCGGGGACGGGCACCCGCCCCACCTCCGACCGCGCCCGCGAGGGACTCTTCTCCACCTGGCAGTCCCTCCTCGGCGGCCCGCTGGACGGCGAACGCGTGCTCGACCTGTACGCCGGTTCCGGCGCCGTGGGCCTGGAGGCGCTGTCGCGCGGGGCGGGCCACACCCTGCTGGTGGAGGCCGACGCCCGCGCCGCCAGAGTCGTCCGGGACAACGTGCGGAACCTGGGCCTGCCCGGCGCCGAGGTCAGATCGGGCAAGGCCGAGCAGATCATCCAGTCGCCGCCCCCGGACCCGTACGACCTGGTGTTTCTCGATCCGCCGTACGCCGTCAGCGACGACGATCTTCGGGAGATACTGCTCACACTCCGCTCGGAGGGCTGGCTCGCGGCGGAAGCCCTCGTCACCGTGGAACGCAGCACCAGAGGCGGGGAATTCGGGTGGCCGGGCGGTTTCACGGCCCTGCGGTCCCGTCGCTACGGCGAAGGGACCTTTTGGTACGGTCGCGCCGCCTCACAGTGCGAAGACGCACGATGACCGGACCGGAGAGCGAGGGATCTCAAGTGCGACGCGCCGTCTGTCCCGGGTCGTTCGACCCGATCACCAACGGACATCTCGACATCATCGCCCGCGCGTCCCGTCTCTACGACGAGGTCTATGTCGCGGTCATGATCAACAAGTCCAAGAAGGGCCTGTTCGAGATCGAGGAGCGGATCGACCTGATCCGCCGGGTCACCACCGAGTACGACAACGTACGCATCGAAGCCTTCCACGGCCTGCTGGTCGACTTCTGCCAGCAGCGCGACATCCCGGCCATCGTCAAGGGCCTGCGCGCGGTCAGCGACTTCGACTACGAACTCCAGATGGCCCAGATGAACATCGGCCTCTCGGGCATCGAGACCCTCTTCGTGCCGACCAACCCCACCTACTCCTTCCTCTCCTCCTCCCTGGTGAAGGAGGTCGCCACCTGGGGCGGCGATGTCTCCCACCTGGTCCCCCCGGAGGTCTTCGACGCGCTCACCGCCCGGCTGAAGCGGGACTGAGACCGGCGGAGCCCCGCCCCCGGCGCCCGCCGCCTGGCCCCGGGAACCGGTGTCCCCCCGGCGCCCCGGGGCCGTACAGTCGTCCCGTCCGTCTCCAACACAGCTTCAGAGAATGGCGAGCACACGGTGGACGTGCAGAAGAAGCTCGACGAGATCGTCGCCGCGGTCTCCAGCGCCCGGTCGATGCCCATGTCGGCCTCGTGCGTGGTCAACCGCGCGGAGGTGCTCGCGCTGCTGGAGGAGGTCCGGGCGGCACTGCCCGACTCCCTCGCGCAGGCGCGGGAGCTGATCGGCGGCCGGGAGCAGATGGTCGAGCAGGCCCGGCTGGAGGCCGACCGGATCATCCAGGGGGCGCACGCCGAGCGCGGCTCCCTGATCTCCGACACCGAGGTCGCCCGGGTCTCCCAGGGCGAGGCCGAGCGCATCCTCACCGAGGCCCGCACCGAGGCCGAGGAGATCCGCGCCGAGGCCGACGACTACGTCGACTCCAAGCTCGCCAACTTCGAGGTCGTCCTCACCAAGACCCTCGGCTCCGTCGGCCGAGGCCGGGAGAAACTCCTCGGCACCGGCCCCGGCCTGGACGAACAGGGCTACGAGGACCCGGACGCCCCCGAGCGCAGCCACGACCCGGAGACCCTGCGCCGCACCGCCGACCAGTACGTCGACATCAAGCTCGGGGCGTTCGAGGCGGTGCTCGCCAAGACCCTGGACGCCGTCGGCCGCGGCCGGCAGAAGCTGCACGGCCGGATCGCCTCCGACGACCTCGGCGCCCTCGCCGACGACCTCTCCACCGTCCAGCACTCCAGCGACGCCGACTACCTCGCCGGCCTGGCGGGCCTCGCCGACCACCCGGCCCCCCGCCGGCCCGCCCCCCCGGCCGCCGCACCCGCCGTACCCGTACCCGCCGTACCCGTCCCGCCCCCGCCCGCGCAGCCCCCCGCCGCCCCCGAGCCGGCCTACGCCGCCTACCAGCAGCAGGGCTACGACCCCCCGCAGGACCCGTACGGCTACCCGCAGGACCCCTACGGCTACCAGCAGGCCGACCCCTACGCCGCCGCCCCCGCCCCGGCCTACCAGGGCTACGACCAGCAGCAGCCGTCGTACGACCCGGACCCCCACGCGGCCCCGCAGCCGGGCTACGCCCTCGACGAGACCAGCCTCTTCGACACCAGCATGATCAGCGCGGAGCAGCTCCGCGCGTACGAGCAGGGCCGGGGCCTGTAGCGAGGCCCCACGGGCGACGAACCGGAACCCGCGGGCGACGGAACCCGTAGGCGACGGAAAACCCGCGGGCGTCAGGCGACGAACCGGAACCCGCGGGCGCCGATCCGGGCCCCGTGGGCAACGAACCGCGCCCCGCAGGCGACAAGCCTCGCCCCGTGGGCGGCGAACCAGGAGCCGAGGGCGACCGGATTGGGCCATGAGCGAATGGTCCAGTATCCTGGCTCTTCGGTCGTGTGTACTTCCGCGATCAGCGCTGCCCAGGCACACCGGCGGGCAGCGTTTCCTCTGAAGCTCGCAGATCGAAAGCAGGAATGGCCCTGAACGCCCGCCTCGACCACCGCAACCCCCTCGTGTTCGACACGCACGAGCTGGGCCGGCGGCCCGGTGCGCTCCAGCGCCTGACCCGTACGGTCGACGCCCCCAAGGACCTCGGTCTCCAGGGCGTCGTCGCGGTGCCGGAGGGCACCCCGGTGGAGCTGGTGCTCCGGCTGGAATCGGTCATGGAAGGGGTGCTTGTCACAGGCACCGCCCGTGCGCGGGCCGCGGGGGAGTGCGTAAGGTGTCTGGAGCCGCTGGAGCTGGCGCTCGTAGCGGAATTCCAGGAGATGTTCTCGTACCCTGACGCCGACGACCGGGGCCGTGTGATCGCGGAACCGGGCGACGACGCCGAGGACGACGAGGACAGGCTCTTCATCGAGGACGGACTGTTCGACCTCGAACCCGTGCTGCGTGATGCGGTGGTGCTCGCACTGCCGATGCAGCCGGTGTGCCGGGAAGACTGCCCGGGTCTGTGCTCCGAGTGCGGAGCCCGGCTCGCGGACGACCCGGACCACCACCACGACGCCGTCGACATCCGTTGGGCGGCATTGCAGGGAATCGCCGATTCACTCGAAACCGGCGATCAGGATCCGATGGGCGGCGCCGAACCGGGCGTCGACGAGAAGCAGGAGAAGTAGCCGTGGCTGTTCCGAAGCGGAAGATGTCGCGCAGCAACACGCGCCACCGCCGGTCGCAGTGGAAGGCTGCGGTCCCCACCCTGGTTGCGTGCGAGCGCTGCCACGAGCCCAAGCAGCAGCACATCGCGTGCCCGTCGTGCGGCACCTACAACAAGCGCCAGGTCCTAGAGGTCTGAGCGGCTGGTGAGAGGCACTGTGTCCACGCCAAAGAAGGCGGATGACGCCAACCCGGACCCAAAGGGCCGGACCTCGGCGGACCACCAGTCCTCGTCCCACGCACTTCTGGAAGGGCGGCTCGGCTACCACGTCGAGTCCGCCCTTCTGGTGCGTGCGCTGACCCATCGCTCGTACGCGTACGAGAACGGCGGGCTGCCCACCAATGAGCGGCTGGAGTTCCTCGGGGACTCCGTGCTCGGTCTGGTGGTCACCGACACGCTGTATCGCACCCACCCCGATCTGCCCGAGGGCCAGTTGGCCAAGCTGCGGGCCGCGGTGGTCAACTCGCGTGCGCTGGCGGAGGTCGGCCGCGGTCTCGACCTGGGCGCCTTCATCCGGCTCGGCCGGGGTGAAGAGGGCACGGGCGGCCGGGACAAGGCGTCCATCCTCGCCGACACCCTGGAAGCGGTGATCGGCGCGGTCTATCTCGACCGGGGTCTGGACTCGGCGGCGGAGCTGGTGCACCGGCTGTTCGACCCGCTGATCGAGAAGTCCTCCAATCTCGGCGCCGGCCTGGACTGGAAGACCTCCCTCCAGGAGCTGACCGCGACCGAGGGGCTCGGCGTCCCCGAGTACCTGGTCACGGAGACCGGCCCCGACCACGAGAAGACCTTCACCGCTGCCGCCCGCGTCGGAGGCGTCTCGTACGGCACCGGCACCGGCCGCAGCAAGAAGGAGGCGGAGCAGCAGGCCGCCGAGTCCGCCTGGCGCGCCATCCGCGCCGCCGCGGACGAACGCGCCGAGGCCGAGGCGAAGGCGAAGGCGGCGGAGACCGCAGCAGCCGGGCCCGAGACCGAGGCCGCCGCCGAGGCCGACGCCGAGTCCGCGGCGGACGACGGCCCCCCGGCCGCCGCCTCCGCCTGACGAGCAGCACAACTCAAGCCCCGGTCTCCGCGCACGAGACCGGGGCTCACGGGTACTCACCGTGCGCTACGGGGAGCTGGTGGCATATGACCGGGGACATTGCACACATGGCCCAGGAGGCGGTCCCTTTCGTGACGGCGGCCGTTGGCGCGTACGGCTTGGCCGTACTCGCCCGTACCCAGGAAGAGGCCGCGAACGCGACGGTCGATCTGGGGCGGCGGATCGCACAGCGGATCTTCGGGACACGCGCCGAGGGGGAGGAACCTCCCGAAGTGATAGAGGACATGGCAGCGGACGCGAACGATCGCGACATCGAGGCAGTGCTGCGCCAAACGATCCGGAAGGCTCTGCTCACCGATGAGGCCCTCGCTTCCGATCTGCGCGCCCTGCTGTCGCGGGCCCCGGCGAGTGCCGGGATCGGCGGCGGTTCCCAGGCCGTTGTCCACAGCGTGATCGGCGGAGACAGTATCCAGATCGGCTCGGTCGGCGGGGACGTCCGTTTCGGATCCGCCGTCGGCGACTGACCGGGACGGGTATGACGGGGACAGCGGACGGGAACCGGGTGGAAGGCTCGTCCATCGGTGGGGATGTCTTTCAGATCGGGCATGCCGACAGTGTCTCCGTGATCAAAGGCACTGCTGGACTGACGGCCGCCGTCACGTCGCCCCTTCCAGATCCGGGTTTCGTCCGGGTACGGGACGCCGATCCGATACGGCTGGGAGTGCACCGCCCTATCCGGGTCACCGGTGCCGGGTCCGCCGTGCTGCCGGCCTATGTGCACCGGGACCTGGACACCCGGGCCGGTCACGGGCTGCGCCCACTGATCGAGGCAGCCGCACTGGACGGCGGATTCGTCCTTCTGGTCGGTGGTTCCTCGGTCGGCAAGACCCGGTCGCTGTACGAAGCGATCCATGCGCTGCTTCCCGACTGGTGGCTGCTGCATCCGGCCGACAGCAGTCGGCTCGCGGAACTCGTCGAGCAGGCGCCAGGACCCCTGGTGGTGTGGCTCGACGAGTTGCAGAACCATGTGTCCGGCACTCGCGAGCTGACCGCTGCGACGGTCCGTGTTCTGCTGGCCCGATCCCATCCGGTAGTGCTGGTGGGCACCTTGTGGCCGCACTACTACGACACCTGGACGGCGACCACTCTTTCCGTGCACGAAGAGGACCGTTACCGCGCCGAGCGTGAGCTGCTGAAGCTCGCTGAGGTGGTGGCCGTCGGCGCCGACCTCACGTCGGCGGAGCGCGGACGGGCCGGGGACCTCGCGGCATCCGATGATTGGTTGTGTATCGCCCTGAAGTCGAAGGACTTCGGCCTGACCCAGGTCATCGCCGGTGCACCACAGTTGGTCCAGCGCTGGGAGACCGCAGGGCCCTACGCCCGCGCGCTGTTGACCGCAGCCGTCGACGCGACGCTCATGGGAGTTCAGGCGGCCCTCCCCGAGCATCTGCTGCGTGCGGCGGCACCGGGTTACTGCGATCCCGCGCAGCGAGCCCGTGCATCCGGCGACTGGTTCGAGGAGGCTCTGGGCTATGCGACCCAACCGCTGCTGGGTGCGGCCTCGGCCCTCGTGCCGGTCAGCGACAGCGCCGGCATGGGGCACCTGGACGGCTACCGGGTGGCGGACTACTTGCTCCATCACACCGGGCGTGCCCAACGCTTCGTACCTCCTCCGGAGACCTTCTGGCAGGCGTGCGCGGACCACCTCAGCGATCCCACGGACCTTGTGCGAACCGGCGCTGCGGCCGTGGCCCGACAGCGACTCGCAGCGGCCGTACCCCTGCTGCGCAGAGCGATCGAGGCGGGCTCTGCCCCGGCCATGCAGGTGCTGGGCGATCTGTACCGCAGGACGGGTGATGAGGCCGGAGCACAGGAGATGGCCGATCGGCTGACCGAGTCCCAGGCTCCCGATGCCGCTCTGTACCGCACGATCCTGGCCGGCTGGGACTTCGAGGAACTGCTCGACCTTGCTGAGGCGGGCAACGAGTACGCGATCAGTCATGTCATCGAGTACGGGCATCCGCAATTGGCCATCTCGCTGCTGCTGGAGGATCTCGATCCGGACAATCTGTGGGCCTGGTACCGGCTGGCCGAGCTGTTCCGCGAAGAGGACGAGGTCGACCGGGCCCTCCTGATCCTGGAGATGCTCCACGAGCGGGAGTACGAGGACGCACATCTCGTGCTCGCCGAGTTGTGCAGGGAAGTCGGCGATGTCGACCGACTGTACGAGCTGGCCGAGGAGGGGTACTTCACGGCGGCTTGCTCCCTCGCCGAACTTCTCCACGAGAAGGGACGTACGGACGAGGGCATCGAGGTCCTGTGGGACTTCGTCGACCACGGCGATGCCGACACCGACTGGGTGCTGGCCCATCTACTCGCGGAGCGGGGCGATCTCGACACCCTGCTCAGCCGGGCGGCGCAGGGCCATGCCGATGCGGGGGGTGAAGCAGCCAGGCTGCTGCGTGAGCGGGGTGAAAGCGAGAGGGCGATCACCGTCCTGGCTCGGCTCGTTGACGCTCATCCCCGTTTCTGCGGTGAACTGGCCGAACTGTTGCGCACCACGGGCCGGATCGACAGGCTGCGGGCTCGTGCGGAGGATGGCGACCGCTACGCCATCGGCGAGCTGACCAGGCTGGCCATCGAGACAGGCGACCTGGAGCAGGCGATACGCCTGCACGGGCAAGGGGGACTGACCTCGGAGATCTTCGACGTGACGACCGCTCTGGTGGATGCCCTCGTGGCACGCGGCGAGAAGGACCGAGCGATAGCCCTGCTCGGCCATGCCGACGGGAATGTCCCGGACCACCGACGCCGTGACCTGCTCAAGAAACTCGGCCGAACCGAGGAACTGCGCGTTCTCCTCGACCGGGGCGACCGTCATGCGCTGCACGACCTCGTCGAGGTGCTGCGGGCCCAGGGCCGTGATGAGGAGGCCGACGCCTTGCTGACCAATGGGCTCACTGCGGACGGACGGGTACGGCCCACCGGCCTGGCTGGGTGACGACGCGCCCGGACTAGGCTGTGTGCGCCGGTTCCCCATGCCGGGGCGGCCAATCTGAGCGAGGGAGAGCAGTGCCCGAACTGCCCGAGGTCGAAGTCGTCCGGCGTGGTCTGGAGCGGTGGGTCGCCCATCGCACCGTCGCCGGGGTCGAGGTGCTGCACCCGCGTGCGGTGCGCCGGCATCTCGCCGGTGGCGAGGACTTCGGGCACCGGCTCACCGGGCACCGGGTGGGAGTGCCGAGCCGGCGCGGCAAGTACCTCTGGCTGCCGCTGGAGGACACCGGTCAGGCGGTGCTCGCGCATCTCGGGATGAGCGGGCAACTGCTGGTCCAGCCGCAGGGGGCGCCGGACGAGAGGCATCTGCGGATCCGCGTCGGCTTCGCGGACGCCCTCGGCACCGAACTCCGCTTCGTCGACCAGCGCACCTTCGGCGGCCTCTCGCTGCACGACACCGGGGCCGACGGACTGCCCGACGTCATCGCGCACATCGCCCGCGACCCGCTCGACCCGCTCTTCGACGACGAGGCGTTCCACCGCGCCCTGCGCCGCAAGCGCACCACGATCAAGCGCGCCCTGCTCGACCAGTCCCTGATCAGCGGCGTCGGCAACATCTACGCCGACGAGGCGCTCTGGCGATCCAAGCTGCACTACGAACGCCCCACCGCCACCCTCACCCGCCCCCGCACCGCCGAACTCCTCGGCCATGTCCGGGAGGTGATGAACCAGGCCCTCGCCGTCGGCGGCACCAGCTTCGACAGCCTGTACGTCAACGTCAACGGCGAGTCGGGCTACTTCGACCGCTCGCTCGACGCGTACGGCCGTGAGGGACTGCCCTGCAAGCGGTGCGGTACGCCGATCCGCCGCCGCCCCTGGATGAACCGGTCGAGCTACTACTGCCCGACCTGCCAGCGCCCGCCGAGGGTCACCCCCTGACGGGGTCCCCGTGCCGCTCGTCGTAGCGGACCCGGGCGGCCACGACCTCGTCCATGCCGGTCTCCACGCTGGTCATCAGGGCGAGCAGGCGGTCGGTGATGCGGCGGCCGAGCGGGGTGAGCCGGTAGTCCACCCGGGGCGGGTTGACCAACTGGGCCTCGCGGTGGACCAGGCCGTCGCGCTCCAGGGCGTGCAGGGTCTGGGAGAGCATCTTCTCGCTGACCCCGTCGACCCGGCGGCGCAGTTCGTTGAAGCGCAGCGAGCCCTCGTGGAGCGCGCCGAGGGTGAGAGCGCCCCAGCGGCCGGTGACATGCTCCAGCGTGCGGCGCGAGGGACACGCCCTGGCGAACACGTCGTAGGGGAGGTCCGGGGTGCCCGGGGCGTCCGGGCCGGCCGAGGTGTCCATGAAACGGAGCGTACGGGAGCGCAGCGCCGCCCGGCAGCGTGCGCTGACCGGTGGAAAGTGGTTCCGGGGATGGTCAGTAGCCGAAGTTCTGGGTCCACCAGGGGCCGCCGGAGCCGAACTCGACGCCCACGCCGAGCGTGGTGAAGTCGCAGTTCAGGATGTTGGCGCGATGGCCCTCGCTGTTCATCCAGGCGTCCATCACGGCGGCGGCGTCGGTCTGGCCGCGGGCTATGTTCTCGCCGCCGAGGTTGGCTATCCCGGCCTGCGCGGCCCGGTCCCAGGGGGTGTCGCCGTCGGGGTCGGTGTGGTCGAAGAAACCGCGGGCGGCCATGTCCTCGCTGAAGTTCTGGGCCAGCCCCGACAGCGCGCTGTTCGCGGCGACCGGGCTGCACCCCGCTGCGGCCCGCTCCACATTGACCAGCCGCAGCACCTCGGCGGCGGCAGCGGCCTCCTGGGACACCGTCCCGGGGGTGGAGGGGCGGGCCGAGGCGGAGGGCGGGGCGACCGGCGCCTTGGTGGCCGTCCGGCTGGGGGAGGGGGTGGCGGGCCGGGTGGCGGGCGGCTGGGACGCGGACTTCGAGGGGGTGGTCGCCGACGGCTTCTTCGGCTCCGGGGTCTTCTCGGGGGCGGGGGAGCCGGGCTTCTTCGACTCCGGTGCCTTCTTGTCCGGGGTCTTCTGGTCGGCGGGCGCTTCGGGCGAGGCCGTGGCGGTGGAGCCCTGGGTGCCGCCGGTGCCGGTGCCGGTGGCGTCCGTGCCCGGTGCCGGGCTCTCGGCGTCGCCCGAGGTGCCGCCCTGGGCGCTGGGGGTGCCGGTCGGGGTGTCGGCGGCCTCGATCCGGTCGCCGTCGCCGCCGAACCGGTAGGTGTCGGTGCCGGGCACCACCCCGGCGGCCACCGCGACCGTACCGATCGCGACCGCGGCGGAGACGCCGAGCAGTCCGGTGCGCACCGGGCGGGCGCCCTTCTTGCGGGGGCGGCGGTGCGAGCCGGTGTCGCCGCTTCCGCCGTGAGGGAGGGGGACCGGGTCCGGCGCGGGGCGCGGGTAGTCGTCGTCGGTCGCGTAGAGGAACTCCTCGCTGCGGGCCGCGGACTGCGCGTACGCCTCCGGATTCAGATAGGGAGCGATGCCCCGGACCCGGCGGCCGTCCCCGTGGTCCCCGGTGCCGGAACCCTGCGGTACGCCCCCCGTGGCGCGGTCCCTGGCGGCGCGTCCGGCGTCCGAGCGTCGGTGGCGTCCCATGTCCTGGCCTTCCTCGTGGCGTGCGGTCGACTGGTCCTTCCGGTCAACGCAAGTCACTCGATCGAGTGAGTTTCAGATGAGATTCACTGCGTCGGGACGGTACCGCATGGCGCCTGAGGCGGAAGTGTCGTGAGTGACACCGCCCGGTTAAGTTGCAGTCATGAACGAGGATGTGCGGCTGGTCGCCTGGGTGCGAGGGCGGGTACAAGGGGTGGGTTTCCGCTGGTTCACCCGGGCCAAGGCGCTGGAGATCGGGGGCCTGAGTGGCTTTGCTCTCAATTTGGGGGACGGCCGGGTCCAGGTGGTGGCCGAAGGGCCGCGGACGGGCTGCGAAGGGCTGCTGGAATGGCTCCGGACCGGCGACACGCCCGGCCGCGTGGACGGTGTGACCGAGATCTGGGACACACCGCGCGGCGGCTACGACGGCTTCGCCGTCCGCTGATCCGGCGACCGCACGGGCCCGCGGGGCCGCTCCGGGGTGGGTGCCCCGGAGTGCGCCCCGAGGGGAAAGCTCCTGGTGATTGCCGAGAAACCCTTGCCCTGACCGGCTCCGCGGGGAAAGATGATCGGCAGGCCCTGCGGGCCCGCAGGAGTCGCCGCGTCGCCGTCACCGGCCGCGCGCCCCCGGGCTGCCCGCCAATACGGGGCGTGATCGTGTTGACCGTCAAACTTTTTGGTGAGACGCTGAAAGCCCCGCGCACCTTAGCTGTTTGGCATGGCAGAACAGCAGAGTCACCACTCAATGTGCCAAGCACCGCGGGTGCGATTCCCTCACGACCCACACCGTTTCGGTCGGTCACTCAGTGTGGAGGACCATTCCAATGGCAAAGGCGCTTCTCGGTTACGTCGGCGGCTCCGACCCTCGACTCCTCGCCGAGATGCGACGGCTCCAGCAGCGTGTCCAGGACCTGGAATCCGAGCTGGTACGAATCCAGGCGGAGAACGACGCGCTTGCGGCTGCCGCTTCTCACCACGAGATCATGGAGAGCATCGACGCACACCAGGCGGAGCCTGCGCTCACCTGATCACTGCATCGCACCACATCGCACCACGACACGCAGCGGTCGGGCTGCCCGTACAACCCGCTTCGACCACTAAGTTGTCAAGAAGTCGCAAGGGACGCTTCGGCGTCCCTTCTTTCTTTCCCCCCGCATTCTTTCACCCTCTTTAACGTCTGGTGTGCCCTGCGCGTTCAGCGGCGAAACCGCGGGTTCATGGAGTGAGACAACCCCGGAAGGTAGAGTCCAGCGGCGTGCACCTCAAGGCCCTGACCCTCCGGGGGTTCAAATCGTTCGCCTCGGCGACCACGCTCCGGTTCGAGCCCGGCATCACCTGCGTCGTCGGACCGAACGGCTCGGGCAAGTCCAATGTGGTGGACGCGCTGAGCTGGGTGATGGGGGAGCAGGGCGCCAAATCGCTGCGCGGCGGAAAGATGGAGGACGTCATCTTCGCCGGCACCACCGGCCGCCCCCCGCTGGGCCGCGCCGAGGTGTCCCTGACCATCGACAACTCCGACGGGGCGCTGCCCATCGAATACGCCGAGGTCACCATCACGCGGATCATGTTCCGCAACGGCGGCAGCGAATACCAGATCAACGGCGACACCTGCCGTCTCCTCGATATCCAGGAACTGCTCTCCGACTCCGGTATCGGCCGGGAAATGCATGTGATCGTCGGACAGGGCCAGCTCGACTCCGTTCTGCACGCCGATCCGATGGGGCGCCGCGCCTTCATCGAGGAGGCCGCCGGGGTGCTCAAGCATCGCAAGCGCAAGGAGAAGGCGCTGCGGAAACTGGACGCGATGCAGGCCAACCTGGCGCGGGTGCAGGACCTCACCGACGAACTCCGCCGCCAGCTCAAACCGCTCGGCCGGCAGGCCGCCGTCGCCCGCCGGGCCGCCGTCATCCAGGCCGATCTGCGCGACGCCCGGCTCCGGCTGCTCGCCGACGACCTGGTGCGGCTGCGGGACGCGCTGAGCGCCGAGATCGCCGACGAGGCCGCCCTCAAGGAGCGCAAGGAGGCCGCCGAGCAGGACCTGCGCAAGGCCCTCCAGCGCGAGGCCCTCCTGGAGGACGAGGTCCGCCGCCTCACCCCGCGCCTCCAGCGCGCCCAGCAGACCTGGTACGAGCTGTCCCAGCTCGCCGAGCGGGTGCGCGGCACGGTCTCGCTGGCCGACGCCCGGGTCACCAGCGCCACCTCCGCCCCGCCCGAGGAGCGGCGCGGCCGGGACCCCGAGGACTTGGAGCGCGAGGCCCACCGGGTGCGGGAGCAGGAGGCCGAACTGGAGGCCGCCCTCGAAGCGGCCCAGCACGCCCTGGACGACACCGTCACCCACCGCGCCGAACTGGAGCGCGAACTCGCCGCCGAGGAACGCCGCCTCAAGGACGCCGCACGGGCCATCGCCGACCGGCGCGAGGGCCTCGCCCGGCTCGGCGGCCAGGTCAGCGCCGCCCGCTCCCGCGCCGCCTCCGCCCAGGCCGAGATCGACCGGCTCGCCGCCGCCCGCGACGAGGCCGAGGAGCGCGCGATCACCGCGCAGGAGGAGTACGAGCAGCTCAAGGCCGAGGTCGACGGCCTCGACGCGGACGACGCGGAACTCTCCGATCGGCACGACACCGCCCAGGCCCGCCTCACCGAGGCCGAGTCCGCCGCCACCGCCGCCCGCGAGGCCCTCACCGCCGCGGAACGCGCCCGCGCCGCGACCCAGGCCCGCCACGAGGCCCTCGCCCTGGGCCTGCGCCGCAAGGACGGCACCGGAATGCTCCTCGACTCCCGCGACCGCCTCACCGGCATCCTGGGCCCGGCCGCGGAACTCCTGACGGTGACGCCGGGCTACGAGGCCGCCCTGGCGGCGGCGTTCGGCGCGGCGGCGGACGCCATCGCCGTCACCACCCCCACCGCAGCGGCCGACGCCCTCCGCCTCCTGCGCAAACAGGACGCGGGCAGAGCATCCCTCCTCCTGACAGCAACCCCGGAAACGGGCCCCTCGGAACCCCGGCACACCCCCACCCCCTCCAGGGGCGCGGGGAACTGCGCACCCAGCCCCCACTCACCCGCACCCGCCACCCCCTCCGCCACCACCCCCCACCCGGCGCGCCCCACCCCCCACTCACCCGCACCCGCCACCCCCTCCGCCCCCACCCCCCACCCCCCGCGCCCCACCCCCCAAGCGGAGCGCCCCGCAATCACCTTCGTCAAAGCCCCCCCAGACCTCACCCCTGCCCTCCACCGCCTCCTCCACGACATCACCGTCGTGGACACCCTCGACGACGCCGAAGAACTCGTCCGCCGCCGCCCCGACCTCACCGCGGTCACCGCCGAAGGCGACCTCCTCGGCGCCCACTTCGCGCACGGCGGCTCCGCCGGGGCCCCCAGCCTGCTGGAGGTCCAGGCGTCCGTGGACGAGGCCGCCGCCGAACTGGCGGAGCTGGCCGTCCGCTGCGACCGCCTCACCGAGGCCCGGACCACCGCCCAGACCCACCGCACGCAGTGCCGCGCGCTGGTCGAGGAACTCAGCGAGCGTCGCCGCGCCGCCGAGCGCGAGAAGTCCTCCGTCGCCCAGCAGCTCGGCCGCCTCGCCGGCCAGGCCCGGGGCGCGGCCGGCGAGGCCGAGCGGAGCGTCGCCGCGGCGGCCCGTGCGCAGGACGCCCTCGACAAGGCGCTCCAGGAGGTCGAGGAACTCGCGGAGCGGCTCGCCGTCGCCGAGGAGATGCCGGTCGACGAAGAACCTGACACCGCCGTCCGCGACCGGCTCGCCGCCGACGGCGCCAACGCCCGGCAGACCGAGATGGAGGCCCGCCTCCAGGTCCGTACGCACGAGGAGCGGGTGAAGGGGCTGGCCGGGCGGGCGGAGAGCCTGGACCGGGCCGCGCGCGCGGAGCGCGAGGCGCGGGCGCGGGCCGAGCAGCGCAGGGCCCGGCTGCGCCACGAGGCGGCCGTCGCCGGGGCGGTGGCCGCGGGCGCCCGCCAGTTGCTGGCGCATGTCGAGGTGTCCCTCGGGCGCGCGGAGCGGGAGCGTGCCGTCGCCGAGGCCGCCAAGGCGCGCCGGGAGCAGGAGCTGACCGCGGCGCGCGGGCAGGGCCGTGACCTCAAGGCCGAGCTGGACAAGCTGACCGACTCGGTGCACCGGGGCGAGGTGCTCGGCGCGGAGAAGCGGATGCGGATCGAGCAGTTGGAGACCAGGGCGCTGGAGGAGCTGGGCGTCGAGCCCGCCGGGCTGGTCGAGGAGTACGGCCCGCATCTGCCCGTACCGCCGTCGCTGCCCGCCGAGGGCGAGGTGCTGCCGGACGACCCGGAGCATCCCCGCAACCGGCCCAGGCCCTTCGCGCGCGGGGAGCAGGAGAAGCGGCTGAAGGCGGCCGAGCGGGCGTATCAGCAGCTCGGCAAGGTGAACCCGCTGGCGCTGGAGGAGTTCGCCGCGCTGGAGGAACGTCATCAGTTCCTCAGTGAGCAGTTGGAGGACCTGCGCAAGACCCGGGCCGATCTGCTCCAGGTGGTGAAGGAGGTCGACGAGCGGGTCGAGCAGGTCTTCACCGAGGCGTACCGGGACACCGCACGGGAGTTCGAAGGGGTCTTCGGGCGGCTCTTCCCGGGCGGTGAGGGACGCCTTGTCCTCACCGACCCGGACAACATGCTCACCACCGGCGTCGATGTCGAGGCCCGGCCGCCCGGCAAGAAGGTCAAGCGGCTGTCACTGCTCTCGGGCGGCGAGCGCTCGCTGACGGCGGTGGCCATGCTGGTGTCGATCTTCAAGGCGCGGCCGAGCCCGTTCTATGTGATGGACGAGGTGGAGGCGGCCCTCGACGACACCAACCTCCAGCGGCTGATCCGGATCATGCAGGAGCTCCAGGAGGCGTCCCAGCTCATCGTCATCACCCACCAGAAACGGACCATGGAGGTCGCCGACGCGCTGTACGGGGTCTCCATGCAGGGTGACGGCGTGTCGAAGGTGATCAGCCAGCGGCTCCGCTGAAACCCACCGCCCCCGACCTCACCGTCCCCCGCGTTCCCGACGGATGCGCCCAAGTGGTGGGCGGCGCGGACCTGTGCGCCACTGGTACCACCAACGGGTGGCCCGAGGAGGGGCATGTGACGAGCACAGCGCAGCCGCAGTCGCCGCAGCCGGGGACGGAACCGGCCCACCCCGAGCATCTCGCGCATGTCATCTTCATCGCCGCCGCCGCGGCGATGGGCGGTTTCCTCTTCGGCTACGACAGCTCCGTCATCAACGGCGCGGTCGAGGCCATCCGGGACCGCTACGACATCGGCTCGGCCGCGCTCGCCCAGGTGATCGCCATCGCGCTGATCGGCTGTGCCATCGGTGCCGCCACGGCGGGGCGGATCGCCGACCGGATCGGCCGCATCCGCTGTATGCAGATCGCGTCCGTGCTGTTCACCATCAGCGCCGTCGGCTCCGCCCTGCCCTTCGCGCTCTACGACCTGGCCTTCTGGCGGATCGTCGGCGGCTTCGCCATCGGGATGGCCTCGGTCATCGGCCCGGCCTACATCGCCGAGGTGTCCCCGCCCGCCTACCGGGGCCGGCTCGGCTCCTTCCAGCAGGCCGCGATCGTCGTCGGCATCGCCGTGTCGCAGCTCGTCAACTGGGGGCTGCTGAACGCGGCCGGCGGCAATCAGCGCGGGGAACTGCTGGGCCTTGAGGTCTGGCAGGTGATGCTGGGCGTGATGGTCATCCCGGCGGTGCTGTACGGGCTGCTGTCGCTGGCGATCCCGGAGTCGCCGCGCTTTCTGCTCTCGGTCGGCAAGCGGGAGCGGGCCCGGAAGATCCTCGCCGAGGTCGAGGGCGACCACCCCGGTCTGGACGCCCGGGTGGACGAGATCGAACAGGCCATGCGGCGCGAGCACAAGTCGACGTTCAAGGACCTGCTCGGCGGGTCCTTCTTCTTCCAGCGGATCGTCTGGATCGGTATCGGCCTGTCGGTCTTCCAGCAGTTCGTCGGCATCAACGTGGCCTTCTACTACTCGGCGACCCTGTGGCAGTCGGTCGGCATCGACCCGACGGACTCGTTCTTCTACTCCTTCACCACCTCGATCGTGAACATCATCGGCACGGTCATCGCCATGATCTTCGTGGACCGCATCGGACGTAGACCGCTCGCGCTGATCGGCTCCACCGGGATGGCCATCGCCCTCGCCCTGGAGGCCTGGGCCTTCTCCGCGCCCCTGGTCGACGGCAAGCTCCCGTCCACCGAGGGCACGGTGGCGCTGATCGCCGCCCATGTCTTCGTGCTGTTCTTCGCCCTGTCCTGGGGCGTGGTCGTCTGGGTCTTCCTCGGCGAGATGTTCCCGAACAGGATCCGCGCCGCCGCGCTGGGCGTGGCCGCCTCCGCTCAGTGGATCGCCAACTGGGCCATCACCGCGAGCTTCCCGTCCCTGTCCGAGTGGAATCTGTCGGCGACCTATGTGATCTACGCCTGCTTCGCGACCCTCTCCATCCCGTTCGTGCTGCTGTTCGTGAAGGAGACCAAGGGCAAGGCGCTGGAGGAGATGGGCTGAGGGCATCCGCCCTGGTCCGCTGGGTCTGCCCCGGGTCCCTGGGTTTACCCCGGTCACCTGAGTTCGTCCCGGTCTGGGGTTCGTACCGGTTCCCTGGGCCCCGCCCTGGCTCCCCCGGTCCCGGTCCCCTGGGCCCCACACCCCGAGGGCACCTCTGCGCCGGGCTCCCCGGCCCCGGTCTCATGGGCCCCGCCCCGCTCTCACCCGCCCGGTACATCCGCACCCGGGGCACCCCCGCCCGGGACACCCCCACCCCCGTCAGGCTGCGCCTCCCCTCCGCCACCGTCCCGGCCACGGAGCCCACCGCCGACCGCACCGCCGAGCCCACCGCCGACCGCACCCCGCCCGACTGCCAGCCGGCATAGGCGCGGACCTCGTGCGGAAAGCACTCCCCCTGGCGGGCCCAGATCTCGTCCGGGTCCTCGGCGGGAAACAGCAGCGGGGTCCGCGCGTCCGGCATCATCGTCCAGCCGTCGGTGCCGTACCCCGCGAGCCGTCCCTTGCAGTGGGCCGACAGCGCGGGCAGCCGGGCGCCGGGGAAGAACGGCAGGCCGAGGCAGGCGGCGCGGCGGGCGGCGACCCGGGAGGAACCGCCGATCAGCAGCGGCGGATGCGGCCGGGTGAACGGGTGCGGGGTGACCCGGACCGTACGGCCCCGGTAGCCGAACTCCTCGCCGGTCCACCCCGTCAGCAGGGCCTCCGACAACTCGTCCTGGAGCCGCCCCCGCCGCTCCCACTCCACCCCGAAGTGCGCGGTGAGGATGGTCCGGCGCGAGGGCGAATAGCTGACGATGCATCAGGTATCCAGAGAGGCACCACCCGCCACCGGCGGTTTCGGCAGCAGTGCGTACAGCAGGCCGGAGACGACGATGGTGGCCGCCCAGCCGAGGCCGTACGCGCCGACCGGGTTGCTGGTGGCGAAAGGGCCGGTGAACCAGTCCGACCGGGTGAACAGCAGGCCCGTGACCAGGCCCAGCGCCCAGGCGGTGACCGCGGCCGGGCCGAACCCGCCCCGGTACCAGTAGGCGCTGGTCGGGCCGGTGTCGAGCAGGGCCACGGGGTCGTAGGAGGTCCGGCGGAGCATGTCCGTGCCGAACACGCCGGCCCAGGCCGAGAAGGCGACCGCCAGCAGGGCGAGGAAGGCGGTGAAGGAGCCCAGGAAGCTGGTCGCGGCCAGCATCAGGACCGCGCCGAGGACCAGCGAGATCACGGCGTTCAGCGAGACCGCCCAGGGGCGCGGGACGCGGAAGCCCAGGGTCTGCGCGGTGAACCCGGCCGAGTACATCGACATGGAGTTGATCAGCACCATCCCGGCCAGCGCCATCAGCAGATACGGCACCGCCAGCCACAGCGGCAGGATCTCCCCCAGGAACGCCACCGGGTCCGCCGCCGACGCCAGATCCGGCGTGCCCGCCGCCATCACCGCGCCCATCAGCACCAGGGGCAGGACGACGATCCCGGCGCCGGTGACCGCATGGCGCACGATCGCCGCCGAGGACGCCGTACGCGGCAGATAGCGGGTGAAGTCGGGGGAGGTCGGGGCCCAGCTCATACCGCCCGCCGAGACCAGGCCGATGCCGGTGATCATCGCGGCGGTGGAGCCAGGCCGCCGGCCGAAGACCTCCGCCCAGTCGGTCTCCATCACCAGATGGCCCAGCACCAGCACCGAGAAGGCGCCGAAGAGACAGGCCGCCCAGGTGGTGCCCCGCTGCACCGCCCCGATCCCGAACCCGGAGATGGCGAAGGTCGCGGCGACGAACACCACCAGGGTGACCACGATCAGCGGGGTCGTCCGGCGCACCCCGAAGACGATGTCCAGCACCGCGAGCAGCGCGTACGAGCCGGTCACCGCGTTGATGGTCTCCCAGCCCCAGCGCGCCACCCAGATCAGCGAACCCGGCAGCAGATTCCCGCGCTGCCCGAACACCGCCCGCGACAGCGCCATCCCCGGCGCCCCGCCCCGCTTGCCCGCGATCCCGATCAGCCCGACCAGCCCGAACGCCAGCAGGGGCGCGGCCACACCCACGGTCAGCGCCTGCCAGAAGTTCAGCCCGTGGGTGACGGACAGGCTCGCGCCGATGGTCAGCAGCAGCACGGTGAGGTTGGCCGCGGCCCAGGTCGGGAAGAGCCCGCCGGTCCGCGCGGTGCGCTCGGTGTCCGGGACGGGTTCGATGCCCCGGGTCTCCAGGCGGTGGCGGGCGGACGCGGGCCGGGAGTGCTCCCGGTGAACGGCGGGGCGCATGAGCAGTCATCGTACGTTGGTCCAGTTATGGGCGGAAATGCCGTGATGTCGGTCGGGGAGGCCGCCGCGGGGGTTCCGGCGCGGGGCCATGGCCGATACTGGTCGGGTTATGGATACCGTCATCCTTGCCGTAGTCATCGCCGTGGTCGTGCTCGCCGCGGTCGGCGGGCTGGTCGTCGGCGGCAGGCGCCGCAGGCCGCTGCCCCCGCCGACCACCAGGCCCGACCTCACCGCCCCGCCGGCCGAGCCGCATGTCGGCGACGAGGCCGAGACCCCCCGGGACGAACCCCGCCGCACGATCGAGGAGGTGGACCTCCCCGGCGGCGCGGCCCCGCCCACCGTCGAGGAACCCCCCGCCGGGGAACTCCCGGCCGAGGAACTCCCGGCCGTCGAGATCGAGGTCCCGGAGCCCACCGCGGGCCGTCTGGTGCGGCTGCGCGCCCGGCTCTCCCGCTCCCAGAACGCGCTCGGCAAGGGCCTGCTCGCCCTGCTCTCGCGCGAGCACCTGGACGACGACACCTGGGAGGAGATCGAGGACATCCTGCTCACCGCGGATGTCGGGGTGCAGCCCACCCAGGAGCTGGTCGAACGGCTGCGCGAGCGGGTCAAGGTGCTCGGCACCCGCACCCCCGCCGAGCTGCGCACCCTGCTGCGCGAGGAACTCCTCACCCTGGTCGGCCCCGAGCTGGACCGGGCGGTGAGGACCGAGCCCGAGACCGGGAAGCCCGGCGTCGTGATGGTCGTCGGGGTCAACGGCACCGGCAAGACCACCACCACCGGCAAGCTCGCCCGGGTGCTGATCGCCGACGGGCAGACCGTGGTGCTGGGCGCCGCCGACACCTTCCGGGCCGCCGCCGCCGACCAGCTCCAGACCTGGGGCGAGCGGGTCGGCGCCTACACCGTGCGCGGACCGGAGGGCGGCGACCCCGCCTCCGTGGCGTTCGACGCGGTCAAGGAGGGCAAGGAGATGGCCGCCGATGTCGTCCTCATCGACACCGCCGGGCGGCTGCACACCAAGACCGGTCTGATGGACGAGCTGGGCAAGGTCAAGCGGGTGGTCGAGAAGCAGGCCCCGCTGGACGAGGTGCTCCTCGTGCTGGACGCCACGACCGGGCAGAACGGTCTGGTCCAGGCCCGGGTCTTCGCCGAGGTCGTCGACATCACCGGCATCGTGCTGACCAAGCTCGACGGCACCGCCAAGGGCGGCATCGTCGTGGCCGTCCAGCGGGAGCTGGGCGTCCCGGTCAAGCTGGTCGGGCTCGGCGAGGGCGCCGACGATCTGGCCCCCTTCGAGCCGGAGGCGTTCGTTGACGCCCTTATCGGGGAGTGACGTCGGCGCCACCGCGCACGCACGGACCACGAAGCGCCCGTTTCCCGGGAGGGGGAGCGGGCGCTTCGGTGTGAGCGGGGGGCTTACGGGGGTGGGGGGTGGGTTTCGGGAACGGGGTCCCCTGGGCCCGGGTTCGGGGGCGGGCCCCTGGGGGTGGGTACGGGGTGGGCCCTCGGGAGTGGGTCGGGGAGCAGGCCCTTGGGTGTGGTTTCGGGGGCGGGGCCTTGAGGGTGGGCTCGGGGGCGGGCCCCCGGCGGTGGGTTCGGGGGCGGGCGCCTGGGAGTCGGTCCGGGAGCAGGGCTCTTGGGAGTGGGTTCGCGGGTGGCCCTCTGGGGAGGGGCGGATCCTTGGGGATGGGTCCGGGAGCGGGGTCCCTTGGGAGTGGGTTCGGGAGCAGGACCCCTGGGTCCGGGTTCGGGGGCGGGCCCAGGGGAATGGGTGCGGGGTGGGCCCTCGGGAGTGGGTCGGGGAGCGGGTCCTTGGGGGTGCTCTCAGGGGGCGGGCCCCTGGGAGGTCCGGGGGCGGGGTCCAGGGAGTGGGTTTCGGGAGCGGGCCCCGGGTCCGGGGCCCGGGGCCGGGTCGGGAAGCGGGCCCCGGGGCCGGGGCCGGGGCACCAGGGCCAGGTCTGGAAGCGGGCCCCAGGCCCAGGTCCGGAAGCGGGGCCCGAGGCCAGGCGCGGGGCCCCAGGGTCAGATCCCGGGCCGGCCCCCGGCGCTACGTCCGAGAACGATGCGCCACGTACGCCAGGGTCCCCAGCAGCAGTCTGGCCGTGGGCGGGCGGGTCGCGGTGTCGAGTTCGGGGGTGCGCAGCCACTGGACCGGGCCGAGGCCGGCGCGGTCGGAGGGCGGGGCGGTGAGGTGGTCGCCGCGGCCGAGGGCGCGCAGATCGAGCCGGGGGTCGTCCCAGCCCATGCGGTAGAGCAGGGTGGGGAGTTCGTCGGCGGCGCCGGGCGCGACGAAGAACTGGGCGCGGCCGTCGGGGGTGAGGGCGACCGGCCCCAGCGGCAGCCCCATGCGCTCCAGCCGGACCAGCGCGCGGCGCCCGACCGGGTCGGCCACCTCCAGGACGTCGAACGCCCGGCCGACCGGCAGCATGACCGCGGCGCCCGGGAACCGGCCCCAGGCCGCGGTCACCTCGTCCAGGGTGGCCCCGGCGGGCACCTCGGGTGCGAAGTCCAGTGGATGTGCCCCCGGGGCGGGGCAGTCGGTACGGCCGCAGGAGCACAGGCCCTGGGCCGCTCGGGCGCCCGGCACCACGGCCCAGCCCCACAGTCCGGTGTACTCGGCCACGGCGGTGCAGTCCGAGGCCCGGCCGCGGCGGCGGGTGCCGCCCCGGATGTCGCGAATGCTCCGGCTGGTGCCGATCGTGAAGCCCATGCCTCCTCCAACGCTCCCCACATACCGGGGGTTACGAGACGAGCGCGGAACGTGACCGCCCATCGTTCCCGCTTCCCACTGCCGCCCGATCCAGGCAGCGCCTTGAAGCGCGAGGGGTGGTGCACCGAATTCCGTACGCCCCTTTGTGCATCGCTCCGTCAATTCGCGCCTGGTCTCTGTCAAGTGAATCGTGTGAAGGCGATCGGCAGTTCATTCGAAGGGGTGGCGAATGGTGGCGTTTCCGGGATCGCCATGGCTGGTCGGTGATCGTAGGATTACTTTGAGTGCGCGGCGGTCGGAGGCACATGCGTCGGTGGGTATGCCGGAGGCAAGCTGCTTCTCCGTTCGAAGGGTGAGAATCGCCGGACGCGCGGCCCGGTTGACGGGCAGTCTGATAGGGCTTGGCGCAGCAGGGCGACAGGCGGTCGGAGGAATGGGGGCGCTCCAGTGGGCGGCAACGGCGCAGGCGGGGCGAACGCCGAGAAGCGTCCCAACGAGCTGCTGAACTCCTGGTTCGTGCGCAGCGGTTGGTCCAAGGGCGAGCTGGCCCGCCAGGTCAACCGGCGGGCCCGGCAGCTCGGCGCCCACCACATCTCCACCGACACCTCCCGGGTGCGCCGCTGGCTGGACGGCGAGAACCCGCGCGAGCCGATCCCCAGAATCCTCTCCGAGCTGTTCTCCGAGCGCTTCGGCTGTGTCGTCTCCATCGAGGACCTGGGCCTGCGCACGGCCCGTCAGACCCCCTCGACCGCCGGCGTCGACCTCCCCTGGACGGCCCCGCAGACCATCGCCCTGCTCGGCGAGTACTCCCGCAGCGATCTGATGCTCGCCCGGCGCGGCTTCCTCGGCACCTCCCTCGCCCTGTCCGCCGGGCCCTCCCTGATCGAGCCCATGCAGCGCTGGCTGGTGCCCACCCCCGCCGCCCAGGTGCCCGACTCCGAGCCGTCCCCCGCCGACCGCACCCGCAACAAGCTCTCCGGGCCCGAGCTGGAGCTGCTGGAGTCCACCACGGTCATGTTCCGCCGCTGGGACGCCCAGTGCGGCGGCGGCCTGCGCCGCAAAGCCGTCGTCGGCCAGCTCCACGAGGTGACCGACCTGCTCCAGGAACCCCACCCCGCGGCCACCACCCGGCGGCTGTTCAAGGTCGCCGCCGAACTCGCCGAGCTGGCCGGCTGGATGAGCTACGACGTGGGCCTCCAGCCCACCGCCCAGAAGTACTTCGTGCTCGCGCTGCACGCCGCCAAGGAGGCCGGCGACCGCCCCCTCGGCTCGTACATCCTGTCCAGCATGAGCCGTCAGATGATCCACCTCGGACGCCCCGAGGACGCGCTCGAACTGATCCATCTCGCCCAGTACGGCAGCCGCGACTGCGCGAGCCCGCGCACCCAGTCCATGCTGTATGCGATGGAGGCCCGCGCCTACGCCACCATGGGCCAGCCCGGCAAGTGCAAACGCGCGGTCCGGATGGCCGAGGACACCTTCACCGACGCCGACGACTGGGACGAGCCCGACCCCGACTGGATCCGCTTCTTCTCCGAGGCCGAGCTGTACGGCGAGAATTCCCACTCCTTCCGCGACCTCGCCTATGTGGCCGGCCGCAGCCCCGCCTACGCCTCCCTCGCCGAACCCCTGATGCGCCGCGCCGTCGACCTCTTCGCCGTCGACGACGAGCACCAGCGGTCGTACGCGCTGAATCTGATCGGGCTGGCCAGTGTGCATCTGCTGCGCCGGGAGCCCGAGCGGAGCACGGTCCTCGCCGAGCAGGCCATGCGGGTCGCCGCCAAGGTCCGCTCCGAGCGGGTCAACACCCGTATCCGCAAGACCGTCGACACCGCCAACCGCGAGTTCGGCGATCTCGCCGAGGTCGTCGACCTCACCGGCAAACTCGCCGTCGAGCTGCCGGAGGCCGCCGAGGCCGTCTGACCCGGCGCGGGCACCGGCCCGAACCCCCCAGAGCCCCGGCCGCGGCCGGCCCTCCCGAACTGCCCGACTCGGCTCCCCCAGCCAGGTCATCGGAGGGCCGACCGCGGCCGGTTTCCGTGCGCCCGCGACGGCCGCCCGGCGGCCTCCGCGACGGCGATCGACCCAAGGTTGCGTCACCATAACGATCGCCCCGGCGGGCACCCGGCAATTCATCGACGCGTAACACGCGCGGTGCCTTCGTCACCGCCGCGAAACAACGCGGGGCCTCCACCGAAACCGCGCTGCGCCAATCTCTTGGCCCATCGACCGGCCCAGCCCTTCAGCCCGCTCAGGCTTGGCCCGCACGGGGCCGTATCCAACGACGAGGAGACGCCGATGACAGAATTGTCGGCCGCGAACACAGGTTTCATGCTCATCTGTTCCGCCCTGGTGATGCTCATGACCCCGGGCCTGGCCTTCTTCTACGGCGGCATGGTCAGGGTCAAGAGCACCCTGAACATGCTGATGATGAGCTTCATCAGCCTCGGCATCGTCACCATCCTGTGGGTGCTGTACGGCTTCTCCATCGCGTTTGGCACGGACAGCGGCGGCCTCATCGGCTGGTCGTCCGACTATGTGGGCCTCACCGGTATCGGTATCGGTGACCTGTGGGACGGCTACACCATCCCGGTCTATGTCTTCGCCGTCTTCCAGCTCATGTTCGCGATCATCACCCCCGCCCTGATCAGCGGCGCCCTCGCGGACCGGGTCAAGTTCAGCGCCTGGGCGCTGTTCATCACCCTGTGGGCCACGATCGTGTACTTCCCGGTCGCCCACTGGGTCTGGGGCGCCGGCGGCTGGGCCTTCGAGCTGGGCGTGATCGACTTCGCCGGTGGTACCGCCGTCCACATCAACGCCGGTGCCGCCGCCCTCGGTGTCATCCTCGTCATCGGCAAGCGCATCGGCTTCAAGCGCGACCCCATGCGCCCGCACAGCCTGCCGCTGGTCATGCTCGGCGCCGGTCTGCTGTGGTTCGGCTGGTTCGGCTTCAACGCCGGTTCCTGGCTCGGCAACGACGACGGCGTCGGCTCCCTGATGTTCATCAACACCCAGATCGCCACCGCCGCCGCCATGCTCGCCTGGCTGATCTACGAGAAGATCCGCCACGGTGCCTTCACCACCCTCGGTGCCGCCTCCGGCGCGGTCGCCGGTCTGGTCGCCATCACCCCGGCGGGCGGCGCGGTCGACCCGCTCGGCGCCATCGCGGTCGGCGCCATCTCCGGCCTCCTGTGCGCCATGGCCGTCGGCCTGAAGTACAAGTTCGGCTACGACGACTCCCTGGACGTCGTCGGTGTCCACCTGGTCGGCGGTATCGCCGGGTCGCTGCTCATCGGCTTCTTCGCCAGCGGCGAGGGCCAGTCCGACGTGGCCGGGCTGTTCTACGGCGGTGGCCTCGACCAGTTCTGGAAGCAGTGCGCCGGTGTCTTCGCGGTCCTCGCCTACTCCCTGGTGGTCTCCGCGCTCCTCGCCTTCGTCCTCGACAAGACGATCGGCATGCGGGTGAGCGAGGATGACGAGGTCGGGGGCATCGACCAGGTCGAACACGCCGAGACCGCATACGACTTCAGCGGTGCCGGCGGCGGAGCCGTCCGTACGACCGCCACCGCCGCCGCCCCGGCGGACCAGGCCGCATCCAAGAAGGTGGACGCATGAAGCTCATCACGGCAGTCGTCAAGCCGCACCGGCTGGACGAGATCAAGGAGGCCCTCCAGGCGTTCGGAGTGCACGGCCTGACCGTCACCGAGGCCAGCGGCTACGGCCGCCAGCGCGGCCACACCGAGGTCTACCGGGGCGCCGAGTACACCGTCGACCTGGTGCCGAAGATCCGGATCGAGGTCCTCGCCGAGGACGATGACGCCGAACAGCTCATCGACGTCATCGTCAAGGCCGCCCGGACCGGCAAGATCGGAGACGGCAAGGTCTGGTCGCTGCCCGTCGAGACGGCCGTCCGGGTCCGCACCGGAGAGCGCGGGCCGGACGCGCTCTGACCGGCAGGGCCCCGACCGACCGGGCCCTGGACAGACAGAAAGAACAGGAGTCGCCGGGTGACGAGTACGGATGTACGGCACGAAGCAGAGGACTCGGGACCCGGCGGCTACGCGGCGGCCCGGCTGCGCCTCCTCACCGAGGGGGTGCGGTCCGGGCCGCCGCGCCGTTCCGCCCTCTCCGCGCTGACGGACACCTGGCTCGCCGGGCTCTTCGGCGCCGCCGCCGGAACCCTGCGCGGGGTGTCCCTGATCGCCGTCGGCGGCTACGGCCGCGGCGAACTCTCCCCGAGATCCGATCTCGACCTGGTCCTGCTGCACGACGGCTCCGACCCCGCCGCGGTCGCCGCCCTCGCCGACAGCGTCTGGTACCCGGTCTGGGACCTCGGCATCGCCCTCGACCACTCCGTGCGCACCCCCGCCGAGGCCCGCAAGACCGCCGCCGAGGACCTCAAGGTCCAGCTCGGCCTGCTCGACGCCCGCCATCTCGCCGGAGACCTCGGCCTCACCGCCGCCCTGCGCACCACCGTCCTCGCCGACTGGCGCAACCAGGCACCCAAGCGCCTCCCCGAACTCCAGGAGCTGTGCGCCGACCGCGCCGCCCGCCAGGGCGAACTGCAATACCTCCTCGAACCCGACCTCAAGGAGGCCCGCGGCGGCCTGCGCGACGCCACCACCCTGCGCGCGGTCGCCGCCTCCTGGCTCGCCGACGCCCCCCGCGAGGGCCTGGACGACGCCCGGCGCCGCCTCCTGGACGTCCGCGACGCCCTCCACCTCGCCACCGGCCGCGCCACCGACCGCCTCGCCCTCCAGGAACAGGACCAGGTCGCCGCCGAACTCGGCCTCCTCGACGCCGACACCCTGCTCCGCCAGGTCTACGAGGCCGCCCGGGTCATCTCCTACGCCAGCGATGTCACCTGGCGCGAAGTGGGCCGCGTCCTGCGCTCCCGGGCCGGACGGCCCCGGCTGCGGACCCTGCTGGGCGGCGGCCCCAAGCCGGTCGCCGAGCGCTCCCCGCTCGCCGAGGGCGTCGTCGAGCAGGACGGCGAGGTGGTCCTCGCCCGCGCCGCCCGCCCCGAACGCGACCCCGTGCTGCCGCTGCGCGCCGCCGCTGCCGCCGCCCAGGCCGGCCTCCCGCTCTCCCTGCACGCCGTCCGGCGCATGGCCGCCACCACGCGCCCGCTGCCCACGCCCTGGCCCGCCGAGGCCCGCGAGCAGCTCGTCACCCTGCTCGGCTCCGGCCGCCCCACCGTCGAGGTCTGGGAGGCGCTGGAGGCCGAGGGCCTCATCACCCGCCTGCTGCCCGACTGGGAGCGGGTGCGCTGCCGCCCGCAGCGCAACGCCGTCCACATCTGGACCGTCGACCGGCACCTCATCGAGACCGCCGTCCGCGCCTCCGAGTTCACCCGCCGGGTCAGCCGCCCCGATCTGCTGCTGGTCGCCGCCCTGCTGCACGACATCGGCAAGGGCTGGCCCGGCGACCACTCGGTGGCCGGCGAGATCATCGCCAAGGACGTCGCCGCCCGCATCGGCTTCGACCGCGACGACGTCACCGTCCTGGCCACCCTGGTCCGCCACCATCTGCTGCTCATCGACACCGCCACCCGGCGCGACCTGGAGGACCCGGCCACCGTACGGGCGGTCGCCGAGGCCGTCGGCGACCGGGGCACCCTGGAGCTGCTGCACGCCCTCACCGAGGCCGACGCCCTCGCCACCGGCCCCGCCGCCTGGTCGACCTGGCGCGGCTCCCTGGTCGCCGACCTCGTCAAGCGGGTCTCGGCGGTACTCGCCGGGGAGGTCGCCGAAGACGCCCCGGACACCGGCGCCGCGCCCACCGCCGAGCAGGAACGGCTCGCGATCGAGTCGGTGGCCACCGGCGGCCCCGTCCTCGCCCTGCGCGCCCAGACCGAACCCCCGGTGGATCCGGCGGAGGCGCCCGCCGGAGACCCCGAGCCGCTCGGCGTCGAACTCGTCATCGCCGTCCCCGACCAGCCCGGGGTGCTGCCCGCCGTCGCCGGGGTGCTCTCCCTGCACCGGCTCACCGTCCGCACCGCCGAGCTGCGCACCCTGGAACTGCCGGACGGCGTCGAGGGCTCGGTGCTGCTGCTGGACTGGCGGGTCGCCGCCCAGTACGGCTCGCTGCCGCAGGCCGCCCGGCTCCGCGCCGACCTGGTCCGGGCGCTGGACGGCTCCCTGGACATCGCCGGCCGTCTCGCCGAGCGCGACGCCGCCTACCCGCGCCGCCGGGGGGTGCTCGCCCCGCCGCCCCGGGTGACCGTCGCCCCGGCCGCCTCCCGGCACGCCACCGTCATCGAGGTCCGCGCCCAGGACGCCCCCGGTCTGCTGTTCCGGATCGGCGCCGCCCTGGAGAAGGCGGGGGTCCGGGTGCGCAGCGCCCACGCCTCCACGCTGGGCTCGAACGCGGTGGACGCCTTCTACGTGACCTCGGGGACGGGACTGCCGCTCTTGGGCGAGGAGGCCACCACGGTGGCCAGGGCCCTGGAGGAGACCCTGCGGGGCTGACGCCGGGGCGGGCCGGGGCGACCGTCCCGCCCTCCGGTGGACCCGGGATACCCTGGAGGGCGATTCCACCGCCAGCCCCCGACCGCGAGGACCGACGCCGCCGTGTTCGATACTCTCTCCGATCGCCTCTCAGCAACCTTCAAGAACCTGCGGGGCAAGGGGCGCCTCAGCGAGGCGGACATCGACGCCACGGCGCGGGAGATCCGGATCGCGCTCCTGGAAGCGGACGTGGCCCTCCCGGTCGTCCGTACGTTCATCAAGAACGTCAAGGAGCGGGCGCTCGGGGCCGATGTCTCCAAGGCGCTGAACCCCGCCCAGCAGGTCCTGAAGATCGTCAACGACGAGCTGGTGCAGATCCTCGGCGGCGAGACCCGGCGGCTCCGCTTCGCCAAGCAGCCGCCGACGGTCATCATGCTGGCCGGTCTCCAGGGCGCCGGCAAGACCACCCTCGCGGGCAAGCTCGGCAAGTGGCTCAAGGAGCAGGGGCACTCCCCGCTGCTGGTCGCCTGCGACCTCCAGCGGCCCAACGCGGTCAACCAGCTCAGCGTGGTCGCCGAGCGCGCCGGTGTCGCCGTCTACGCCCCCGAGCCGGGCAACGGCGTCGGCGACCCGGTGAAGGTCGCCAAGGACTCCATCGAGTACGCCAAGAGCCGCGTCCACGACATCGTGGTCGTCGACACCGCCGGCCGCCTCGGCATCGACCAGGAGATGATGCGGCAGGCCGCGGACATCCGCGACGCCGTCTCCCCGGACGAGATCCTCTTCGTCGTCGACGCGATGATCGGCCAGGACGCGGTCAACACCGCCGAGTCGTTCCGCGACGGCGTCGGCTTCGACGGTGTGGTGCTCTCCAAGCTCGACGGCGACGCCCGCGGCGGCGCGGCGCTGTCCATCCGCCAGATCACCGGCAAGCCGATCATGTTCGCGTCGAACGGCGAGAAGCTGGACGACTTCGACGCGTTCCACCCGGACCGGATGGCCTCCCGGATCCTCGACATGGGTGACCTGCTCACCCTGATCGAGCAGGCCGAGAAGACGTTCGACCAGGCCGAAGCCCAGAAGATGGCCGAGAAGCTGGCCTCCAAGAAGGGCCAGGACTTCACCCTCGACGACTTCCTGGCCCAGATGGAGCAGGTCAGGAAGATGGGCTCCATCTCCAAGCTGCTCGGCATGCTCCCCGGCATGGGCCAGATCAAGGACCAGATCAACAACCTGGACGAACGGGACGTCGACCGCACGGCGGCCATCATCAAGTCGATGACCCCGGCCGAGCGCCAGGAACCGACGATCATCAACGGCTCCCGCCGCGCCCGGATCGCCAAGGGCTCCGGGGTCGAGGTCAGCGCGGTGAAGAACCTGGTGGAGCGGTTCTTCGAGGCCCGCAAGATGATGAGCCGGATGGCCCAGGGCGGCGGGATGCCCGGGATGCCGGGCGTACCGGGCATGGGCGGCGGTCCCGGCCGGACGAAGAAGAAGCAGAAGGTGGCCAAGGGCAAGCAGCGCTCCGGCAACCCGATGAAGCGCAAGCAGCAGGAGCAGGAGGCCGCCGCCCGCCGCGAGGCCGCCGCACAGGCCGGGGGCGCGTTCGGGCTGCCGGGGCAGCAGGCGGGGCAGGACTTCGAACTGCCGGACGAGTTCAAGAAGTTCATGGGCTGAGCCGCCCGGCGGAGCCGGATCGGTACGTTCGGATCGGTACGTTCATCGGGGGCGCTCTTCGCCGGGGCGCCCCCGATGCCGTAGGGGCCTCAGTGCACCCGGGCGATCAGATAGCGAAAGACGTTCGGCATCCACACCGTGCCGTCCGGCCGCCGGTACGGGTGCAGTGCCTCGGTGAGTTCCTTGTCGACCCGCTCCCGCCCCGCCGCCGCGACGGCGGTGTCCAGGAACCCGGTGCAGTGCAGCCCGCGCAGGGCACTGGCGAGGTCGGCGTACCCGAACGGGCAGGCGACCCGGCCGGAACCGTCGGGGCGCAGACCCACCCGCGCGGCCACCTCCTCCAGATCGTCCCGGTGCGCGGGCCGCCAGCCGCCGCCGTCCGTCGGCTCCGTCGCCCTGCGCGCGGTCCGCAGCACCGCGCCCGTCGCACACCGCTCCGGCGGCCCCCACCCGGCCAGCACCACCGGCGTCCCGCGCGGGACCACCGCCCGCGCCGCGCCGAGGGCGTCCGCCAGCCGCTCACCGTCCCCCGCCAGGCACCCGACCGGCTCGAACGCGGTCACCAGGGTGTACGGCTCAGCGACGCGCGGCACGGCCTCCAGCAGCCGGGCGGCGGTCCGCGTACGGGGGTCCCAGGGGCGCGGGAGCAGGCGCTCGCGCGCGAGGGCCAGGCGTTCGGGGAAGGCCGCTTCCACCCCGGTGACGGCGGCGCCCCGGGAGGCCGCGGTGAGCAGGGCCAGCCCGCTGCCGCAGCCGAGGCCGAGCAGCCGGGTGGCGGGTCCCACGTCCAGTCGCTCGTAGACGGCCTCGTGGAGCGGGACCAGCATCCGCTCCTGGATCTCCGACCAGTCACGCGCGCGTGCGCCGAGGTCCACGCGGAGGACCGGGCCGGTGTGAGGCGGGTGCTGCCGCACGAGCGTGGAAGTCATCTATTGCGCCCCATTTCGCCATTGGTTGGCTCGCTGACTCGCTGCTGAAACGTTGCTGCCGCGCTGTTCGCCGATGGACCGGTGGGTGGTGACGGGCGGAGGAGGAGCGGGGCCGCCGGGCAGGGCCGCTCCGCGGGGGTCCCGGTACGGGGGCATACGGGTGCACCCGATACGGGCCCTGCGAGGCGCGTTCCGTATCGCTCCCGTAAGCCAGGTAACTCCGGGCGCGCGACGGCGTCCAGGGGTCGCGGGCCCCCGCTTGCCCCGGACCCGGCCACGTGGCGAGATTTCACGTCCCGGAAACCTGGGGCGTAGTCGGCCCGTCATCCACCCGGCGACCGGCCGGAACGCGCCGGGCGGCCGGGTGCGCGGAGCCGGGGTCCGTTCCGGCCGGGGTACGGCCGAGTTCGGCCGAGGCGGGCGGGGCGCGGCACCCCGCGCGGGACGGCTGTAGCGATCCGGGGGACCCGTACCCGACGAGTGCGGGACGGTGCCCCGCGCGCGGGAGCGCTGGCGCAGCGACAGCCGACGGCGCAACCGCGACGGGCGTCGGCACCCCGCGCGCGCGGGGGCGCCGGACGGGGGCGCACTGACACTCACGGGACGAGGTTCGGCACCTCGCGCGCGGGAGCGCCGGTCCGGGACGACCATGTCGTCCGGCGCGCGGAGGCCGGCACCCCGCGTGCACGGGAGCCCCCGAAGGAACTGCCCCCGGCGACCGACGCGACGATGCGGCACCCCGCAGGCACGGGAGCCCCCGGCGTGAGGACGTGACGCACAGGGAGGGGAAACGGGACGGCGCTCCCGCGCGCGGGAGGGCCGGGCGGTCCGGGAGCAGCAGGCTGTCGCAGACGAAGGACGGCCCCCCCCGCGCGGAACGCCTGTGGCGATCCCGGCGACCCGTACCCGACGTATGTGGACGGGGCGCCCCACGCGCGGGAGGCCCGTAGTGGCTCCGGCTCCTTCCGGACCCGGCGGGCGGTGTCATGGGGGGGGGATGCCGGACGCGATAACGTCGGGGCGTCATGGGCACCGGCCGGGACGGGCTCCGCGCGCCGGACAGGTGGGCCGAAACACCCCTTGCGCATCGCGCCGCCCGGGAAACCCCCCGCCTACACGCGCCTCCGTAGCGCGGACTACGCACCGGCTTGGTACGGACTGCGAGGCTTCTCCGCAGATCAGCGCACCCGTACTCGTCGGGACGCATCAGCGGCAACTGACGGGTACGTGCAAATTATTTGGGATGCCCGGAATAGGAACACAGCGCAACCCCGGCTCGTTGTCATTACGTGAGCACGACACCACCTGTTCTCGCCGCAGAGCTGGCGCAGGCGTGGGCCGACATTCAGCGGTACCACCCCGAGCTGCCCGATCTTGCCGCGCCCGAGTCCCTGATCGGAGAGTCCTCGTCCGCCTGCGGGCATGAGCTCTCCTTCGAGCGACTGCTCCATGAGGCAGTCCATGGCATCGCCGCCGCGCGCGGCGTTCGCGACACATCCCGCGCCGGTCGGTACCACAACCGCAGATTCCTCGCGATCGCCGAGGAAATGGGTCTGGACCACCCCGAGGAGCCCCATCCCAGCAGCGGATTCTCCCTGGTCACGCTGAATCCCGAGGCCAAGCGCCGGTACCGCTCGACCATCGAGCGGCTCCAGCGCGCGCTGAAGGCGCACACCGTGGCGACCGCCTCCGACACCACCCGTTCGTTCCGCGGCCCGGCCGCCCGGCACGGCTCGTCCGGCGGCGGGGTGCGGGTCAAGGCGGTGTGCGACTGCGGGCGCAATGTGCGCGTGGTCCCCTCCGTCCTGGCCCAGGCGCCGATCATGTGCGGCGGCTGCGGGAAGCCGTTCCGGATCCCCGAGGTGGTGGGCGCGGGCGCGGCGGGCTAGCTCCCGGCATTTCGTGGATGCCGGGCGCCTGCCGCCGTGTACCGCACCCCCGAGGGGCCGCGAGGGACATCCGACCCGTGCGGGTCGCCCCCGCGCCCCGGCGGGTTCCGGTGCTCCCCGCCGCCCCGCGCGGCCGGGGGCGGGCGCCGGGTGCCGTCCAGCGCCCGGCGCCCCTCAGGCGTGCCCCGAGGCAGGCCCCGGCGGCCCCGCTCCGGGCTCCGGTCGGACCGGCCGGAGCCGTGTGGCACAATGGCTAGCTGTACTCGACAGCCGCACAGGACCCCTCTCTCCTCCGGCTGACGCGTCCATCGGGCACTCGGGTACCGCAACCCCACGCGGCATCTCTCGCCGTGCCCAACCACGTCAAATCCAGGAGAACCCACTCCCGTGGCAGTCAAGATCAAGCTGAAGCGTCTGGGCAAGATCCGTTCGCCTCACTACCGCATCGTCGTCGCCGACTCCCGCACCCGCCGTGACGGCCGTGCGATCGAGGAGATCGGCAAGTACCACCCGACGTACAACCCGTCGGTGATGGAGGTCGACGCCGACCGTGTCGCCTACTGGCTCGGTGTCGGCGCCCAGCCGACCGAGCCCGTGCTCGCCATCCTGAAGAAGACCGGCGACTGGCAGAAGTTCAAGGGCGAGCCCGCCCCGGCGCCGCTGCTGGTCGCCGAGCCCAAGGCCACCCGCCCCTCGTTCGAGGCGCTCGGCGGCGAGGACGAGGGCAAGGGTGAGGCGATCACCCAGAAGAAGAAGGCGGAGAAGAAGGACGAGGCCGCCGCCGAGTCCGAGTCGGCCGGGGCCTGAGCAGCATGCTCGAAGAGGCGCTTGAGCACCTCGTGAAGGGCATCGTCGACAACCCCGACGATGTGCAGGTCGCCTCGCGCAACCTGCGCCGCGGGCGCGTGCTGGAGGTCCGGGTCCACCCCGACGACCTCGGCAAGGTGATCGGCCGCAACGGCCGCACCGCGCGCGCCCTGCGCACCGTCGTGGGCGCCATCGGCGGACGCGGTGTCCGGGTCGACCTCGTCGACGTGGACCACATCCGCTGACGTCAGTGGGCTGACGCCGGGTTCGCTGAGTTCGCCGAAGAAACACCGGCTCGGGCCGGGGAGGGCCGTACGGGCCTCCCCGGCCCGTCGTCGTGGAGCGGGTGGACCAAGCGGGTGGAACAGCAGTCCAGGAACGTGACAGGAGATCCAGCACCGTGCAGCTCGTAGTCGCCCGGATCGGCCGCGCCCATGGCATCAAGGGCGAGGTCACCGTGGAGGTCCGCACCGACGAACCGGAGCTGCGGCTCGCGCCCGGTGCCGTTCTGGCCACCGACCCGGCCGCCACCGGACCGCTCACCATCGAGACCGGCCGGGTGCACAGCGGCCGGCTGCTGCTGCGCTTCGAGGGCGTCCGCGACCGCACCGGCGCCGAGGCCCTGCGCAACACCCTGCTCATCGCCGAGATCGACCCGGAGCAGCTCCCCGAGGACGAGGACGAGTACTACGACCACCAGCTCATGGACCTGGACGTGGTCACCGTCGACGGGACCGCGGTCGGCCGGATCACCGAGATCTCCCATCTGCCGTCCCAGGACCTGTTCATCGTGGAGCGCCCGGACGGCACGGAGGTGATGATCCCCTTCGTCGCGGAGATCGTCACCGAGATCGACCTGGAGGAGCAGCGGGCCGTGATCGACCCGCCGCCGGGGCTGATCGACGACCGCGCTGAGACCGCCTCCGGCCGCGAGGACGAGCGGGACGGCGAGCAGGACGGCGGCGACGCCTGATGCGGCTCGACGTCGTCACGATCTTCCCCGAGTACCTCGACCCGCTGAACGTCTCCCTGGTCGGCAAGGCCCGCGCGCGGGGGCGCCTCGACGTCCGGGTGCACGATCTGCGGACCTGGACCCACGACCGCCACAACACCGTCGACGACACGCCCTACGGCGGCGGTCCCGGCATGGTGATGAAGACCGAGCCCTGGGGCGACGCCCTGGACACGGTCCTCGCCGACGGCTACGAGACCGGCTCGGGCGCGCCCGCGCTGATCGTCCCCACCCCCAGTGGCCGCCCCTTCACCCAGGAACTCGCCGTCGAACTCTCCGCCCGCCCCTGGCTGATCTTCACCCCGGCCCGCTACGAGGGCATCGACCGGCGGGTCGTCGACGAGTACGCGACCCGGATGCCCGTCTACGAGGTGTCCATCGGCGACTACGTCCTGGCCGGCGGGGAGGCCGCCGTACTCGTCGTCACGGAGGCCGTGGCGCGGCTGCTGCCCGGGGTGCTGGGCAACGCCGAGTCGCACCGGGACGACTCCTTCGCGCCCGGCGCCATGGCGAACCTGCTGGAGGGGCCCGTCTACACCAAGCCGCCCGAGTGGCGCGGCCGGGACATCCCCGAGGTGCTGCTCAGCGGGCACCACGGGAGGATCGCCCGCTGGCGGCGGGACGAGGCCCTGCGCCGGACCACGGCCCACCGCCCCGATCTGATCGAGCGCTGCGACCCGGGGACGTTCGACAAGAAGGACCGCGAGATGCTCTCCATCCTGGGCTGGTCACCCGACCCGGAGGGCGGATCCCACGGCCGATTTTGGCGCAGGACCGAGGGCGTGGAAGAATAGGCGGCTGTTGTGCGCCCGTCCGGCGTGCGCCCCTGCCGCAGGGGGACACGACGCCCGCCCCGACCCGCACGGCCTCCTGAGGAAAACCCTAGTTTCCGTTGATGACCTGTGGCATCAGCGAGGAAAGCAGACGAACATGTCCCACCTGCTCGACTCCGTCGACTCCGCGTCGCTGCGCAGCGACGTCCCCGCCTTCCGTCCGGGCGACACGGTCAACGTGCACGTCCGCGTCATCGAGGGCAACCGCTCCCGTGTGCAGCAGTTCAAGGGCGTCGTGATCCGCCGCCAGGGCTCGGGCGTGCGCGAGACCTTCACGGTCCGCAAGGTCTCCTTCTCCGTCGGCGTCGAGCGCACCTTCCCGGTGCACACCCCGATCGTGGAGAAGATCGAGCTGGTCACCCGTGGTGACGTCCGTCGCGCCAAGCTGTACTACCTGCGGGATCTGCGCGGCAAGGCCGCCAAGATCAAGGAGAAGCGCGACAACTGAGCGCGCCGAGGCGTCCACGGCCGGGCCGGATAGCATCTGGCCCCGATGGACACCGAAGCACAGCACACGGAGCGCGACCGCTCCTCCCGCCCCTCCGAGCCAGGGTTCACCACCCCGGACACCGAGGGACCGGAGGGACGGTCGCGTTTCGCGTTGCCCACCCGCCGGCGCCGGACCCCCGCCGCCGAGGACGAAGGCGTCCACACCGGTCTGTCGTACTGGCTCCCCGGCGGCCGGATCAGCCTCACCCTGCTGATCTGTCTGCTGTTCCTGCTGCTCCTGAACACTTTCGTGGTGCGGCCGTTCGAAATCCCCAGTGGATCCATGACACCGGAATTGAGGATCGGCGACCGCGTTCTCGTAAACAAGGTGGCGTACCGTTTCGGTGCCGGGCCGGAGCGCGGGGACATCGTCGTGTTCGACGGCACGGAGTACTTCGGGGACGCGGACTACATCAAGCGCGTCGTGGGCGTGGGCGGGGACCGCGTGGTCTGCTGCGACACGGAGGGGAGGATCGAGGTGAACGGCCGGCCGGTCGACGAGTCCGGGTTCCTGCACCCCGGTGACAGTGCCTCCTCGGTGCCCTTCGACGTGGTCGTGCCCGGCGGACGGCTGTTCCTCCTCGGCGACCACCGCAGCGCCTCCAGCGACTCCCGGGACCGGCTGGGCTCGCCCGGCGGCGGCATGGTGCCCGTGGACCGGGTCATCGGCCGGGCCGACTGGATCGCCTGGCCCGCCGCGCGCTGGACCCGGATCACCCGCCCCGACGCCTACGCGGACGTACCCGCGCCGGACGGTGCCCATGGGTGACGACGCCTACGCGGATCCACCCGCGCCGGGCGGTGCCCATGGGTAACCGCGGCAAACCGCGCGGGGCGTCCGGCGGTCCCGCCGACCATCTGCTGCCCACCGGCACCCGCCGCACCGCCGCCCCCGGCGCCGGACGGACCCGCGCGGAGCGGCGCAGGCTCCAGCGCAAGGTCAAGCGGCGCCGCCGCCGCTCGGCGATCAAGGAGATCCCGCTCCTCGCGGGGGTCGCCGTACTGATCGCCCTGGTGCTGAAGACGTTCCTGGTGCAGGCGTTCGTGATCCCGTCCGGCTCCATGGAGCAGACCATCCAGGTCGGCGACCGGGTGCTGGTGGACAAGCTCACGCCCTGGTTCGGCTCCCGGCCCGCGCGCGGGGACGTGGTGGTGTTCAAGGACCCCGGTGGCTGGCTCCAGGAGGAGCAGGCCGCCCAACCGGAGGACGACCCGATCGTCGTCAAGCAGGTCAAGGACGCCCTCACCTTCATCGGGCTGCTGCCCTCGGACGACGACAAGGACCTCATCAAGCGGGTCGTCGGGGTCGGCGGCGACCGGGTGCGGTGCTGCGACGCCCAGGGCCGGGTGACGGTCAACGGCGTCCCCCTCGCCGAGGGCGACTATCTGTATCCCGGGAACGCACCCTCCGAAACCCAGTTCGACATCACCGTCCCCGAGGGGCGGCTGTGGGTGATGGGCGACCACCGCTCGAACTCCGCCGACTCCCGCGCCCACCAGGACACCGACCACGGCGGCACCGTCTCCGAGGACGAGGTGGTGGGCCGTGCCATGGTCATTGCCTGGCCCTTCAACCACTGGTCGGCCCTGGACGAACCGAAAACGTACGCATCCTTGACCAACTCGGTGCCCGGGGCGACCGCCGCTCCACCGCTGTCGCATAGGGTTGCCTTCTACGATCCGAAAGCAATCCAGCTCCCGACCCCTGCGGAACTCCCGCTCGTTATGGGAGTGGTGGGCCTGCGCCGCGCATGGGGCAGGCGGCGGCACAGAGTGAGGAGTTGGCGTGGGGGATGTGGCGGTTGGCGCACGGTCCGGACACGACGGCGAGGAGCACCGCGGACATCCCGTGGAAGCGTCCGCCCAGGCCGACAGCGGCGCCGTGACCTCCGGGAATGAGGACGGCGCGGGCGCCCGGCAGCAGCCGCCCGGCCCCGCGGGCCCGGAGGGCCCCGCCGGACCCCCGGCCGGCGACCGGGAGGCGGACGGGACACCCCCGGCGCCCCGCAAGCCCCGTTCGTTCTGGAAGGAACTGCCGATCCTGATCGGTATCGCGCTGGTGCTGGCGCTGCTGATCAAGACCTTCCTGGTGCAGGCGTTCTCGATCCCCTCCGACTCGATGCAGAACACCCTCCAGCGGGGTGACCGGGTGCTGGTGGACAAGCTCACCCCCTGGTTCGGCTCCGAGCCGGAGCGCGGCGAGGTCATCGTCTTCCACGACCCGGACAACTGGCTGGCCGGCGAGCCGACCGCCGATCCGAACGCCCTCCAGACCTTCCTGAGCTGGATCGGCCTGATGCCGTCCGCCGAGGAGAAGGACCTCATCAAGCGGGTCATCGGCGTCGGCGGCGACACCGTCTCGTGCCAGGGCACCGGCCCGGTCATGGTCAACGGCAAGGCGCTCGACGAGCCCTATGTGTACCCGGGCAACACCCCGTGCAGCATGGACGACCAGGGCGGCCAGTTCTCGGTGACGGTCCCCGACGGCTTCGTCTGGGTGATGGGCGACCACCGCCAGAACTCCCGCGACTCGCGCTACAACACCGCCGACAAGCACAAGGGCATGGTGCCGGTGGACGAGGTCGTCGGCCGGGCCATCGTCAAGGCGTGGCCCATCAACCGCTGGGGCACCCTGCCGGTTCCGGACACCTTCGACCAGCCGAACCTCGGCGACCCGGCGCCCAGCGCCGCCGCGGGCCTGACGGCCGCGCCCGGCGCGCTGGCGCTCACCGGGGTGGTGCCGGTGGTGTGGTGGCAGCGCCGCAGGCACACGCCGGAGCCGACCCGCTGACCCGGACGCCGCGCACCGAGCCGACCGGCTGACGCGAACACCGCGCACCTGAGCTGTGCGGACGGGGCCCTCGTGAGCGTACGGGGGCCCCGTCGGCGTGTCCGGGACGGGCTGACCGGGGCCGGTACCGCGGGTAGGGTGCGGGTCCATGGGTGGCGAGAGCACGACAGGTACGGCCCCGGGAGCGGGCGGGCGGACCGGGCAGGTGCTGTCCGGGCTGGCCGTGGCGCTGGGGCTGGTGCTGTTCCTCGGCGGGTTCGGCTGGGCGGCGGTGGTGTACCGGCCGTACACCGTGCCCACGGGGTCGATGGCGCCGACCATCGGCGTCGGGGACCGGGTGCTCGCGGAGCGGGTCGACGGCGCCCAGGTACGGCGGGGCGATGTCGTGGTGTTCAAGGACGCCACCTGGGCGGACGCGCCGGTGCTCAAGCGGGTCGTGGCGGTGGGCGGGGACACGGTGGCCTGCTGCACCGACGGCAGGCTCACCGTGAACGGTACGGAGATCGAGGAACCGTATCTGCCCGACGACGGGCCCGCGGGGGCGGCGGACTTCCCGACCGTGACCGTGCCCGAGGGACGGCTGTTCCTGCTCGGCGACGAACGGCACAGCTCGCTGGACTCCACGGCCCATCTGACGGACGCGGCGAGCGGCACGGTGGCCCGGGACGCGGTCACCGCGCGGGTGGACGCCGTCGTCTGGCCCGTGGACGGGATGCTGGAGCGGCCGTCCGGGTTCGCGGCACTGGGCGCGCTGTCGGATCCCGGGCCGCTGCGGACGATCGTGATCCTGGCCGTGGGCGGGGCGGTGCTGGTGCTGGCGGGGGCGGCGTACGGGCCGGTGGCGAAACGGGTGGCGGGACGGTCGTCCTGGGCGGGGGCCGCGCGTGTCGGGTGAGGCTGCCGAGGACACCTACCGGGGCGGACTGCGCCGGGTCGCGCGGGTCGTGCTGCTGGATCCGCAGGACCGGATCCTGCTGCTGCACGGCCATGAGCCGGACGATCCCGGCGACGACTGGTGGTTCACCCCGGGCGGGGGTGTGGAGGGCGACGAGACCCGGGAGCGGGCCGCGCTGCGGGAACTCGCCGAGGAGACCGGGATCACGGAGGTCGAGCTGGGGCCGGTGCTGTGGCGGCGCCGGTGCTCCTTCCCGTTCGCCGGGCGGCGCTGGGACCAGGACGAGTGGTACTACCTGGCACGGACCGAGCGGGCCCTGGCACCGGCCGGGCGGGAGGGGCTCGCCCTCACCGAGCTGGAGCGGCGCAGTGTGGCGGGAGCGAGGTGGTGGACGTGTCAGGAACTGACCCGCTCCCATGAGACGGTGTACCCGACCAGACTCGCCGGGCTGCTGCGCAGACTGCTCGACGAAGGGCCCCCGCCCAGCCCCGAGATCCTTGACACGGAAATCGTCTAGAGGCTCCCGTGACTGGCGCACAATGGTGGGATCGCACGGCTGAAGGGGAACATGCCATGAGCGCCGAGGACCTCGAAAAGTACGAGACCGAGATGGAGCTGAAGCTCTACCGGGAGTACCGCGATGTCGTCGGTCTGTTCAAATACGTGATCGAGACCGAGCGGCGTTTCTATCTCACCAATGACTACGAGATGCAGGTGCACTCGGTCCAGGGTGAGGTGTTCTTCGAGGTGTCGATGGCGGATGCCTGGGTGTGGGACATGTACCGGCCGGCCCGGTTCGTGAAGCAGGTCCGGGTGCTCACGTTCAAGGACGTGAACATTGAGGAGCTGAACAAGAGCGATCTGGAGCTGCCGGGCGGGTGAGGCCGGGGTGGACTCGTGACGTCGGTGAGGTGGGTGTCCCTCGTGTGGGTGACGGAGATATCCACAACCGGCCGGTAACACACCAAGATCCACTTCTTGGGTGGCGGTGCGTGATCGTTGGCGCCAGGAGGTGCCGACATGAACGCACGAGACGCACTCGGCAAATACGGCGAGGACCTGGCCGCGCGGCGGCTGACCGAGGCCGGTATGACGGTCCTGGAGCGCAACTGGCGCGGTGGCAGGACCGGGGAGATCGACATCGTCGCGCGGGACGGGGACGTCCTGGTGGTCTGCGAGGTCAAGACCCGCAGGGCGGGTCCCTACGAGCATCCGATGGCGGCGGTCACCCCGGTCAAGGCCCGGCGGCTGCGCGGGCTCGCCCAGCGGTGGACGCAGGAGCACGGGGGAGCGCCGCCCGGCGGTGTCCGGATCGACCTCATCGGCGTGGTCCTGCCCGAGCGGGGCGCCCCGGTGGTCGAGCACGCGCGGGGGGTGGCCTGAGATGGGGTTCGCGCGTACGTGCTCGGTGGCCCTGGTGGGGGTGGAGGGCGTCGTCGTCGAGGTCCAGGCGGACCTGGAGCCCGGCGTCGCCGCGTTCACCCTGGTGGGACTGCCCGACAAGAGCCTGACGGAGAGCCGGGACCGGGTCCGGGCGGCGGTGGTGAACTCGGGCGGTGAATGGCCGCAGAAGAAGCTCACCGTCGGACTCAGCCCGGCATCGGTGCCCAAGGCGGGATCGGGCTTCGACCTGGCCGTGGCCTGCGCGGTGCTTGGCGCCGCCGAACGCATCGACCCCCGGGTCCTCGCCGACATCGTGATGATCGGCGAACTGGGGCTCGACGGACGGGTACGGCCCGTGCGGGGCATCCTGCCTGCGGTGCTGGCCGCCGCCGACGCCGGATACGAACAGGTCGTGGTGCCCGAGTGCGCCGCCGCCGAGGCGGCCCTCGTCCCCGGGATCTCCGTCCTCGGGGTGCGCAGTCTGCGGCAGCTCATCGCCGTCCTCGCCGACGAGCCCGTGCCCGAGGAGGCCCCGGACCAGCCGGGCCGCCCCGATCCGCTGTGGGCCGGGCTGCGGATGCCGGGGACCGGGGAGGCGACCGGTGTGCACAGCGTCGGCGCCGGTCAGCACGACGCCGGGCACGACCTGGCCGACGTCGTGGGCCAGACGTCGGCGCGCACGGCGGTGGAGGTCTCCGCCGCCGGGGGCCACCACCTCTTCCTGGAGGGCCCGCCCGGAGCGGGCAAGACCATGCTCGCCGAGCGGCTGCCCGCGATCCTGCCCCCGCTCGACCGGCAGGCGTCCCTGGAGGTCACCGCCGTGCACTCGGTGGCGGGACTGCTGCCGACCGGCAAACCCCTGGTCGACACCGCCCCCTACTGCGCCCCGCACCACTCGGCGACCATGCAGTCGCTCGTCGGCGGCGGACAGGGCGTCGCCCGGCCCGGAGCGGTCTCGCTCTCCCACCGGGGAGTTCTCTTCCTGGACGAGGCCCCGGAGTTCAGCGCACAGGCGCTCGACGCGCTGCGGCAGCCGCTGGAGGCCGGGCATGTGGTGATCGCGCGCAGCGCCGGGGTGGTGCGCTTCCCGGCGCGGTTCCTGATGGTGCTGGCCGCGAATCCCTGCCCCTGCGGTCGGTTCTCCGTCACCGGCGACCTGTGCGACTGCGCGCCGTCCGCGATCCGCCGCTACCAGGCCCGGCTGTCGGGGCCGCTGCTCGACCGGGTCGACCTGCGGGTCGAGGTCGACCGCGTCACCCGCGCGGAACTGCTCGACCGGGGTACGCGGGGCGAGTCCACGGCGACCGTCGCCGACCGGGTCCGGACCGCCCGGGAGCGGGCCGTGCTCCGGCTGGCCGGCACCCCGTGGCGCACCAACAGCGAAGTGCCGGGCCGCGAGCTGCGCACCCGCTGGCATCCCGCGCCGGGCGCGATGGACGAGGCCGAGCGCAGCCTGGACCGGGGCTCGCTGACCGCGCGGGGCCTGGACCGGGTGCTGCGGGTCGCCTGGACCGTCGCCGACCTGGTCGGCCACGACCGCCCCACCGCGATGGACGTCGCCCTCGCGCTGCAACTGCGCACGGGTGTTCCCCGGGGGGTGCCGATGGCGATCGGGGCGTTGACGTGAGCGCCGAGCCGGGCGCCTCTGGCGACGGTGGGGCGCCTGTGGGTGTCGACGGTGGGTCGAGTGCCGGAATTGCTGCCGCAGGGGCGGGTGTCGGTGGTGCTGAAGGGGCGGGTGTCGGAGGCACCGGGGAGCCGCTTCCCAGCGGTACCGGTCGCCTCACCCCCGCCATCGCACCCATCACCGTCCCCGAGGCTGCCCCCGAGGCCGTCCCCGAGGTCGCCCCCGAGCCGGACCCCGACCTTCTCGACCGGGTGTTTCTCACTCGGGTGGTCGAGCCGGGGGACGAGGTCGCCGGGCGGTGGGTGCGGGAGTTCGGGGTGCGGGAAGTGGCGCGGCGGCTGCGGAGCGGGCGGGCGTTGCCGGGGGTGAGCGCGCGGCGGTGGAGCGGGTTGCGGGCGCGGGCCGGACACGCCGAGCCGGAGCGGGATCTGGCGGTGGCGCGGGCCGCCGGGGTGCGGTTCGTGAGTCCGGGGGAGGGCGAGTGGCCGGGGCAGTTGGAGGATCTCGGTGACGCCCGGCCGCTGGGTCTGTGGGCGCGGGGACCGGCGAATCTGCGGATATGGGCGCTGAAGTCCGTCGCGCTGGTCGGCGCCCGCGCCTGCACCGGATACGGGGCGCACATGGCCGTCACCCTCGCCTCCGGGCTGGCCGAACGCGGCTGGGTCGTGGTCTCCGGCGGGGCCTACGGCGTCGACGGCGCCGCCCACCGGGGTGCGCTCGGCGCGGGCGGGGCCACCGTCGCCGTCCTCGCCTGCGGGGTCGACCGGCCCTATCCGCGCGGGCACACCGAGTTGATCACCAGGATCGCGGAACAGGGCCTGGTCGTGGGGGAGTTGCCGCCGGGCGACCATCCGACGCCGAGCCGGTGTGTTAACTGCACTAAGCATCTCTGATCATGAAGCGAGATGATCTCCGCTCGTAAGGAAGTGTGTGTTGCAAGACCTCCATCGCCAGCTGATCGAGGGCCAGGCCGATGTGCCCCGCGTCGGCTCAGTCGTCGAACTGGAATCCATACCTCGGTACGCCGTCGTGGATCCTGACGGGGCCCTCGTTGCCCCGGTCGTTCCGTACCTTCGGGGTCTCACCCTGGACGACAACCGGCCGCTGACCATCAAGAGCTACGCGTACGACCTCCAGCGCTGGTTCCGGCTGCTGTGGTTCCTCGGGGTCCCGTGGGACCGAGCGACCGAGGCAGAGGCGTCCGCGCTGGTGGGCTGGCTTCGAGTGGCCCCGAACCCGCAGCGGCGCCGCCGAAGCCCCGACGCTCCACGCCCCGGCTCGGTGAACCCCCGCACGGGCAAGCCCTACCTCGGGGCGGGATACGCGCCCAGGACGATCAACCACTGCTTGACCGTCGTCTGCAGCTTCTACGCCTACCACCGGCACTACAACCGGGGTCCGCTGGTCAACCCGGTGCCCGAGTCGGTGGCCCAGCGCCGGGCCCTTGCGCACAGAGCCCCGGACGGTGAGGTGCCCACGTTCCGGCGGGCCCGGCTGCGGCAGCGCGTCCGGCAGACCGATCCCCGGTCAATTCCCGACGCGATGTGGGACGAGCTCTTCGAGGCCATGACCTGCGACAGAGACAGAGCGGCCGTCCTGCTCTACGTCTCCAGCGGCTCCCGGGCCAGCGAACTCCTCGGGGTCACTCCCGGTGACATCGACTGGGCCAAGCAGCTGATCTACGTGGTCACCAAGGGCACCGACGAGCGCGAGGCCGTCCCCGCGAGCCCCCAGGCCCTGACCATTCTGGCCGCCTACCTCGACAGCATCGGCCTCCCGCTGGCCCACGAGCCGGTCCTCCGCACGCTGCGAGGACCGGACCGGCCGCTGACCTACTGGGCGATGCGGCGGGTCTTCCAGCGCGTCAACGAGAAGCTCGGCACGAACTGGACCCTGCACGACCTGCGGCACACGGCCGCGAACCGCATGGCCAACGACCCCAACCTGACCCTGGCCCAGGTCCGCGCGATCCTGCGGCACACCGACCTGGCGACCACCGGTGGCTACCTGAACGCCCGCGTCGAGGACCTCTTCGACGCCCTCCAGGCCCACTACAACCGGCCCCGGGTCCAGCGGATCTTCTCCGCGGGCTACGACCCCGACGACATCAAGGCGGTGTTCGGTGCCTAGCCGCACGACAGTCGAGACCTACACGGTCCGCAACCGACGCACGGACTACTCCGAAACGCCCAGGGAGAAGGTGCCGACGCGCTTCAGCAGTGCCTCGGTGAAGGCTGCGCCGGCGCCGCGGCCCGAGAAGCCCCCGGCGCCCTTCGGGGACCTGTCGAGGGCCGGCATTACCGAGTTGTGTGATCTTGCCGGGGTGGTCTGGCCGGGACAGTCACGGTCCGGGGCGGAGAAGCGCCGAGCCGGCATCCGGATGTTGTTCCGGCACTTGGCGGACCTGCCCGGGGACACCTGGCAGGAGCGTTGGGAGGCCAGCGGCTTCAACGACGAGAATGCGACACCGGTCAGAGTCCTGGGACGTCAGGAGGTCAGCTACGACAGCAGCAACCTGACCTCTGCACTGAGGATGGTGTTCGCGGCACGGATCGTCCAGCCCTCGCTCTCCGGGTTCCGGGCGAACAAGTTCCTCGACTACGCCGAGCCGTTCCGCCAGGTCCAGAAGGACCCTAGGCTGGACGAGTTCTTCAACACCGTCGACGCTCAGCGGCATCTCACGGCGGTGCACCGGCACCGGGCGAAGTACGACCTGGCCTGCGCATTGACCACGCAGGGCATCAATCTGGAGCATCTGACGCCTTCGGCTCTGCTGCACTACTCGCTGGAGAACAAGCGCCTGGGCCTGACGCACGGCGCGAACAAGGACAACACCAGGTTCGCGGCCCTGGGCGCCTGGGAGATCCTGCACAAGATGGAGCACTTCCCTCCCGGGACGGCCCCGACCCTGCGGACGTTCATCTACAACGGCCAGCGGAGCGTCGAGGAACTCGTCGATCTCTACGACATCAAGAACGCCGGGGTCCGCCAGCTCCTGATCGACTACCTGGTCCGGCGCCGATCGGACACGGACTACGTCACGCTCCAGGGTCTTGCCCGCCATCTGGCAGGCCACTTCTGGTCCGTCATCGAGGAGATCAGCCCCGATCAGCAGGACCTCAACATCGGCCAGGAGATCTACGACCAGTGGCGGGCCGAGATCCAGTACTGGCGCCGGAAGGGCAAGACCGACCGGACCAAGGTCCGCAAGGACACCGCATCTCTGCTGCTGGCCGTCCGCGGCCTCTATGTCGACCTCCACAGCTGGGCCGTCGCTGAGCCGGAATGCTGGGCCCAGTGGGTGGCCCCCTGCCCGATCCTGCCCCGGGACCTGAAGGGTTTCGGCAAGCGGCGCCGTGAGGTCAACCGGCGGATGGCAGACCGCACCCGGGTCCGTCAGCCCCTGCTGCCGGTTCTCGTCCGGCACGTCGAGGAGCGTTACGAGCGGCTGGCCAGCCTGCTGGAGGCTGCCACCCCGGTTCCGCTCGGCGAGTCCTTCGAGCACCAGGGCCGCCGCTTCACACGCACCAATTCCAGGGAGGACAGACGCCGGGCGAAGATCCTTGCTGAGCCGACCGTCCGCGTCACCGACGACGACACCGGCGAACTGATTCACGTGACCATGGCCGAGGACTCGGCCTTCTGGGAGTGGGTCGCCGTCGAGGTCCTGCGGCACAGCGGCATCCGCGTCGAGGAACTCGTCGAGCTCACGCACCTCAGCATCCGTCAATACGAGCGGCCCAACGGAGAGGTCATCGCCCTCCTGGTCGTCGCGCCCTCGAAGAGCGAACGCGAGCGCGTGATCCCGATGTCGGCCGAGCTGTTCCACGCGGTCGCCCAGATCGTCCGCCGGCACACCCGCAATGGCAGGGCGATTCCGCTCGTCAGCCGTTACGACGGACATGAAAAGACCTGGTCAGAAGCTATGCCGTTCCTCTTCCAACGGCAGATCGGCACCGTTCGCGGAGTCATCGCTCCCTCCACGGTCCTCAACATGATCGGACGCAGCTGCGAGGAGATCGCCGAAACGGACCCGGCCTTCGCCGGCACCAAGTTCACCCCGCACGACTTCCGCAGGCTCTTCGCGACCGACATCGTCAACGGCGGCCTGCCGATCCACATCGGCGCGGCCCTGCTCGGACACCTGAATCTCCAAACAACTCAGGGCTATGTCGCGGTCTTCGCCGAGGACATCGTCAAGCACTACCAGGAGTTCCTGAACCACCGCCGGGCTCTGCGGCCCGAGCACGAGTACGTCGACGTCACCACCAAGGAGTGGGCGGAGTTCGAGGAGCACTTCGACAAGCGCAAGGTCGAACTCGGCAACTGTGCTCGGCCTTACGGATCACCTTGTCAGCATGAACACGCCTGCATCCGATGCCCGATGCTGCAGGTCAACCCCAAGATGCTGCCGCGGCTCGCTGAGATCGAGAAGGACCTGATCCTCCGCCGGAAGCGAGCAGAGGACGAACAGTGGCTGGGCGAGATCGAGGGAATCGACATGACCTTGACCTTCGTTCGCACCAAGCAGGCCGACGCCGCCCGTCTCTCACACCGGCCACCTGTCTCCCTTGGAATCCCGACTACTCGTCCCCAGTCCGACTGACTGCCGTGATCGTCTCGCTTGACTTAGTGCAGAGAAGGTTCATCCTGCGCAACCGCGTGATCGCGGCCCTCACCCGGGGCACGGTCGTCGTGGAGGCGGCGTACCGGAGCGGGTCGCTGGTGACCGCGCGGGCCGCGGGCCGGCTGGGGCGGCATGTGATGGGGGTCCCCGGTCCGGCCACCAGCGCGCTGTCCGCCGGAGTGCACGAGTTGCTGCGCGGCGGGGCGGAGCTGGTGACCGACGCCGCCGAGGTGGTCGAACTGGTCGGCGACATGGGCGAGCTGGCTCCCGAGCGGAGCGGTCCGGTGCTGCCGCGCGATCTGCTGGCGCCCGCCACCCGCCAGGTCCTCGCGGCGCTGCCCGCCCGCCGGGCGGCCCCGGCCGGGGAGATCGCCCGCGGCGCGCAGACCACGCCGGACGACACGATCGCCAGACTGTACGAACTCAAGGCACTCGGGTTTGTCGAACGACACGGCGACGGCTGGAAGTTGACACGCCAGGCGGTGAGGTCCGTCGATGACGGTTCACGCCCCGGGTGACGGGAGGTGTTCGGCCGTCCGGGGGAAGGTGGAATTCCTTGGGAAAAGGCGCAGTTGACCGGATTTCATGATCGCGGTGAGTGATCGTGATGACCCCGTGGAGCGCCGAACGGAACGTCTCTGCGCACCGCGCGGGCCCCGCCCTTCGCACACCGCGACACTCCAGTCACGCTACGCTCACAAGGATCCGGTGCGTACCGGCCATCGACCGACATGATCCACGGCTGTCCCAGCCGCCCCGGCCACCCCCGGGCCGGCGGCACCCCAGGCACCCTCCGTACGAGCTTCACGGCAGAACGGCACAAGGCGACGAATGCCCCAGCACACCTCCGGGTCCGACCGGGCGGCGATCCCCCCAGCCGCCCGCGAGGGTGACGGCACCCGACCGCCCGCGCCCTCGACGCTCGACGAGCTGTGGCGCTCGTACAAGACGACCGGTGACGAGCGGCTGCGGGAGCAGTTGATCCTGCACTACTCGCCGCTGGTGAAGTATGTGGCGGGCCGGGTGAGTGTGGGACTGCCGCCCAATGTGGAGCAGGCGGACTTCGTGTCGTCGGGGGTGTTCGGGCTGATCGACGCGATCGAGAAGTTCGACATCGACCGGGAGATCAAGTTCGAGACCTACGCCATCACCCGGATCCGGGGCGCGATGATCGACGAGCTGCGGGCGCTGGACTGGATCCCGCGGTCCGTGCGGCAGAAGGCGCGCAATGTGGAGCGGGCGTACGCCACGCTGGAGGCGCGGCTGCGGCGCACCCCGAGCGAGGTGGAGGTCGCGGCGGAGCTGGGCATCGCGGTCGATGAACTGCACGCGGTGTTCAGCCAGTTGTCGCTGGCCAATGTGGTGGCGCTGGAGGAGCTGCTGCATGTCGGCGGCGAGGGCGGCGGCGACCGGCTGAGCCTCATGGACACCCTGGAGGACACGGCCGCCGACAACCCGGTGGAGGTGGCGGAGGACCGGGAGCTGCGGCGGTTCCTGGCGCGGGCGATCAACACCCTGCCCGAGCGGGAGAAGACCGTGGTGATGCTCTACTACTACGAGGGGCTGACCCTCGCCGAGATCGGCAATGTGCTCGGTGTCACCGAGAGCCGGGTCAGTCAGATCCACACCAAGTCCGTGTTGCAGCTCCGGGCGAAGCTGGCCGGATTCGGGCGCTGAAGCCGTTCGGGCACCGGCCGGGGCGGTGGCGGGGGAGGCTTCCGGGCGGGGCGGGTGCGCCGGTCGGGCCACCGGAGGGTGGGGTGAGCCACTCCCGAACCGGGGGGACCGTCCGTAAAGTGGATGCCGTGCCAAGGATTCGAGCGGCCTCCGTGGCCGAGCACCGGTCGATGCAACGAGCCGCCCTGCTGGACGCGGCCCGCTCCCTGCTGTCCGAGGGCGGTACGGAGGCGCTGACCTTCCCGGCCCTCGCCGAGCGCACGGGGCTGGCGCGGTCGTCCGTGTACGAGTACTTCCGGTCGCGGGCGGCGGTGGTCGAGGAACTGTGCGCGGTCGACTTCCCCGTCTGGGCGGCGGAGGTCGAGGCCGCGATGGCGGCGGCGGACGGGGCCGGGGTGAAGGTCGAGGCGTATGTACGCAAGCAACTGGAGCTGGTGGGGGACCGGCGGCACCGGGCCGTGGTCGCCATCTCGGCGAGCGAGCTGGACGCCGGGGCGCGGGAGAAGATCCGGGCGGCCCACGGCGGCCTGATCGCGATGATCGTCGAGGCCCTGGCCACCCTGGGCCACACTGAGCCCCGCCTCGCCGCGATGCTGCTCCAGGGCGTGGTCGACGCGGCCGTCCGCCGGATCGAACTGGGCGCGGCGGAGGAACCGGACGTGATCACGGAGGCGGCGGTGGGGATGGTGTTGCGGGGGGTGGTGGCCGGGGGGTGAGCCTCGCGGCAACCTGGCCGAGTCACGTGGGCCGGGCTGCCCTGGCCCGGAGCCACGCCCGCCGAGCCAGGCTGGCCGGGAGCCGGGAGCCGGGAGCCGGGAGCCGGGAGCCGGGAGCCGGGAGCCGGGAGCCGGGAGCCGAGCCATGTTGGCCGGGGGGCGAGTGATGCTGGCCGGGGGCCCAGCCGCGCTGGCCGTTGGACGGGGGTCGGGAGCGCGGGGCAGCCCTCAGCTTTCAGCGCCGGGCGTCGGATCGGGAGCCTCGGGTACCGAGACTCCAAGTTCCGGGGCTGAAGCCTTCGGGCCGCCGTGCTTAGGGGGCGAAGTCTTCGGACCTGCGGGTCCCAAGGCTGTGAGCGTCGGGTTCCCAGACTCCAAGCTCCGAGCCCCAAGCCTCCGGGCCCCAAGCTTCAGGGCCGAAGCCCTCGGGCCCCAGGTGTCAGGGCTGCGAGCCTCGGGTTTCCAGACTCCAAGCTCCGCAGCCGAAGCTCTCGGCCCCAGGTCAGGTCCCAGGGCCGCGAGTTCCGGGTCCCCAGATCCCAAGCTCCGGGGGTGGAGCTTCCGGGCCGCCTAGGCCGTGTCTGATGGCTCTTGTCCGGAGGGTGGATCTGCTGCTGTTCCGGGCAGGAGTCTGGCATGGTGCGTCGGCATGAACTGACCGATGCGCAGTGGGAGCTGGTTGCTTCGTTGCTGCCCGGAGTGGGTGCGCCGGGTGGGCGATGGGCGGACCACCGGACGGTGGTCAACGGGGTCCTGTACCGCACGCGGACGGGGATTCCCTGGCGTGACCTGCCCGAACGGTACGGGCCGGTGCAGACGGTGTACGAGCGTCACCGCCGATGGTCGGCCGACGGGGCCTGGTCGGGAGTGCCCGGTGTCCTGCAGGGCGGTGCCGATGCCACCGCCCTGGACAAGGACGGTTCGTGGGCGGTGAACGCCGATTCCACCACCTGCCGGGCCCACCGGCACGCTGCCGGAGCCCGCCACCGCCCTCCGTCCGACCACCCCGAAAAGGGGGAGGCGCGCGTGAGGACGGGGATGGCCGTGAGGCGTTGGGGCGCTCCCGGGGCGGGCTGACCTGCAAGGTCCATCTGCCGGCGGACGACCGCTGCCGTCCCCTGGTCTGGCTCACCTCGCCCGGCCACCGCGGGGACAGCCCGATGTTCATCCCGCTCATGGAGGCCCTGAAGGTGGCCCGCACCGGGACCGGACCGCCCCCGCACCCGGCCCGACCGGGCCCGCGGGGACAAGGCGTACTCCAGCCGCGCCAACCGCTTCTACCTGCGCAGACCCCATATCAAGGCGACGATCGCCCAGCCGGGGGACCAGCGGGCGAACCGCCGCCGACGCGGCTCGGCCGGAGGGCGTCCGCCGGCCTTCGACCGCGAGCAGTACCGCCGACGCAACATGGTCGAGCGCTGCGTCGGCAAACTGAAACAGCACCGCGCCGTCGCGACCGGATACGACAAACGCGACTACATCTTCCACGGCACCCTGGCCACCGCAGCCCTCGTCATCTGGCTCCGCGACCTCGCCAAAGAGCCGTCAGACACGGCCTAGTTCCAGGGCCGAAACCGCCAGGTCTCAGGGCCCTGGGCCTCGAGCCTTGGGCCCTGGGGCTCACATCCTGGAAGCCCCGGGGCACCACAGACCCCCGCCGCCCCACCCCTCGATCCGGCTCCGCCCGCCCTCCCCTCCGATCCGTCACTGGTGTCGAACGACCCCCGACGCCAGCCGCGTCCGGCGAACCCGGCCGTGAGGCGCCGCCTGGAATGCCCACCCGCCCCGGCGTCGCATCCCCTGGTACCGGCCCGGCGCGGACCGGACTCTGCCCACCCGCCCCGGCGTCGCATGTCCCGGTACCGTCCCGGCGCGGACCAGCCACCGCCTGCCCGCCCCCGCGTCGCATCTCCCGATACCGACCCGGCGCGGACCAGCCACCGCCTGCCCGGCGCAAGCCGCCCGCGCTCGCCCAGCCCGGTACCGGTCCAGGGCGCGGCGTCCCGGAGTGGCGCGATCTGCCCCGGCGCCGGATCGCCTCGTGGCACAGGCATACTCGATCCCCGGCGGGCGCACCGGCGTCGGCACGGTCCGGAGGTATGCGATGACGCAGTCGGGGGCGCAGGCCCGCAGGGTGACGATCGACGATGTCGCCCGGCATGCGGGAGTGTCCCGGCAGACGGTGTCCCGCGCGCTGAACGACAAGGGCGAGATCGGGGACGCGACCAAGCAGCGCGTGCTGGACTCGGCTCAGGAACTCGGCTACCGGCCCAGCCGGTTCGCGCGCGGGCTGGTGCGCCAGGACACCACCAGCATCGGACTGGTCATCCCGGATCTGCGCAACCCGTTCTTCACCGAGGTCGCCGCCGCCGCGCTGGAGGCGGCCCGCACCCGGGGCTGGCATGTCGTCGTCTACGACACCGCCGACAGCCCCGACGAGGAGCGCGGGACGCTGGAGGTGATCGGGTCGCAGGTCGACGCGGTCGTCGGGTACTTCAGCCGCCCCGAGGACGAGATCGACCGGCTGGTCCGAGGGGTGCCGGTGGTGCTCATCGGGCGGGAGGCGCCCGCCGCGAGGTTCAGCTCGATCGTGGTCGACGGCAGCGAGGGCGTCGAACGGGCGGTGGGGCATCTGGTGTCCGCCGGGCACCGCCGGATCGGCATGATCGACCATGCCGGGCGGGCCGAGCCGAGCATCCGGCACGCCTGGTACGAGACCGCGCTCGCCGCCCACGGGCTGGAGCCGGGGCCGGTACGGCGGGCCGCGCAGAGCGTGGCGGGTGGCGAACGGGCGCTGGAGGAACTGCTCGCCGAGCATCCGGACGTCACCGCCGTGTTCACCTTCAACGACATCATCGCCATCGGCGCGCTCAGGGCCGGGCGGCGGCTGGGGCGGCGGATTCCGCAGGACCTCGCGGTGGTCGGCTTCGACGGACTTCAGCTCGGCGCGCTGGTCGAACCCGCGCTCACCAGCGTCGCCCTCGACGCCCACCGCCTCGGCACGCTCGCCGTCGAGCAGGCGGCCCGGCTCCTCACCGCGACCGGCCCGCTCGACCCGGAGTCGGAGACCGTCCGGGCGGAACTGTGCGTGCGGGAGTCGGCGTAAGGGTTGCTGGCCGGGTTCGAACCGGGGGGAGGCGGAGGGGTCAGGCCGCCCGACGCGGGGCGCGGGCGGGCGCCCCCCGCCAGGCGCGTACCGGTGGCCATTCCCACCCCTGACCCCCGCAAGCAACCCCACACCCGCCCTCAAACACCCACACGCCCCCAGGTGACCCGCACCACAGCTCCTCATCCCTCTTCCCTCATACGCTCACCAGGCGGAGCAGCCCATTCCGGATCCCCTGCACCAACCCCGCCCCGCCGCCTCACCGCCCCGCCTCCCCACCGCTGCCAGTGCCACCCGCCGCCCCGGCCGCCAACCCGCCCCGCCGCCTCACCGCCCCCGGCGCCAGCACCAACCCCGCCCCGCCTCTCCGCCGCCCCCGGCGCCACCCCCGCCCGCCTCCGCCCCTCCCCGGCACCAACCCCGGCCGCGACTCCCAACCCCACCCCCTCACCCACCCCCCCTGTGAATCACCCCCCCACCCTTGACACACCCCCCACCCCAGAAACAGACTCCAACGCAATTCGTGAGCGCTCACGGGAGCGCTCACGGCTTTCGGAAGGGTCCCGATGACGCTGACTCGACGAAGGCTGCTGGCCGGCGCGGGCGCCCTGGGCGCGACCGCGTTCGGGGCCAGTGCCTGCGCAAGCCCGGCCACCGCCAGATCGGGGCACATCACGCTCTGGTACACCTACAACGGCCTGTCGGACCAGGTTCTCACCGCCGCCACCGAGCGCTTCGCGGCGGACCGGTTCGCCCTCTCGCAGGTGAGCGGCGATCTCACCCAGCGGCTGCTGGCCGCGCTGGCCGGGAACGCCTACGTGCCCGACATCACCATGATCGGCGACAACATCTCCCGCTACTTCGCCGACAGCGACCGCTTCGTCGATCTCAACGGGCTCGGCGCGCGGGATCTGGCCGACCGCTATCTGCCCTGGAAATGGCAGGCCGGAGCCACCCCGGACGGCTTCCAGCTCGGCTTCCCCATCGACATCGGGCCCGCCGCTCTCTACTACCGCGAGGACGTCTTCGCTCAGGCCGGGCTGCCCAGCGCTCCGGAGGAGGTGGCCGCCGCGGCGCCCACCTGGGAGGCGTACTTCACGCTCGCCGAGGAGCTGAAACGGCGGCTCCCGGGGCGGTATGTGATCACCGACACCAAGATGGTGTTCACGTACTCGATGGCCCAGCAGTCGCGGAAGTACTTCGACCCCGAGAACCACTACCTGGACGACCAGTCCCATGTCCGCGAGGCGTGGGACCGGTCGGTGGAGGCGTACCGGCGGCGGCTGACGGCCGGGTTCGCCGGGTCGCAGAGTGCCAACGGGCAGTCCGTGGACCGGCACGCGGCCTGGGTCGGCGGTCAGGAGGCCGGTTTCGTCAGCGCCTCCTGGATCACCGGGGAGCTGAAGCAGTCCGCGCCGGACACCGCCGGGAACTGGCGGGTGTGCCCGCCGCCGGGCGGGCCCGGCAACCAGGGCGGCTCGTTCCTCGCGATCACCCGCGCCTGCCCCGATCCGGGGGCCGCCTTCGCCATCCTGAGCTGGCTCCAGAACCCGGCCAACCAGACCACCAACTACCTCGACATCGGGCTGTTCCCGTCCAGTCCCGAGGCGGTCCGGGACCCGGGGATCACCGCCGGTGACCCGTTCTTCGGCGGGCAGTCGGCGGTCCAGGTGTTCGCCGGTATCGCCGACCGGGTGCGGTACGCGTACTTCAGCCCCTGGGACATCACCATCAGCGACACCTACACCGACGAACTGACCAACGTGGAGCTGGGCGGCAAGGACCCCGAGCAGGGCTGGAACGACGCCCGGACCCGGATCGAGCGGCTGCTCAGGCGGCAGGGGGTGCTGTCGTGACAGCGTTGTCCGAGTGGTCCGGGCTGCCCGAGCCGGACCCGACCGTCGTGGGCCGGGGTGCCTCCGCCGACGCCGCCGCCGCCGCGCGCAGGCGCCGCCGCCGGCGGTATCTGCCGCAGTACGTCGCCGTCTCCCCGTTCTTCCTGCTCTTCGCCGCCTTCGGGCTCTACCCGGTGCTCTACTCGCTCTTCCTCGCCTTCCAGCGATGGGACGGGGTCGGGCCGATGGAGTACGTGGGGATCGAGAACTTCCGGTTCCTGCTCACCGACGATCTGTTCTGGACGTCGATCGGCAACACTCTGATCATCTGGGTGATGTCGACGGTCCCGATGACCGTCCTCGCGCTACTGATCGCGCTCGGCCTGAACTCCTCCATCCGCTTCAAGGGCGCCCTGCGCATCGCGTACTTCATGCCCAATGTCACCTCGATCGTGGCGATGTCCCTGGTCTTCGGGTCGGTCTTCAGCGGGCAGTTCGGCGTCCTCAACTGGTTCCTCGGGCTGTTCGGCATCGACGGGGTGCCCTGGCTGACCGACCCCTGGGCGATCCGCTGCGCCATCGCCCTGATGATCATCTGGCGCTGGACCGGCTACAACGCGATCATCTTCCTCGCCGGACTCCAGTCCCTGCCCGGCGAGGTGTACGAGGCGGCGCGGATCGACGGGGCCGGTCCGGTCCGGACGTTCTTCGCCATCACCCTGCCGCTGCTCCGCCCGGTGCTGCTGTTCTCGCTGGTCATGTCGGCGATCGGCGGGATGCAGACCTTCGCCGAGGCCCAGGTGCTGCTCGGCGACCGCGGCGGCCCCGGCTCCGCCGGACTGACCATGGTTCTCTACTTCTACGGCACCGCCTTCGCCGACAACGACTTCGGCTACGGCGCCGCCATCGCCTGGGGCATCTTCGTGGTCGTCGTCCTCTTCTCCATCCTCAACTGGCGACTGGTGACCCGGTCCGAGCGCGGCCAGGTCACCCCCAAGGAGGGCGGCCGATGACCACCCGCGGACGGATCCTGACGTACGCCGCCCTGCTGACCGGCGCGCTGATCACCCTCTTCCCCTACTACTGGATGGCCGTCATGGCCTCCAACACCACCGGGGACATCTACTCCGCACCGCCCAAGCTGATCCCCGGCGACCGGCTCTTCCACAACGTGGGCGAGGTCTTCTCCCGGATCGACTTCTTCGGCTCGCTGCTGAACACCCTGATCGTGGCGATCGCGACCACCCTCGCCGTGCTGTTCTTCGACTCGCTCGCCGCGTTCACCTTCGCCAAGTACACCTTCCCCGGCAGCAAAGTGCTCTTCGGGCTGCTGCTGGCCACCTTCGTGGTGCCGACCCAGCTCGCCGCGATCCCGCAGTTCTCACTGATGGCCGAGCTGGGCTGGGTGGGCAGCCTCAAGGCGCTCATCGTGCCCGCCGCCGCCAACGCCTTCGGCATCTTCTGGATGCGGCAGTACATCTCCGGCGCCCTGCCCGACGAGATCCTGGAGGCCGCCCGGATCGACGGCTGCGGCTTCTTCCGCACCTACTGGTCCGTCGCCCTGCCGATGCTCCGCCCCGCCCTCGCCTTCCTCGGTATCTTCGCTTTCGTGAACGCCTGGAACGACTTCCTGTGGCCGCTGGTCGTCCTCATCGACTCCCGGCACATCACGCTCCAGCTCGCCCTGGCCCAGCTCAACGGCCTGTACGTGACCGACTACAGCGTCGTCATGGCGGGCACCCTCGTGGCCGTCGTGCCCCTGCTGATCGTCTTCCTCTTCGGCGCCCGGCACTTCGTCCGGAACATCGCCGCGGGCGCCCTGAAGGGCTGAAGGGAATCCTGTGCCACCGCCCCTGTTCTCCCCGTCCGGTTCCTCCCCCGCCCCCAGCGGTACGCCGACCGGCCCCGAGCCCCCGCACGTCCCCGCCCCCGAGCCCCCGCACCTCCAGGACCCCGAGCCCCCGCACCTCGACAACCCCGAGCCTCCGCATCTCCGCCACCCCGAACCCCCGCACCTCCCCGCCCCCGAGCCCCCCTACCTCCACGACCCCGCGCCCGGACGGGGAGCGCTGCCGCCGCGGGCTGCCTTCCGCTCCGACGCCGCCGCGCTCAGCCTCAACGGCCCCTGGCGCTTCCGGCTCTCCCCCTCCGCCGCCGCGGCACCGGACGGCATCGAGCACGACTCCTACGACGACTCCACCTGGCACGCCCTGCCGGTCCCCGGCCACTGGCAGCTCAACGGCCACGGCCGCCCCGCCTACACCAACATCCGCTACCCCTTCCCCGTCACCCCGCCCGCCCCGCCCTCCGACAACCCCACCGGCGACCACCGCCTCACCTTCGACCTCCCCGACGACTGGCCCGCCGGCCCCGCCGTGCTCCGCTTCGACGGCATCGACTCCTGCGGCCGGATCTGGCTCAACGGCACCGAACTCGGCATCACGACCGGCAGCAGGCTGCCCTCCGAGTTCGCCGTCGGCCCGCTGCTGCGCCCGCGCGGCAATGTGCTCGCCGTCCGCGTCCACCAGTGGTCCGCCGGAAGCTATCTGGAGGACCAGGACATGTGGTGGCTGTCCGGGATCTTCCGGGACGTCACCCTGCTGGCCCGCCCCGACGGCGGCGTCCGCGACTACACCCTCCAGGCGGACTACGACCACACCACCGGCCTCGGCACCCTCCGCCTCGACGCCGACCCCGGCGTCCGCGTCACCGTCTCCGCACTCGGCATCGACGCCCTGCCCGCCGGGCAGCCTGCCGAGGTGCCCGTACAGCCCTGGAGCGCGGAGAGCCCCCGCCTCTACGACGGCGAGGTCCACACCGCCGCCGAACGCGTCCCCGTGCGCGTCGGCTTCCGCACCGTCGCCATCGAGGACGGCGTCCTCAGGGTCAACGGACGGCGGATCGTCTTCCGGGGCGTCAACCGGCACGAGTTCCACCCCGAGCTGGGCCGGGCGCTGCCCCAGGCGTGGGCCGTCGCCGACATCGAGCTGATGAAACGGCACAACGTCAACGCCGTCCGCACCAGCCACTACCCGCCCGACCCCGGGTTCCTCGACCTGTGCGACCGGTATGGGCTGTGGGTGATCGACGAATGCGACCTGGAGACCCACGGCTTCTCCGAACTCGGCTGGCGCGACAACCCCAGTGACGACCCGCGCTGGGCCGCCGCCTACCTCGACCGCATGACCCGGACCGTCGAACGCGACAAGAACCACCCCTCCGTCATCATGTGGTCGCTCGGCAACGAGGCCCACACCGGCCGCAATCTCGCCGCCACCGCCGACTGGACCCGCCGCCGCGACCCCGGCCGTCCCCTGCACTACGAGGGCGACGCGGACTGCGCGTACGTCGATGTGCACAGCCGGATGTACACCCCGCACGAGGACGTCGACCGGATCGGGCGCGGCGAGCTGGGCTCCCCGCGCAGCCGGGAACTCCCCTTCATCCTCTGCGAGTTCGCGCATGCCATGGGGACGGGGCCGGGCGGCCTGGTCGAGTACCGCGACCTCTTCGAACGGCACGAGCGCTGCCAGGGCGGCTTCGTCTGGGAGTGGCTCGACCACGGCATCGCCCGCCACGACGACCGGGGCCGCCCCTACTTCGCCTACGGCGGCGACTTCGGCGAGCCGCTGCACGACGGCAACTTCGTCATCGACGGCATGCTCCACCCCGACCGCACCCCCTCACCCGCGCTCATCGAATTCGCCAAGGTCTTCGAACCGGTCCGGATCACCGCCGCCCCCGGCGGACTGCGGATCACCAACCTCCACGACTGCGTCCCCCTCGACCACCTCACCTTCGACTGGACCCTGGAGGAAGAAGGCACCGAGATCGCCGGGGGCACCCTCGACGTCCCCGCGCTCCCGCCCGGCGCCGCCGCCGATCTCGCCCCGCCCCCGCTCCCGGCCACCACCGCCGAGAGCTGGCTCACCGTCCGCGCCCGGCTCGCCGGGGACACCGCCTGGGCGGCGGCCGGACATGTGGTCGCCTGGGGCCAACTCCCCATCACCCCCGCCCCGCCCCCGCCCCCACCCGCCTCCGACGCCCCCGTCCGCACGGCCGACACCGAAGAGACCTCCGGCCCCGCCAAGACCTACGGCACTGCCAAGACCCCCGACACCCCCGGCACCGAGCGGCCCGCGCTGCGGCCCGCGCCGCGGCCCGCCCTGCGGCTAGGCCCCGGCCGCTTCGACGCCCGCACCGGACACCTCACCGCCCTCGGCGCCCTCCCCGCCGACGGCCCCCGCCTCGACCTGTGGCGGGCCCCCGTCGACAACGACCGGGCCGCCGACGCCCCCGAGGAGCAGACCTGGCGGGCCGCCGGACTCCACCGGCTCCAGCACCGCCTTCTCGACCTCGCCACCGACGGCACCACCCTCCTCGTCCGCACCCGCGTCGCCCCCGCCGGACTCGCCTTCGGCATGCGCGCCGACTACCGCTGGAACGCCGACCCCGGCCGGCTGCGGCTGCGGCTCGACGTCGAACCCGAGGGCGACTGGCCCTGTACCCTGCCCCGGCTCGGCCTCAGGATGGCCCTGCCCGGCACCCTCGGCACCGCCGAGTGGTTCGGCCGCGGCCCCGGCGAGGCGTACGCCGACTTCCGGCAGGCCGCCCGCGTCGGCCGCTTCACCACCACCGTCGACGCCCTCCAGACGCCCAATGTCTTCCCCCAGGAGAACGGCAACCGGCTCAACGTCCGCCACCTCCTCCTCACCGGCCCCGACGGCACCGGGCTGCGGATCGACGGCGAACCCCACTTCGCCTTCACCGCCCGCCGCTGGACCTCCGAGGACCTCGACGCCGCCCGCCACACCACCGATCTCGTCCCCTCCGACCACCTCCACCTCAACCTCGACATCGCCCAGCACGGCCTCGGCACCGCCGCCTGCGGCCCCGGCGTCCTGCCCCACCACCGGCTCCACCCGCACCGGGCGAGCCTCGTCCTCACCTTCACCCCGCTCCCCGCGCCCCACGACAGCGAGGCCCCCACGCCATGACCGACACCCCCGACGTCCGCCTCGTCCCCCACACCCACTGGGACCGCGAGTGGTACGAGCCCTTCCAGCGGTTCCGGCTGCGCCTGGTCGACCTCCTGGACGAGGTCCTCGACCGCGCCGAGGCCGACGACCGCTTCCGCTTCACCCTCGACGGCCAGATGGCCGCCGTCGACGACTATCTGGAGGTCCGCGGCGAGCACCGCGACCGGATCGCCGCACTGGTCCGCGCGGGCCGCCTCGCCGTCGGCCCCTGGCAGATCCTGCTGGACGAGTTCCTCTGCTCCGGCGAGAACATCGTCCGCAACCTGGAACTGGGCCTGCGCCGCGCGGATGAACTCGGCGGCTCCATGGCCGTCGGCTACCTCCCCGACATGTTCGGGCACTGCGCCCAGATGCCGCAGATCCTCGCCGCCGCCGGCCTCGACCACGCCTGCCTCTGGCGCGGCGTGCCCGACGGGGTGCCCGGCCACGCCTTCCGCTGGCGGGCCCCCGACGGCAGCTCCGTCCGCACCGAGTACCTCGCCGGGGGATACGGCAACGCCGCCTATGTCTTCGCCGACCCCGGGCACTTCGCCGAGCGGATGACCGCCCTCGGCCACCGCCTCAAGCCGTCCTTCGGCACCGACCCCGTCCTCGCCATGTACGGCACCGACCACTCCGCGCCGGTCGGCTCCCTGGTCGACCTGGTCGCCGGACTCGACCCGACCGAGGTCGACGTACGGATCGTCACCCTGGACGACTACATCCGGGGCCGCGACCCGCACGACCGGGCGCTGCCGGTCGTCGAGGGCGAGCTGCGCAGCCACGCCCGCGCCAACATCCTGCCCGGCGTGCTCTCCGTGCGCCCCCACCTCAAGCAGGCCATGGGCCGCGCCGAACGGCTGGTCGAGCGGTACGCCGAGCCGTTCGCCGCGCTCTGGTCGCACGAGTGGCCCGAGCGCTTCCTCGACCTGGCCTGGTGGCGGCTGATCGACGCCTCCGGGCACGACTCCGTCACCGGCTGCGGCGTCGACGAGACCGCCGTCCAGGTCCACGCCCGGATCAGCGAGGCCGAGCACCTCGGGCAGGCCGTCCGCGACCGGGTCGCCGCGGGACTGGCCCGCCGGGTCGCCCGGGACGCCGTCCTCGTCCTCAACCCCACCCCGGCCGAACGCGAGGACCTGATCACCGTCGACATCGAGGTCCCCGGCGACTGGGACGCGATCGGTGTCGAACTCGCCGACGGCACCCGGCTCCCCGCCCAGACCGAGCACCGCGCCCCGCGGGTCCTGCTGGAGGAGCGCCACCCCGGCGCCGCCCTGCCCGCCTTCCTCCCCCGCATCCACGGCCGGGAACTCTTCGGCGCCGAGATCACCCACTGGACCTGCGACCCCGGCCGCCGCATTCTCGCCTTCACCGTCGCCCGGTACGGCGGCGACACCCCCTTCGACGTGGCCGCCGTCCGCACCGCCGTCACCGGCGCCGACGGCGAGTGGACCGTCCGCATCCTGCGCGCCCCCCACCGCACCCTCACCTGCGCCGCTCGCGTCCCCGCGCTCGGCTGGACCTCCCTGCGGGTGACCCGGGGCGAGGTCCCGGTCCCCGCCCCCGTCCACCGCGACGGCCGCACCCTCAGCAACGGCCTGGTCACCGTCACCGTCCGGGACGACGGCACCCTCCGGGTGGTCTCCCGCGACGGCACCGTCCTGGACGGCGTCGGCCGCCTCACCGACGGCGGCGACCGCGGCGACACCTACAACTACGCCCCGCCCGCCACCGACACCCTGGTCGACACCCCCCGCGCGGTCCGCGTCACCCCGCCCACCGCCGAGGGCCCCCTGCGCACCGCGCTCACCGTCGAACGCGTCTACGACTGGCCCGCCGCCGTCGACCGCGACGCCGACCGGCGCACCGCCGACACCCGGCCCGGCACCGTCCTCATGGACGTCGAGCTGCGGGCCGGTGAGCCCTTCGTCCGGCTCGGTCTCACCCTCGACAACGCCTCCCTCGACCACCGGGTCCGGCTCCACATCCCGCTGGCCCGCCCCGCCGCCACCTCCAGCGCGGAGGGACAGTTCGCGGTCGTGGAACGCGGCCGGACCGCCGAGGGCGGCTTCAGCGAACACCCGCTGCCCACCTTCCCGGCACACGGTTTCGTCGCCGCGGGCGGCGCGGGCCTGCTCCTCACCCAGGCGTCCGAGTACGAGCTGCTCGACCGGGAACTCGCCCTCACCGTGCTCCGCGCCACCGGCTGGCTCAGCCGCAACGTCCACCCCTACCGCGAGGAGCCCGCGGGCCCGCAGATCGCCACCCCGGCCGCCCAGATGCCCGGCGTCACCACCGTCTCCCTCGCCGTTCTCCCGCACGCGGGCGACTGGCGGTCGGCCGCCCTGCCCGACGCCGCCGAGCGCTTCCGCCACCCGCTGCACGCCACCCCGGGCACCGGCGACCCCTCCGCGCCGCCCGCCCGCGCCGAGGGCCTCACCGTCGAGGGCGCCACCCTCACCGCCCTGCGCCGCCGGGGCGACGCCGTCGAGGCCCGGATGGTCGCCCTGAACCCGGAACCCGGCCGCGCCCTGCTGCGGGGCCCCTTCACCGATGCCCACCGCACCGACCTCCTCGGCCACGCCACCGGCCCCGACACCGGTCCCGTCCCGGGCGCCGCACCGGGGTCGGCGGAGCTGGCGCTGCGCCCGTGGGAGATCGCCACGGTCCGGCTGACCGGGCTGACGACCACGCGTGCCTGACGGGGCACGCCGTCCGGCGGGCGCCCCGCCCGGTTCCCCGCCCGGTTCCCCGCCCGGCGGGGCTTCCCCTTCCGGGGCCCCGGGGTGACCGGCGCGCCCAGGGGTGTCCCCGGGCCCCGCCACCGGCACTCCGTGCACCGGCAGCAGCCGTGGCCGGATTCCGCCCTTGAGGTGGGCGGGCAGCAGCGACAGGGGGTTCAGATAGGTCTCCGCGCGGCGCAGCCCCCAGTGCAGACAGCGGGCCGCGCAGTGCGAGGGGCCGGTGGCCTCCAGGGTGCCCAGCGGGGTGCCGGCCGCCACCCGGTCGCCCGCGCGGAGCGCCGCCCGCACCGGCTCATAGGTGGTCCGCAGCGGCGGGACCCCCGTGCCCGGGTGCTCCACCGTGATCACGCCCTTGCCCCCGACCCGCCCGGCGAAGGCCACCCGCCCCGGGACCGGGGACCGCACCGGGGTACCCGCGGGCGCCCCCAGATCCACCCCGCGATGGCCTCCCCCGTACCGCGTCAAGGGCGGATCCCAGCCACGCAGCACCCGGGGCGGGTCGCCCACCGGCCAGCCGGCCGCGCGCACCGGAACCGGCGTCGGCGGGCTCGCCCCGGCCACGCCGGGCAGCAGCACCGGCGCCAGGGCCAGGGCCAGGGCCAGCACCATCAGCAGCAGGGCGCCGACCGGGCGCCGGGAGGCGGTCATGCCTCCACGCTCGCCGATCTCCGCGATCCCCGCCGGGACCTGTGCACAACTCCGGGGTTGTGGACAACGGCGTCACCCGGTGCCTCGCGGGTCCCGTACACTTCTGGTGGCGACCCGGGCCACCGGGTCGACTTCGCACGCCCCGGCACGGCGACCGGAAACGGTCCCGGTCAGCGCCCCTCGGTCCCTCGTGGCACGGCGCGTCAGCGGGCGTCAGGCGCGGAAGCCGTCCGGCATCCGCGGCACAACCGAGAAATCAAGGAGAACACGGCCATGGCCGTCGTCACGATGCGGGAGCTGCTGGAAAGCGGCGTCCACTTCGGTCACCAGACCCGCCGTTGGAACCCGAAGATGAAGCGCTTCATCTTCACCGAGCGCAACGGCATCTACATCATCGACCTGCTCCAGTCGCTGTCGTACATCGACCGCGCCTACGAGTTCGTCAAGGAGACCGTCGCCCACGGCGGCACGGTCATGTTCGTCGGTACGAAGAAGCAGGCGCAGGAGGCCATCGCGGAGCAGGCCACCCGCGTCGGCATGCCCTTCGTCAACCAGCGCTGGCTGGGCGGCATGCTCACCAACTTCTCGACCGTCTACAAGCGCCTCCAGCGCCTCAAGGAGCTGGAGCAGATCGACTTCGAGGACGTCGCCTCCTCCGGTCTGACCAAGAAGGAGCTTCTCGTGCTCTCGCGCGAGAAGGCCAAGCTGGAGAAGACCCTCGGCGGTATCCGCGAGATGTCCAAGGTGCCCAGCGCCGTCTGGATCGTGGACACCAAGAAGGAGCACATCGCGGTCGGCGAGGCCCGGAAGCTCAACATCCCGGTCGTCGCCATCCTCGACACCAACTGCGACCCCGACGAGGTCGACTACAAGATCCCGGGCAACGACGACGCGATCCGCTCCGTCACCCTGCTCACCCGGGTGATCGCCGACGCCGTCGCCGAGGGCCTCATCTCCCGCTCCGGTGTCGCCACCGGTGACAAGGGCGAGAAGGCCGCCGGTGAGCCGCTCGCCGCGTGGGAGCGCGAGCTGCTGGAGGGCGAGAAGAAGGCCGACGAGGCAGCCCCCGCCGCCGCTGAGGCCCCTGCCGCCGCTGAGGCCGCCGCTGCCGACGCCCCGGCCGAGGCCGCTGCCGAGGCCCCCGCCGAGGACGCGCCGGCCGCCGAGGCCCCCGCCGCCGAGGAGGCGCCCGCCGCCGCCGAGGCCCCCGAGGCTCCCGCCGCGGACGCCGAGCAGGGCTGATCCCCCAGCCATGTCGACGGTGGGGGCGGTGCTCATGAAGTCCGCCCCCGCCGTTCACCCGTAGGCCGGCACACCGTTCGCGGGCCCCTGCACCCGGGGAACCGGTTCCCCGCGCACCAGGGCGCCGCGGACCGTGCGGACCTTCGATCTTCCAGACGTTCGAGAAGATCTCCCAGACTTCGAGAAAGACTCACAGACTCATGGCGAACTACACCGCCGCCGACGTCAAGAAGCTCCGTGAGCTGACCGGCGCCGGCATGATGGACTGCAAGAAGGCCCTCGACGAGGCCGACGGCGATGTCGACAAGGCCGTCGAGGCCCTGCGCATCAAGGGCCAGAAGGGCGTCGCCAAGCGCGAGGGCCGCTCCGCCGAGAACGGCGCCGTGGTCTCGATCATCGCCGACGACAACTCCTCCGGCGTCCTGGTCGAGCTGAAGTGCGAGACGGACTTCGTCGCCAAGGGCGAGAAGTTCCAGGCCGTCGCCCAGACCATCGCCGAGCACGTCGCCAAGACCTCCCCGGCCGACCTGGCCGCGCTGCTCGCCTCCGAGATCGAGGCCGGCAAGACCGTCCAGGCGTACGTCGACGAGGCCAACGCCAACCTCGGCGAGAAGATCGTCCTGGACCGCTTCGCGGTGTTCTCCGACGGCTTCGTCGCCGCGTACATGCACCGCACCATGCCCGACCTGCCCCCGCAGATCGGTGTCCTGGTCGAGCTGGACAAGCCGAACGCCGAGGCCGCCAAGGGCGTCGCCCAGCACATCGCCGCGTTCGCGCCGCAGTACCTCTCCAAGGAGGACATCCCGGCCGACGTGGTGGAGAACGAGCGCCGCATCGCCGAGGAGACCACCCGCGCCGAGGGCAAGCCCGAGGCCGCGATCGCCAAGATCGTCGAGGGCCGCGTCAACGGCTTCTACCGGGACGCCACCCTGCTCGGCCAGGCGTACGCGCTCGACCCCAAGAAGTCCGTCCAGAAGGTCCTGGACGAGGCCGGTGTCACCCTGAAGCGCTTCACGCGCATCAAGGTCGGCATCTGAGTCCGTCCGCGTCCGTAACCGCGATCGACGCGCGATCCCCGGCGGAATCCCGCTAGGGTCGACGGGAGCCGTCCGCGCCACCCGCGCACTGCGTCCCGCACGCGCGCGTCGCGGACGACGGCAGATCTGACGAGGAGGCCATTGCCGCGCATGGGAGCCACCACCCCCCACCGGCAATGGCCTTCTTGGTATGTGCACCATGTGAAAGAGGCGGGATAACCGATGACCACCAAGGCCCAGAAGAGCGACGACGGCAAAGTACGCGGCCGGTTTCTGCTGAAACTCTCCGGAGAGGCATTCGCCGGTGGCGGGGGCCTCGGTGTCGACCCGGACGTGGTGCACAAGATCGCCCGCGAGATCGCCGCGGTCGTCCGGGACGGCGCCCAGATCGCCGTCGTCATCGGCGGCGGCAACTTCTTCCGCGGCGCCGAACTCCAGCAGCGCGGCATGGACCGGGCCCGCTCCGACTACATGGGCATGCTGGGCACCGTCATGAACTGCCTCGCCCTCCAGGACTTCCTGGAGAAAGAGGGCATCCAGTCCCGGGTGCAGACCGCCATCACCATGGGCCAGGTCGCCGAGCCCTACATCCCGCTGCGGGCCGTGCGCCATCTGGAGAAGGGCCGGGTCGTGATCTTCGGCGCCGGTATGGGCATGCCGTACTTCTCCACCGACACCACCGCCGCCCAGCGCGCCCTGGAGATCGACGCCGAGGCCCTGCTGATGGGCAAGAACGGCGTCGACGGGGTGTACGACTCCGACCCGAAGACCAACCCGGACGCGGTCAAGTTCGACGCGCTCGGCTACGGCGAGGTCATCACCCGCGACCTCAAGGTCGCCGACGCCACCGCCGTCACCCTGTGCCGTGACAACAAGCTGCCGATCCTGGTCTTCGAGCTGCTGACCGAGGGCAATATCGCGCGGGCCGTCAAGGGTGAGAAGATCGGCACGCTGGTGGGCGACCAGGACAGCCGGGCCTGACCGGGGGACGACCCCGCCGGGCACGGACCCCGACCGGAGGATGGACAATGACCGGACCCTCGGGAACCGTGCAGCAACAAGACGCGACGCAGCCGGCCGCCCACTCGCGGACGCGGCCGGGCCGACTCTCAACACGCAGGAGCAAGTGGTGATCGAAGAGACCCTCCTCGAAGCCGAGGAGAAGATGGAGAAGGCCGTCGTCGTCGCCAAGGAGGACTTCGCCGCGATCCGCACCGGCCGGGCCCACCCCGCGATGTTCAACAAGATCGTGGCGGACTACTACGGGGCGCCCACCCCGATCAACCAGTTGGCCTCGTTCTCCGTGCCGGAGCCGCGGATGGCTGTCGTCACCCCGTTCGACAAGACCGCCCTGCGCAATATCGAGCAGGCGATCCGCGACTCCGACCTCGGGGTCAACCCCAGCAACGACGGCAACATCATCCGGGTGGTGTTCCCCGAGCTGACCGAGGAGCGCCGCCGCGACTACATCAAGGTCGCCAAGGGCAAGGGCGAGGACGCCAAGGTGTCCATCCGCGCCGTGCGCCGCAAGGCCAAGGACGCCATCGACAAGCTGATCAAGGACGGCGAGGTCGGCGAGGACGAGGGCCGCCGCGCGGAGAAGGAACTCGACGACACCACCGCCAAGTACGTCGCCCAGGTGGACGAGCTTCTCAAGCACAAGGAAGCGGAGCTGCTCGAAGTCTGATGGACAACTCTTCCTGGGGGGCACCGACCGGGCCCGGACAGACCGGGTACTGGGGGCCCACCGAGCACGGACCTGTCCAGGGGGCTGCCCCGGCGGGTCCCGCGTACGATGCGCAGCAGGCGCAGCACACTCGCCCCATGCCCATCGTGCCCGACCTGCCCGCGTACGGCGGTGACCAGGATGAGGACCGGGGGACCGCTCGACTGGGCGGCCCCCTGTTCCGTGACCAGATGTACCGCGACGACCAGACCCCTCGCGACGGCCGGCCGTACCGCGACGAGCCGTACCGCGACCAGATGCTCCACGACCAGATGCTTCACGACCCGACGTCCCGCGACCCGATGTTCCGCGACGAGACCCCGTCGGCGCAGCCCCCTGCGGCGGTGCCGCAGAATCCGGAGCCCATGCCCGACGCCCCGCAGCCGGCGCCCGCACCGCAGAAGAAGAACGCGGGCCGGGACCTGGGTGCGGCCATAGGGGTCGGGGTCGGGCTCGGCGCGGTCATCCTGGCCTCGCTGTTCTTCGTCAAGGCCGCGTTCATCGGGGTGATAGCGGTCGCCGTGGTGGTCGGGCTGTGGGAACTGACCCGGCGCCTGGACGAGCGCAAGGGCATCAAGGCGCCGCTGGTGCCGCTGGCGGTGGGCGGCGCGGCCATGGTCGTCGCCGGGTATGTGCGGGGCGCCGAGGGCGCCTGGGTGGCGATGGCGCTGACCGCGCTCGCGGTGCTGGTCTGGCGGATGACCGAACCGCCGGAGGGCTATCTCAAGGACGTCACCGCGGGCGTCTTCGCCGCGTTCTACGTGCCGTTCCTGGCGACCTTCGTGGCGATGCTGCTGACCGCCGACGACGGCCCGCAGCGGGTGCTGACGTTTCTGCTGCTCACCGTCGTCAGCGACACCGGGGCGTACGCGATCGGCTGGCGGTTCGGCAGCCACAAGCTCGCCCCGCGGATCAGCCCCGGCAAGACCCGCGAGGGCCTGCTCGGCGCGGTCGCCTTCGCCATGGTGGCGGGCGCGCTGTGCATGGAGTTCCTGATCGACGGCGGCGCCTGGTGGCAGGGCCTGCTCCTCGGCCTCGCGGTCGCGGCCAGCGCCACCCTCGGTGACCTGGGCGAGTCCATGATCAAGCGGGACCTGGGCATCAAGGACATGGGCACGCTGCTGCCGGGTCACGGCGGGATCATGGACCGGCTGGACTCGCTGCTGCCGACGGCGCCGGTGGTGTGGCTGCTGATGGTGGTGTTCGTCGGCTCCGGCTGAGTCCCGGGCGGCGTCTTCGGCTGCTTCCTGAGTGAACGTTTGCTCCACCCCTCCGGGTCCTCCCTATGATCGCCGTCACGGGGACCGGGAGGGGTGGAGCCGTATGTGGGCCAGACGCCGGGCGGCGCGGCAGGAGCGGCTGGAGCGGGCGGCGGCCGAGGCGCTCCAGGAGTTCGATCAGAGTCTGCGCACCACCCTGGCCTCCGTCGACGACGCCCACCAGGGCCTGCTGGAACTGCGCGAGGAACTCGCCCGCGAGGTGGCGGACACCAGGGCGATGCTCGGCCGCGACGACGGACTGCCGGCCGAACCGGCCCAGGACGATCTGGCGGCGGGCGACGAGGCCCTCACCCTGCTGGACGAGGTGTCCGCGCAGTACACGGGCGTCCGGGTCCGGGTCGTCGGCAAGGGCTTCGAGGACCGGGCCACACTCATCCCCCTGATGGAGGAACTGGTCGACTTCGTGGAGACCATGCCGGACATCGGCGACCGGGTGGTCGGCGCCGCCGAGGCGGTGATCGCGCTGCGCGAGGGGCTGACGCGGACCCGGGCGGACCTGGCGCCGCTGCGGGCCCGGATCCACCCCGCGCACCGGGCCGCCGAGGACGAGCTGGCGGCGACCCGCGGCACCCCCGGCTGGCATGTCCGCCAGGTCGCCCTCGCCACCCTCGGCGACCGCCTCACGGCCCTGGAGCGGGGCCGGGTCCGGCCGACGGCGGACGAGACCGTAACCGACCACTACCGCCGCCTCGAACGCGATCTCGCGGCCCTGCGCGACGAGATCGCCCAGGCACCCTCCTGACCTGCGGCGATACCGCCCGGCCGGAGTTATCCACAGGCCGCCTGGGGCGGCCCGGGAGTCTGCGACACTGGTAGGGCCATGCCTAAGCCCGGAGAACTCACCTTTGTCGCGCCGCGCGGAGCCAAGAAGCCGCCGCGGCATCTCGCCGATCTCTCGCCCGCCGAGCGCAAGGAGGCGGTGGCGCAGATCGGGGAGAAGCCCTTTCGCGCCAAGCAGCTCTCGCAGCACTACTTCGCGCGGTACGCGCACGAGCCCGAGCAGTGGACGGACATCCCCGCCGGGTCCCGTGAGCGGCTGCGCGAGGCGCTGCTGCCGGAGCTGATGACCGTCGTCCGGCATCTGTCGACGGACGAGGGGACGACCCGCAAGACCCTGTGGCGGCTGTTCGACGGGACGCTGGTGGAGTCGGTGCTGATGCGGTACCCGGACCGGGTCACCATGTGCATCAGCTCGCAGGCCGGATGCGGGATGAACTGCCCGTTCTGCGCCACCGGACAGGCCGGGCTGGACCGGAACCTGTCGACCGCCGAGATCGTGCACCAGATCGTCGACGGCATGCGGGCGCTGCGGGACGGGGATGTGCCGGGCGGGCCCGCGCGGCTGTCCAACATCGTCTTCATGGGCATGGGCGAGCCGCTCGCCAACTACCGGCGGGTCGTCGGGGCCATCCGGGCGCTGACCGATCCGGCGCCGGACGGTGTGGGGCTGTCCCAGCGCGGGATCACCGTGTCGACGGTCGGGCTGGTGCCCGCCATCCACCGGTTCGCCGACGAGGGCTTCAAGTGCCGTCTGGCCATCTCGCTGCACGCGCCCGACGACGAGCTGCGCGACACCCTGGTGCCGGTGAACACCCGCTGGAAGGTCCGCGAGGTGCTCGACGCCGGGTTCGGATACGCGGAGCGGTCCGGGCGGCGGCTGTCCATCGAGTACGCGCTGATCCGGGACATCAACGACCAGGCGTGGCGGGGCGACCGGCTCGGGCGGCTGCTCAAGGGGCGGCCCGTGCATGTGAACCTGATCCCGCTGAACCCGACACCGGGGTCCAAGTGGACCGCCTCCCGGCCCGAGGACGAGAAGGCGTTCGTGGAGGCCATCGCCGCCCATGGGGTGCCGGTGACTGTCCGGGACACCCGGGGGCAGGAGATCGACGGGGCGTGCGGTCAGCTCGCGGCCACCGAGCGGTAGAGTCTGACGTCGTACATCCGTACATATCTTCATACTCGTAATCCGGCAGGGGAGCGCCACAGCGCTGAGAGTGCGGCAGCCGTCAGGACACGGTGGGCCGCAGACCCTCTGAACCTCGCCCAGGTCATTCTGGGTAGGGAGATCGGTCGTCACTCATGCTGTTGCGCCCTGCCCGGGAACCCGTCTCGTCGGTCCCGGGCGGGGCCGCGTCTCTTCCTGGTCACCCAGGAGGACATTCAGTGAGCATCACTCGTCAGATGAGCAGCAGGGTCAGAACGGTGGCCGCGGTCGGCGCCGGGCTCGGGATGGTCACGCTGGCCGCCTGCGGTTCGGGGGCGTCCGGCTCCGATGCCGGGTCGGCATCGGGCGGCGGATCGAAGACCGTCACGCTGATCAGCCATGACTCCTGGGCCGTGTCCAAGGAGGTCCTCGCCGACTTCCGGGAGCGGTCCGGGTACACGGTCAAGGTCCTGGAGGACGGGGACGCCGGTACGGCGGTCAACAAGGCGATCCTCACCAAGGACAACCCGCAGGGCGATGTCTTCTTCGGCGTCGACAACACCCTGCTCTCCCGCGCCCTGGACAACGGCCTCTTCCAGCCGTACGAGGCCAAGGGCGCCGACACGGTCGAGCCCGCCTTCCGCGCCGACGCCACCGGAAACCGGGTCACGCCCGTCGACACCGGCGACATCTGCGTCAACTACGACAAGGCGTACTTCGCCGAGCGCGATCTCGACCCGCCCCGCACCTTCGACGATCTGGTGAAGCCGCAGTACAAGGACCTGCTGGTCACCGAGAACGCCTCCACCTCCTCGCCCGGCCTCGGCTTCCTGCTCGGCACGGCGGCGAAGTACGGCGACGACGGCTGGCAGGGGTACTGGCAGAAGCTCACGGACAACGGCGTCAAGGTCGTCGACAGTTGGGAGACCGCCTACAACCAGGAGTTCTCCGGCTCGGCCGGTGGCAGGGCGGCGGGCGGTGACCGGCCGCTGGTGGTGTCGTACGCCTCCTCGCCGCCCGTCGAGGTGGTGTACGCGGATCCGCAGCCCAAGGACGCGCCGACCGGGGTCGCCGACGGCACCTGCTTCCGGCAGATCGAGTACGCGGGGCTGCTGAGCAACGCGGAGAACGCCGAGGGCGGCAAGGCGCTGCTGGACTTCCTGATCGGCAAGGAGTTCCAGCAGGACATGCCGCTGAACATGTTCGTGTACCCGGTGGTCGAGGGCGCCCAGGTGCCCGAGGTGTTCAGCCGGTACGGGCCGCGGATCGCCGACCCCGAGACCATGGACGCGGCGAAGATCGCCGACCACCGGGACGACTGGGTCAAGGCATGGACGTCGCTGGTACTGAAGTAGCGCGCTCCCCGAGGGCCCGGCGGGGGCTGGTCCGGCTCGCGCTGCTGGTCGTGCCCGCCGGGTTCTTCGGGGTCTTCTTCGCCTATCCCGTCGCCGCGATCCTCACCCGGGGGCTGCGGGTCGACGGGGTCTGGCAGGCGGGGCGGGTCTGGGAGGTGCTGGGGGAGTCCGGCGTCCGGCAGGTGCTCTGGTTCACCACCTGGCAGGCGCTCGCCTCCACCGCGCTGACTCTGCTGATCGCCCTGCCCGGCGCCTATGTCTTCGCCCGCCTCGACTTCCCCGGCAAGCAGGTGCTCCGGGCGGTGGTCACCGTGCCGTTCGTGCTGCCGACGGTGGTGGTCGGCACGGCGTTCCTGGCGCTGCTCGGGCGCGGCGGGCTGCTGGACGAGTGGTGGGGCGTCCGGCTGGACACCACCGTGTGGGCGATCCTGCTGGCGCATGTCTTCTTCAACTACGCGGTCGTCGTCCGGACCGTGGGAGGGCTGTGGGCGCAGCTCGATCCCCGGCAGGAGGAGGCGGCGCGGATGCTCGGGGCGTCGCCCCTGGCCGCCTGGCGGAGGGTGACCCTGCCGGCGCTGGGACCGGCGGTGGCCGCCGCCGCGCTGATGGTGTTCCTCTTCACCTTCACCTCGTTCGGGGTGGTGCAGATCCTCGGCGGGCCCACCTTCGCCACCCTTGAGGTGGAGATCTACCGGCAGACCTCGCAGCTCTTCGATCTGTCCACGGCGGCCGTGCTGACGGTCGTCCAGTTCGCGGCGGTGGGCGGCATCCTCGCCGTGCACGCCTGGACCGTGCGGCGGCGGGAGAGCGCGCTGCGGCTGGTCGACCCGGCCGGGACCGCCCGGCGTCCGCGCGGCGCCGGGCAGTGGGCGCTGCTCGCCGGGGTGCTGGCGGTCGTCGTCGCGCTGATCCTGCTGCCGCTCGGGGTGCTGGTGCGGCGCTCGCTGGAAGGGTCCGGGTTCGCCTACTACCGGGCGCTGGCCTCGGCGGAGTCCGAGGTGTTCCTGGTCCCGCCGATCCACGCCATCGGCAACTCGCTGGCGTACGCCGCCGTCGCCACCGTCATCGCGCTGCTGGTCGGCGGGCTGGCCGCGGCGGCGCTGGCGCGGCGGGACGCGGGGCGGCTGGTGCGCGGGTTCGACGCGCTGCTGATGCTGCCGCTCGGGGTGTCCGCGGTGACCGTCGGCTTCGGGTTCCTGATCGCGCTGGACGAACCCCCGCTGGATCTGCGGGCCACCTGGATCCTGGTGCCGCTCGCCCAGGCCCTGGTGGGGGTGCCGTTCGTGGTGCGGATCATGCTGCCGGTGCTGCGGGCGGTGGACGGGCGGCTGCGGGAGGCGGCGGCGGTGCTCGGGGCGTCCCCGTGGCGGGTGTGGCGGGAGGTGGATCTGCCGCTGGTGCGGCGGGCGGTGCTGGTCGCGTCGGGGTTCGCGTTCGCGGTGTCGCTGGGCGAGTACGGGGCGACGGTGTTCATCGCGCGGCCGGACCAGCCGACGCTGCCGGTGGCGGTCGCCAAGCTGGTGGCCCGCCCCGGCGAGCTGAACTACGGCCAGGCGATGGCCCTTTCGACGATTCTGATGCTGGTGTGCGCGGTGGCCCTGGTGGTGCTGGAGCGGCTGCGGACCGACCGGAGCGGGGAGTTCCTGTGATGTCGGCGCGGAAGGGGGCGGCGGTGCCGCTGCTCGGGGTGGAGGGCGTGACCGTGCGGCTCGGGGGGCGGGCCGTGCTGGACGCGGTGGACCTCGCGGTCGCCGGGCACGAGGTGGTGTGTGTGCTGGGGCCGAGCGGGAGCGGGAAGTCGACGCTGCTGCGGGCGGTCGCCGGGCTCCAGTCGCTGGACGCCGGGCGGGTGCGGCTGGAGGGGCGCGACCAGTCGGGGGTGCCGGCGCACCGGCGGGAGATCGGGCTGATGTTCCAGGACCATCAGCTCTTCCCGCAGCGGGACGTGGGCGGCAACGTGGCGTTCGGGCCCCGGATGCGGGGCGCCTCGCGGGGGGAGCAGCGGGCGCGGGTGGCGCGGTTGCTGGAGCTGGTCGGGCTGCCCGGGGCCGCCGGGCGGGCGGTCGCCGAGCTGTCCGGGGGCGAGCAGCAGCGGGTCGCGCTGGCGCGGGCGCTGGCGCCGGACCCCCGGCTGCTGATGCTGGACGAACCGCTCGGGCAGCTCGACCGGTCGCTGCGGGAGCGGCTGGTGGGGGAGTTGCGGGAGCTGTTCGGGCGGCTGGGGACGACCGTGCTGGCCGTCACCCACGACCAGGGCGAGGCGTTCGCCCTGGCCGACCGGGTGGTGGTGATGCGGGACGGGCGGATCGCCCAGTCGGGGACGCCGCTGGAGGTGTGGCAGCGGCCCGCCGACGCCTTCGTGGCCCGCTTCCTCGGCTTCGAGAACGTGGTGGCGGGGACCGTGAGCGGGGAGATCGCGGCCACGCCGTGGGGGAAGCTGCCGGTGGGCGCGGGGGCGGCGCAGGGGGAGGTGGAGCTGCTGGTGCGGCCGGGGGGTGTGCGGCTGGTGGGGGCTGCGGGGGGCGGCGGGCGGTTCGGGCGGGCGGGGGATGTCCCGGGGGAGCGGCCCGGGATCGGTGGAGCCGCCGGGGACGGTGGGGACGCCGGGGGCGGCGGGCTGCGGTGCGCGGTGGTGGCGCGGACCTTCCGGGGCACCCATGTCGCCGTACGGCTGCGGCCGGAGGGGGTGGACGCGCCGGTGCTGGAGGCGGCGTGCGCGCTGCGGGACGCGCCGGGGGTGGGGGAGGCGGTGGGGGTGGAGTTCGACCCGGAGGATGTGGTGGTGCTGGGGTGAGGTGCCGGGCCGGGCTTGCGGTGTTGGGGTGAGGTGCCGGGCGGGATGTGTGGTGCCTGGGGGAGTGCTCGGCGGATGTCGTGGTGCCGGGGTGAGGCGCCGGGCCGGGTTGGTGGTGCCGGGGTGACGTGCTCGGTCGGGTTGGTGGTGCTGGGTGGGGGGCGGTCGGCTGAAATCGTGGTGAGCGGTCGGGCTGCCCGGTCGTAGGGTGCGCGCATGACGCTTCTCGCCTTTGACCGGTATTGCGATGAGATCGCCCTCCAGGTGGCGCGGTTCGCGGAGCTGGTGACCGCGCCCGGCACGGATCTCACCGCCACCGTCCCGACCTGCCCCGACTGGACCGTGGAGGAGCTGACCCGGCACATGGGCGAGGCCCTGCGCTGGGTCGAGGTGACCGTACGGACCCGGGCGGAGCGGGAGGTGGAGTCGCAGGACGTGCCGGACGGGGCCGGGCCCGCGGCGCGGGGGGACGCGGCGGCGCTCGCGGCGTGGTTCACCGAGGGCGGGGAGAAGACCGTACGGACCCTGCGCGAGGCCGGGCCGGAGGCGGGGGTGTGGGGGTGGGCCGGGGTGCACACGGCGGCGTTCTGGGCGCGGCGGATGACCCATGAGATCACCGTGCACCGGGCCGACGCGGCGTTGGCGGTGGGGGCGCCCTACGAGGTCGCCGGGGAGGTGGCGGCGGACGCGATCGACGAGTGGCTGGAGATCGTGACGTTCGTGCAGCGCACCGATCCGCACGACGCGGCCCGGGAGTTGCGCGGCGCGGGGCCGGACGGGACGCGGTCGATCCATCTGCACGCCACGGACGCGCCCGGCCTGGACGCGGAGTGGCTGATCGAGCTGGGCGCGGACGGCGTGGCGTGGCGGCGCGGGCACGAGAGGGCGACGGTGGCGGTGCGGGGCCCGCTGACCGCGGTGCTGCTGGCGTTCTACCGGCGGGCGCCGCTGGACGGGGGAGAGGTCGAGGTGCTGGGGGACCGGGCGGTCCTGGACTTCTGGTTGGAGCGCGCCACTTTCGGATGACGGCGGTCTGGGGAATGATCTCCGCCCATGGGTCTGGACGCATGGCACACGGCAGAGGGCATTGATCACTTCCTGGCGCGGACGGGAGACTTCCTGCGCTCGCGCCCCGGGATGCACACCACGGCGCTGACGGTCACCGAGAAGATGCGGGTCGAGGGCGACGAGGGCGCCTCCCTGGGCTGGCTGGAGAGGGACGGCGAGGTCCGCGGGATCTACTACCGGGTCTCCCCCGAGCGCGGGGTCAGCCTCACCCCGCTGGCCCCCGAGGACACCGAGGGCCTCGCCGAGCACCTCCTCGGACTCGGCCGTCCCCTCCCGTACGTCACCGCCGAGCGCGCCACCGCCCGTGCCTTCACCGAGGCGTGGGGGCGGCGGACCGGGGCTGCGGCGGACATCCGGGTCGAACTCGGGCTCTACCGGCTCGGCACGCTGACACCGCCCGACCCCTTCCCCGAGGGGAGCGCCCGGCCCGCAGGCGACGCCGATCACGAGCACGTCATGCAGTGGTGCCGGGAACTGGCCGCGTACTTCGGCGAGGAGGTCACCATCAACGCCGAGACCTGGGCGAGCACCCGCTTCGGGGAGAAGACGTACCTGTACTGGGTGGACCCGGACGGTGTCCCGGTCTCCATGGCCGGGGCCAATCCCCTGATCGGGGGTCAGGTCCGGGTCGACCCCGTCTACACGCCCGAGCATCTGCGCGGCCGGAGCTACGGCGGCGCGGCGACGGTGGCGGTGAGCCGGGCCGCGCTGGACGCCGGTGCCGAGGAGGTCGTCCTCTACACCAATCTGGCCAACCCGACCAGCAACGCGCTCTACCAGCGGCTGGGTTACCGGTCGATCGCCGAGTTCGCGGTGTACGACTTCGCCTGACCGGCGCAGGCGCGGCCCGCTCCCCGGTGGCTCGGGGGAGCGGGCCGCGCCCGTTCGGCGGGTGTGCGGATCAGCGGCTGTCGCCCGCTCCCCGGCGGCGGAAGCCGAGGAAGACCGCGCCACCGCCGACGACGACCAGCGCCGCGGCGATCCCGGCGATCATCCCGGTGTTGGAGTCGGCGCCGGTCTCGGCGAGGTTGGACTGCCCGGCGGCGGGGGACGGCGCGTTGCTCGCCGACTCATCCGGCGCGGGGGCGCTGCTGCTCTCCTGGGGGGCGGACGGCGTCGGCGCGGGCGTCTCGGACGCGGCCGGGGGAGTGGATTCCGGCGCCGACTCCGAGGGGGTCGGGGTGGGCGTCGGGGTGGGAGTGCTGTCCGTCGCGCAGGCGGTGGACGGGGTGACCAGGTTCGGCTTGATGTCCTCGTCGACCTGGTCGCCTGCCTTGACGTGGACGCGGTACTCCGCGTTCGGCTTCCAGTCCTCCTCGAAGGTGATGGTCACACCCTCGCGGGAGCCCTTCACCTCCTGGCTGCCGACCAGCTTCTCGTCGGCGCCGTTGTTCTCCCGGTAGACGGTGACCGTGGCGGGCACTCCGGTCGGGTCCTTGTCGGTGACGGTGATGACACCCTTGGTGCCGTCGCAGATCGCGGCGGCGGAGAACTCACTGATGTCGCAGGCGAGTGCGGTGCCCGCGGCGCTGAGCGCGAGTGCGGCCGAGGCGGCGGCTACACCGAGGGCACGCACGGAACGCCGTGCGGTGCGGCGGGATATGGACACATTTGTCCTTAAGGGCTCTGTAAATGCGGGGGGTTGAGGGAACTGCCGTGAAGGCCGTGCCCCCATCAGGCTCATAGAGTTATAAGCGTCCCTTAAGGAGCGTCAATCCCCGTGTCCGTTTGATCCGCCCACTTTTCGATGTCTTTACGGAGTCCAAGGTTTGACGAGGTGTCGGCCATAGCCTCCCGCGCCCCGGGTGCTCAGCCCGCCACCGCCGCCGGGTCCATCCAGACGACCTCCCAGGTGTGGCCGTCGAGGTCGTCGAAGGCGCGGCCGTACATGAAGCCGTGGACAACCCAGCTCGGTGAAGAGCGCCTTCGACGCGCCGAGGTCGCGCACGGGCAGGTTCACGAAAATCATCTGCTGGTACATCCGGGTCTCTCCCATCGGGCCACTGTGCGGTTCGGTGGGACAGACCCGGGGCCGCCGGGACACTCATCGGTGTCCGGGGCGGGGCCGCGCGGCTGCCTGTGCCGTCAGCGCAGCAGGGGCTGGGCCGCCAGGTGGGCCACCAGCAGGGTCAGCGGGCCGAACAGGGCCAGCAGCGCGCCCGCGCGCAGGGCCGCCGCGCCGCGCAGGGTGGTGGCCGGGGCGCCGAGCCGCAGCAGCGCGGCGGTGGTGTCGGCGCGGGCGTGCCGGGCCTCGACGGCCGCGGTCGCCAGGGTGGCCAGCGCGCAGCCCGCCACCAGCAGCGCCCCGAGCGTGGTGAGCGGGCCGAAGACCGGCTCGTCCGCGCCACCGGGACCGTGCAGCGCGGCCGTCGCGAACGCCGCCGACGCCACCGCGCAGACCACGCCCAGCGGGCGCCCGATCCGCCCCGACTCGGCCATCAGCACCCGCCCCGCGAGCAGCCGCAGCGCACCCGGCCGCACGGTCTGGAGCAGCCGTCCGCACAGATGGGTCAGCCCCGGTCCGGCGAGCGCCAGGCCCACCGCGGTGAGCGTCCAGCCGATCAGCACGCCGACCGGGCCCGCGCGCAGCCCGCCCGGCAGGGTGGCCGCCGCGCCGCCGGGCGCGACCCGGGTGGCGTACGCCTCCACCGCGAGGCCCGCCGCCAGCACCGCGACGCCCCAGGGCAGGCCGGTGGGGACGGGGAGTTCGGCGGCGGGGGGTGCCGCTGCCCGCTCCCGGGGTGCTGCCCGCTCCGGGGGTGCCGTCGGCGCCGGTGGTGCCTCGGTCGTCTCCGGGCGCTCGGCCGTCCGCCGGATCCTGAAGCGGCTCAGGGCCGCCCGGCCGACGGCGCCGCGTTCGCCGGGGCGCAGCACCAGGGCGGTGGCCAGGGACGCGATGAGCGGGACGACGGCGAGCAGGGTCAGGGCGGCGGGCAGCGGCAGGGGCAGCCCGGCGGCGAGGGACTCGGCGGCGGCCCCGTCGAACGGCATTCCGTTCAGGTCGCCGCGCAGATGCAGGAAGAACAGCAGCGCCAGCATCGAGCCCAGGGTGGTGGCGAGGGCGGTGGTGGTCGCCGAGATCGCCATCAGCCGGGCCGGGCCGAGCCCGATCGCGGACAGCCCGGGCCGGGGCAGGGTGCCGGGGTCCGTCCGGGCCACCGCCACCGCGAACTGCACGGTCGCCGCGACCGGCACCAGGCACCAGGCCAGCCGCAGCGCCGAGCCGCCCGCGTCGCCGGGGTGGCCCAGGGCGTGGCCGAGGGTGCACAGCAGCAGAAATCCGGTGCCCCCGGCCGCCGCCGCGACCAGCAGCCTGCGCAACTGGACGGCGGGGCGGCCGGCCCGGCTCAGACGGACAGCGAGCACGCGGCGCGGCCCTCCTCCGACTCGTCCGGCGCGTCCGCCGGGTCGGCCGGGTCCGCCGTGCCTGCCGGGTCCGCCGGGTCCGCCGTGTCGGTCACGACCGTCCCGTCGTCCGCCGGGAGCTGGAGGGTGTGCACCCGGCGTCCGTCGAGCAGGGCGACCGTGCGGTCGGCGAGCGCGGCGGTCTCGGCGTCATGGGTGGCCAGCAGCACCGTGATGCCGTGCGAGCGGGCCGCCGTGGTGAGGGTGCGCAGCACATGGGCGCGGTCGGCGCGGTGCAGGGGCGCGGTCGGCTCGTCGGCGAACAGCACCGAGGGGGCCGGGGCCAGCGCGCGGGCGATACAGGCGCGCTGCCGCTCGGCCTGCTGGAGCTGGTGCGGATAGCGGCGGGCCCGGTCGCCGATGTCGAGCCGCTCCAGCCACTCCAGGGCGGCGGTGCGGGCCCGGCGCCTGCTGGTGCCGCGCAGCATCAGCGGCAGCGCCGCGTTCTCCCAGACGGTCAGCTCCGGGACGAGGACGGGGGCCGGGTCGATCCAGCCGAACCGGTCGCGGCGCAGCCTTTCCCGGGCCAGCGGGCCCATGGTGTGCACCGGGACGCTGTTGAACCAGACCTCGCCCCGCCGGGGCCGGGCCAGTCCGGACAGACAGCGCAGCAGGGAGGTCTTGCCGCTGCCGCGCGGGCCGCCGACGGCGAGGATCTCGCCCTCCCGGACACCGAGCGAGACCCCGCTCAGCGCCGGGGAGCCGTCGTCGTGGGTGAAGTGCAGGGAGCGTGCCCACAGCACATCGTTGTCCGGCGGGGCCTCCATGGGCGTACACCTCTGTTCGGCTGGTCTGCGAATCCCCGGTCCCCCACGGGGGCCCTGTGGTCCCCTCCCGTGCCGTCTTCCCCCGGGCGGGGGAACGAAGGCTGGGCCGATCGGTCACTGGGCACGCTAGGGACTCGGCCCGCCGGGGCCGGACAGCACGCGGCCCCGGGCCGCCGTTTCTCACTCGAACGGACGGCACCGGGGCCGGGATGATCATCCAGACGGAAGATCACAAACCATGCGGGGCGGGATCAGAGCTTGGTCCACGCCTCCGTCAGGGTCGCGCGCAGGATCTGCTCGATCTCGTCGAAGGTCGACTGGTCGGAGATCAGCGGCGGGGCGAGCTGGACGACCGGGTCGCCGCGGTCGTCGGCCCGGCAGTACAGGCCGTTGTCGTACAGCGCCTTGGAGAGGAAGCCGTACAGGACGCGCTCGGTCTCCTCGTCGTTGAAGGTCTCCTTGGTGGCCTTGTCCTTCACCAGCTCGATGCCGTAGAAGAAGCCGTTGCCGCGGACGTCGCCGACGATCGGCAGGTCGTGCAGCTTCTGGAGGGTGGAGAGGAAGGCGCCCTCGTTGTCCAGCACGTGCTGGGTGAGGTTCTCGCGCTCGAACAGGTCGAGGTTGGCGAGGCCGACCGCCGCGGAGACCGGGTGGCCGCCGAAGGTGTAGCCGTGCAGGAAGGTGTTGTCGCCCTGGTAGAAGGGCTCGGCGACCTTGTCGGAGACGATGCAGGCGCCGATCGGGGAGTAGCCCGAGGTCATGCCCTTGGCGCAGGTGATCATGTCCGGTACGTAGCCGAACTTGTCGCAGGCGAAGATCGTGCCCAGGCGGCCGAAGGCGCAGATGACCTCGTCCGAGACCAGCAGCACGTCGTACTGGTCGCAGATCTCGCGGACCCGCTGGAAGTAGCCGGGCGGGGGCGGGAAGCAGCCGCCCGCGTTCTGCACCGGCTCCAGGAAGACCGCGGCGACCGTCTCCGGGCCCTCGAACAGGATCTGCTGCTCGATCTGGTCGGCGGCCCAGCGGCCGAACGCCTCGGGGTCGTCGCCGTGGATCGGGGCGCGGTAGATGTTGGTGTTCGGGACCTTGTGGGCGCCCGGGACCAGCGGCTCGAAGGGGGCCTTCAGCGCCGGGAGGCCGGTGATGGACAGGGCGCCCTGCGGGGTGCCGTGGTAGGCGACCGCACGCGAGATGACCTTGTACTTCGTCGGCTTGCCCTGGAGCTTGAAGTACTGCTTGGCCAGCTTCCAGGCGGTCTCGACGGCCTCGCCGCCACCGGTGGTGAAGAAGACCTTGTTGAGGTCGCCGGGCGCGTGGTGCGCGAGGCGCTCGGCCAGCTCGACGGCCTTCGGGTGGGCGTAGGACCACACCGGGAAGAACGCCAGCTCCTGCGCCTGCTTGGCGGCGGCCTCGGCCAGCTCGACCCGGCCGTGACCGGCCTGGACGACGAAGAGACCGGCGAGCCCGTCGAGGTAGCGCTTGCCCTTGTCGTCGTAGATGTAGGTGCCCTCACCCCGCACGATCGTGGGGACGGGGGAGTTCTCGTACGACGACATGCGGGTGAAGTGCATCCACAGGTGGTCGTAGGCGCTCTGGCTGAGGTCCTTGGTGCTCACGGTTATCGGGTCCTCACGGGTTATCGGGTTCCCCACATATAGGTCTGCTTCTTGAGCTTCAGATAGACGAAACTCTCGGTGGAGCGCACTCCGGGCAGGGCCCGGATGCGTCGGTTGATGACATCGAGCAGATGGTCGTCGTCCTCGCAGACGATCTCCACCATCAGATCGAACGAGCCCGCGGTCATCACCACGTACTCGCACTCGGACATGGCCGTCAGTGCCTCGGCCGCGGCCTCCACGTCGCCCTCGACGTTGATGCCGACCATCGCCTGCCGGCGGAAGCCCACGGTGAGCGGGTCCGTCACGGCGACGATCTGCATCACGCCCTGGTCGAGCAGCTTCTGGACGCGCTGGCGCACCGCCGCCTCGGACAGGCCGACGGCCTTGCCGATCGCGGCGTACGGCCTGCGGCCGTCCTCCTGGAGTTGCTCGATGATGGCGAGGGAGACATCGTCCAGGGTGGGACTGCCGTTCCCGGTCCTGGACTGACTGGAGCCCCTGGGCTCTGCGCTTCGACTGGCCACGAGCCTCACTGTGCCCGAGGTATCGACCGTTTCGCAAGAGCTGAGCGATGAATTTCGTTGTTCTTGGGGTCTGAGTGTGCGGATTTCGCAGGTTCGGTGCGGCGGGGGGTGTTGAAACCGTGGGGCTACCGATTACGCTGGGTGTCTCAGGGACTGGACACCCACACGGGTACACACACTTGGAGGGCCGGAAGTGAGCACCGAGCTGCGTCGTCTGCGCAACTACATCGACGGGGAGTTCCGGGACGCCGCCGACGGACGCACCACCGAGGTGGTGAACCCGGCGACCGGCGAGGCGTACGCCACCGCGCCGCTGTCCGGGGAGTCCGACGTCGACGCCGCGATGGCCGCCGCCGCGGCGGCGTTCCCGGCGTGGCGGGACAGCACCCCGGCGGAGCGGCAGCGGGCCCTCCTGAAGATCGCCGACCTCTTCGAGGAGCGCGCCGAGGAACTCATCGCGGCCGAGGTGGAGAACACGGGCAAGCCCATCGGGCTCACCCGCACCGAGGAGATCCCGCCGATGGTGGACCAGATCCGCTTCTTCGCGGGGGCCGCCCGGATGCTGGAGGGCCGCTCCGCCGGTGAGTACATGGAGGGCCTCACCTCCATCGTCCGCCGCGAGCCGGTCGGCGTCTGCGCGCAGGTCGCGCCCTGGAACTACCCGATGATGATGGCCGTCTGGAAGTTCGCCCCGGCGCTCGCCGCGGGCAACACCGTGGTGCTGAAGCCGTCCGACACCACCCCGGCGTCCACCGTGCTGATCGCCGAGATCATCGGCTCCGTCGTCCCCAAGGGCGTCTTCAACGTCATCTGCGGCGACCGCGACACCGGGCGGCTGATGGTCGAGCACCCCACCCCGGCGATGGCCTCCATCACCGGTTCGGTCCGCGCCGGCATCTCGGTCGCCGAGTCCGCCGCGAAGGACGTCAAGCGGGTCCATCTGGAGCTGGGCGGCAAGGCGCCGGTCGTCGTCTTCGAGGACGTCGACATCGCCAAGGCCGTCGAGGACATCGCCACCGCGGGCTACTTCAACGCGGGCCAGGACTGTACGGCCGCCACGCGCGTGCTGGTCCAGGAGTCCGTCCACGACGAGTTCGTCGCCGCGCTCGCGGCTGCCGCCGCGGCCACGAAGACCGGGCAGCCGGACGACGAGGATGTGCTGTACGGCCCGCTCAACAACCCCAACCAGCTCGCCCAGGTCTCCGGCTTCATCGACCGCCTTCCGGCCCACGCCAAGGTGCAGGCCGGTGGCCACCGGGTCGGCGAGACCGGGTATTTCTACGCGCCGACCGTGGTGTCGGGGCTCCGTCAGGACGACGAGATCATCCAGAACGAGGTGTTCGGGCCGGTCATCACGGTCCAGTCGTTCACGGACGAGGCGCAGGCCGTGGAGTGGGCCAACGGCGTGGAGTACGCGCTGGCGTCGTCGGTGTGGACGAAGGACCACGGGCGCGCGATGCGGATGTCCAAGGCGCTGGACTTCGGGTGCGTGTGGATCAACACGCACATTCCTCTGGTGGCGGAGATGCCCCACGGGGGGTTCAAGAAGTCGGGGTACGGCAAGGACCTTTCCGGTTATGGGTTCGATGACTACACGCGGATCAAGCATGTGATGACGTCCCTGGGCTGATCAGTCCCGGGAGGGGTTGGGTGGTTGAGCCATCGCGGGGGACTGCGGGCCGGTTGTGGCTGGTCGCGCAGTTCCTCCCCCAGAGGGGGTACCCCCAGCGCCCCTTGAGGGCGTCTTCGACAAGGTGTCTTGTACGGCCCCGTCCGCTTGACGCTGCGTCTGTTGTTTGGGGTCCCGGCGGCGGCGCATGCTGCGGGGATGGTGGTTATGAACTCTTCCGGGGTGTCCCGTCGGACTCTGTTGCGCGGGGTCGGTGGGGGTGCCTTGCTCGGGGCGCTCGCCGGGTGCGGGGTGCCCGCCGCCTATGTCGCGCCGGGGGACCGCGCCGGGGCCGACCGCTCGGCGCGGGATCAGCGGCTGGTGTTCGCCAACTGGCCGCTCTACATCGACACCGACGACGAGGACAGCGCCCGACGGCCCACTCTCGACGCCTTCGAGAAGCGGACCGGGATCACCGTCGACTATGTCGAGGAGATCAACGACAACGACGAGTTCTTCGGCAAGATCAGCCCCTCCCTGATGAACCATCAGGCCACCGACCGCGACCTCATCGTCATCAGCGACTGGATGTGCGCCCGGTTCGTCCGGCTCGGCTGGGTGCAGGAGATGGACCGCGCCCGGCAGCCCCATGTCACCCAGTATCTGGATCCGCTGCTGCGCTCGCCCGCCTTCGACCCCGGCCGCAAGTTCACCGTCCCCTGGCAGTCCGGCATCACCGGCATCGCCTACAACCGGCGGCGGCTCGGCCGGGAGATCCGGCACGTCTCGGACCTCTGGGCGAAGGACCTGAAGGGGCGGGTCACCCTGCTGTCCGGGCTGGACGAGGCGTTCGCGCTGCTGATGCTGGGCAACGGCGTCGACATCACCCGCTGGACCGCCCGCGACTTCGACCAGGTCTGCGACCAGGTCGACCGGCAGGTGCGCAGCGGGCAGATCCGCCGCTTCACCGGCAACGACTACATCAAGGACCTCTCCAGCGGGGACGTCCTCGCCTGCCAGGCGTACTCCGGCGATGTGATCCAGCTCCAGGCCGACGACCCCGACATCGAGTTCGTCGTCCCCGAGGAGGGCGCCGAGCTGTGGGCCGAGTCGCTGATGATCCCCAACCTCGCCGCCCACAAGGCCAACGCCGAGCGGCTCATCGACTACTACTACGAGCCCGAGGTCGCCGCCGAACTGGCCGCGTGGGTCAACTATGTGTGCCCGGTCCCGGCCGCGCGCGATGTCCTCGCCTCCTCCGGCGACGAGGAACTCGCCGCCCTCGCCGAGGACCCGCTGATCTTCCCCGACGACGCGATGCGGGCGCGCCTGTCCATCGCGCGGGACATCACCTCGCAGGAGCGGGTGGAGTTCGGGAAGCGGTGGAACGCGATCGCCGGGTTGTGAGGGCGGGGCGGTTGCGTTATCGGTCCTGGTCCTGAGCTTCCTGGGCCGTTGCCGTCAGCAGCAGGGCCGTCAGGCGCTCCAGGCGCGGGGCGAACTCCACGGGGGTGTGGGCGAACGCCGGGTCCTCGGCGTAGAGGCGGGCCAGGGTGTCCGGGGGGTTGGCGGTCTGCCACAGGGAACCCGCCATCCCCGTCACCCCGGCGATCACATCGACGGCCCCGGGCCGGGTGAGGCCCGGCAGGGCGGTGGTGAGGGCGCCGATCAGGCGGTCGACGGCCTCGAAGGTGGTGACCTTGAAGGCGCGGACCTCCTGCTGCGACACGCCCCGCTCCAGATGGAGGGGGGCGTGGGCGAGCAGATCGCAGAACAGGGGGCGGTCGGCGAGCGTGCCGGCCAGGGCGGCGGCGATCTCGCGCGGATCGGCCGGGCCGGTCAGCCGGTCCTCGACCGCGTCCGCCCAGTCCTGCCAGGACTGGGCCGTGAGCAGCAGGAACACCGCCTCCCGCGACTCGAAGTAGCGCAGTACGGCCGACTTGTGCACCCCCGCCTCGGCGGCCAGGTCGGTGAGGGTCACCGCCCGTACGCCGTCGCGGCGCCCCAGCGTGGCGGCGGCGTCCAGGATGTCCTGGCGGCGCCGTTCCTTGTGCTCGGGGCGCCGGGCCCGCTGGAACGAGGTGGTCATCCGGGTAGTTTAGCGCAACAAGGTTGCGTTGTGTGGTTCTCCCGGTCCCGGCCCCGGCGACGGTCCCGGTCGTTCCGCTGCCGGGTCAGCGCGGAGCCATCCGCAGGGCTCCGTCCATGCGGATGGTCTCGCCGTTGAGGTAGTCGTGCTCGATGATCGCGAGGGCGAGCTGGGCGTACTCGTCGGGGCGGCCCAGACGCTGCGGGAAGGGCACCCCGGCGGCGAGGGAGGCACGGAACTCCTCGGAGATGGTGGCCAGCATCGGGGTCTCCACGATGCCGGGGGCGATGGTGCACACCCGGATGCCGTACTGGGCGAGGTCGCGGGCGGCGGGCAGGGTCAGACCGACGACGCCGCCCTTGGAGGAGGAGTAGGCGGCCTGCCCGACCTGGCCCTCGTAGGCGGCGACCGACGCGGTGTTGACGATGACGCCGCGCTGGCCGTGCTCGTCGGCCTCGGTCCGGGCGATGGCCTCGCCCGCCAGCGCCAGGACGTTGAAGGTGCCGATCAGATTGACCTGGATCACCTTGGCGTAGAGGGCGAGGTCGTGCACGCCCTTCTTGCCGAGGATCCGCATCGAGGGCGCGATACCGGCGCAGTTGACCGCGGTGCGCAGCGGGGCGCCGCTCCCGGCGGCGGTGGCGACCGCCTCCCGGACGGCCTCCGGGTCGGTGATGTCGGTCGTGAGATAGGTGATGCTGCCGGGGCCGGTGTCGCCCGCGTCGCCCGCCGTGAGGTCCAGGACGAAGACCTGGGCCCCCTGCTTGGCGAGGGCCGCGGCGGTGGCGGCCCCCAGCCCGGACGCTCCGCCGGTCACGATCGCGGCGGTCTGGTCGATGCGCATCAGTTCTCCTGGTTCCGGACCCGCAGGTCGCCTCGGTCGTCGTGCTTCAGTCCGCGGCCGATGATCAGCCGCTGGATCTGGTTGGTGCCTTCGAAGATCTGCATGACCTTGGCCTCGCGCATATAGCGCTCGACCGGGAAGTCACGGGTGTATCCGTAGCCTCCCAGCACCTGGACCGCGTCCGTTGTGACCTTCATCGCGTTGTCGGTGGCGACGAGTTTGGCCACCGCGGCCTCGGTGCCGAACGGCAGCCCCTGGTCCCGCAGCCGGGCCGCGGCGAGGGTGGTGGCGCGGGCGGACTGGACGGCGGCGGCCATGTCCGCGAGGACGAAGAGCAGGCCCTGGTGGTCGATGATGGCCTGCCCGAACGTCTCCCGCTCGCGGGCGTAGCGCACCGCGTGGTCCAGCGCGCCCTGGGCGAGCCCGACCCCGACGGAGGCGATGCCGAGCCGCCCGGAGTCCAGTCCGGCGAACGCGATGCGCAGGCCCTGGCCCTCCGCGCCGATCCGGCGCCGGGCCGGGATCCGGACGTCCTCCAGTTGGATCGTCGCGGTGGCGGAGCCGGTGAGGCCCATCTTCCGCTCGGGCGGGTCGGCGATCAGACCGGGGGTGCCGGCCGGGACCAGGAAGCAGGAGATGCCGTGCGAACGGTCCTCGGAGGTGCGGGCCATGACGGTGTAGAAGTCGGCGTGGCCGCCGTGGGTGATCCATGCCTTGGCGCCGTTCAGCACATAGTCGCCGCCGTCGCGGACGGCCCGGGTGCGCATGGCGCCGGGGTCGGAGCCCGCGTGCGCCTCGGACAGGGCGTAGGCGCCGAGCAGTTCACCGCCGAGGAGGTCGGGGAGCCACTCCCGCTTCTGCTCCTCGGTGCCGAAGGCGGCCAGCGCGTAGCAGGACAGCGCGTGCACGGAGACGCCGACCGCGACGCTGGACCACACCGACGCGATCTCCTCCAGGACCTGGAGGTAGATCTCGTAGGGCTGGTCGCCGCCGCCGTACTCCTCGGGGTAGGGCAGGCTCAGCAGCCCGGCGCGGCCGAGGGTGCGGAAGACCTCGCGGGGGAACCGCTCCTCGGCCTCGGCCTCGGCGACCCGCGGCGCGAGTTCCTTCGCGGCCAGCTCACGGGTCAGCCCGATCAGGTCGACGGCTTCCGGCGTGGGGAGTGTACGGGTGGCGGGCATGGGGTCCCCCGGTCCTGGGTCCTGGCACTGGGCCGGTGTGGTTGGTCGCTGGGTTATTGATACTCGAAGCGATACAACAGTATCGCTTGAGGTACGGTGACGCCATGCTGCCCCGCGCCGGATCCACGGGTGCCCTCGCGGGCCTGCTCAAGGGGCAAGGGGCAAGGAGTAAGGAGTGGGTGCGCGACCCCGACGGGGCCGGTGACCGGGTCAGGGGGAGACGGCGTGCACGATCAGCGACGCCAGCTCCGCGTACGCCTCCGAGTCGGTGAGGCCGGTGCGGGTGGCGATCTCGCCGCGCTGGATCTCCTGCATCGTCGCGGCGACGACCTCCCCCACGAAGGCCGCGTGCACATCGCGGAAGGCGCCCGCCGCCACGCCCTCGGTGATGAGCTGCCGCAGACGCTCCGCCGCGATCCGGGTGTTGGCCTCATAGACCTCGCGGGCCGGTTCGAAGGCGGCCATGTCGTCCAGGAACCGCCGGGACAGCGGCTTGAGCTGCCCGGCCACCGCGTTCAGATAGACCACCACGCGCTCCGAGGGCGCCGAGGCGTCCGCCACCTGCTGCTCGACGACCTTGGTGGCCTCGCGGAAGTAGTGCTTCACCGCCTCGCGGACCAGTTCCTGCTTGCTGCCGGCCAACTGGTACAGCGTGGTCTTGGAGCAGCGCAGCCGCTCGGTCAGTTCGTCGAGGGTGAAGGACGCGAAACCCTCCGCCGCCAGCAGCGCCACCAGCCGTTCCAGCAGATCGGTCTGGCGTGCGGTACGGCGTCTCGACGGCATGCGCTCAGCGTAACCGCCGGGCGGGGAGGCGGGCGGTCGAGGCCGCCGGGGCGGGTGGCGGTTACGGGGTCCCGGTGAGCAGCGGGGCGTAGAGCCCGCCGCGAATCCGCCGCGAATCCGGTGAGGAGGGCGGTCGGGGCGGCCCGGTCGCGTTCCGTCGGGCTCGTCCGGGGCGAGGCCGTTCTCCAGGACCCGGATCTCCAAGCGCGACGTGCCCGAGGAGCACGTCGGGGCCGCCAGCCGCGTCGAGTTCGGCGGCGGCGATCCGGGCGACCGTCTCGCGCGGGCGGCCCCGCCCTCAGCCGGTACCCCGCCCCGCCCTCAGCCCGCCCCCCGCCCCTCCGGCGCCGGATACTCCCTCCGTACCAGGTCGATCAGCGCGCGCGCCGCCGCCGACGGGCGCCGGTCCGACGCCGTCACCAGCGAGGTGACGAAGAGCGGCTCGGGCCGGACCGGGCGCAGCCCGACCCCGCCGCGCGAGCCCGCCGCCAGGGTCGCCGTCAGGAAGGCGAACCCGAAGCCCGCGCGGACCAGTTCGACCACCGTCGGCACATCGGCCACCTCCACGCCCACCGTCCGCCCGATCCCCGTCCGCCGGAACAGCCGGTCCGCGCTCAGCCGGATGCCCCAGCCCTCGGGGAAGTCCACGAACGGCAGGCCGTCGAGTTCGGCGAGGCCGATGGCGTCGCGGGCGGCGAAGGGGTGGTCCTCCGGACAGGCCAGCAGCATCGGCTCGGAGGTGAGGGGATGGACCGTCAGCCCCGCCGGATAGTCACCGGGCAGCGCCGCGAACGCCAGATCCAGACGGCCGTCGAGGACCTGGGCCACCAGCTCCACCGAACCGTTCTGCGCCGCGCCCGGCACGATCCGTACCCGCGGGTGCTCGCGGTGGTAGCGGGTCAGCAGCCCGGCGAAGTCGATCATCGTCATCGCGTGCATGATCCCGACCCGCACCGAGCCCCGCACCCCGCCCCGGACGGCGGCCACCGCGTCCCGGGCCGACTCGGCGGCCAGCAGTACCGCCCGCGCCTCCGGCAGCAGCGCCCGGCCGGCGTCGGTCAGCCGCACATGGTGGGTCGAGCGGTCGAACAGCCGGCTGTCCAGCTCGCGCTCCAGCGACCGCACCGACACCGACAGCGCCGACTGCCCCAGATACAGCCGCGCCGCGGCCCGGGTGAAGCTGCTCTCCTCCGCGACCGCCACGAAGTGCTCCAGATGCCGAAGCTCCACGGTTCCCTCCGGTGCCGGACCCGGCCTGACCTGCACCGCTTGTCATGCATGGCATCAATGACAGCGATGCGATCTTTTCGTTGGACAGCATAACCATCCCGGAGCACTCTGTGGGTGCAGGCCGTGACGACGACGCGCGGCAATCACCCCGCCTCCCGCAAGGGGAATCCCTCATGGCATCCCTCATGGCACCCCTCACGACGTCCGTCAGCGGCGCGAGCGACACCCGCACCCCACCGTCCCCCCAGGACTCCGGCACCCCCACCGGCAGCCGGCACCACTCCTTCGGCTTCTGGGCCGCCACCGCCGCCTTCCTGGTCACCATGGGCTTCTCGGCGGTCCCGACCCCGCTCTACGTGCTCTACCAGCGGCGCGACCACTTCTCCACGCTCACCGTCACCCTCGTCTTCGCGGTGTACGCGGTCGGCGTCATCGCCAGCCTCTTCCTGGCCGGGCATCTCTCCGACCGCTTCGGCCGCAAGCGGATGCTCGTGCCCGCGCTGCTGCTCGGCACGGCCGCCTCGGTGATCTTCCTGTTCGAGCCGGGTCTCACCGGCCTGGTCGTCGCCCGGATCATCAGCGGTGTCGCCATCGGCCTGACCACCGCGACCGCCACCGCCTATCTCGCCGAACTGCATCTGCGCGCCCGTCCGTCCGCCTCCCCGCACCGGGCCCAGGTCGTCGCCATCGCCGCCAACCTCGGCGGGATCGGCTTCGGCCCGCTGGTCGCCGGGTTCCTCGCCCAGTACGCCCCCGATCCGCTGAGGCTGCCGTTCCTGGTCTTCGGTGCCGCGCTGCTGGTGCTGGCCGTGCTGATCGCGGTGGCGCCCGAGACCGTCGACCGGCCCCGCCCCGCGCCCCGCTACCGGCCGCAGCGCATCGCCGTCCCGGCCCCGGCGCGCGGGCTGTTCCTCGCCGCCACCGCCACCGCGCTGGCCGCTTTCTCGGTCTTCGGTGTCTTCACCTCGCTGGCCCCGGGCTTCCTCGCCGCGACCCTGCACCAGGAGTCGCACGCCGTCGCCGGAGCAGTCGCCTTCGCCGCCTTCGCCGCGGGTGCCGGTGCCCAGGTCGCGCTGAGCCGCGCCGACCTGGCCACCACCCTGCGCACCGGCCCGTTCCTGCTGCTGCCCGGACTCGTCCTGCTGGTCACGGGCATGTGGCTGCCCAGCCTCGCGGTCTTCGTGATCGGCGGGGTGCTGACCGGAGCGGGCAGCGGGCTGGCCTTCCGGGGCGGGATGGGCGCCGCCGGTTCCGCCGCCCCGCCCGAGTCCCGGGCCGAGGTGCTCGCCGGGTTCTACCTGGGCGCCTACATCGGGCTGTCGGTGCCCGTGGTGGGCCTGGGGGTGGCCACCCAGTTCGTGTCGGCCAAGGTGGTCATGCTGGGCTTCGTGGTGCTGGTCTCCGCCGCCACCCTGCTGTCCACCCGCATGGTCCTGTCCCGGCAGGCCCGGGCCACGGCCGGGCGGTCCTGAGCGGGGAGCCGGGAGCCGGGAGCCGGGAGAGGCCGGGAGTGGGGAGAGGGGCGGTCCTGGGCCGGAGCCTGGCGCCGGGAGTCCGTCGCCGGATCGACAGAACACACCAGGGCGTACATGTGCATGTCGGGCATAGCATGGAACGCATGGAAGGCGATCCCAGCCCGCGCGACGAGCGGCGCCGGGCCCTGCTGGACGGGCAACGGGACATGTCTCTGGCCCAGACCCTGCGCGGCGTCCATGTGGCGCTGAGCCCCGCGACCAGCACCATCTACCTGGTGACCGGCAGTGCCGGTCACCACGTGGATGGTCAGGGTGTGACCCCGATGCTGCTGCCCGCGATGTCCGTCGACACCCTGCTCGGCTTCACCATCACCCCGGGCATGCCCTGCGACGACACCCGGTTCGCCACCGCCATCGCCCACTGCGCCGGCCGCCCGGTCCAGTGGGACGAGGCCCGTATCCGCGACCTGATGCGCGGCGAGCCCGCGGTCTTCCAGTTCGTGCCCTACGCGATGAATGTGATCTCGGTGCCGATCCGCACCCAGCGGCGCCGCTTCGGCGCGCTCACCCTGCGCTGGGCCCCGCCCCGCGCGACCGGCGACGAAACCGTCGAGTACCTCATCATCGCCGCCGAGCGGCTCGGCCTCGAACTGGAACGGCTGGCCGGACAGGGCGCCCGGATGGAACCGCCCCCCGCGCCGGTCTTCATCCCCGAGACCGTCGACGAACCCTGGGGACCGGCCTCCAGCACGGGCTTCCTCTACCGCTTCCAGCGGCTCGCCACCGGCCTCACCTCCGCCACGACCGTCCGGGACGTCCTCGCCACCGCCCTGACCGAGGTGGTCCGGCCGTTCGGCGGGCGGTCGATGGCCCTGTGCCTGACCGAGCGGGGACGGCTGCGGGTCGCCGGGTCCGCCGGGTTCTCCCGTTCCGAACTGCGCGGCCTGGACGGACTCGTCCTCACCGGACGCTCCCCGGAGGCCGACGCCACCGTGGGACTGCGGATGCTGTTCCACCCGTCCGCCACCGACCTCCACCGCGCCTACCCCGGGCTGGACCGCTACGACGACGACCGGTGCGCCTGGCTGTTCCTGCCGCTGATCGCCGACGGCCACGCGGCCGGCTGCTGCGTCCTGGCCGCCGAGCGCCCCGGCGTCCTGCACGACGCCGATCTCTCCGCCCTCATGATCATGATGGGTCAGGTCGGCCAGTCCCTCCAGCGAGCCCGCGCCTACGAGCGCGAGCACCTCATCGCCCGCAGCATGCAGCACGGCCTGCTGCCCCGCACCCTGCCGCACCTCCCCGAGATCGTCTCCACCGCCCGCTATCTCCCGGCCGACGTCGGCGCCGAGGTCGGCGGCGACTGGTACGACATGATCCGGCTGCCCGGCGACCGGGTCGGCCTGGTCATCGGCGATGTCGAGGGCCACAGCCTGGAGGCCGGCGGCACCATGGGCCAGCTCCGCAGCGCCGTCCGCGCCTACGCCACCGAGGGCCACGACCCCGCCGAGGTGCTGGTCCGCAGCAACCGGCTGCTCAGCGCGCTCGACACCAACCACTTCGCCACCTGCTGCTGCCTCTGGCTCGACCTCGCCACCGGCACCGCCACCCTGGCCTCCGCCGGGCACCCCGTCCCGGTCCTCACCGACGCCGAGGGCCGGAGCCTGAGCTGCGAGGTCCAGGTCGGCCCGCCGCTCGGCGTGGACGCCGAGTCGGACTACGTCCAGACCGAGTGCGCGCTGACCCCCGGCTCGGTCGTCGCCCTCTTCACCGACGGCCTGCTCGACCTCAGTCACCGGGACGTGGACACCGGCCTCGCCCGACTGAGCGCGACCCTCACCGGCGGCCGGCACGAGGACCTGGAGATCCTCGCCGACCGGCTCGTCGGCGAGACCGGCTCCGCCGCCCTGCGCGACGACGACCTCGCCCTGCTCCTGGTCCGCTACGACGGCCACAGCGAGAGCCCGTACGGCAGGGTCGCCCAGGTCTTCGTGCAGCGCCGCGACCTGCGCCATGTCGGACGGCTGCGGCACTATGTGCAGGATCTGCTGCCCGGCTGGGGGCTCGCCGGACTCCAGGACGAACTGGAGCTGCTGCTGACCGAGGTCGTCACCAACGCCCTGGTCCACGCCGACAGCGATGTGGACGTACGGCTGCGGGAGTACCCCGACCATCTGCGGGTCGAGGTCCGCGACAGCGACCCCCGGCCACCGCTGCTGGTCGCCGACCTGGGCCCCGGCGACACCGGCGACGCCGATGCCGAGTCCGGCCGGGGCATGCTCATCGTGGACGCCCTGGCCTCGTCCTGGGGCAGCTCCCCGGCGGGCCGGGGCAAGACCACCTGGTTCGAACTCGGCGTCCCACAACGCGGGTGAGGCCGAGGCCGTCCGGCCCTGGCCTCGATACCCGGGCCCCGCCCCGGTTCCCGGGCCCCGCCCCGGTTCCCGGGCCCTGTGCCGGTTTCCCGGTTCCGTGCCGGATTCCCGGGCGTGTCCCTGTTCCGGCTGTCTGGCCGCGTGCCGCTTTCCCGGGCCCTGTGCCGGTTTCCCGGTTCCGTGCCGGATTCCCGGGCGTGTCCCTGTTCCGGCTGTCTGGCCGCGTGCCGCTTTCCCGGGCCCTG